>JAKBBA010000119.1 GCA_021808665.1 Actinomycetes bacterium
TGACACGAGGGCGGCCTTGCCTGCGTGTGCGAGCCAGTACGAGGGGAGCAGCTTGGTGAAGGCGAGCGTCGCCCCGTTGAAGAACGACCCGAAGACACCGCCGAAGAGCGCGAAGACCACGACCAGGCCGCCGACTGCCGGCACCAGGGCGTCACTCGGGACGAGGTGGCCGAGGACGAGGCCGATCAAGACGAACGGTGCCAGCCCGACCAACAGCAGGCCGGTCATCTCGAGCCACTGCGCCGCGGTGAGGTGCACTCCGAGGGTGACACCGGCGACAAAGACCACGGCGAGGGTGGGCAGCGCGACGAGATAGGCGGCGAGGACCTTGGCTGCGATCTCGGTACGGGCTCGCAGCGGGGTGATGCGCAGCTGGCGGGTCCAGCCCACGGAGCGATCGATGGCGAGATGCCCGCCGGTCGACACGGTGGCGAACATCGCGCCATAGGCGGCCATCGCCGCCATGAAGTAGAGCGGGAAAGAGATCCCAGCGGTGGTGGCGTGGCGGTTCCCCCCCGCGATCGAGTAGAAGATCACGAGTGGAAGCGCCAAGGTGGCCGCGAGCCGCCGACGGTTGCGGAAGGTGCGGAGGATCTCGTAGCGCACGTGGGTGGCGCCGCTCATCGGAGCTCCTCCCCAGCCCGGCGACTGTTTGCGTCTCCGGTCAGTTCGAGAAACGCCTCTTCGAGCGTCCCGCCTCGTGCCTCCACGTCGCGCACCTCGGGGAACTTGGCCAACAGCCCGCCGAGCGCGCCGTCCGCGTCGGAGCACGACAGGACGACCGCGTCGCCGTGGCGTTCGACGGCTCGAACGCCCGGGAGTGTGCGCAGCGCCTCGACGTCGACGCCGGGAAGCGTCGCTCGGATCGAGCGTGACCCGGCCTTGGCCTTGATCTCGGTGGCTGGGCCATCAGCGACGATCCGGCCACCGGCGATGAGCACGATCCGATCGGCGAAAGCGTCCGCCTCCTCTAAGTAGTGGGTGGCGAAGATGACCGTCTTGCCCTGCGCGGCGACCGTTCGCATCGCCTCCCAGAACTGGTGGCGGCCCTCGACGTCGATGCCGGTGGTCGGCTCGTCCAACACGAGCAGGTCAGGGTTGCCGACGAGCGCGCCGGCGACCTGCGCGCGCCGGGCTTGCCCGCCGGACAGCTTCTTGGTCCACCGCCCGGCGATCTCCATCGCTCCGGCAAGGCGGAGCGCTTCGTCGACGCGAAGCGGGTTCGGGTAGTACGACGCTATCAAGGCGACGTACTCGCGCACCCTCAACAGCTCGGGCGGCGAGCCGCTTTGGAGGATCGCTCCCACCCAGCCGGAGCGCACCGCGGTTGCCGGTGGCGCACCGAACACCGACACGCTGCCCCGGTTCGGGCGAGACAACCCGAGGATCATGTCGATCGTCGTCGACTTGCCCGCGCCGTTCGGCCCGAGCAGGGCGACAGTCTCCCCGGGGGCAATCGAAAGATCGATGCCGCGGACGGCCTCGACCGAACCGAAGGACTTTGCCAGGCCGACCGCCTTGACCCCAACCGTCTCCACATCGACAGCACTCATGACCCTATCGTGAATCATGGCTGCCGACAGGCGGTAGTGCGATCGTGCACAACTCATCCATGACATTTGTCACGGATGATTGTGGGTCCGAACGCAAGATCGATTCGGGCTGGCACCAAACCGACCCTCTTTGCCTTGGGCCGCTTCTGGTCTGGCAGCCGACGTCGTCGCCGGTATGACCCAAATCGGATCCTCACCGCCAGGCGCGACGCGCCGCGGACACGCTGCTGTCCCCTTTAGCGCCCTCATCGCAAGCGCGATAGGCCCTGGTTTGGACGATGGCCTAAGGCTTAGGCTTCGACCAAGGGACATGGGGGCCTTGGCCCGCGCTGGGGAGCGCCCGAGCCGCAAAAGTCCGGTCATGATCCCGAAGGTCGTTGTCGGGATAGCCGGGGTTGCCGACAAGTGCTGTCGCTTCATGGCCGGCGCCCGTCACCTGTTACTCGTGCGGAGCAATCGTCGTCGAGTGGTGCTCGCTTCGAGTGTCAACTCTGCTCGGACTCAAGCTCCTGCACTGAGCGCTAGAGCAGGCAGAACTCGTTCCCTTCGGGGTCGGCCGTGCGCAGGTGGATCCAGTGCTCCTTGGGGAAGTCGTAGTAGGCGAGCAGGACGTCGAGCTGACCGGTGATCTTGACGACGGCCTTCTCGAAAGCGCTGAACTCGTCCTGGTGACATGCACCCAACAGCGCTGCTCTTTGGTGTGAGGGCACAGCTCTCGCAGGGCGCCCCAGAAACCCGAGTGCCCTGTCGCCGACGGCGAGGACGGGGGCGACGAGTCCCCGGTCCCGGAGCCCCCGCAGCACCTCGGCCAGGACTCGGTGGACTCGCGGTAGCCATCGGCCAGCGCCACCAGCTCTTTCGTGCCGTCGAGGCGCACCCCCACGATCACGAGGCAGCACGGCCGGTCCTCTTCCAGGCGGATGTTGAAGTGGATCCCGTCCACCCACAGGTAGACGTAGTCGACACCCGAAAGGTCCTGCTCGGACCACTCGGCGTGCTCGGCCTGCCAGGCAACCGTCAATCGGTTGACGGTCGAGGACGAAAGTCCGGCTTCGGTGCCGAAGAGCTCGTCCAGGGCGGGGGGCGAAGTCGCCGGTCGACAGTCCTCGCAGGTAGAGGATCGGGAGCACCTCGGTGACCTTGGGGGACTTGCGCATGTAGGCCGGCAGGATGGCCGAGGAGAACCGGCAGCCTTCCCGGCGGTCGTCGACCCGGGGAGCGGTCACCTCGATCGCGCCCGCCCCGGTCACGACTTGCCGGGTCCGGGCGTAGCCGTTTCCGACCACGAGTCGCCGGCCGGTGGCGTCGAGCTCGTCGGTGTGGGCCTCGAGGTAGGCCCGGCGCTCGGCTGCCAGCGCCACTGCCAGCATCTCCTTCGCCGCCGACCGGACAGCTCGTCGAGCTCGATCGTTTGTGGTTCGTTCTCACCAACCGCGTCTGTGGTGGCATCATGGACTAGTTTCAACATTGGCGTATCCCTCCCGGCCGGCGCCATCCGGCGGACTCGTTTGGTCAACTTGGAGGGTACGTAGTGCCCTTCGCGAGATCGTGGATCCACAACTTTCGGTTATAACTCCCCGTAGGTGCTCGACAAGCCTGGTCCACAGGGGCGCGCGGCAGCAGCGGGTTTGTAGGGCCAGTCGCGCCGTCCTGGCCTGCTCCTCCAAGTCCCTTCGGTGCTGCGATGCGACGCGCTCGAAGAGGGGGTTCATGGTATTCCTTCGATTCGGCCGCAGGACCCGCGAGACGCTGCGGTGGGCTGCGGATCGGACTCCGAGTCGCTCTTTGCGCTACAGCATGACGCGGGCGTGGGCTCCCTCGAGGGCGTCTCGCTATCGGCGAGCACGGTGTAGACCTCCCGCCGCTCGCCGCCGGACGTTTCGTGCACCCAGAACTTGCCAAAGTAATTGACCCGAACCGTGTCTACATCGACAACACTCATGGCGCAATCTTGAACGCGGCTGCCGACACGCGGTAGTGCGATCGTTCAGAACTCATCCATGACATTTGTCATGGGCGATTTGTGGGTCCGAACGCAAGATCGACTCGGGCTGGCACCAAGTCGACCTTCTCCGCTCAGGTCCGCTTCTGATCTGGCAGCCGACTTCATCGCCGGGTATGACCCAGGTCGGATCCTCACCGCCGGCGCGACACGCCGCCGCCCCTCTTTAGCCCATTGGCGGGCCGGGGCGTGACACCTACCTGGCCTTTGACGGCTCTTCCTATTTGAGGTGGGGGTGGGTGGGAGTGAGCCCGCCGCCGATGAGGAGCCGGGTGACCAACGAACCCAGGGTGGTCCAGGATTCGCGTGGCACCCCCACGGCGTGAAGGGATTGGCGCTCGACCCTGCGGACGCTGAGCGGCGGCAGAGCATCCCGTGCGGTGACGGAACCGATGGCAAGATGGGGTCGTGACCACGAACCGAGCACGAGTGATTGGGATGCTGGGCGGGATGAGTTGGGAGTCCAGTGCGCAGTATTACCGGCTTGCCAACGAGCTCGTGCGTGAACGTCTGGGCGGACTGCATTCGGCTCGTGTGCTGCTGGCGTCTGTGGACTTCGCCGACATCGAGGCACTGCAGGGAGCTGGGCAATGGGAAGAGGCCGGACGGTTGCTCGCGCAAGCTGCGCGAGGACTTGAGGCCGGTGGCGCCGAGCTCCTGCTGATCTGCACCAACACGATGCACAAGGTCGCCGACCAGGTACAGGCTGCGATCGATATTCCACTACTCCACCTGGCCGACGCCACCGCCCGTGCGATCACTCGATGCGGTGTGAGCACCGTCGGGCTGCTCGGCACGGCTTTCACCATGGAGCATGACTTCTACCGGGACCGTCTGGCCGGCCATGGCCTCACTGTGCTCGTACCGCACGTGGACGATCGAACTGATGTGCACCGCATCATTTACGACGAGCTGTGCCGGGGCGTGCTGCGCGAGGAGTCACGGCAGATCTATCGCGACGTCATCAGCCGCCTGGTCGAAGCCGGCGCCGAGGGTGTCGTCCTTGGCTGTACCGAGATCGAACTGCTGATCGAAGCAGGGGACAGTTCCGTGCCCGTCTTTCCGACCACCCGCCTGCACGTCGAGGCCGCCGTGGACGCGTCACTGGGCGCACCCTTTCGAACCTGAGGCCGCTGCCCGATCCAGGTGCGGAACGCGGAACCGTTCGCCTCGAAAGTGGCCGGCACCGGGCTCATCTCGTAGGCCGTACACACGTCCTGTGGGCACACGGTATGGGGGGCGCTATCCAGTTGACGAAAGGACCCTTTAGAAAGTAGTCTTTCATCGTGTCGAAGACGGCGGCCGATCTACCCAAACATCGGGTCGAGCTGAGCGACCCGCGGGCGTTGCGGGCCTTGGCGCATCCGGTCCGACTGCGCCTGGTCGGCCTGCTGCGGACTCACGGGCCGCTCACGGCGACCCAGGCCGCGGAGCACGTGGGGGAGAGCCCGTCGAACTGTTCGTTCCATCTGCGGCAGTTGGCGCACTGGGGCCTTGTCGAGCCCGCCGAGGGCGGTCGGGGTCGGGAACGACCCTGGAAGGCGACCGCGTCGGCCACGAACTGGCAGCTGGCGCCAGTGAGCGGGGAAGGCGCCGATGCCCGCATCGCGCTCGACCGGGTTGTCGTGCAGGAATACGTGGATCAGATCGGGCGGTGGTTCGACCGCCGCCCGGCCGAGCGCGACGAGTGGCTGGCAGTGAGCGGTATCGGGGACTGGATCCTGGAGGTGACCGCCGACGAGCTCAAGACGCTCGAGGATGCTATCGACGCCCTCGTCGAGCCGTTCGTGCATGGCACCCGTGCAGAGCACCCCGGCGGGGCGCGTCGTGTGACCTTCATCCACGCGCTGGTACCCGACGAGGACTCTTCGGTGGACCGGTGAGCATGGCCGCCCGGCCGGGCCACTGCCCTTCGCCTGCCGTCGTGCTCGCACCCTGCGCGAAGCGGTAGGCGATGCTCCGGCTCCTGCGACACCGTGACGCCCGTCTCTACACCATCGGGCAGGTCTGCTCGATGTTCGGCGACTCGTCGCTGTGGCTCGCCATGGGCATCTGGGTGAAGACCCTCACGGGCAGCAACGCCGCGGCCGGACTGACCTTCTTCTTCTTCACCGCCCCGAGCCTGCTCTCGCCCGTCGCCGGTCTGCTCGCCGACCGGTGGCGTCGCCGTCGCCTGCTCATCGCCACGAACGCCGCCACCGGCGCCGCGGTCTTGTTGCTCCTGGCGGTCCACGACGCCGGCCAGGTGTGGCTGATCTACCTGGTGATGGCCCTCTACGGCATCGCCTACGCCGTGTTGGGCTCCGCCCAGTCGGCGCTGCTCACCGTCATGGTGCCCTCTGAACTCCTCCCCGACGCCAACGCGGCCCTGCGCACGGCGCAAGCGTCCCTCCGCCTCATCGGCCCGCTGACCGGCGCCGCGCTCTTCGTCGCCGTCGGCGCCCACCTGGTGGCGGTCCTCGATGCAGCGACCTTCGCCGTCCCGGTCGCCTCGCTGCTCGCCATGCGCGTCCGGGAGCCCACCCCCCAGCCCATGGCCCGGCAATGGCGAAGAGAGCTCATCGCCGGCATCGCCCACGTCCGTCGCACCGTCCAGCTCCGCCAGGTCGTGATCGCCG
Organism: Actinomycetes bacterium; assembly: GCA_021808665.1. Next base: position 6,174 of record JAKBBA010000119.1, read on the forward strand.
GCGCCGTGTCCACCACCGTGTTCGGTTTCGGCGAGACGATCCTGTACGCCATCGCCGGGAACGGCCTCCACCGACCCCCCGCCTTCGTCGGTGTCCTCGTCGCCGTCCAAGGAGCTGGCGCCGTTGTTGGCGGGCTCACCGCCGCAACGCTGGTCCGCCGCAGCGGCGAAGCACGCCTCGCCGGGGGCGCGCTGCTCGTTGCCGGCATCGGGGCACTGCTGCAGATCCCGCCGTCACTCCCATCGGTCAGCGCCGGGCTCGTCCTGTTCGGCATGGCCATCCCCTGGCTCGTCGTGGCCGTCATCAACCTGACCCAACGCCTCACCCCCAACGAGCTCCAAGGACGTGCCTACTCCGCCGTCGACACCCTCATCACCACCCCCCAAACGATCTCCATCGCCCTCGGCGCCGCCCTCATCACCATCACCGGCTACCCAACGCTGCTCCTCGCCATGACCGCCGTGATGATGCTCGCCGCCATCTACCTCCTCAGCCCGCCACGCCAGACATCAGCCGCCCAAACCCCAACCACCGCGCCGTCGACGGGCGACAATGCCAGTGACGAACCCCAAGCACCGCTGCAGTCAGACCGACCACCGCCGACACCGGACACGATCTGCCGCCTCCGACCCGCGCCGAACACTCCCGGGGCGAGCCCAGTCGCACCCCTAACGGCCAACGCCCGACTCGGCAGGGGGTGTGCGGAAACAGCAGTCTGGAGCACTCTCCGTGGTCGTCCTGCGTACCCGTCACGGAGCCCGCCATAACCTGTGTCACTTGACGAGCCCTCTGTGGGCGCTCCCCTGGCGCCGGGTCGCCGAACGTGTGTGCGTTCCGCTCGAGGATCCTTGCGCTACAGCGCAGAATGTCGTGGTGAGGCAGCTCAACGTGCCCTGACGACTGCTGGCCTCCTTGCGGACCATCGGCCCCATTGTAGAGCGCCGGTTGGACAAGCTTCCCCTAGCACAGCTTGGAGGCTGAGTGGTCGTTCACCTGCGGCGCGCCGTTCGATGACGGATGGCGGATACGCTGCGTACGGCGCCGAGGTGGTCATCTTGGAGGGGGCCACCGCAGTTGGGAAGGTGGCGCTGCCCGCGGCCGGAGTGGACGGGTTCTCCCTTTGAGCAGGGGATGGATGCGGTGTTGGCTTGGGGCGATCCCTACGCCGCCGTGCTCCGACGGAGCGGCCATCACTGACCCGAAGTGGCTCGTCTCCGCGCCCGCCCACGATCTGGGCGTGGTCCTGCGAGGCTGGAACGAGGAGCTGCTCTTCGGAAGCACCGCCGCGGTGGCGCGCGAGAGCTACAAGGAGGTGGCGGCACTCTGCGGCGTCGATGCGGAGGCGATCTGACAGTGGGCGTTCATCGAGCGGGTCTCCAGCGGGCTCCTCCTTCACATCGGTGACCGGGCAGAAGCGGCTGCGTATCTCAAGGTCGCCGACCGGCCTGGCGGAGGGGGCCTCACTACCGGGATGACCCAGCGCTGCGGCCGGGCACAGGACACCGTAGGCAGATCCCCCTGCGGCAGTGCAAAGACGTTCGGTGACGCGGCGCCGGCCGGTTAGCCGTAGTCGGTGCGACTTGGGGATGCGCACTGATGGGGCGACCGTGTGTCGTCTCGTCGCCTCCGGCGGGCCGATTGGTCATCGGCCCGTAGTTCCGTCGATAGCTTGGCGGATGAGGTCTGCGTGCCCGTTGTGGCGCGCCCATTCCTCGACCAGGTGGATGTAGACGGAGGCGAGCGTAACTGGCTGGCCTCGCACGTCGACGCAGTACTCGAGCGGTAAGGGCGCGACTGCCTCGTCGCATGCGGCCCACTCTGTCGACAAGTTGGTGAGGGCTTGTTCCGCGGCGGCCGGGTCGAGGTCGTCGAAGTCCTCGTCGCTGTCCGGGAAGAGCGGGTCGATGTCCTGGCCGGCGGTGCGGATCCGCAGCCAGGTCCGTTCCACTTTCGTCATATGTCGCACCAGCCCCAACAGGGAAAGGGTCGAGGGCGGCGTCGATCGAAGCGCCAGTTGCTCGGCGGTCAGCCCGGCGCAGAGCCGTAGCAGGGTCAGGCGGTGATGGTCGAGGTAGCCCTGCAGGATCGGCCGGACGTCGCCGACATCCGGCGAGGGAGGATCGGCGGGGGGCTGGGGCGCGCGCCAAGTCATCGAGCAATGATCGCGCCTAGGGTGAGGCGCTGGCGAGGCGCCGGGCGACAACCGTCCGTTGGGATGGGATGGGCTGGGATGGGCGCGGTAACGGTCGCCGGCGAGGGTTTCGGCGCGGATCGTGCGACGCCGGTTATGCGGTGTCGAGGTGGAAGGCTGCGAGGACGGCGGGGTCACCGCGGAGCGCCAGGCCCTGCTCCTGGGCTTCGGTGAGGTTGAGGTCGCCGCTGAGGAACCGGAGGATCACCTGGGGCATCCCTTCGAGGATGACGTCGGGGTTGTCCGCGGTCCCTGCCCGGGTCGAGACGCCGTCTGTCCTAATCTCGATGACCGAGGGGCCTAGCGGCGTGTTCAGCTGCACCGTTGCCGGGAGCCCGTCGGGGTCGTGGTCGCGAAGGAACACCGAGGCGGAGTAGGTAAACCAGTGTGGGCGGATCGCGTCGTCGGGTGGCGTGTCGGCGATGAGCGGCGTGCCCCAGCGGGCGAGCGCCACCACGACGGGTTCGGCGGCCTGCCCCCGCTCGGTCAGGTGGAACAGTGTGGTGGCTACCGGCGGTGGCGCCGCCTCGCGCCAGACGAGCCCGTTCGCCTCGAGGCTCCGGAGCCGGTCCGACAGCAGGTTGGAGGCGATGCCGGGCAGGCCGTTGGCGAGGTCGGTGTAGCGGCGCGGTCCCTGGATGAGCAGCTCTCGGACGATGAGCAGCGTCCAGCGGTCGCCGAGGACGTCGAGCGCCTTGGCCACCGAGCAGAGCTGTCCGTAGGACTTCATGCTCCCAGCATAGCCCGGGATCGCTTGAGAATCCATTACTAGTACTTGAGTTTCTCAACTACACACGTTACTATTGTAACCATGCGCTCCAAGCCGATGGTCCTCGCGTCTCTGCTCGTTGCCGCCTTCCTCGTCAGCCTCGAGACGACCATGGTCAACGTGGCGCTCCCGGTGCTGGCCCGGGAGCTGCACGCCTCGACCAGCCAGCTGCAGTGGGTGGTCGACGCCTACAACCTGGTCTTCGCCGCCCTGCTCCTCATCGCCGGGAGCCTTTCCGACCGCTTCGGGCGTAAGGGCATGCTGCT
>JAKBBA010000120.1 GCA_021808665.1 Actinomycetes bacterium
TTACGGGCTCGGTGGAGGCGTATACCGACGGCGTTAACCGAGCAGCCGAGCACGACGGCGATCTGAGCATGAGGAAGCTCCTCCCATAACGCTAGCTGGAGGATCTCGACATCGGCTGGACGCAGGCGACGGAAGACGGAAGTAGCAATGGCGTGCGCTCCGTTGGCGGTGAGGGCGTCGTCGGTCGGTGCCTCTTCCGCGTGGTCAACTCGTGTTCGGATGAGCCTGGCAATGAGGCGCTCGCGGCGGGCGTCACCGCGGCGTGTGTTAGCTGATACTCGCCGGGCGACAGCGTAGAGCCAAAGCACCGCCTCCTCCGGGCGCTCGGGGACATCCCCGATCCGCCGCCAAGCGACCAAGAACGTATCCGCTGCGATGTCCTCTGCGGCAGCGCGATCACCGCAGCGGCGCAGCGCGTAGGCGACTAACGGCCCGTAGCAGGCAGCGAAGATCGCCCTGAACTGTTGCTCGACCCCACCGCTGGTCACGACCCGCCGGTCTAGTAGATGTACACCGACGACACGACGTCATCCCAGCCGGGACCCATGTCCGGCGATGATGACCACGGCCCGGTGTTGCCCGGGTACCAGTAGCCGGCGCCGTAAGTGCCCTGCGCGAGATGGAACCCGCAGCCGGTTCCAGCGAATGATACGGCCACATTGTCGAATCCGTAGTCGGACAGGTTTATCCAGTAACCCTGCCCAGTTACCTCGAGAGCCTGGCCGGTGTAATTGACGCCGGCGTAGAGGGTTACCGGGCAGTAGCTCGTGCCCACACCACTCGACGCCAGCTGAGCAGATCGGGCCCGCATCTTCGCCAACGTTGTGAAGCATTGCATCATCCCGTTCGGGACGACGAGGCACGCCCTATTTGTGTCCCAAACTGCCGACGAGCTAGCCGTAGCGACCTCGGGACCCTTAATCACCGCAGCCGAAGCATCCGCCATCGGTCCCGCAACCGACGCGGTGGCCGCTGCGAGGGCGGCAACAATTATCAGACAGCGCGTATTCATGTCATGACCTTCCGCTCTGGCGGCGGGCATCGTCCCGGCTGCCGTAAAGATTATGTCCGGAAGATAGGAAACCTTTCGCCACAACAAGTTTCCAAGGCGCCCGAGACGGTGCACGACCGAGAAAAGTCCTAGGAGCGTCCTGAAGTAGTCGTCGTTGGATTCGCGATTTGTGGGCGGGTCTGCGAGAATTCCCGAATTTGTCATGGCGCTCGGTCGGTCGAAGGTGCAGCCCCGTTTCGAGGATCCGAGGGTGTTGTTGGGGGACCGGCTGCGGGGGGTCTACTTGTTGTTGGCTGATCATGACGGGGTGATGTTCAGCGATGACTATTTCGCCGGTTTGTATAAGACGTCGAGGTTAGGTCGTCCGACGGTGCCTGCCCGGACGTTGGCCACGGGCGGCAGCGTCACCGTGCATGCCCGCGAGGACCTCCTACAAGAACACAAGGCCGCCCAGGCCAGCCCGACTGGCAGGAGGCCTACAGCGGCACCCGCCCGAAAGTGGAACGCAAGATCGCCCACTTCGTGCGCCGCGCCTGGGGTGGCCGCAAAGCCCGGGTCCGCGGCAAGACCCGCGTCGGCACCGACGCCGAAACCCGCGCCGCCGCTTGCAACTGGGCGCGTCTCGCCACCCTCGGCGTGACTCATCACGGCGGGACTGGTCAGCAGCCCCACCCTGAGCCGATCGAGTATCCCGCCCACCTCGATTGTCTCACCCCCCTGCCGGTCGCGCACGCCCGAAACCTCCCGAAATGGAGGGAATCGACCGGCAGGGAACCGGAAAGGAAGCCAGACGAGCCGCAAGACCGTCACCGGAGACACCCTCCCCGACCCGACAACCACCCCACACCGCTCGAACCTCCCCCAGACGACTCGACGACAACCCTAATTCAGGGCTCACCTAGTACGAAGTTCGGTCGCGACGCCGGCATAGTTGCACGAAGGCCTCTCGGGTTTCCGATCATCAGGCATCTCCGTCCCGAAGGCGCCGAAAGGTCCTCGCTTGACTCGGACATTATCCACACGGAAGACAGCGGGGCGAGGGCTTGATGCGCCCGTCTCCCCACCGAACCCGAGGAGGTCGAACAAATGATCCGTGCAAACAGCTATAGATACCTCGGTCGCACCGAGGCATCCCAGAAACTACCCAGAGGCAAGACACGATGGAAGGTCTTAGCCGCTGGCGTAGGCGCTTGCCTACTCCTGCCCCTTATAACGACACCTGCTGAAGCCCAAAACAGCAATCTCAACTCTGTCACCTCAGTGACCCCTTCCACGCCTCCTGGATGCACTAGAATCTTGCCTAGTTCCACAACCATGAACGCCGATGGGTCGACTACTTACCGCTTTCACTACGAAGCAGCGACAATCACGCAGGTATTACCCCCCAAAGGCTTCGACGTCGCCACCGCTACGAGCAGCGCGCTGGCCCGCTACCAAGTCCCTGTACTATCGTCCCAAGAAAGGACTCAGCTCCACGGTCCGCTGCGCGCCACCATTGGCCTCTCTGCGTGCCCGCACGTGACCGCCGGTTACGTGGGTTCAATACAGTCCGACAACTGGAGTGGAATACTTACTCCCCCGAACACGGCCAACTATGATGGTGCGAACGGCGAATTCAATCAGACGGGCTTTAGGTCGTGTCCCAATGAGAATTCTGGTGAGTCATCCTGGATTGGTATAGGTGGTTGGCTTGGGGGCCCGCTTCTCCAAACAGGAACCGTAACTCCAAATCCAAGCTCCACCGCCACAAACGAGTTCGTTGAGTGGATAGGTAAAAATGGTGCCGACAGCGGTGCCTTAACGGGAGCCGCTGTAGCACCTGGGGATCCTGTTGTATCGCAAGTGGCATGGAATCCCGGGCCATCAAATGGAAATGGGACGTTCACCTATACAACCGTCGACCTGATTTCTGACCAGTATGACTCGGCAAGCGTCTCTCTGCCAGAAAACAATTATGATCCTGCTAGCGGGCCTAGTGGAGCCACGGCAGAGGCGGTTGACGAGCGTCCTATCTGGAACCCGAGCCACGAGTATGAGGCCTTAAAACCTTTCTATAGTGGCACAGTATATTGGGATAACTTCTCAATGGGTCCGACTTCCAATCCTAGGCAGGATCCCTACTCGTCAGTCCCGTTCGACACGTTGTACATGACGAGTACAGCTAACACCAGTCAGCGGTTGGCAAACCCGACCTCGTATGGGTCAGGTTCGATTACCGATACATGGATTCAGTGTGGCGTGTGGCAGCCTGTACAGTAACGAGGCGGCCCTCCATCCCCGCTTTGATGCAGGCCACACTAGGCTCAGGGTGCAGAGGGAAACGAGATTCGTCCCGCTGCTTAGCAGTCCGCTCTCCAGCAATCGGCAATCACAGGACGTTAACTGCTGGTCCCAGCGAACCCGCCTCGCGGTGGCAGCTGCGACCATCTGTTTGTCCCTGTTGGCGGGTTGTGGCAATAATGCGATCCGCCCGCCGCCGGGGACCAGGTCCAACCTCGGCTGCGACATCGGACGCTCTGCCTCTGTCAGTTCCCTTACACCGCCATGTCGACCTGCCGGGTAACCACGTGCGTTCCATCGATTGTTCTGCGGCCGGCTGCGTCCCGCGCCAAATGCCAACGGACCTTCGTCAACCCCGGTCGAGGGCACGGCGAAACTTCGACACCGCGTCCGCGACCTCCGCCGGCCCCGCACCGTCGAGGACCATCCGCATCAGCGCCGAAGCGACGACAGCGCCGTCGGAATAGGATGCGACTTCGGCTGCCTGGTCTGGTGTGGACACCCCGAACCCCATGATGACGGGTAGGTCGGTTATGGCCTTCAGTCGCTTCGCGAGCGCCCCCGCCGACTGGGAAAGCGCTGCGCGCTCCCCCGTCACACCCATCACGTTGACCCCGTAGACGAACCCGTGCGATCGCCCGCAGATCTCGGCGAGCCGCTCATCGGAGCTGACCGGTGCGGCTAGGAGGATCGTCTCGACCCCGCTTCCCGCAGCCTGCGCCTCCCAATCGCCCGACTCCTCGAGCGGTATGTCGGCGACTATCGCCCCGCGCGCCCCGGCGGACGCTAGCTGGCGAGCGAATCGCAGGTGGCCGGCTCTCGCCACCAGGTTGTAATAGGTCATTGCCACCAGTGGCACACCGATAGGGGCTCCGGCAATGCCATCTAAGATGTTGGATGGGTTCGCGCCCGCCGCCAGCGCTGCGCCAGAGGCTTCCTGTATCGTCGGTCCGTCCATAACCGGATCGGAAAAAGGTACGCCGATCTCGACGACGTCCGCTCCGGCATCGGCCATCGCCTCGACGTAGCGGACCCAGTCGGTACCGAGTCCGCCGGTCATGTAGGTGACGAGGGCCTTACGGCCGGACCCGAGCCTTTCCCGCAGATACCGCTCGACGGCCAGTCCCCGCCCCGCATGCGAAGAGCTCACGACAGCAGCCCCATCACGGTCTCGGCGTCCTTGTCCCCGCGCCCCGACAAGGTCATCATCACCGTGGAACCAGCCGCCACCTCACCGCTTCGCGCGGCCCGGACGAGCCATGCGAGGGCGTGGGCGGGTTCGAGGGCGGGGATTATTCCTTCGGTGCGCGCCAGGAGCTGCAACGCATCGAGCACCTCGTCGTCGGACGCGGAGCGGTACTGCGCCCGGCCGTTGTCTGCCAGCCACGAATGCTCCGGGCCTATCCCCGGGTAGTCGAGGCCGGCCGAGATGGACTCGGCTTCTAGGATCTGACCCCACTCGTCTTGGAGTAGGTACGAGCGCATCCCGTGAAGAACCCCGGGGATGCCACGCCCGATAGCCGACCCGCCAGCCGCTTCGACGCCGACCAGGCGGGCTTCGGTTCCGACGAAACCTGCGAAAGTCCCTGCCGCGTTCGAGCCGCCGCCTACGCAGGCGACCACGACGTCGGGGTCCGCCCCGCCGAGGATCGCCCTGCACTGCTCGCGCGCCTCGTTGCCGACGACACTTTGGAACTCGCGGACCATCCAAGGGTAAGGGTGCGGACCCATCACCGAGCCCAGGCAGTAGTGGGTGTCGGCGACCGTCGCGACCCAGTCCCTCATTGCCTCGTTGACAGCATCCTTGAGGGTCTTGCTGCCCGAAGTCACGGGCACAACCTCGGCGCCGAGAAGCTTCATACGAAACACGTTTAATGCCTGGCGCGCCGTGTCCACCTCGCCCATGTAGACGACGCACTCCAGGCCGAAAAGGGCAGCCGCAGTGGCAGTAGCGACACCGTGTTGTCCTGCGCCGGTCTCGGCGACCATTCGAGTCTTACCCATGGCCAGCGTGAGCAGACCTTGCCCGAGGACGTTGTTGATCTTGTGCGAGCCCGTATGGGTAAGGTCCTCGCGTTTGAGCAGCACGTCGAGCCCGAGCTCGTTCGAAAGCCGCTCGGCGCGTGTGACCGGGGTCGGACGGCCGGCGTAGTCGGCCAGCAGAGAATCAAGCCTGGCCCTGAACACCGGGTCGGACCAGGCGCCACGAAACGCCGCCTCCACCTCGGCGCACGCAGGCACGAGCGACTCTGGAACGTAGCGCCCTCCGTACTCGCCGAAACGGCCCGTGGGGCCCGGATCGACCATTGCGATGTCGGCTTTCATATGTCTTCCTGCCAGTCGTATGGTCCCAGGCCGCGTGTTGGCCCGCGGCCGCCGGACGTTTGCGGAGAAGCTTTGCGGCGCTCGAAAGCGCGCGAAGCGTTGTCAATAAACTCGCGTAGTTTGATCGGGTCCTTGTGGCCTGGCGCCTTCTCGACGCCGGTCGAGACGTCCACACCGAAACATCCCGTTGTTTCGATCGCTCGCGCGACGTTTGCAGAGTTGAGGCCACCGGCGAGGATCATCCTCTCGCCTTTTGGCACGGATGCAAGCAGGGACCAGTCGAAGGTCTTTCCAGAGCCAGGTTCGACGGCATCGACGTGCAACGCGAACACGTCGAAGTCCCCGGCGTCTGCGAGTCGGGGATCGACGGCGGAAAACGCTTTGATGACAAGCGGGACCCGCCCGGCAAGCCACTTCGCCTCCGCGGGAGTCTCGTGGCCGTGGAGTTGCACTGCGTTGAGCCCGATGTAGCTGCAGATTTGCGATACGCGCTCAGGGGCTTCGTCTTTGAACACCCCGACTCTCAGCACTTCGGGCGGCAGCCGTTTGATGATGTCAGCCACCGATCGGGGTGCCACCTGGCGTTTGGACGGAGCAAAGACGAACCCGACGGCGGTCGCTCCGAGCGCTACCGACAGCAGTGCGTCCTCCTCGGTCGTGATGCCGCAGATCTTGATAAAAGACTCGCCGTCGGTCATGCCCGCTCCGGGCCGTGACCAGCCCGGGCGTGCGTGCGCCGTTGCAGCAGCGACGCGACCGCGCCCGACGGGTCGGAGGCGGTAACCAGAGATTCACCGACCAGCACAGCGTCGAAGCCGGCGTCGGCGAGCCGGGACGCGTCGTCGGGTCCAGCTATGCCCGACTCGGCGACCCTCACGCAGTCGGACGGAAGCGAAGCTGCAACCCTGACGGCGCGCTCGGTGTCCACCTGGAACGTGTGCAGGTCGCGTTGGTTGACACCGACAATCCGTGCCCCCGCTTCGATCGCCGCCTCCGCCTCCGCCTCGTCGTGCACCTCCACGAGGGCGTCCAAACCGAGCCGGGCGGCGAGCCGGGTTAGCTCCACAAGCTCGGAACGATCTAGCGCGGCGACGATCAGCAGCACAGCGTCTGCGCCCATGAGCCGGGCGTCGATCACGTCGCCGGCGCCCACGGTGAAATCCTTCCGCAGTACCGGCAGCGCCGACGCTGACCGGGCGGCGCGCAGGTCTCCGGGTGATCCGCCGAAGAACTCCGAATCGGTCAGTACCGACAGCGCTGACGCCCCGCCTTCTTCGTAGGCGGATGCTATCTCGCCGGGATCGAGGTTCGGTGCGAGGCCGGGCTTGCTCGGGCTTCTGCGTTTGACTTCGGCGATCACGGCGAGCCGGTGGACCAGCTTGATGGAATCCGCGAAGCGCCGCGCCGGGGGCATGGCCGCCGCCTCGTCTGCGAGCGCGTCCAGGTCACGGTCGTCGGCCGCGACGAGAGCGCGATGAGATGCGACTATGCGGTCCAGGTAGGTGGCCACGGGGCCCGAGCCTACAGTGTCGCTAACCGATTACCCTCACAGGGACTCCATCTGCCAGCAGCGACACTTTCGAGCCCGCCTTTCGTTCGAGGTATCCGAGACCCACCCAACCCTCCGAAGGCGAGAGGCCGACGCTCGTGATCCGCCCGGCAGCACCCGGGGACACCCCAGACGCTGCGTCGGCGTCGAACATCTCCGATCCCGGTGCCACTTCGGCTTCGAGGAGGAGCCTAACCATCTTACGGGGGACGTGGTTGCCCCGGGAATCGATGCGTGCCACTAGCTCCTGGCCGGTGTAGCAACCTTTGGTGAAGCTAACCGTCCATTCGACGATGCCGGTCTCCGCCGGGATCGTCCGTTCGGTGATCTCCGCTCCCATCCGCGGCTGGCCTGCGGCTATCCGCTGCGCCTCCACAAGCGCTGGAGCCCCCGCCAGGTCGTCGCCTGAGGCCGATAGGAGATCCGCCGCGTCCGGGAGGACGTCGTCCAGGTAGAGCCGGTCGACTCCGAGCACACCCGGCCACGGCGGCTCCGCCACGAGCGGCCCGTCGAGGTTCCACCCCGGCCCTCTAAAGCAGAGGAGCTTTGCCGGCACCGCTTCGATGTCCGCCTTCGTGCGCAGCTTGAAGCGGGCAAGGCGAGCGGCGACCGCCTCACCCCACCCCGGATCGCTTTCGAGCACCCACTCCTGTTCGCCTGGATGGAACACCCGCAGCAGCGCCACGACCCTCCCGGCGGGCTCCAGAAGCCACGACCATCTATGCGCGCCGAGGTCCATGGTCAAAACGTCCTGGGTCAGCTGGCCCTGCAAGAACTTCCCGGCTTCGGGGCCCGTGACTCGGAGCGCATCGCGCTCCGTCAGACAGTGGTAGCGGATGGCGCTGGGCGTCGGCTCGTTAGCCGGTGCAAGTCTCTCAGTCATCGACAGGACCCCCAGCGATTGGCGGCTCGACGACGCCCCCACGTGCTGCGGCGATCCGGCGCGCACCCGGCACTGCGGCTAGCAGGGCCGCCGCCTTGTTGGCGCATTCGAGGTCCTCGTCGGCGGCGTCGCTATCAGCCACTATCCCGGCGCCGGACTGCACGCTTGCGGTTCCGTCGGGCCCCACGACCATGGTGCGGATCGTGATCGCCGTGTCGAGATTTCCCGAGAAGTCGAAGTAACCGATCACCCCGGCGTAAGGCCCGCGCTTGACCGGCTCCAGCTCGTCGATGAGCTGCATCGCCCGCACCTTGGGAGCCCCCGACACAGTCCCAGCCGGCATCGTCGCCCGAAGAACGTCGACCGGTCCGAGCCCCGCCCGAAGCGTCCCCGACACCTGCGAGGTCAGGTGCATGACGTGGCTGTAACGCTCCAACGTCATCATCTCGTCCACTTTCGCCGTGCCGTAGCCGACGACCCGACCGATGTCGTTCCGGGCGAGGTCGACGAGCATCACGTGCTCGGCGCGCTCCTTCGGGTTCTCCGAAAGCTCAGCAGCGAGACGCCGGTCGTGGGCGTCGTTGCGTCCCCGGCGTCGCGTTCCGGCTATCGGCCTGGAGACCACGTTTCCCGAGGTCACCTGAACCAAAGGCTCGGGCGACGAGCCGACGAGGGAAAGCTCCGGGTGGCGCAGGAAGTACATGTAAGGGCTGGGGTTGACCTGGCGGAGGGAGCGGTACAGGTCGAAAGGCTCGGCCTGCAGGTCGACGTCGAATCGCTGCGAGAGGACCACCTGGAATATGTCGCCTGCGAGGATATAGTCCTTCGCGGCGTCGACCGACGCTGCGTACATCTCCTTCGTGGTCCGCCTCGTGAACACGGGCAGCTCGTCGAAGCGCTCGGGCGGTGCGACGAGAGGCTCGTCGAGCGGCGAGGCGCCTTTGCGGGCGAAGCTGTCCAGACGGCGTACAGCTTCGTCGTAGAGCAGGTCACAGGCCTCCCGGTTGCCTTGCGCGTCTGCGGGCACCGGGACCGCCTCTATGAGGGTTACCCGCTGGCGCCAGTAGTCGTAGGCGGCGACTTCGCCGACGACCGACAGGATCGCATCGGGATATCCTGTCTCGTCTGGAGGAGCCGAGCCGAGGCGTTCGACCTCCCGTACTACGTCGTAGCCGAGGTATCCGACGACGCCGCCCTGCAGCGGCGGCAGTTCCTCGATCAAAGGTGAGCGGTACTCGGCGAGGAGGGCTTCGAGCGCC
>JAKBBA010000121.1 GCA_021808665.1 Actinomycetes bacterium
CATACGGTTCCCGCTAGGGAACTCGTCGACGACGGCGACGGCCGCAGGGTTGCCGGTAAAGGGTCGGTCGGTGAACGCGTCGACCACAGTTAGGTCTAGGGCCACCTGTTTACTCTATTACTCGCAAACTTCCGTCCCTGCACCTAGCTTTACCGACAGCCACCCGACCGGGAGAGGAGAGTCGAAACAAACGACCGTCGCCAGCTTCCGATGGCGTTCGACCCTGGCGGGGACTTGCCGAAACGCACAGCCACCAGATCCAAGCCAGGGCAGACGATGACAGTCTGGCCTTCATAGCCGTCAGCCCAAAAGGTGCCAGCGGGATCGGAGGGATCGGTCCACCAGTGTGCCCCGTAAAAGGTGTGCGAGTCGTCGGGCGTAGCCGAGCGGGCCCTGCGAGCGTGATCGACCCAGCCCGCAGGCAGGATACGACGATTGGCGCACATGCCGCCGCGGAGGTAAAGCTCACCAAAGCGCAGCCAGTCGGTGGTCGTCGCACGAAGATACGAGGACGCCACCCACGTACCCTTGGCGTCGAAGGTCGCTTGCGCGCTTGTCATCCCGAGCGGGTGGAACAGGTTGTCGTCGAGCCACGATGCGTATTCGTCGCCGTAGCCCACCAGTTCTGCCACTGCTCCCGAGATGATGTTAGAGGTGCCGCTCGAGTAACTGAATCGTGAACCGGGCGAAGCGGCGAGAGGCTTCGACGCCGCGTATCCCGCCATGTCGGATACTCCGCCGAATAACATCTCGATAACGTCCGAGCGCTGCGAAGTGGGGTCGTAGTCCTCCACGAAGTCGAGACCGTCGCGCATAGTGAGCAGATCCTCGAGGGTGATCGCGCGGCGCGGGTCCGAAGTCTCGTGCCACATTGGATGGACGGCTGTGTCCGAGAGTGACAGACGCTGCGATCCGACAAGTACACCGACGGCGGCATGCAGGACCGACTTCGCAACTGACCACGACAAAAGTCGGGTGTCCGGCCCGACGACCTCGCCCTCGCCGCTCGAGGAATCCATGCGACCCGCGTAGCGTTCGTAGACCAGCGCCCCACGATGGGCGACGGCAACAGCCCACGTCGGTCCGTAGGCAGCTTCGCTGTCGAAGAGAGGCGCCAGGAGCTCTTCGATTTCCCACTCACGCGGCGGACGTTCGCGCCTCAATGTATCTCTACAGGCCGGCGTTATCGCCTGCGAGCATCGAACTTCGGTCCTCCGAGGGGTCCGACACAGTATGGATACCATCGGATAAAGCGATGTGCTCAGGGCGCACCGGTGCGCGTGTCAGCTCCAAGCCCGTCGCAGCCCGGATCGCGGCGAGCACTGCAGGGCCCGAGGAAATTGTTGGTGGCTCGCCAACTCCTTTCGCTCCGAAGGGGGCTTCCGGCTCCGGCTGCTCGATGAGCGTCGCGAGGACGTCCGGCATGTCCAACGACGTCGGAATCAGGTAATCGGTGAACGAAGCATTTCGGACGCGTCCTTCATCGAGGATGATTTCCTCCATCACCGCGAGGCCGATCCCCTGGGCGATACCCCCTTCGATTTGCCCGGTGACCGCCAGCGGGTTGAGCGCTCGGCCTACGTCCTGTCCTGTCGAGACCTGGACCACCTTGACCAATCCGAGCCCGCGGTCTACGTCGACTACCGCCCGATGTGCCGCGAACATTAATGACAGATGCGCGTCGCCTTGGCCGTCCGCGTCGAGCGCCATGGTCGGACGGTGGTGATACACCTCCTCGACGTCGATCGGTCCTGAGATCAAAAGCTCCGCTGCCGTCACTCGCCGACCGCTGACCGTGCTTCGCAGTTCTCCCGTGTCGTAGGCCACGGCGGCGGCCGGCTCGTCGAGCTCAGAGGCTGCCCTCTCCGAAAGGATATGGCGCACTGCTGCGCACGCCAGCATAAGCGCCCCGCCGCTCATCCAAGTCTGACGTGATGCGCTGCTCGATCCGGCTGAGCCGACATCGGAGGTGTTCGCCTGGGCGAGAACGACTCCGAACGGACCCAGCTCCTCGGCGATGATCTGGCCTGCGAGCGTAACGAATCCCTGACCGACTTCGGCGGTGGCTATGAAGACCGTGGCAGTCACGTTGGCCGAGTCGTCGCTTTCGAGGCGTACTCGCGCCGATGCGTAGTCGTCGAAGCCCTCCGAGTAGGCGATGTTCTTGAAGCTGACAGCGACGCCGACGCCGCGGGACACGTCTGACACGTCTGCACTCAGACCGGCTCCGCCGGGAAGCGACAATGCAGGATCCTCCAAGCAGCGCCCTGAAGGCATCGGAAGGCCCACGGCGGCCTCAATCACTTCGCGTACCGGCACGACACCTGTCAATACTTGACCCGTGATCATCCGGTCGTAACGGCGAAGCGCGTTGCGGAGTCGAAGGTCGACGGGATCGACGTGGAGGGCCGCTGCCAGCTTGTCCATCTGGGCTTCGTGGCCGTAGCAGACCTGAACCGAACCGAAGCCTCGCATCGCCCCGCACGGAGGGTTGTTGGTCCGAACCGCGTAGGCGTCGATGGTTGCGTTAGCCACCCTGTACGGTCCGGGTGCGAAGCACGCCGCGTTGGAAACGACGGCATTAGACGACGACAGGTACGCTCCGCCATCGAGGACGAGTCGTGCTTCGACCTTGACGAGGTTCCCGGCATAGTCGGCGTGATGGCGGTACCACATCTTTGCGGGATGGCGGTGGACGTGACCGAAGAAGGACTCCTCGCGCGAGTAGACCATTTTGACTGGCCGGCCGCAGCGAAGCGCCAGCAGGCAGAGGTGGATCTGCAGGCTCACGTCCTCGCGCCCGCCGAACGCACCCCCGACGCCGGCCAGGTGCAACCTGACAAGGCTTGCGGGCAGTCCCAGGCTCGCGGCTATCTGGTCGCGGTCTACGTGCAGCCACTGCGTGGCGATATACAGGTCCACACCGCCGTCTTCGCCTGGCACTGCGAGCCCGGATTCGGGGCCGAGGAACGCCTGGTCTTGCATTCCGACCTCGTAGGTTCCCTCGACGACGACATCACCGACGATTCCTGGGTCACCGTGGCGGATTCGCACGTGACGAAAAAGGTTCCCGTCAGGGTGCAATGGATCACTTCGCAGGGCGACTTCGGCGTCGACTACCGGCTCGACCAACTCGTATTCCACTAGGACCGCCCGCGCTGCTAGACGGGCCGTCTCGGGATGATCAGCGGCGACAGCAGCAATCGGCTCGCCGTGATAGCGCACCACGTCAGAAGCGAATACAGGCTGGTCCGCAACCTCCAAACCGAAAGTCGGCCTGCCAGGCACGTCGGAGGCCGCGATAGCTGCGCGCACTCCCGGGATGGCGAGCGCAGGGCGAAGGTCGACAGATCGAATCCGAGCCGAAACGTGCGGGCTACGAAGCGTGTGGCCCCATAGCATTGCATCCATCCAAAGGTCCGAGGAGAACGCGAACTCGCCGCGCACCTTTGGGATGCCGTCGGGGCGGAGCTCCGACTTGCCTAGCCCTGTGGTGCGCGTTCTTGTAGTCATACCGCTAGAGCCGGGCACAGGACCGCCCCCTTTGAACCTCTCGGACAGCCTCGAAGATCCGGCCGTAGCCCGTACAGCGGCAGAGGTTCCCCGACAGCGACTCCCGAATCTCCATGTCGGTCGCGTCGGGGGAATGGCGAAGAAGATCGTATATCGCCACGACCAAACCGGGAGTGCAGAACCCGCACTGCACCGCCCCGCAGCGGACCATAGCATCCTGCACGTCGGCTGCGTCTCCGCTGGCGCTCAGGCCTTCGACGGTCCGTATTGTGCAGCCCTGCGCGTCGGCTGCGAGAATGAGGCAGGAGCAAACGACGACGTCGTCTAAAAGTACTGAGCAAGATCCGCATTCTCCCTGCTCGCAAGCATTCTTCGATCCCGGAAGGCCGAGGCGTTCCCTGAGCACGTAAAGAAGAGTCTCGCCCAGCCACGATCCGCGAACTCTGCGACTTCTTCCGTCGACGGTCAGGTCGAAGTCGTTACTGGAGCTCCAAGGCACGGTCGAGCCATCGATATGGGCGTCGGGGCTATCCGGCATCGCGCAGGCATCTCCTCAGTCCCCGTTCGGCAATGACCGCAACGGCCGCTCGCCGGTAGGCGGCGCTCGATCGGTGGTCGTCGATCGGCGACGCTTCCGATGCGGCGAGAGAACCGAAGCGGGCAAGAGCCGAATCCGATGCGGTCATTGCTGCCCAGTCGATCTCGGATGCCGCGAAAGCCTCCGCCTGCGGCGCGCGAAGCGGTACCGGCCCGACGGAGCCGAGCGCGCAGGAAACCGTCTCCGCTTCGGGATCGATGCCGACGGCCGCCGAAGCGATGGATATGACCATGGCATTCCTCGTGCCGACCTTCAGAAAGTGTTGCGGTCCGCGTGGCCGTCTCGTCGTCACGTCGACGATTATCTCGCCTGGCAGCATAGAAGTACGTTTCGGGCCGGTTACCAAGTCGTGGAGGGCGACACTTCGCCGCCCGGTCGTTCCGGCGAGGCCGACGCGGGCGTCGAGGCCCAACAGGACGGGCAGCGTGTCACCAGCAGGGCTGGCTGTGGCGACGTTTCCGCCGAGTGTCCCCATGTTGCGGATCTGCGGCGAACCCACGCTGCGAGCAGCGCCCGCCAGTGCCGGTAGCAAACCGGTGAGCTGCTCGATCATGGCGGTATAGGTCGTCGAGGCGCCAATTGTGATCGTGTCGGAATCAGCGCTCCATCCCCGCAGATCGTCGACGCGCCGCAGGGAAACTACGCCCGTCGGCCGTCGCAACCCGAAGCTGACCTGCACGCAGAAGTCGGTCCCTCCCGCAAGCAGCTGCGCGTCTGGAGCTCCCGCCACTGCATCAATCGCCTCGTCTAGGGTGCTTGGAACAGCCAAAGCCACGTCATAACCTCCGATCGCAGTCTTACCGATCCTCGCGCACTGGTCGAGGCGGCCGGAATTTCGTGGGTATGATCCGGACATTGTGAACCACGAGCTTTTGCGTCGCATGCCGAAAGTCGAACTGCACGTTCACCTCGAGGGCAGCTTCGACGCCGAAAGGATCGCCCAGCTGGCACGCGAAGCCGGGGAGGTGATGCCCTACGACAAGGAGTCTGTTCTGTCGCCGTCGAACCTCGACGAACTTTTGACCAGGCTCGACTGGTGGTGTGGGCTGGTGCGTACCCCCGAGCAGGTCGAGCGCCAGGCATACGACCTTGCGAGGCGCCTGTCTGATGACGGGGTCGTATACGCGGAGGTGATCGTCAACCCCACACACTGGAGCGCCCTGCGACGCGACGTCCTGTTGGAGGCCGTATCGGAGGGTTTCGCCCGGGCCTCAGCTCAGGGTTTGTGCGACGCCTGGTTGCTTGTATCTCTCCTGCGCAGCCAGACAAGCGACGAAGCTATAGAGCTAGTCGCGGAACTCGAGCGGCGCCCGCCCTCACGCCTGGTCGGGCTGTCCATCGACGGCAACGAGGCAGCCGCAGGACCGACCGGCGAGCGCTTCGCTTCCGCATTCGCCTTGGCGGCCACGATCGGCTTGGGGCGTACCGCGCACGCGGGGGAGTCGTCGGGTCCCGAAGGCGTATGGTCAGCCCTCGACCAGCTTCGGGTTACGCGCATCGATCACGGGGTTCGCTCGATCGAGGATCCTCACCTGATCGAGCGATTGATCGACGACTCGGTCACCCTTGACGTCTGTCTGACCTCGAACGTTCGTTTGCTCTACGGCACGATCGACCTTCACCCGCTGCGACAGCTCGTCGAGCGCGGGGTGGCGGTCACGATCAACACTGACGACCCGGCGACCCTCGGGGTCAACCTCACGTCGGAGATGGCATTGGCTGAAACCGTGTGCTCGTGGGGTATCGACGGGGCGATTGGCGCCACGGAAAGGGCGATTGCAGCCAGTTTCGCCTCCGACGCCAAGGCGACGGAGCTTCGAAGGATGTTGGACGTGTTCGCCGCACAGGTCATGTGAACAGCCTGTTACACCTGGCGGTCGACCGCTACGGTCATTGACAGCGACGGCCGTGAATCCCTAGCATGCGGTGCGTTCGGGACGCTTTCTTCGAGATGGGAGCGTCACTAAGGAGGAGGGAAGGTTTTGTCTACGGCCAAGACCGCGGTCGGCGACGAGGAATACGCCGCATTCAAGCTGGAGCAGCGCGGGATCGAGCTCGTCCCCGACGACGAGCGCGCCATGTCCCCGTCTGGGCTGTTCTGGCTGTGGGCTGGGGCGATCTGGAACGTCGAGTTCCTCGTATACGGCGCGCTGATAATGAGCTTCGGTTTGTCGTTTCCCCAGGCGATCGTTGCGATCCTCATAGGGAACGTCTTCTACGTCGTGCTCGGGATTGCGAGCCTTCAGGGCCCGGAGACGGGCACCACCGCCTTCATGGTGAGCCGTGCTCCTTTCGGCAAGAACGGGAACCGGTCCGTGTCGTTCTTCAACTGGCTCACCCAGGTCGGCTTCGAAGTCGAGGGCCTCGTATTGATCGTCCTGGTCGTCGAGGCGATGTTCTCGAAGGGTGGGATCACCTCGGGGACCGGGCTCAAGATCGTCATCATCCTCGGTGCGGTCCTTTTGCAATTCATCATCCCCTTCCTCGGGCACGCGACCATCACGAAGGTCCTGCGGTATCTGTCGTTCGTGTTCATCGTCGTGTTCGCCGTGATGGCGATCCTCGTGTTCCCCCACGTGAACCTCGGGGACCTCGCCGCTTCCCGGGTCAAGGCCAAGCAGCCGGTGTCTGCTGGATGGCAGGTCATAACGACCGCCATCGTGCTTCTCATCTCGGCCGGGGGTCTCGGCTGGACCGAGAACGGCAATGACTACTCCCGCTACCTTCCAAGAAGCACGCCGAAAGCTCAGACTTTCTGGGCTGCCACTCTTGGCGGGGCAATACCTTCGATCCTGCTCGAGATCCTCGGTGCCGCCGCCTACGTCGTGAGCCCTAACGCCGCCGCCGTGACCGGTGTCCCGTCGTCGTTCGCGAGTTGGTTCTTCTGGCCGTTCCTGATCCTGGCGCTGCCGCAACTGTTCGCCATCAACAGCTTGGACATGTACTCCTCCGGGGTCACGCTCCAAGCTCTCGGCGTGCCGGTCAAGAGGTGGGGAGCAGTGATCATCGACACGATCGTCGCAGGAGGTGTCACCTTCCTCGTCGTGTTCAAGGGCAGCTTTTACAACGACCTGTCCGGCTTCCTCGATTACATCGTCGTGTGGCTCGCCCCGTGGTTCGGGATTCTCACTGTGGACTGGCTTCTCCGGCGTGGTCGCTACGACAAGGCGGCGCTGGTAAACGAGTCCGGCGGCGTGTATTGGCGCTCCGGTGGAATCAACTGGAAGGCGATCATAGCTATGGCGTTGGGCATGGCGGCCTCCCTGCTTTGGATCAACGCCCAGTTCTACCAGCCTTCCTACCTGAGCCCGCTGTCGTCAGCGACGAACGGCAGCGACTTCTCGTGGCTGGTCGGAATCGTCGTCGGCGCCGCCGTCTACTTTGCTTTGTCGTTCAAGTCGGTGCCGGCCGAAGCATCGCTCCTCGAATAGCCCCTGTTGTCTGACACCACGGCGGGCCTCGTCTGCGGCCACCACCATCTCTATTCGGCGCTCGCACGCGGCATGCCGGCTCCGCGTGTGGCGCCGCGTACGTTCGTCGAGATCCTCGAGGCGATCTGGTGGCGCCTCGACGTAGCCTTGGACCTGGAGATGATCCGCTGGTCCGCGATGCTCGGCGCGCTAGAAGCGCTCGAGTCGGGGACGACGGCGATCGTCGATCACCATGAGAGCCCCGGTTGCATCGAGGGAAGCCTGAGCGTGATTGCAGACGCCTGCACCGAGGTCGGCGTCCGGTCGCTCTGCTGCTACGGGGTCACGGACCGACACGGCCCTGACGGCGCAGCCCGGGGACTTGCCGAGAACGCCAGGTTCCTCGACGAGGGAGGGCGGGGGATGGTCGGCCTGCACGCTGCTTTCACCGTGTCCGACGCGACGATCGAATCCGCCGCCGACCTGGCCCGACGCCACGGCGTAGGCGTCCACGTCCACGTCGCGGAAGGCTCCGTGGATTCCGCGGCACCTGAACGTCTCGGCAGGTTCGCCGACGACAGCTGGCTGATCGTCCACGGGGTGCACCTGAAGCGTCCGATGGCCGGGACGCTTGCGCACAATCCGCGTTCCAACATGAACAACAGCGTCGGTTACGCACGCCCGACCCTCTGGCCGGGTCGCGTCGTGTTGGGCACCGACGGCATCGGTGCCGACATGCTCGACGAGTTCCGCCTCGCCTACGTGCGAGCACGCGAGCACGACGTCGCAACCACACCGGACCTCGTTTGGGGTTGGCTCCAAGCCGGTTCCCAACTCGTCCCGGAGTCTCTCTCAGACACGGTCCGCTGGAGCTACGACGCTGTCGACGAGCCGTGGTGCAGCGCTTTTACCACCGGTATTCGTGCGATCGACGTCCGGATAGGCGGCGATCTCGTGCTCAGCGAGGGGACACCCACCCGGGTGGATCCAACCGAGATTCGCACCAAGGCCGCCGAGCAGGCGAAGCGCCTGTTCGCCCGCTTGTGAGGAGAATCGCCAGCAGTCACGTCGCCAGTCAGGTTCCGTGCCGCGTGGCATTGAGGTAGTTGTAGACGGTCACCCGAGATACGCCCATCGCATCGGCAACCTCGTCGACTGCGTTGCGGATGAGAAACGCCCCGCTGTCGTCGAGCATTCGCACCGCCCTCTGCTTGGACACCCGATCCAAGCCGGATAGCTTCCCGCCGAGGTCGGACTCGACTTCGGCGACGAGTGCAGCGAGACCGTTGCGGATCGCACCCGGGCGTACTTGCTGGCCGTCGACTTCGACACCGGCGAGCACTTCGCCCTTCCAGACGAGCCCGACCGCGGAGGCCGACATGTCGACGGGCGCGACCAGCCGTGCGCCGAGGGCGGAGAGGACCGGTCGGACCGCCTCCATGAACTGTGTTGCCTCGCTGCTCTCCGGTAGGACGGTAGCGGTCATTGCGACGCTCGTAGCCCCGCCGTGAATCGCGGCGACGATCGCTGCTGCGGCGGCTCCGGCGGCGTCTTCCACCGGGCCGCTCAGGGAGCTGCCGAAGGGTCCGACTTCGGGTTCGAAGCCCAAGGCTCGCACGGCATCCAGTGCCGCCCGCACGTGCGGGCCGATCTCGCCCTCGATGAACGGCTCGACCGTGAAGTCGACCTTCGCTCGGACCACCAGACGAACTCTAGCTGCGCCAGGCAAGGAAATGTACA
>JAKBBA010000122.1 GCA_021808665.1 Actinomycetes bacterium
GACAACACGAGGTCCTATCGAGATACCATTTTAGGACAAGGCGCCAAGTGAAACAGATCGTTGTCGAATGGGCTTTTAACTTCTATAACAGTCGACGCAGGCACAGCGCTTGCGACTCGAAGTCACCCATCGACTACGAGACAGCCTGGTCCAACCAGGCGGCAGCATAACGGAAGCCTCCACGATCCCAGGGGAAGCTCACCAGGAGAATCCTGGTAGTCGATGATGCCGAATCAGGGGTGGGCCGTGTCACAGGCATACGCGGCGGCCAGCTCAGCACCTCGCTATTGTCGATTTGTTGTGTATATGTGGCTAAGACGCAATGGATCATCTATCTTGAGCAATCTTGCGGCGTTGTCTTGTCGTGTTGGTCCTCTTACGATAAGGGGAGACGACAAGGAGAGCTATGTTTGCCAGTCCCAGCGCAACCGCCTTGCGGAGTACGACCCGACGTTCACGGGCTCGGCGCTTTTTGATGTGTCCGCCCGTGTACTTCGAGGTGTCGTATTCGATCAACCCTTGGATGGACGTCGACGTTAAGGTGGATCGTGATTTGGCTATGTGGCAGTGGTCGGAGTTGCGGGACTGCTATAGGCGTCTCGGGCATCTTGTCGAGGTGGTCAGGCCGGAGCCAGGTTTGCCTGACATGGTGTTCGCTGCGAACGCTGGGATCGTCCGCGGTGACCGGGTGTTGGTCGCGAATTTCACTCATCCCGAGCGCCAAGGTGAAAGCTTGGCCTACGGTCGCTGGTTCGAAGGCCGAGGGTTTGGTACTATCGCTACGGCTAGTCACCGAAACGAGGGTGAGGGCGACGTCCTGTGTGCCGGCGACGTGATGTTGGCCGGTACGGGTTTCCGAACTTCTGTGGATGCCCACCAGGAGCTACGGGATTTCTTCGGTGTTCGAGTCGTCACACTTGAACTGGTCGATCCCCGCTTCTATCACCTCGATACTGCGCTGGCTGTTTTGGATCCGAACACGGTCGCTTACTTTCCGGGGGCGTTCTCGGCGTCTAGCGTGTCGGCGATCGAGGGCCTTTTCCCCGATCCTGTGCGTGTCGAGGAGGTCGACGCGTGCGAGTTCGGCCTGAACGCCATGTCCGACGGCTTCAACGTCGTGCTGTCTCATAGCGCGGTCGGATTTCACGAGCAGCTACGTGACCGCGGGTTCAATCCGGTTGGTGTTGATATGAGCGAACTGATTAAGGCGGGTGGGAGCGCTAAGTGCGCGACTTTGGAGCTGAGACCGTGAGCGTGTTGTTCGTGGATGTCGCGTCGATGGCGCGTTGGGTGTCTGAGCGGTCCGCGGAGCGGATACTTGTCGAACTGGCGGGCGAGATAGAGGACGACTTCGCCAGGTGGGAGTCTTTCGACAAGACGCCCCGGTTGGCGTCGCATTCGACGGATGGAGTTATCGAGCTGATGCCCGCTAGCGATGGCCGCCAGTACGGGTTCAAGTACGTCAATGGTCACCCGAAGAACCCTGAAAGGGGATTCCAGACTGTCACGGCGTTCGGTGTTCTCGCTGACGTAAGAAGCGGCTATCCCGTTCTTTTGTCCGAGATGACGATACTGACAGCTTTGCGGACCGCGGCGACTTCGGCGATGGCGGCCCGTCACCTTGCAAGGCGCGGTTCGCGGGTCATGTCGCTTATTGGCTGCGGCGCGCAGGCAGAGTTCCAAGCTCTCGCGTTCAAGGCGATCGTCGGCATAGAGCACTTCCGGTTCTGGGACACTGACC
This sequence comes from Actinomycetes bacterium, assembly GCA_021808665.1. Next base: position 1,742 of record JAKBBA010000122.1, read on the forward strand.
GCAAGGCTATGGACAAGTTCGAGCGCAACGCCGGCCGTTTGGGTCTGGCGGTTACGCGTGCCGGGGGTCCGATCGATGTCGTCGAAGGCGCGGACGTGATCACGACATGCACTGCGGACAAGGCGAATGCTGTCGTTCTCGGCGACAGGTCTGTGCGACCGGGTGTGCACATCAACGCGATAGGTGGGGACTGTCCGGGCAAGACGGAGCTCGACCCGCGCATATTGAGTCGTTCGAGTGTGTTCGTCGAGTACGAGCCACAGACCCGCGTCGAGGGTGAGATACAGAACCAGCCTTCCGATTTCCCCGTGACCGAGCTTTGGACGGTCATAAAGGGGGGGAATCCGGGACGTCGGGACGCCTCGGAGGTCACCGTTTTCGACTCGGTAGGTTTTGCGATCGAGGACTTTTCCGCCTTGCGATACCTAGCCGACAGGATCGCCGGTAGCGAATACGCGGCGACGATCGACTTGGTGGCGGAGCCTGGCGATCCTAAGGACCTCTTCGCCTTGGCGAGTCCCGGGGATGTGAGGTTGGTTGCTGCTGGTCTTTCGAGGTCGTGAGGCGGTGAGATTGTGAGCTTGCAAGCGCCGGACAGCGTGGTGATGGTCCGTCCCCTTCGTTTCGCCCCGAACGCCGAGACCGCCGCCGACAACTTCTTCCAGGCGCGCACGGTCGCGTCGTCGGCTTCACTGGCTGACGCCGCGTATAGGGAAGTGACCCTGGTGGCGCAAGAGCTTGCCGATCGTGGAGTGGAAGTCCACTTGTTCGACGATCCCTTGGATCACAGGCCCGACAGCGTCTTTCCCAACAACTGGTTCTCCACCCATCCCGACGGCCGCGTGGCGCTTTATCCGATGTACGCTCCGAACCGCCGATCCGAGCGGCGATCCGACATTATCGCTGTCCTTCGCCGCGAGTTCCGTGTCGTGTCCGTGCATGACTACTCGGTCTTAGAGGACGACGAGATGTACCTGGAGGGTACGGGGGCAATGGTGCTCGACCATGTGCAGGGTATCGCCTACGTAGCCCGGTCGTTGCGTTCTGACGACCGGGCCGTCGACGTGGTGTGCGGCGATCTCGGCTACGAGACCGTGATGTTCGCAACGCGCGACCTTCGTGGCCGGCCGATCTACCACACGAACGTCATGATGGCCGTCGGCTCCTCGGTCGCTTTGGTAGCGTTGGATGCCATCGCCGACGAGGAAGAACGCAGGAGTGTGCAGGGAAGCCTTCGGGCGAGCGGGCACGAGGTTGTCGAGCTGTCCCTCTCGCAGGTCGACGCGTTCGCTGGTAACGCCATCGAAGTCATGACGGGCCGTGGCCCTGTCTTGGTCATGTCGGCTCGTGGCTTCGAAAGCCTCGAGCCTGCGCAGCTACGGGTCATCTCTGAGCACGTGGAGATACTCCCAATTCGGGTACCGACCATCGAACTTGCCGGCGGTTCCGTGAGATGTATGGTGGCCGGCATACACTTGGCGCGCCGCGCTCAGCGCTTCGCTGCCCGATCCGGGGCGTTGCGATTCTGGTCTGTGGCAGCCCCTGCTGGAGGGGACGTGTCTCTGGTGCCGCCGGCGCCAGCGTTGGCTTCGAGCGGAGTTGGGCAATGACGCTGCCAGCCGGTGGCGTTCAACTCGACCGTGACGAAGTCGTCGTCGAGGTCGAGTCTTTGGTCAAGCGTTGGCTTGCGGCGGCGGCCGCCATGCCCGTGGACGCGGCGGCCGGCCGCCTCGCCGGGATGCTCAAGGATCCCGGGGGACTTGACTTCACCGTGGGCTTCGTGGACCGTGTTATCCGTCCTGAGGACGCCGGAGTCGCCGCGAGCAACCTTCGCGAGCTTGTATCGCAGTGCCCGGCGTTCCTTGCTTGGCATCTGCGTCTTGGGTTAAGGGTCGGTGCGGTCTCGTCTCGGGTAGCGCCAGGGCTGACTATCCCGGTCGTGCGACGCGCCCTGCGCCGCACGGTCAGTCACCTGCTCGTCGACGCTAGCGACGCCAAGCTTTCGAAGATGATCGCAAAGCTTCGCGGCCGGGGAGTGAAGCTGAACATAAACCTTCTCGGCGAGGCGGTTCTCGGCGCCGGCGAAGCGCGACGGCGCGTGGAGGCCACCACCGATCTGCTCATGCGCGACGACGTGGACTACGTGTCGATCAAGGTGAGCGCCGCCGTCCCTCCGCATCCCCCGCTTGCTTTCGACCAGGCTGTCGACGCGATCCAAGCTAGTTTGACTCCCCTCTTCGAGTTGGCGGCGAGGTCGCCAACCCCGAAGTTCATCAACTTGGACATGGAGGAGTACCGGGACCTGGACCTCACCGTGGCCGTGTTCACGAAGCTGTTGGACCGCCCCGAGTTCTTGCATCTAGAAGCTGGCATCGTGTTGCAGGCGTACCTGCCCGACGCGCTCCGCTGGATGATCCACCTCCAAGAGTGGGCCGCCCGCCGGCGCGCAAGGGGGGGGCAGGGGATCAAGATCCGCTTGGTCAAGGGCGCCAACCTTCCGATGGAGCGCGTCGAGGCGTCGCTGCACGGATGGCCGCTCGCGACCTGGGCGAGCAAACAGCAGACCGACACCAACTACAAGCGGGTGTTGAACTACGCGTTGACACCCGAACGCGTGGCGAACGTCCGCGTCGGTGTCGCCGGTCACAACCTCTTCGACATCGCCTACGCGTGGACCATCGCCGGCGAACGAAACGTGCGTCCGGGCGTCGAGTTCGAAATGCTGCTCGGCATGGCGGAAAGCCAGGCCAGGGCGGTGAGCGAGACCGTGGGACCGCTGCTGGTCTACGTTCCGGTAGTCCACCCAAAAGACTTCGACGTCGCGATCTCATACCTGGTTCGACGCCTCCAAGAGGGCGCCAGCGACGACAACTTCCTGTCAGCTGCTTTCGACTTGAACGACGACGCCGGCTTGTACGAGCGGGAAAGGAACCGCTTTGTGGCGTCGCTCGCCGCTCTCGATGATACCGTTCCGACCCCGAACCGGACCCAAGATCGACGTCGAAGTGCCAGCTCGCTACCGAAGCGTTCGTTCCGAAACTCGCCTGACACTGACCCGTCGCTTCCCGCCAATCGCCAGTGGGCGAAAGCGATCACCGAGCGGATCCCCACGAGCCGACTCGGCGACGACCTCGTGGCAGCTCACACGGTGACCGACGCCGCGCAGATCCAAGCGGCGATCGGCGCAGCGTCGGCCGCGAGCAGCTCGTGGGCTGCTGTCGGGGCCGGCGCAAGGGCGGCGATCCTGCGCAAAGCGGCGTTGGTGTTCGAGCAGCGCCGAGCCGCTCTGATCGAGGTCATGGCCGCCGAGACAGGCAAAACCGTCGACCAGGGCGACCCCGAGGTGTCCGAGGCGGTCGACTTCCTCAACTACTACGCGACTCTGGCCGAACAGCTCGAAACCATCGACGGCGCCCGGCCGGAGCCCGTCGGCGTCACCGTAGTCACGCCACCATGGAACTTCCCGGTAGCGATACCGGCCGGATCGACAGCCGCTGCACTGGCCGCCGGCTCGGCCGTGATTGTCAAGCCCGCACCCCAAGCCCGCCGCTGCGGGTCGCTGCTGGTGGAAGCACTGTGGGACGCTGGCGTTCCCCGCGAAGTGTTACGCCTCGTCCACGCCGACGAAAGCGACCTCGGACGCCTCCTCGTGGCGGACCCCCGGGTGGACCGGTTGATCTTGACCGGCGGTTTCGAGACGGCCCAGCTGTTTCGAAGCTTCCGGCCGGACCTGCAGCTTCTGGCCGAGACGAGCGGTAAGAACTCGATGATCGTCACCCCCCAAGCCGACCTGGACCAGGCCGTGAAGGACCTTGTCCATTCGGCGTTCGGGCACGCCGGCCAGAAGTGCTCAGCGGCGTCCCTCGCCATCCTCGTAGGGTCCGTGGCCGCCTCCAGGAGGTTCCTCGGCCAGCTCGCCGACGCAGTCAGCTCGCTCCGGGTCGGCTATCCGTCGGACCCGTCAGCTCAGATGGGCCCGCTCGTCGAGCCGGCAAGCGGAAAGCTGCTGCGGGCTCTCACCGTGCTGTCGCCTGGAGAGGCGTGGCTCGTGGAGCCAAAGCAACTAGACGACGCGGGTCGCCTCTGGTCGCCGGGCGTGAAATCCGGGGTCGTACGCGGATCGGAGTTCCACCTGACCGAGTACTTCGGCCCGGTGCTGGGTCTAATGGCCGCGGCGAACCTCGACGAGGCGATCGAAATCCAAAATCAAGTGGACTTCGGACTCACTGCAGGCCTGCACTCACTCGAGCGCGCAGAGATCGAGAAGTGGCTCGCAAAGGTCCAAGCGGGGAACCTGTACATCAACAGGGGTATCACCGGGGCGATAGTCCGCCGGCAGCCCTTCGGCGGCTGGAAGAAGTCGTCGGTCGGGGCAGGAACGAAAGCCGGAGGCCCCAACTACCTGCTAGCGCTATCGGACTGGAAGTCCACACCGGCGACACTCGCGGCGCCGCTGACCCCGAAAATCCGACAGCTCCTCGACGCTGCGGTATCAGCCGGGTTGGAAGAAACCGACTTTCTAGCGCGGGCCGTCGGATCGGACGCGGTCGCATGGCGAGACGAGTTCTCCCAAGCCCGCGACGTCAGCGGCCTTGCCGCCGAACGTAACTGGCTTCGCTACCTGCCCACGCCGGTGACCGTCCGTTTCGAACACGGGCCGCTGGCACACTTGGTGCGTGTCGTCGCAGCCGGCCTGCTCGCCGGAACCCACGTCGACGTGTCGACAGCCGGCCCTCTAGACGCTGCGATCAAGGCACTACTCCAAGACGCCGACGTCGACGTCGCAATCCAAGACAGCGCAACCTGGTCGGCTCGACTCCGCAGCAGCCCCCCGAGCCGTGTTCGCCTTGTCGGCGGATCACGAGAGGCGTTCGCTCAACACAGCGGCGGCCGAGTCGACCTCAAGCTCTACGCCCAGCCGGTCGTCGAGGCCGGACGAGTCGAGCTACTGACCTTCCTAGACGAGCAGGCCGTCTCAGCTACCGCCCACCGGTTCGGATCGCCGACCCCGCTCGTCGACGGACTCCCACTAGACCAGCCGCCACCGCCCAGCTACGACTGAGAGACCTGAGCGCTAGTCGAAGGCGCCGCCGCCGGTGGAGCGACAATGGCCGAGGCCGAGGCTTGGCGGTCCAAGAGGCGGGTTAGGACGATCACGCTGCGCGTGCGCTCCACTGACGGGTGCTCGCGGATACGTTCGAGCACCCGCTCCAGTTCGGACATGTCATGCGCCTGGATATGCAGTATTGCGTCGCCGTCGCCGCTCACAGTCCAAGCCGCTCGCGTCTCGGGATGCTGAGCTGCAAGCTCGCGCAGCTGCGAAGGGCTGGTACGCCCGCGACAAAAAATCTCCACGAGCGCCTCGGCGCTTTTACCTGCAGCTTTCGGGTCGACCACCGCCGTGAACCCTTGGATAACACCCCTGGAACACAACCGGTCAACCCGCCTCTTCACGGCAGGAGCGCTCAGACCCACACGAGAACCAATCTCTTGAAACGTGGATCGGGCATTCTCACACAGACAGACGACAATCTGACGATCCAAGTCATCGAGTTGGTCCATCTGCCATCCTCCGGCGCCGCGCAATCCTACACGTGGTTAGCGTCACGCTTCTGTCGACTAAAGGTCGCAAGACACCATTGCTGTGCCGCTACTTCGAGGCAAAGCTTAGAGCTGTCTGGAGGTAAAGTCTGGCTATGTTTTGGCGCGACCGACCACCTTTCAGAGCCGACCATGTCGGTAGCCTTCTACGACCACCGGAGGTGCTACTGGCACGGGAGCAGCACGCTGGCGGAGGGATCACCGGCGAACAACTGGCCGAGGTCGAAGATGAAGCCATCCGCAGGGCAGTCCGGATGCAGGAAGAGGTAGGACTTCAAACTGCTACGGATGGGGAGTTTCGGCGGGCCTCGTGGCATATGGACTTCATCTACCAGCTGGGCGGGATCAGTCGCGCTTCGGATAACTTGAAGGTCGAGTTCCACAACGAACAGGGGACCATCGAGTTCACCCCGGCAGCTCTTCATGTCGACGGACCTATACGCTTGGAGAAGCCCATCTTCGCCGATGCGTTCAGCTTTCTGCGTGACACACTGGCTTCTACAGGTTCGACTTTAACGCCGAAGCTGACCATCCCCTCACCGAGCATGGTCCACTACCGAGGTGGGCGAGCTGCTATCGATCCCAACGTATATCCTGACCTCGAAGAGTTCTGGTCAGATCTCTCAGCAGCGTATGCGTCGGAGGTGTCGTCTCTTGCCGACCTGGGCTGCAGCTACCTTCAGCTTGACGACACCAGCCTCGCCTACCTCAACGATCCGAACCAGCGCCAGATGATCGCCGGCCAAGGCGCCGACGCCGAGCACCAGCACTTGCGTTACATAAAACAGATCAACGCTGCCCTGGCTGGCCGGCCCGACTCGATGGCAGTCACTACCCACTCATGTCGGGGAAACTTCCGCTCTTCGTGGGTTGCCGAAGGCGGCTACGACTTCGTTGCGGAAGCCCTCTTCAACGAGCTGGAAGTAGACGGCTTCTTCTTGGAGTACGACGATGCCCGCTCGGGTGGCTTCGAGCCTCTGCGGTTCGTCCCCAAGGGGAAGATGGTCGTGCTCGGCCTAGTTACGACGAAGCGTCCGGAACTGGAATCGAAAGACGAGCTCAAGCGGCGCATCGACGAAGCATCCCGCTACGTGCCGATCGAGCAACTTTGCCTGTCGCCACAGTGCGGTTTCTCGTCGACCTTGGAAGGCAACCTGCTGGCATATGACGATCAGATAGCCAAGCTACGCCTCGTAGTCGAGACCGCTCGAGAAGTCTGGGGTTAGCTCAGGCGATCCTTGGCTCCCTGCCCTGGTGATGTCGCCTTAGGGTTACCTCAGTAGAGTGTTCAAGGTCGGACTCCGTCCTCGCTCAGCGTACCAGTAAGCGCTTCGAGCATGCTTTGCGTTCTTTCGTGGATTCCGGCGAATGCTTCCACGAGAGCAGGTAGCGCTTCGACGTGGGTCTTCTTGGGGCCGCCCGGACCCGATAGAACGCCGGCGGACTCTTCCAGGCTGGTAGCGTAACCAAGAGCAAAGAGCCCGAGGACGGCCGCCCCGAGGGCGGCGCCCTCTACTTCGCCGACGACGTATAAAGGCCGGTTGACGGCAGCGGCAATCACCTGACGCCACAGTGGAGAGCGGAAAGCGCCGCCGGTGGCTCTCACGCTGGTCAGCGGCTGGAGGGCGTCCAAGCGGTTCACGAGTACCTTCATCTGCAGGCACACACCTTCGAGACATGCGCGAATTAGGTGGGCGGAGCCGTGATGATGGCGCAAGCCGATAACAGCCCCGAAGAGATCGGAGTTCCAGAGAGGGGCGCGCTCGGGGAGCAAGAAGGGCAGCATCACGAGGCCATCGCTACCGGGAGGAACGCTAGCTGCAAGGCCTAATGTGACGTCGTCGAGGTTCGAGCCAGCAGCGACTTCGGGTAGCAGGGTTCGGCCCGCCCACCGAACAGCTTCG
>JAKBBA010000123.1 GCA_021808665.1 Actinomycetes bacterium
GTCGACGAGCGAGGCGAGGGGCAACCGTTCCTGGTCCTCCACGGCGGCGCCGGGATACGGTCCGTATCCGGGTTCGCCGCGGCGCTGGCGGAGACCGGCGGCGGCTCTGCCCGGGTGATCTCCCCGACCCACCCCGGCTTCGAGGGAACCCCGCGACCCGAAGCCCTCGACTCGGTGAGCAAGCTCGCCGCCTGCTACGTCGCCCTGCTCGACGAGATGGACCTGACCGACGTCACCGCGATCGGCAGCTCGGTGGGCGGCTGGATCGCCGCCGAGATGGCCCTGCTCGGCTCGGCGCGCCTCGCCCGGGTCGTGCTCGTCGACGCCGCCGGCATCGAAGTGCCCGGCCATCCCATCGCGGATGTCTCGTCGTTCACCCTCGACGAGATCATGGACCTGAGCTACCACCACCCGGACCCCTACCGGATCGACCTGTCGAGCCTGCCGCCCGCCGCCCTCGCGCTGGCCGCCGGCAACCGGGCCGCGCTCGGCGCCTACAGCGGCCCGTCGAGCACCGACCCGACCCTGAGGGCACGGCTGGCGGACCTGGACCTCGCCGCGCTCGTGATCTGGGGCGAAAGTGACCGGATCGTCGACCCCGACTACGGACGAGCCTACGCAGCAGCCATCCCCGGAGCGGAGTTCCAGCTGGTGGGCGCATGCGGGCACCTCCCCTCCGTCGAGGCCCCCGAGCGACTGGCCTCCGCCACCGTAGACTTCGCGTCGCGCACCCCCGCCTGGACCCACGAGCACACCGCCGAGACTCCCGTCGCGTCGAGTGACATCTGGGCGACGCTGCGGGCGCTTTACACCGGGACCGAGCTGAGCGATGACGGCGACCACATCGAGATCCACGGCCCGTTCGTCGCCGGCACCCGACTGTCAGTCATCCCGCAGGGCGCCGACTTCGTCGTCGACTGCACCATCATCGAGGTCGTCGAGGGGGAGGTGTTCGCCTACCGCACCGAGCTCAACGGGGTGACGATCACGAGCCGCCACACGCTCGCCGCTACCCCAGGAGGCGGCACCCGCATCACCCACCACAGCGTGATCGCCGGCCCAGGCGCCGAGCGCAGTGGACCGCAAATCGGCCCGCGCATCACCGAAGACCACCCAGAAGCGATGGACCGTCTCATCGCAGCGGCCGGCGGCGCGGCTGCCGGTCTCGGCAGCTGACGATGGAGGGAGTTCAGCCGCCGCGAGCATTTAGCCTCCACGTGGTGGGCCGTGGTGGGCGCCAGCCCGGTCGCGGAGACCGGCCAACTGCTCGTAGACGAGCAGCTGTGCCCCTGGTTCGCCGCCTCGGGCGCGGCGATGGCCGAGTCGTTGGGGGTGGCGCGCTGCAGCGTGTCCGCCCTCGAGGAGCGTGTTGTGGCCGACGGGCTCGTCAGCCGGGACCTGCTCGATGGGGTGACCCGGATAGGGATCGACGAGATCGTCCACCGGCGGAGGAGCCGCTACCTACAGCGGGCATCCGACCATGACACCGTCCTGATCGCAGCGTCAGGCCCTGGACCACAGCTCCTCGAGCAGGACGTTGACGGGGTGCCCGCCGTTTTGGACTGTGTGGTCCGTCCCGGCGACGACCTCGTGTGTTGCGCCTGCGCCGGTGACGAGCGCTTCGGCGACGCCTTCGAAGCCGGGGGTGCGTCCGGAGGTGAGCACGAGGAGCGGGTAACCGCCAACGGCGACGGCTGCCATGTCGAGCTCGATGTCGTCGGGGCTGCGGATGTCGGTGAGGTCGCGAGCGAGGGCGGCGAGGGCTTCCGGTGGGAGGAGCTCGACGGGGACATTGATACCGACGAGGCTGAAGAAGGCACGGATCAGGTCGGCGTGGTCGCCTGGAGGGTGTTCGAACAGCTCGCGGTTGCGCTGTCGCATCTCGACGACGGCGGGGTCGTCGGGAGCGAGGGTGTAGGCGGGGGGCTCGATCAGGGTCAGTGATCGGACCGATGCCGGGTGGGTGATGGCTACTAAAAGAGCGACGATGCCGCCGTAGGAGTGACCGACCAGGTGGGCTCCGCCCTCGAGGAGGGGTGCGATGAGCTTTGCGTCGCGCTCGAAGTCTTCTCGCCCGTCGCGCGGAGTGCTCCCGTGCCCCGGCCGATCGGGCAGCACGAGACGCCATCGGTTCGCCAGCGGGCGTTGGGCCGCGAAGGCGGCGGCACCTCCCTGGGGGGTGCCGCCGTGGATGAGTACGACAGTAGGGCCGGCACCCCACTCGGTGACGGCAAGCGGGGTGCTCATGATGTTGTGCCTTTCCGGTCGGCGGTTTGTGTGGTTGCGTCGACGGCCGCGGGAGAGGCGAGCAGGACGTCGGTGGTGTGCTGCACATGGGCAGCGAGGCGGGAGACGGCCAGCTCGGTCTGACGGCTCAACGCAGCATCGAGGAGAGCGGCGTGCTCTGCTGCGATGTTGCGTTCCCGCTCGTGGCCGAGTGGCACCGACCACCGCCGGTACAGCTCGGCTGAGTCACGTAGCGAAGCGGCGATGGCCTTCAGCCGACGGTTGGCGCAGCCGTCGAGCAGCGCGGTGTGGTACTCGGCGTGCGCAGCAACCCACCCGTCGGCCAGGCGCCCACTGCCGTCGGGATCTAGCTGGGCGATGCGGCTCAGCCGGTGGTGGGCTGCGAGCAGCCGGGACTCCCACTCGATGTCACCGTCGGCCATCGCATGGCGCAGCGTCATGGTTTCGAGGTCGATGCGTGCAGCGGTCAACTCGCGCAGGTCGCCGGCCGATACCTCGGTCACCCAAAACCCCTGCTGGGGTTCACCCCGCACCAGACCCTGCTCGGCGAGGCGGAGCAGGCTCTCCCGCAGACCGCCCATGCTCGCCCCGTAGCGATCGCACATCTCCCCGTAGCGCAAGCGTGCACCGGGGTGGAGTCGGCCGGCGAGGATGTCCGCCCGCAGTTGGGCGTGCAGCCGCTCGGCCTTCGACTCTCCCGCCAGCATGCTGGCCAACTGTAGACCACGGAGAGAGGTCTCACAACCGTCAAAGATTTTCGAGAATCAGTAGCAATCTCGGGTGGACCTTGCTATGTTGTCCCAAGAGTCGACGTCAGGGACGGCGGGGGGTGAGGCATGAAGATCGCAAATGTTGCGGGCCGGTCGAAGTTGTTGGTCGGTGGTGGTGCTGTCGATTTGGCGACCGCCAGCGGCGGCCGGTTCGACCCGGACCCGCAGTTGCTGTACGGGCGAATGGCCGAGCTGGCGGTGTGGGCATCGGGGGTCACCCAGGCGGGGGAGGAGTGGGATCCAACGTCCGCCGGGGCTCCCGTGCCGGCCCCTCGCCAAGTGTTCGCAATCGGCCTCAACTACTCAGAGCACGCCTCAGAGTCGGGGTTCGAGGCTCCTGAGACGCCGGTGGTGTTCACCAAGTGGCCGTCGGCCCTCACGGGTCCAGTCACCAACGTGGTCATGCCACTCGGATCGGTCGACTGGGAGGTCGAACTGGTAGTTGTAATCGGCTCGACGGCACGGCGGGTTCCGGTCGAGAGGGCATGGGATGTAATCGCAGGCCTGACCGCCGGACAGGATCTCTCAGAGCGCCGACTGCAGCGCCGTGGGCCGGCCCCACAGTTCGGGCTTGCCAAGTCCCATCCCGGCTTCGCCCCGATCGGACCCCTCGTGGTCACCCCCGACGAGCTCGACCACCCCGACGACCTCGGCCTCGGCTGCGAGGTCAACGGCGAGAAGGTTCAGGATGGCCGCACCCGGGACATGATCTTCACGGTCCCGCAACTGGTCGCGTTCCTCTCGACGGTAGTCACCTTGTGGCCCGGGGACCTGATCTTCACGGGCACACCACCTGGCGTGGGCATGGGCCGGACACCACCCCGCTTCCTCCGAGCTGGTGACCGCCTGCACAGCTGGGTCGAAGGCATCGGCCACCTGCACCAGCGCTTCGTCCTCGAGGAAGTTTTATGAGCCTCCACCGGCTGAGCTCGGTGACTGTCGGCGTGCCCGACGTCGATACTGTGGCCGACTATTACGCCGAGTTCGGTCTGCGTCGACATGGTGACCGGGCCTTGAGTAGCACCGCCGGCGGATCCCAGCTGACGCTGGACAAAGCCCCGTCGCGCCGTCTTGTCGAGGTGGTCATCGGCGTCGACAGCGACGACGACCTGCGAAATGTGCACGACGCCCTCAGCGCGGCGAGCGTTCCGGTGAGATCGGGCGACGGTCGGATCGAAGCGGTGGAGGCCGTCACCGGAGTGCGGGCAGTGCTCGAGGTCGAGCCTCGCGAAGTCACACAGGTTGCAGAGGTGGCAGCTCCGGGTGCAGCGACCGAGGGCCAGCGCAATGAAGCTGTGCTGAGAGCGGGACCGGTACGGCCCCGCCGCCTCGGCCACGCGGTACTGACGAGCACCGACCTGGCGGCGACTACCCGGTTCTTCGTGGACTCCCTCGGCTTTAAGGTCAGCGACTTCATCGGCCAGGTCGGGGTGTTCATGCGCTGCTCGACCGACCACCACAACCTGCTGGTCCTGCGGGCACCGACGGTGTACCTGCACCACACCGCATGGCAGGTCGACGACGTCGACGAAGTGGGGCGGGGAGCCACGGCCATGCTGGACGGGCACCCCGAGCGCCATGTTTGGGGCCTCGGCCGGCACTTTGCGGGGGCCAACTACTTCTGGTACCTGCGCGATCCGGCCGGCAACTACTCCGAGTACTACGCGGAAATCGACGTGATCCCCGAGGACTCGGACTGGCAGCCCGAGTCCCATGAGGGGCGGCGTGGACTCTACGGCTGGGGGCCGCCACCTCCACCAAATTTTCTCCAGCCCGACGACCAGGTGGCGCCGAGCGGCGTCCTGCACGACCCGGGCACCTGAGGCGTACCGCCATCCACATATGAACCACAACAGGGGGAAACCAATGCGTCATCGCAAGACTCACCGGAGCGGCACCAGCCAGCAGCCACGGAAGTGGCAATCATGCCACCTGCGCCCGGCTCGCCGACTCGGGGCCGCTGGCTTGGCCGCCGCCGCAATCGTCCTGTCTGCTTGCGGGAGCACCACATCGAGCCCGACCGCAGCGCCGACAACAACGACCTCCGGGGCGACGGTCTCTTCGCTTGCCCAGGCCAGAGCGGAGCTGGCTCCGTACGTGGGCCATCCGAGTGCCTTTCCGGTGACCGCGCCCTTGAGCAAGCGGCCGCCGGCCGGCAGCCGCTTCGTGTACCTGCAGTGCTCGACTCCGGTCTGCGCCCTGATCGGCCAGCTCTTGGCAGCACCGACCAAAGCGCTCGGTGTAGGACTGACAGTGGTCAACGCAGGAGGGACGGCGACCAGCTCGCAATCCGCCGCCGCCGCAGCACTGGCCGACAAGCCAGCAGCGGTGCTCGTTCCGGCCGTTGACCCTCAGCTATTCGGTAGCAGCCTCCACAGCCTGGACTCGGCCGGCATCCCGGTCGTCGGGGTGGGCGTCATCGGCGGCAAGCCCTACGGCGTGGAGGTCAGCGCCGGCGGCGCATCCAGCGTCGCCAAAGCTGGTCGCTTGTTGGCGGACTGGGTCGCCACCACGCGCGGCTCGCACGCCAACGTGGTGTTCGTCGGCACACCGGAGTTGAACTTCTCCACTCCGATGCGTACCGCCTTCGACGGCGAGATGGCCAAAGTGTGCCCGTCGTGCGCCCTCTCTTACCTCGGCGTGTCGGTGGAGACCTTCGGCAACACAGCGCCCAGTGCGGTCGTCAGCTACCTGGAAGCTCACCCGACCACAAAGACTGTGGTCTTTGCCTCCATGGAAGCCGCAACCGGGCTGGCCGCGGCACTGAAGGACGCAAACCTGCATGTGACCACCATCGGGTTCGCGCCGACGCCGAGCAACCTCCAGGACATAAAGAATGGTGGGCTCACCGCCGGACTGGGCCTTGATCTCCTCGTGCAGGAATGGGTGCAGGTCGACATGGCTGCCCGGCTCATTGCGCATCAGCAAGTGGCGCCGGGCGAGCTCAACATCGACCTGCAGTTGCTCACGAGCAACGACATCAACAGCGTCGACATCGCGCGGGGCTGGAGCGGGTACCCCGATGTCGCCCAACGTTTCGCACAACTGTGGTCCCCGGCGGGCTGATGAGGATGTCGGGCGCTGCGAGTGATGTCCCGCTGCTGCGGGTGTCCGCTCTCTCGAAGACCTTCGTCGGCATCAAGGCGCTCGACGACGTGTCGCTCGAGGTGCACTCCGGTGAGGTGCTCGCCGTGGTCGGCCAGAACGGCTCCGGCAAGTCGACGCTGGTCAAGGTGCTGGCCGGTGTCCACGCGCCCGATCCCGGAGCTTCCATAGAGGTGCGCGGCGAGGACGGGTGCTTGACGCCCCGAGCGGCTGGCGTCCGCAGCGGCCTGCATTTCATCCACCAGGATCTCGGCTTGGTGCCGACACTCAGTACGACCGAGAACCTCGACTTGGCCACGGCGCTCGGACATCGCTGGCTCCTACCCTCCCGCAGAGCCAAGGAGCATGCCCGGGCGTCGGCGCTGGTGCGCCGCTTCGGCGCCGACGTCGACGTCCGAGCACCGGTGGGCGCCCTCTCCGCGGCCGAGAAGGCCATCGTCGCCATCGCTCGTGCGATGGACGGCTGGTCGCGCCCCGACAACGTCCTGGTGCTCGACGAGCCGACCACTGCCTTCCACGCCGCCGAAGTAAGGCGGCTGTTCGACGCGCTCAGGCGGGTGACCGCCGCAGGAGCGGGCGTGGTGTTCATCTCACATCGCCTCGACGAGGTGCTGGCGATCGCCGACCGGATCGTGGCGCTGCGAGACGGCCGCAAAGTCGCTGACGCTCGCGCCGGGCAGTTCGACAACAATGCGCTGGTCCACGCGATCGTCGGCGGGTCGGTCCTCGACGGCCGCACCCCGGATAGAGCCCCGTCCTCGGAGGAGGTCCTGTTGGTCCGCCGGCTGCGAGGCGGTCGCGTCCGAGACGCGAGCTTCTCGGTCCGGCGCGGCGAGATAGTCGGCGTGAGCGGCCTACTCGGAACGGGCCGCGAGGACCTCGGCAGCGTGGTCTTCGGCGCCGTAGTTCGGACGTACGGCTCGGTGGTCGTCGATGGCGTCACCCTGCCGGCGGGCGACGTCGGGGCCGCCATCGACCACGGCGTCGCCTTCGTCCCCGCCGACCGGCACCGTCACGGCGCAGTGATGACCATGGACGTCCGCGAGAACCTGACCCTGCCCGGACTGGGGGACGTGACCCGCCGCCACGGGGCCATCGATCGTCGTGCCGAGCGGCGGGAAGCCCGCAGCTGGTCTGCGAAGGTCGGACTCAGGCCGCTTCGGACCGACCGGATGCTCAACACCTTCAGCGGCGGCAACCAGCAGAAGGTCGTGCTCGCCAAGTGGCTCCGGATGTCGCCCCGGGTGCTCGTCCTCGACGAGCCGACCCAAGGCGTCGACGTCGGGGCCAAGGCGACGATCTATCAGCAGCTGACCGACGCAGCCTCGGGCGGAGCAGCACTTCTCGTGACCTCATCGGACACCAAGGAGCTGGCCACCATCTGCCACCGTGTGATGGTCATGGAAGCGGGCACCGTGACCCGGGAACTGACCGGCGACCAGTTGAGTGAGACCGCCCTGACCCAAGCATCACTGAGCCGACCTGCGCGACATCTGGATGCCGACGTCGAGGAACTGCCATGACGGCGACCTCCACGGCGAGCGCTGTTGCCGGTCAGGGAGGACAGGAGACGGAGCAGACCGAGAGGAGGGCGGCGCATCTGAGGCAGCGCTTCTCGGTGCGCAGCGCGAGCGCCGTGTACCTGCTGGCGATCCTGGTGGTTGTGTTCTCCATCTGGGAGCCGGCCACCTTCCTCACGGCTCAAACGTGGAGGTCGCTGCTAGACAACCAGGCGATCGACGCCATCGTCGCCCTCGCCTTGATCGTTCCGCTCTCGGCAGGTGTCGTCGACCTGGCAATCGGCTCCGAGGTCGGTCTCGGGGCGATCGTTGTCGCCTGGCTCCTATCACACCAGCACCTTCCTATCCCAGTCGCCGTCCTCGTGAGCCTGCTCGGCGGGGCGGCGGTCGGCGTGGCGGTGACACTTCTGGTCGTACGGGCTCGAATCGGCTCCTTCATCGCCACCCTCGCGATGAGCTCGGTGCTGCTCGCAGTGATCGACTGGGTCTCCGGAAGTCAGCAGATCCTCAACCTCGGTACCAGCTTCCAGCGCCTGGCGACCGGCGAGTTGGCCGGCGTGACCTACCCCGTCTACATGCTGGCGGTCGTCGCGCTCGTCGTGTGGTACTTCCTCGAACGCACCGCGCTCGGCCGGCGCCTCCACGCCACGGGCGGCAACATCGACGCGGCTCGCCTCGCAGGGGTGCGCACCTCGCGGGTGATCCTCCTCGCTACCGTCACCTGCGGGGTCCTCAGCGCATTCGCCGGGGTCCTGGCCAGCGCACAGCTCGCTACCGGGGACCCGACCATCTCGACCTCATACCTGCTCCCCGCGTTCGCGGCGGCGTTTCTCGGCTCGACGCAGTTCACCGGGGGTCGCTTCAACGTAGCCGGGACCTTGGTAGCGGTCGCCGTCCTGGCAGTCGGGGTGCAAGGTCTTCAGCTGGCCGGTGCCCCGATCTGGTTGCCCGACCTCTTCGACGGGGTGGCCTTGCTCCTCGCCGTTGGCTTCGCCCAGCGCCAGAGCGCGCAGAGCGCCCGGACAGCCGCCATCCGGAGGGCGCTCCGCTTCGGCCACTCGACGCCGACGTCTCCGCCTGACGGTGGTCCCGGTGCCTAAAGGCCGAGCGTCGTTGGCGACCCCGGTGCTGGTGGCCGGCGGCGGTCCGGTCGGCTTGGCGACGGCCATGGAGCTGGCGCACCACGGGATCGAGAGCGTGGTGATCGAAAGGCGCGAGGAGGTGTCGTGGCTACGCCCGCGCGCCAAGACAACCTCGGCCCGGACGATGGAGCACTTCCGTAGGTGGGGTCTCGCCGACGCCCTCCGCGCCCGTGCTCCGATTCCTGTGGCCTGGTCCGACCAGGCGGTGTTCTGCACCAGCCTGCTCGGGCGGGAGATCACACGGTTCGATCGGTGCTTCGGCCTTGACCTGGCCGGCTCCGACCTCGCCTCCGAGCCCGGCCAGCAGGTAGCCCAACCGGTCGTGGAGCAGCTCCTGCGCGAGGCAGTAGTCGCGACCGGTGCAGTGACTTTCCTCGCCGGGGCCGATGTCGTC
>JAKBBA010000124.1 GCA_021808665.1 Actinomycetes bacterium
TCGGCTCGCAGGCCGGGTCGGTCCCCGCTGTGTCTCAGCTGAGCGATTTCGTCCCTCCGCGGTTGCCGCCCGGGGCGAACACAGCCCAGATCATCGCCAACAAGAAAGCTGGCGGCGCGCTCCACACCTACGAGATAGCTATAGTGCCTCCCCCACCACCGACACCAATACCGATGGGTACGCAGTACGACGGTAGACAAGGACCGGCCACGCTCCAGTTCCTCAACGACCGCTACACCTGGACAGGGTATATTGCCGGAAAGTTGACCTTCGTCTTCGCGGGTGGTGATCTCGGTCCCACGACTAGGTACACGTACAGCTCGAAGCTGCCAGGTGAGGTCGTAGTCGAGGTGGATCCGGATTCGCGCCAAGTGGCGCATCCAACTACGGCGGACGTGTCCGGTACCTCGACAACAAGCCTGTATCCGGCTCCGGCGGGGATTACCGAACTTCAATTGATCTCCGTCAGCGGTAACGTGGCGAACCTCAAATCCACCAACGGCGATACACTCACCTTCAACTTGGTGACCCACACGTATCAGGTCGTCAATTGACGCTTTGCCTGTATCCGCGCGCGCAAGGATGCTTTCAACGTCTCGCTTTAAAACAGCTGCGGCCAACTACGAGGTCCGGCCGATGATCCGGTCGAGCAATCCCTCAAACAATCCCACTTCGACAGCGACGAGAACGCCGATCTCGACTCGACAGACCTGGCAGCCGAGATAGCAGACATTCATGGACGTTCGCAGCCACTATTGCTCGTAGTCGACGATCAACTAGCGACGGATGGCATCCACCTGGCGCGCGTCGCCTCATGAGCTGCGACGGCGGACTCGTGCACGAGGGTGAGGCCGATGTCGTCTAGGCCCTCGAGAAGCCGGTGCTGTGTGTGGGGATCGAGGGGGAACGAGCCTTCGATCCCTGCGGCCGGTGCTGACACGACGAGGCGCTCGACGTCGACGGTGATCTCCAGGGTAGGGTCGGCGGCCACGGCGTCGAGGAGGGCACGGCCCACCTTGGGCTCGACTTTTACCGGGATAAGTCCGGCCTTCGTGCAGTTATTGGCGAAAATGTCCCCGAAACGAGGTGAGATGACGGCCGTGAAGCCGTAGTCGGTGAGCGCCCACACGGCGTGCTCTCGCGAGGACCCAGTCCCGAAGTTCGGGCCGGCTACGAGGATGGTCGCCCCGGCGTGCTCGGGCCGGTTGAGAACGAAGTCCCTGTCGTCGCGCCACTCGGCGAAGAGGCCCTTTGCGAATCCGGTCCGCTCCACCTTCTTCAGCCAGTCGCTCGGGATTATCTGGTCGGTGTCGACATCGGAGCGGTCGAGCGGTACTGCGGTGCCGGAAACGACCTTGACTGGTTCCATTTTGAGTTCGCTCTCCTTGGGCTCTGCGTGTGCGTGTGCGTGTGCGTGTGCGTGTGCGTGTGCGTGTGCGTGTGCGTGTCGGGGCCGGGGTCGAAAGGGTCGTCAGCTAGTCCAAGTCCGACGGGGCGGCGAAGTGTCCTGCCACCGCCGTCGCAGCGGCAACCGCGGGGGAGACGAGATGAGTGCGTCCCCCTCGGCCCTGGCGTCCCTCGAAGTTGCGGTTGGAGGTGGATGCCGCCCTCTCACCCGGTGCAAGCTTGTCGGGGTTCATTGCCAGACACATCGAGCACCCCGGATTCCGCCACTCGAATCCGGCATCCGTGAATACCTGGTCGAGACCTTCCCGTTCGGCCTGCTCCTTGACGGCGCCGGATCCCGGCACGACCAGGGCGCGCACGCCTACGGACACCTTGCGGCCCGCGAGCACTCCCGCAGCGGCTCGCAAGTCTTCGATGCGCCCATTGGTGCAGGATCCGATGAACACCGTATCGACTGCAACGTCACGCATCGCGGTTCCAGGCGCCAGTCCCATGTATGCAAGCGCTCTGGAGGCTGCCTCGCGACTGGCGCCATCGAACGATTCCGGGTCCGGCACGCTAGAGGCGATCGGAACGACCTGGCTCGGGTTGGTGCCCCAGGACACGTACGGGCTCAATTTTGAGGCATCGACCGTCACTGTACGGTCGAACCTTGCACCTGGGTCGGTTGTCAGACTTTGCCAGTCCGACACGGCGTCGTCCCAGTCGGCGCCCTTCGGTGCATAGCGCCGTCCCTCGATGTAGGCGAGGGTCTTGTCGTCAGGCGCGATCATCCCCGCCCTTGCGCCGCCCTCGATGGACATGTTGCAAACCGTCATCCGACCTTCCATCGAAAGCCGTCGTATGGCTTCGCCACGGTACTCGATTATGTGGCCCATGCCCCCGCCCGTTCCGATCTGACCAATGATGGCGAGCACCAGGTCCTTCGGCCCGACTCCATCGGCCAGCGGGCCTACCACCTCGACGGCCATCGTCTTCGGTCGGCTCTGCGGGAGGGTTTGAGTGGCGAGCACGTGCTCGACTTCGCTCGTCCCGATGCCGAAGGCCAGTGCCCCGAACGCCCCGTGAGTGGAGGTGTGGCTGTCGCCGCAGACGATCGTCATGCCCGGCTGGGTGAGACCCAACTCCGGACCGATGATGTGGACGATCCCCTGGTTCGGGTCTCCCATCGCGAGGAGGGTGATGCCGAACTCCTTGCAGTTTGCCGCCAGGACCTCCATCTGGCGGGCGGAGATCGGGTCCTCAACCGGTCCGCCCAGAGCCGTCGTCGGCACATTGTGGTCCATCGTTGCGATAGTGCGATCAGGTCGACGCACCGCCCTGCCTTCCATCCGAAGCCCATCGAACGCCTGGGGCGAAGTCACCTCGTGGACGAGGTGCATGTCGATGTAGAGCAGGTCCGGCTCTCCCTCGCTGGAGCGCACCACATGGCGGTTCCAGACCTTCTCGGCCATTGTCAGTTGTTCGCTCACGGCTGTGCACCTTCCACGGCAGGGTCAAGGTTTGATGGCTTGATTCTAAGACGCTCCCGCGAGCGGCTCCGTGTGGCGTCGCACGCTTCGAGCAGGGCAGGCACGAACAGACCCGCATAGTCAACGCACGCTCGGTGATCGGCGTCGACGGGCACCACCTGCGAACCGGGGATCAGGTCGGCCAGCGCACGTTGGCGTTGCGGCGCGACGGTTGTATCTCGCTCGGTCAGGACGATAGCAGTCGGGACATCGACTTTCGGTAGCCAGCGGGTGGCGTCATATTTCGCGAGAGCCAGACCCGCCTGAAGTATCGCGGCCGGATCATGGCGTCGCCACTCCTCGGCCGCCCACTCGCTCGCCGAGTGGTTGCGCCGCCATCTTGTGACAGCGCGGTCCATCGCCAAATTCCTGAGCAACGGCGGGGTCACCGACAAGGCCACGGTGGCACCGAACCAGAGGTTGGTCAGCGCCTTTGGTCGTTGCCGGGTGGCGAACGACGGAGCCGTCGCGCAGAGTACGAGCTCTCGAACAACCTCGGGGTGACGAAGCCAGAGAAGCTGGGCGATAGGGCCGCCCATCGAATAGCCGACAACTGTGCAGGGACCGACGGCCAGCTGCCTGACGAGGGCTGCGGCGTCGTCGGCGCAATCCTCGAGGCGGAACGGCCTGCGGCTGCGGATGCCCCTCCCGTGGCCGCGATGGTCCAGGGCTATGGCGCGGTAGCGGTCGCTCAACGCCGGGAAGCATCGGTACCAGTTGAGCGCTGCGCTCGAGGTCCAACCGTGCAGGAGAAGCACGGGAGCCTGGTCGTCTCCGTCGGCGGGAGCTGGGGGCGGCCCGGAGTCGAACATCCAGGTACGTCCGCGTCCGGCAAGATCGAAGGCCTGGGTGACGGGGAGGTCGGGAGGAATTTCCACTGGCCCAGGCTAAAGCAACGAGGGTCACTTCGGGCGGAGGGACCCTTAGTGACGCAGCGCTGTGCTGTGCTGTGCTGCTTTGCCGCCCAGCCAGCGCATAGTGATTGCCGAGCCCGCGCCTAACTTGCGGCGGCTGCGGCGCAGGCGTGCCGGTGGCGCTGGAGCGCCCAAGTCACGGACTCGTTCGCTATCGCAGGATGGTAGCGCCAGCGCATCAACTGTCGCTCCACCTCCTCCGCTTCCTCTCCGAGCTCCAGGAGGCTCAGCGCCAGCTGACGGCTTCGCCTTCGCGCGGCTTCGGCCGGCGGCAGTTGTGACTGCTCGAGCTGCCAAGCCTCGTGGGCGTGCTGAAGCTCAGTTGGAAGGTGCGAAATCTGGCGGCGGCTAAGAGGAGGTAGGAGACGTAACACTTCGAGCTCACCGGGAGCTGCTGGGTGGCCGAGCCCGAAGACGACCATCCGGTTGAGCGTCCGGAAGAACGCCGAGTTACGGCCGGCTTTGTCTCCCAGCCCAAGAGCTCGGGCTGTCTCGGCGACCGGCATTTCGAAGCCCGTCGGGGAGGCGTCAAGCCCCGCTGCGATTCGCCGGAGCAGCCAGGTCGTGCTCGGGCCGATCAGCGCAAGCCAGAATCTCTCTACGTATACGGAACGCGGATCGAATCCACCGGTGACGGTGGACTCATGTTCCCATGGTCGGATGGTGATCGTGTCGCTGTCGAGTGTGATGAGTGTCATTGCTCAACCTCCAAGTAGTAGCCGTATCCACTAATGTACTATGACACATCATAAAATAGCAAGACAAAGTGTGATCGGCCTCGGGAGTTCATCGGCCAGCCCCCGGCTGGAGGGACTGTGCCCGTAATTGCACGGAAAATGTGCAATTACGGGCACAGTCTTAGCGACGGGAGGAGCGAGGGAGCCGGCCGGCTCAGGGAGCCTCTTGTGTGAGAATCGATTCGTGGACGACTTCGAGGGGCTCGTCGAGGCCTCGGCAATCGTGCGACGAGCCAGGAGGATCACGGTCCTATCCGGCGCAGGCATTTCGACTGACAGCGGTATCCCTGACTTTCGCGGCCCCAATGGGGTCTGGACTAAGAACCCAGGTGCCGAGCGGACCTCGAATATTGAGAGCTACATGGGTGATCCTGCCGTGCGCCGGCTCTCGTGGCGTCAGCGGGTCGAGTCGCCTGCGTGGAGGGCCGAGCCCAACGACGGACACAGGGCCCTGGTACGCCTCGAGCGTCAGGGTCGCCTGGTGGCGTTACTGACTCAGAACATCGACGGTCTTCATCAAAAGGCGGGCAGCGATCCGAACCTGGTGGTGGAGCTGCACGGGACCATTCGTCGCGTCGTTTGTTGGGGGTGTGGCGAGGAAGGTCCGATGCAGGCAGCTTTGGACCGGGTACGGGCAGGAGATCCAGACCCGGCCTGCGTAAGCTGCGGAGGGATACTTAAATCCGCAACTATCAGCTTTGGCCAGTCGCTCGACCCGGAAGTAGTAGCGGCCGCTGAGCGGGCGACTCGATCCTGCGATCTGATGCTTGTGATCGGCACGACGCTGGCAGTACACCCTGCCGCCAGCCTTGTGCCGCTCGCGTTCAGCGCAGGTGCGGCGTTGGTGATAGTCAACGCCCAGCCGACCCCCTACGACGAGATAGCCGCCGCCGTGGTGCGAACCCCCATCAGCGCCGCTGTTGCGCGACTAGTCGACGGATATTCGACGTGAGGCCGTTTGCGCCGATTGGTCGCCCGTTGCTACCGGCCATCCGCCCCTGATAACCACCTCGTCGAGGGGTCGCAGCGCTCTTGGTCGGCGCTTCGGTCCGCCTTGCTCGCCGCCCCCGCCTTGCTCGCCGCCCCCGCCTTGCTCGCCGCCCCCGCTTCGGTGGCCGACCGCCGCGGCGCGCCGCCCGAGCGCCATGGCACCTAGCGCAGCCCATTCGCCTGGGACAGAGAACTCCGACCGTAGCCTTTCCTCGCCGCCGGGTCTCAACCTGAAAAACAGCGCCCCAAGCCCCTCGGACTCCGCCGCCAACAGGAGCAGCATCGTCGCAAATGATGTGTCTACGATCCAGTACGGCACGCTCCACGGCAACACGGACGACGACTTGTCCGCCGCGCTGTAACGCTTGTCATACGCAGCCTGGCTCGTCCACGGCACTATCACGACTGGAGCCCGCAGCAGGCCGGGTAGCGTCGGAGCGGCCAGCCATTCCACCGACGCATCAGCGGACCAAAAACGAGACGTCTGGTCGTGACCCTCAAGCACCAAGAAGGCCCACCCCTGCGTATGGCCGGCGGACGGGGCCCGGCGGGCCAGGTCGAGTAGTCGGTCGACGATCGACGGATCAACGGGCTCGTCGGAGAAGTCTCTGCACATCCGTCTCGACCGAACCAGATCTTCCAGCTCCATTTCCCGACCTTAGAGGTAATATTTACCCATGACCAGCTTCCGAGACCTGCTTCGAGACGCCAAGAGCCGAATCACGGAGACCGATACCGCCGGCGCGGAGGCGGAGATAGTTCGCCCGGGCACCGTGGTGCTCGACGTTCGTGAACCCGACGAGTACGAGCAGGGCGCCCTGCCGGGGGCTATCCACATCCCAAGAGGTTTCCTGGAGAGCACCGTCGAGGGCAAGCTCGCCGACAAGGAAGCCCGGATCGTCGTGTACTGCGCCGGCGGAACCCGCTCGGCGTTTGCCGCCGACACTCTGCAAACGCTCGGCTACAGCAACGTCGTCTCGATGGACGGCGGGTTCAACAAATGGAAGGACGAGGGCAGGAGCTGGTCGACTCCGGTGCGCCTGACCGCCGAGCAGCGTAACCGCTACCAGCGCCACATTCTCCTTCCGGAGGTCGGCGTGGAAGGCCAGGCGAAGCTCCTCGCCTCTAAGGTGCTCCTCCTCGGCGCTGGAGGGCTCGGCTCGCCGGCTGCGCTCTACCTCGCTGCGTCTGGCGTTGGCACGCTCGGCATCATCGACATGGACGTCGTCGACGAGTCGAACCTTCAGCGCCAGATTCTCCACAACCTCGACCGGGTCGGTGAGCGAAAAGTCGATTCAGCCAAGAAGACGCTCACCCTATTGAACCCCGACGTAAGTGTCGTCACCTACGACGTGCGTCTCGGGGCCGACAACGTTCTCGACATCTTCGCGGGCTACGACGTCATCGTCGACGGGACAGACAACTTCCCGACCCGCTATTTGGTCAACGACGCTTCGCTCAAGCTCGACATACCGGTCGTGCACGGTTCGATCTTCCGCTTCGAAGGCCAAGCTAGCGTCTACCTTCCCCATCAGGGCCCCTGCTACCGCTGCCAGGTTCCGGAGCCTCCTCCCGCCGAGCTGGCTCCCTCCTGCTCGGAGGCGGGTGTGTTGGGCGTCCTGTGCGGGATTATCGGCAGCATCCAGGCGATGGAGGCTATAAAGCTGCTCCTCGGGCTGGGAGACAGCCTGTCAGGGCGCCTTCTCGCGTACGACGCGCTCGAAGAGACCTTCCGTACCTTCAAGGTCAACCGTGACCCCGAGTGCGCAGCGTGCTCGATACCGAAAGAGCAGCTGGTGATCGCGGAATATGATGGGCTGTGCATGCCTCACCCGATAGCCCCTCCTGCGTGAACCGCCGACCCGGATCAAACGGCCCGAAATGAGCTTCGAGGACTTCTCCGACGTCCTCGACGGTAACCGCCGATTCGCGGTGGACTACCGAGACCCGGGCCTCAAGGCGGTAGCAGCCCGTGGTTTGGCAGTGCTCACGTGTATGGACTCGCGCATCGACCCTCTACGCATGCTCGGGATTTCCCCAGGGGACGCAAAAATCCTTCGAAATGCCGGCGCCCGCGTCACTGAGGACGTGCTACGCACCCTTGTCCTCGCGACCAACCTGCTCGGGGTCGAGCGTTTCATGATCGTCGCCCACACCAACTGCCGGATGACTAACCTAACCGAGGCCGACGTCCACGAGGCGGTAAGAGATGCAGGAGGTCCGGACACGCGAAGTCTCGCGTTCCTCACTTCCCTCGACGTTCACGAGTCGGTCCGCCAAGACGTCCAGCGTGTCAAGTCGTCGCCGTACCTGCCGCGCCTGGCCGTCGGCGGCTTCAGATACCACCTCGAAACGGGCGAGCTGGAGGCGATCTGCTGATCCGCAGGCCGCCCGGTTGGCGCGAGCAGCGATCGACCTAGCCAGCGAAGGGCCGTCCACGAGTTACCCCGGCCGTCCGCCACTCGCCCCGCCACCACCTTGCGCCCTATCCTCTCCAGGCATGGCCATCGACTCGTCAAATGCGGACCTGCGCCGGCTCGACTCGGGGATCGACATCAAGGCTGCTTACCTTCCGCGAGACCTCGAAGGATGGAACCCTGACTCACGCCTCGGCGACCCCGGGCGCTATCCGTATACCAGGGGCATCTACCCGACCATGTACCGGGGGCGGCCTTGGACGATACGCCAGTACTCAGGGTTCGGCACGGCGGAGGCCACTAACGAGCGCTGGCAACTCCTCCTGGCGGGTGGCGGGACGGGGCTTTCGTGCGCTTTCGATCTGCCGACTCAAATGGGGTACGACTCGGATCATCCGAGAGCCGAGGGCGAAGTCGGCAAGGTAGGAGTGGCGATCGACTCGATAGACGACATGCGGGTCTTGTTGTCGGGTCTTCCCCTCGATCGGGTGACCACGTCGATGACGATCAACTCGACTGCGGCAATCCTGCTGCTGCTCTACCAGCTTGTCGCCGAAGAACAGGGAGTGCCTGCGGCGAAGCTCGGTGGGACCGTCCAAAACGACATCTTGAAGGAGTACGTTGCCCGCGGTACCTATATCTATCCACCGCGCCAGTCGATGCGCTTGGTGACAGATATTTTCGCCTACTGCAACGAGAACCTGCCATCGTGGAACACGATCTCCATATCGGGGTACCACATCCGCGAGGCGGGCTCCACCGCAGTCCAGGAGATCGCCTTCACGCTCGCCAACGGTGTCGCCTACGTGCAGGCGGCGCTCGACGCCGGGCTCGCCGTCGACGACTTCGCCCCGCGGCTTAGCTTCTTCTGGAACTCCCACAACAATTTCTTCGAGGAGATAGCGAAGTTCCGTGCGGCAAGGCGAATGTGGGCGAAGATCATGACGGAACGCTTCGGAGCCCTGGAGGAAAAAAGTAAGCTCCTCCGCTTCCACACCCAAACCGGGGGATCGACGCTCACTGCGCAGCAACCGGAGAACAACATCGCCCGTGTCACACTTCAATCACTCGCAGCTGTCCTCGGGGGAACCCAGAGCCTCCACGCAAACGGCTTCGACGAGGCGCTCGGACTTCCCACTGCGAAGGCTGCGACAATCGCCTTGCGAACACAGCAGA
>JAKBBA010000125.1 GCA_021808665.1 Actinomycetes bacterium
TAGTCAGTCGACAGCAGGTGCTTCCCGCCAAGGACCCAGAAGTCGCAGCTGCGCTCGAAGACGAGCTGCTGAGGCGCGGTGTCCGCTTGTTCAAGGGAGCGAGGGCCGAGAAGATCGACATCACCGGAGACACCGTGGAAGTGCACTGCGACGACGGGCGGGTTGCGAAAGGCAGCCATGCGCTGCTTGCCATCGGTTCGATACCAAACAGCGACGGCCTCGGCTTGGAGTCCGCAGGAATCGTCACCGACGGTGGTTACGTCCCGATCAACCACCACTGCCAGTCCAACTTGGCCCACGTGTACGCCGCCGGAGACGTTTCAGGCAAACTGCCGTTGTCGTCGGTGGCTTCGATGCAGGGCCGCAAGATCGCTGAGCACGTGATGGGGATACACTCCCGCGAGCACCGCCACATCGACTACGAGAAGGCGGCCTCCGCGATCTTCACCGAACCTGAGATAGCCGACGTCGGTCTCGCAGAAGCGGACGCTTTCGCGTCCGGCCGCAAGATCCGCGTGACCAAGGTCCCGTATGCGGCCGCCGCCAAGGCGATGATCAACGACGACACAGGCGGGTTCGTGAAAATAATCTCCGATCCAGCCACTGGCGTGGTCCTGGGTGGATCCATAGTCGGACGACACGCCGCTGAGCTCATATCGGTACTGGCATTGGCCGTGACCGCCAACTTGAAGGTCACAGATATTGTCGAAAGCTGCCTCGCCCATCCCACACTGTCGGAGGCGCTGGCCGAAGCGGCGGAATAGACGCTCAGACGGGCGGAGACGCGAAGTCGCAGACGGTAGAAGCGCGCCCTCTCAGGCGATCACCACGACCACGTCGCCCGCCCCGACGGAGTCGCCGGGGGCGACTTTAACTTCGGTCACGGTGCCTGACGCCTCCGCGGTGATGTTGTTCTCCATCTTCATAGCCTCGAGAACCGTGACAGCTTGGCCGACCTCGACCTGGTCCCCGACGGCCACCAGGACCTTGACGATCGTTCCCTGCATCGGGACGGTTACCTGCCCGCTTCCCCCGCCCGCCGCGTGACCGTGGCCGGCGCCCCCGGCTCGGGGCCGGGCTGGGCGTGAGCCTGATGCCCCTGGCTTGCCTGCCTGCGGCAGTCCTTGCGCCGCCGAGGAGCCGTCGGCTTCGGGAACCCAAAGCTTTACCGAGAAGCGCTTGCCGTCCACCTCGACGTCCACGTCGCGGCGCACCAGGCCGTCGGCGGCCGCGGATGCAGGGGTCGACGCCGACGACACGCCGGTCAGGTCGAGGCCGTTCTCCACCCAGTTCGTCGAGTGGCGGATCGCCTGGAAGTCGGGGTGTTCGAGTATCGCTATATCGGCGGGGATCGTCGTGGCGGGCCCTTCGATGACAGTCTCGCGTAGCGCCCGCAGGGCCCGTCGCCGGGCTTCCTCGCGGTCGGTCCCCCACACGATGAGCTTGGCGATCAAGTTGTCGTAGTACTGGCTCACCGTGTCGCCGGGTCCATAGCCAGCGTCTACCCTCACGCCGAAGCCGTCCGGGCGATCAAAGCGGGTGATCGTTCCCGGGGACGGCAAGAAGCGTCCCCCCGCCGGGTCCTCAGCGTTGAGCCGGATCTCGATGGCGTGGCCGTTCGGCCGTATGTCCGCCTGGCTGATGCCGAGCGGTTCGCCGGACGCGACCTGCAACTGGAGCGCCACGAGATCGCGACCGTAGACGAGCTCTGTCGCGGGATGCTCCACCTGCAGGCGAGTGTTCATCTCCAGGAAGAAAAAGTCGCCGTCCTGGTAGATGAACTCTACGGTGCCAGCGTTAACGTAGCCGCAAGCCTTCGCTACCTTGACGGCCGCTTCACCCATAGCTGCGAGAGTCTCCTCGGGTATACCCGGTGCGGGAGCCTCCTCGATCAGCTTCTGGTGCCGGCGCTGCGCCGAGCAGTCCCTGGTTCCGAAATAGACGACGCTTCCGTGGGTGTCGGCGAAGACCTGTACCTCGACGTGTCGCGGCCAGGTGAGGTAACGCTCGAGGTAGCTCTCAGAACGCCCGAAGGCTTTCTCCGCCTCCCGCTGCGCCGATTCGAGTGCGGCGGCGGCGTCCTCGGCGCGCGACACGACTCTCATGCCGCGACCGCCTCCGCCGTACGCCGCCTTGATAGCGACCGGCCACCCGTTCGTTTCGCCGAATGCGATGACCTCGTCGGGCGAGGCCAGAACTTTCGTGGTGCCAGGGACCCCGGCCACGTCCGCGCGGGCCGCCGCAAGGCGTGAGCTGATCTTGTCGCCCATGACCTCGATCGCCTCGGGGGGAGGCCCGATCCAAACGGCGCCAGTCTGCGAGACAGCCCGTGCAAAGTCGGCGTTCTCGGAGAAGAACCCGTAACCGGGGTGAAGGGCGTCCGCCCCCGAGCGGGCGAGCACGTCCAGGATCTTGTCGGTAGCGAGGTAGCTCTCGGAGGCGTTCTGACCCCCTATCGAGTACGCCTCGTCCGCCATGCGGACGTGCATGGCGTCGCGGTCCAGATCGGAGTACACCGCGACGGTGGCAACGCCGAGTTCCCGTGCGGTCCGGATCACCCTGACGGCGATCTCTCCGCGGTTCGCAATAAGCACCTTGTTGAGCACGAGAAAGCATTCTGACATCGTGAGGAGCGCCGGGCTAGTCCGCGCTTTCTTCCGGTAGCCCAGCCGACGGTTAGAGTTGGGGATCCGCTTCGCCGACGTACGCCGTCTTGCCTCCACGACATCCACCAATAGGGTGGTCGCCGAGGCGGCAGCAGCGGGTGCCCCCGAAGGGCTTGTGGTGGTGGCGGACTTTCAGACCGCCGGCCGGGGTCGCCTCGACCGCAGTTGGGAAGCCGCGCCTGGCGACGCTTTGTTGGTCTCGGTCCTGTTGCGTCCGGACCGTCTGGCAGTCGAGCGATGGCACCTCTTGAGCGCAGCGGCGGCTCTGTCTGCTCGCTCTGCGTGCGCGGACGTCGCCGGCGTCGACGCAAGGATCAAGTGGCCGAACGACCTGTTGGCGGGAGAGTCAGGGGCGAAGTTGGCGGGGATACTCGCCGAGGCGACCGTCGGCGAGGTGGTCGTCGTCGGAATGGGTCTGAACGTGCACGGGGGGCCGCCCGGCGCCGCGGTGCTTGACCACCTTGCCGGGCGTCGGATCTCGCGGTCGGAGCTGCTCGAGTCATGGCTTGAGGCTCTGGAGCGCAGGCTCGACGATTGGGATGCGGTTGCGTCCGACTACTCGAAGGGCTGTAACACGGTCGGCAAGCGCGTCAACGTCGATCGTGGAGCGACTGGGGTCCTGCGTGGCCTCGCGACGAGGGTTGACGCCGCTGGCCGCCTTATCGTGAGATCGGACTCATCCGAGGAAGTGGCCGTGTCGGTGGGAGACGTCACCCACCTGACATGAGGGCCGTGCTCAGTGGTCGGTGGTAGCGTCTCGGCCGTGAAGGCCCTAATCCTCGCCGGCGGAGCAGGAACCCGGCTGCGTCCGATAACCCACACACGGGCGAAACAGCTCGTGCCCGTAGCGAACAAGCCGATCCTCTTCTACGGCTTGGAGGCGATCGCCAGCGCAGGAATCAAGTCGGTCGGGATCGTCGTCGGGGACACGGAAAGAGAGATTCGAGAAGCAGTCGGGGACGGTTCGCAGTGGGGACTGGAAGTCACCTACCTACCCCAAGAAGCACCGCTAGGCCTCGCTCACGCGGTGCTCATTGCAAGAGATTTCCTCGCGGAGGACGATTTCGTCATGTATCTGGGTGACAACCTACTCCAGCAGTCCCTCGAGGACTTTGTCGAGCGGTTCGAAGCGGACTGCCGAAGGGCCAGCGCACCTACCCTCGACGGGACCCATCCGGAAACCCCTTGCGCCCAAATCCTTCTCAAGGTTGTACCCGATCCCCAACATTTTGGGGTGGCGGAACTCGGGGAGGACGGCTCGGTCCTTAGACTCGTGGAGAAGCCGGCGAACCCGGCAAGCAACCTGGCGCTAGTCGGCGTGTACCTTTTCGACGCGCGGATCCACGAGGCCGTCGCTGCTATCAAGCCGTCGGCACGTGGTGAGCTCGAGATCACAGACGCCATCGGATGGCTTGTGGAGCAGGGTCTGCGGGTGCGTACCGAGGTGCTCGAAGGCTGGTGGATCGACACCGGCAAGCTGACACCGCTACTCGAAGCCAACAGCCTCATCTTGGAGACCCTGGAGCGTCGCATCGACGGTGACGTCGACGAGCATTCCGAGGTGGAGGGACGGGTAGTGCTCGAAGGTGGGGCAACCCTCCGACGCAGTCGGGTTCGAGGGCCGGCGGTGATCGGTGCAGGTACGACAGTGACCGACAGCTTCATAGGCCCGTTCAGCGCTATCGGCAGGCGCTGCACCATATCGGGAAGCGAGGTGGAGCACGCGGTCATCCTCGACGACTGCAACGTCGTCGAGGCCGGACGACTGGAGGACTCGCTTCTCGGCCACCACGTCGAGGTGACCAGGACGGCCCGCCGTCCGAGCGCGACGCGGCTAATGGTCGGCGACCACTGCAGCATCGACCTCCAGTAGCCGGCTCCCGATAGGGCGCCACCGTCAACGGGGAGTCGGCCCGCCCTCGCCATTGGCTGCCGTGTTCGTCGCCCGGCTGCGCACGGCACCGACGAGGCGCCCCAGGGCCGGAAGGGCGGCACTGAGAATTGCGCGATCCTCGGCGTCGAGATCCGCGAGGGCTCCGGCCAGCAGATCCAGGCGTTGGTCGCGCCATTCGGTGAGCTCGCTGCCGGCGAGCTCGGTGAGGTGCAGGCGCACCACCCGCTGGTCAACGTCATCTGGGCGGCGCTCGACCAGGCCGGCGCCTGCGAGTGCTCTGGCTAAGGTGCTCACCGTATTGGGCGCCAGACGCAGCGTCACGGCAGCTTCGCCTATGCGGATGCCCGGCTGGCGGCGCACCAGGTTCAACAACTCAAGGTACGACGGTGGCAGCAACTGCATCCCGAGAGGGCGACCGAGGACCCGCCGGCGGATCACCCGGAAGCAGAGAAAGAGAGTCTCCGCCTCTTCGGTCAAGCGCGACGCGATCGCCGAAGGCATAGACGACCCCGCGGATATCGACTCCGCGGATATCGACTCCGCGGATATCGATTCGGTCGGGCGCACCTAGCTGGTCCCGCTTTCGGGCATGGCGCGAAGAGGGCCCCATCCGTAGCTCGATCTCCACCGTACGCGAGCACGATATCGACATTCTTGATGGGCTGCGCCTCTCGGTCGAAGGGTAGGCATGGCCGCTGGCTGCCTGGCAGCATCTGAGCAGTTACACACTTTCATAACACTTTCCTCACACTCTGTTAACGCGTCGTGCCAATTGAGCCGCGTCGAATCCTGTAACCTAACCTGTTTGTGACAGATATTTCGTTCGGGTGGCGAAGGGCGTCTGCTTCGAGGGTGATCGAGATGGTGGAGCTATGAAAAGACCGTTAATTCAAACGGGGGAATGGGTCGTGTTTCGATGTAGGGCTGTTTGGTCATCGATTAGGAGTGGCTTAAGCAGTGGCTGGTCGAGAAGGCTCGCCGGTCGCTTACAGCGGCACCGTCTCAGGATCGTGGCGTTGATCGCGGTGGTTGCTCTCTTGCTCAGCGGAGGCGTCGACGCGTTCGCTAGTGGTTCTGGCCATGGCGGGAAACATGGCAAGACCCGCTCTCGCAAGGGTTCTGCAGTCACAGCAGTGGAAGTAGCGGTGGCACGTTCGGGGAAAGCAGTATCTGAGTTCTCGCTGTCGGGAACAGTGGCAGCGCAGGCAACGCTCGACGTGACACCGTCAGCGGCCGGCCGGGTCGCTTCCGTGGATGTAACCTCCGGTGAGCGGGTGACGGCTGGGCAGGTGATCGCCGTGGTGAGCAACCCGCTGGTGGCCGATCAGGTGACCTCGGCGCAGGACGCGCTTGACCTAGCGCAAGCTAAGTTGCAGGCCGGACTAGCTGGAGCGAGCCCCCAAACCGTCGCTGTTGCGACAGCGGGCTTGGCGAAGGCGCAGGCAAGCCTGTCGGCAGCGCAACTCGCTTACCAAGATGCCCAAGCCTCGACCCAAGCCACTCAACAGGCTGCCGTAGCCGCAGCACAGATCGCACTCACCAAGGCCGAGGACAACTTGTCCACTGCACAGGCTGTCGCCCAGGCCACACAGGCGACGGCAGGATCCGGGCAGGCCGCCACGCTCAGCGCCGCACAAGCAGGACTTTCCAAGGCGCAGCAGGCCCTTGCGGCCGCTCAGAGCAGCGAGCAGACAGCTCAAACCGTCTACCAAGACACCCAGGTGCAGGTGTCCCAGAACGGGCAGGCTGCAGTGGCTAGCGCCCAGGCCGGCTTGGTCAAGGCGCAGGCTGTTGCGGAGGGCGCACAGGCAACGGAGTCCCAGGGGCAGGCTGCGGTGACCTCCGCTCAGTCCGACCAGAACGATTCGGCGACCGATACCAGCCCGGCCGACAGCGACAGCTCAGACGCGGCGCAGCTCTCAGCATCCCAAAGCGCTCTTAGCGCTGACGAGGCGAACCTGGCCGCTGCGAACGCCGCTGTCTCCCAGGCGCAGCTCGCGTTGACTCAGGCGCAGTCCCCGCCACCGTCTGCGTCCGTCACCCAGGCCCAGAATACCGTTACCCAAGCACAGAGCGCGGTGAGCGAAGCACAGACCGGTGTGCAACAGGCCGAGCAGCAGCTGTCGGCGGCGCAGTCGCCGCCGCCTTCGACCGCTGCTATCCAGGCCCAGGCGGCTGTTACTCAAGCGCAGCTCGCTTTGCAGCAGGCTCAGCTCGGTCTAAGTGAGGCTCAAGCTTCCAATCCGAGTGCGGTCAACCAAGCTGGGGCGTCGCTGAACGAGGCACAAGCAAGTCTGTCATTGGCCCAAGCCCAGGCGGCGCAGTCCGAGGCTTCCCCGGGCTCGTTGGCTACGACACCGCTCGCCGACGCTGTCGCTCAGGCTGAGATCCAGGCGGAGATGGCCCAGACAACGGCTAGCCAGGGAACGATCACAGCTCCGTTCGCGGGGACGGTCACCTCGGTGCCGGTGGTGGTCGGCCAAGAGGTGGGTGCAGGAACGACTCTGGTGGTAGTCCAGGCGAGCCAGCTAAGCGTGGTGGCCCCCGTGGCACAGCAGGACCTCTCACTCGTGCATCCCGGTGAGACCGCTACCGTCACCGTGCCGGGAGAGTCGACTTCGCTGACGGGAACCGTTGCGGGTCTGTCAGTGACAGGGAACCCTAGCTCGCTCAGCTTCACCGTCACCGTAACCCCGTCCAGCGTTCCGGCGTGGCTGCTGGTTGGAGAGTCAGCAGCGATGCAGGTGGTCGTCCAATCTTTCGCGCCTGCCGTGCTTGTACCGGCCGAGGCGATTGTATCGTTGAACGGTTCCCCGCAAGTTTTTGAGATGCAGGCGAATAACACGGTGAAGCTGGTCAGCGTCGCACCTGGCGTGACCGACGGGACCACGACTATGGTGACCGGCTTGTCAGCGGGGGCCAAGGTCGTTGCGGTCGGCCAAACCTACCTTGCTAGCGGGGACACGGTGCGCTCCTCGGGGACAGTGGCGGTTCCATCGACGGTAGATGGCACTGCGGTGGCAGGTTTGGCAAACGCTACCCTCGTAACCCCACCGGGAGCTTCCAGCGGAACCAAATCCGTCAGTAGCGGTGCCAGCAGCGGTAGCGGTGCCACTGCGAGCACTGGTGCTGGTGGTGCTGGTGGTGCTGGTGGGAAAAAGGGTTGACGTCGGCCCGCGCTCCGAGGTGCCGCCGTGGGTAGCGATCCCGAGGGGACACCTCAGTTGGACGGCAATGACGATTCGGTACTCCCGTCGGTCGAAATGCCTCCTGGAGGTGTAACCACTTCCCAAACGTCGTCGGCTCGTTTCAATTTGACTGCCCTGTCGGTCCGTCGACCGGTGACCATCATGATGATCATCGGGCTGTTCTTGGTGTTCGGTGTCGTCGCGTTCACCAAGCTGCCTGTCAGGCGCCTACCGAATGTCAACTATCCATTCGTGCGGGTAGCGATATCGGATCCGGGCACGAACGCGGCAACGGTCGCCCAGACGATCACGACGCCAGTAGAAAAGTCGCTCAGCTCCCTGTCCGGTGTTGTCACTATGACTGGTACGTCATCGGCGGGCCGTTCGACGGTTGCGCTCCAGTTCACAGGAGGCACCAACGTCGGCTTGGAGTCGGCCAGCATATCGTTGGCGTTGCAGAAGCTCGCCAGGTCGCTGCCGAGCACTGCAAGCCCTCCTGCGATCCTACAGGCGAACCCGAACGCGCTGCCGATGATGGATGTCGCTCTTTCGGGGCCGCTCGCCCCGTCGCAATTGCTGGACCTCGCGACCAACCTTGTGGCGCCGTCCTTGCAGGAAATCCCCGGGGTGTCCCAGGTGACAGTGGTGGGCGGTAGGGCAGTAGTAGTAACGGTCAACTTGTCGACGTCGGCTTTGCAGGCCTACGGCGTGTCGGTGACCCAGGTGGCCGGCGCATTGCGGGGGCAGAACACCGCTGTCACTGGCGGGGTCACTGTGGTCGGCGAGCACGAGCTTTTGGCCAGGATCCACGGAGGCTACACCTCGGTGGC
Organism: Actinomycetes bacterium; assembly: GCA_021808665.1. The sequence continues at coordinate 8,579 of JAKBBA010000125.1, forward strand.
GCAGCTTGCGTCGGTTCCCGTCGCAACCCGTGCGGGCGGCGACGTCCTGCTCGGCGACGTTGCAAGCGTCAGCCAAGGCCTTGCCCAAGCCCAGTCAGCTGCCACTCTTGACGGCGCTCCCGCTGTCGGCCTAGTGATAAGTGCCTCGTCGACCGCTAACTCACTAGCGGTAGACAGCGCCATCCGGGGCGCTCTGGCCAGCCTAGAGCCACAACTCCCAGCGGGGGTCTCCACTACCATCACGGGCGACATCACGAATTATGTTCGTGCCGCTCTGAGCAATGTCGAGCTGGACCTGTTCCTCGGTGTCTTCATCGCCGCTCTCGTGTTGGCGCTGTTCCTTCATCGCCTCACCAACACGCTCATCGTGGTTCTAGCCATCCCCGTCTCGCTGATCGCCACCTTCGCTGCGATGTATTTCATGCATTTCAGCCTCGATCTCATATCGCTGATGGCGTTGTCGTTGTTGATAGGCATTCTCGTCGACGACTCAATCGTGGTCCTCGAGAACATTCACCGACATCGAGCTATGGGCAAGTCCCCG
>JAKBBA010000126.1 GCA_021808665.1 Actinomycetes bacterium
AAGCTTTTGGCGGATCGCCTGAAAGGCTGTGTAGTTGGCGACCACTTCGAAGTCAACGCCGTGGAAGGCCTCGTCGAGCGCTACCAGGGGATCCTCGACGACGCGGTGGGGTACCCCTGCATAGCGGAGTCGGACCGCGAGGTCCCATGCCCGCTCGCCGGACGCGACCACTTCCCGGTCGCGCAACCGCTCGAATGGGACATCCCACAACCAGGAGGGGTCCCGCCCGTCAGCGAGGCGGGCGTTGATCACGACCACCACCGGGCATGGCGGCGCTTCGAGAACGTCAAAGGTCTCCAACCAGCCTGCAGGGTTCTTCGCGAGGAGCAGCCGAGCGCGGGCGTCGCCGACCTCCAACCCCGCATATCTTCCCTCGATCTCCGCTACCTGGGCCATGGAGCAGGCAGCATCCGTCGGTTCGCCACCCAGAGCACCGGCAACTACGACCGCGATCGCGGCGTTGGCCCGGTTCGCCCGGCCGGGCAGAGCGAGATCGATAGCGACCGCTCGCCCGTCGGAGTATCTCAAGGTGGCACCGTCGAGTTCCACATCGGGGTCAGGCCTTGCGAAATCGCAGCCCCCGCACGCCCACCCGCCCAGCTGGAACTCGATCCGGCCCGCACAGCTCGGGCAGCCCCCCGAGTCGTCGGTCCACGGCTGTCCGGCCGCCACCCAGATCGTACGGTCGGCCGCCCCGGCCCCCCACACGACGAGCGGATCGTCGACATTTGCCACGACGACGCCTGCCGCGTTTCCGGCCAACGCCGATCTCCACGAAGCGGCGAGGGTGCGGACCTCGTTGTTTCGATCCAGCTGGTCGCGGGTCAAGTTGAGAAGCACCACAGCTCTCGGGTGGATGGACGGGATCACCTTGGGAAGCCATGCCTCGTCCACTTCGAGTACCGCCCTGGCGTTCGGGGAACCTTGGGCTAGCGCCGCCACCAAGCCCATCGGCAGGTTCGCCCCTTCGATGTTGGTGACGACCTCAGGTATGCCTTCGAGTGCCGCAGCCAGGAGTTTGGTCGTGGTTGTCTTGCCGTTGGTTCCCGACACCAGGACGACGCTGCGGTCAGCGGCTAAGTGTTTCAGCGCTTCGGGGTCAACGGCCATGATCGCCCGGCCCCCGATGACGGACCCCCCGCCGAGCTGGAGGCGACGGGAGATCTCCGCGAAAGCGAGCCCGACTCGGACAGCGAACCTGGTGCGCGCCGGAAGGATCACGCCTACGAGGGTAACCAGTCCGCAGCGGGATGTGAGGCGGTCCGCTAAGCGGGTAGCGTTTGGAGTGTGAGTGCGAGCGGTGGGAGAACGTCGAAGTTGGCTTTGGACGCAGCTTCGTTGGCTTTGCGCCTTGCCGTCGGGCCGATGCTTGTCGCCCACGGGTACAACAAGGTCCGTGGCCCTGGCGGCATCGCCGGCACCACGAGATGGTTCGAGTCTCTCGGGCTTCGTCCGGCTGGCCTGCACGCAAGGATCGCCGCTGCGACGGAGATGACGGCGGGTACCCTCATGGCTGTCGGCGCCGCCAGCCCCTACCCTGCAGCCGCGACCGTAGGGCTGATGGTGACCGCGGCGAGAACAGATCACCGGGGCAAGGGTTTCTTCGTCTTCAAAGGCGGATGGGAGTACACCGGGTTGGTTGCTGCCGTAGCGGCGGTTCTCGCGGCGCTCGGTCCGGGCCGCATCTCGTACGACGCGGTGCGCGGAAGGAGTCGAAGCGGCCTGCGATGGGCGCTGCTTTCCGTCGCGCTCGGAGTGTTGTCGGCGAGCGGTCTCGTGGCGGCCTGCTACCGTCCCGACGAAACCGAGCCGGCTGCCGGCGCCTGACCACCGTGGCGTCACGCGGAGCGGTTAGCGCCACTGTCATCGACGTGGCCGGACGTGAAGTGACGCTGAGCAACCCCGACAAGGTGATGTTCCCCGAGCGAGCCGAGACAAAGCTCGACCTTGTCGAGTACTACCTCGGCGTCGAGAGTGCGGTCATGGCAGCCATCGGTGGCCGGCCCGTGCTCATGCAGAGGTTCCCGAACGGCGCTACCGGCCCGTCGTTTTTCCAAAAACGCGTCCCCGAGCACCGCCCTGAGTGGTTGGAGACGGTGGAGGTGACCACCCCGAACGGCACCGCTTCCCGGGCGCTCGTCGCAGCGGACATCGCCCACGTGGTCTGGGCAGTCAACCTCGCTTGCCTCGGCTTTCACGTGTGGGCGTACCAGGCCGATGACCCGGAGCACGCCGACGAACTTCGCGTGGACCTCGACCCGCCCGACGGAGCCGACTTCACGATGGTCGCTGAAGCAGCGGACGAGGTTCGACGCCTACTCTGCGACGTCGGGTGCCACGGCTGGCCGAAGACGACCGGCAACCGGGGTATTCACATCTACGTCCGGCTCAGCCCCGAATGGACCGCACTGCAGGTCCGAGCGGCAGCTGTTGCGCTCGCCAGGGAGCTCGAACGTCGCCGACCCGACCTGTTGACGGCATCGTGGTGGAAGGAGGAGCGTGGCCGTCGGGTTTTCGTCGACTTCAACCAGAATGCTCCGCACAAGACGATTTTCGGCGCATGGTCGGTTCGGTCGCGACCAGGTGCCCAGGTTTCTACCCCGCTGCTGTGGGAGGAGCTCGCAGCCATCCACCCCGACGATCTGACGATCGCCACCGTGGCTGCCCGCTTTGCGCAATCAGGCGATCCCTGGGCGGGTGCCGCACCCGAAAGCCTTCAGCCGCTGCTCGACATGGCGGAAGCTGATCGTGTCGCCGGTCACGCTGACGCTCCGTGGCCCCCCGTGTACCCGAAGATGCCGGGTGAACCGACGAGGGTCGCACCCAGCCGAGCCCGCCGCCGGTAACGGGCGTTCCGAGCCCGCCGGCGACCTCTGATGGCCGGAGTGGTGAGATCCGTGCGCTCCAAGGTCAACGTCGGTCAGCGCCTCCCACCTTGGTGGCGAGAATGCGGTCCGCGTACCACGGACGCAAGTCCAACCTCACCGGCGGCAGGTGTCCGTACAGAAGAACCGCCTCACCCGGAGGAACGCGACGGAGACGGTCCGGCGGAGCGAGTCGCCGGAAGGCTGTCGACGTCGACCGGGTCGTCCGGCCGGCTTTGCGATCCTGGGTGACGGTGGTCTCGCGAACAGCCTGCTCCCCGGCGAGCCCCGACATCATGTCGAGTGTTCCGAGATCGGAGACGCCGGAGAGCAGGAGTTTGGCTCTGTGGTTGTTTGCTATCGTCCTCGCCCTTTCCTGATCGTATCGGGCCGCGAGCTGCGCCAGGTCCTGGCATACAGTCACCAGCTGGATACCGAGCCCTGCCGCTGTCGAAGCCAGGGTATCGAGATCTGCGATCGGGGCTATGTTCACGGCCTCGTCCAAGACCATTAGCAACGGAGGGTCGAGGCTCCGTCCGGTAGCACCGACTTTCTCTACTGCTTGCGCCACGACCAGTGACACGAGAGCCGCGAACAGCCCGGCAACCCTCGCCTGTTCGTGGCTCGGCCCGCAAAGGTAGAGAGTCGCCGAGCCTTCGAGCAGTTCGCGAAGATCCATGTCAGAGGTCGACGTCGTCGCCGCAACGCTCGGGTCGGCGAACGGCATGAGCACGGTCTCGAGGGTTGTGCCGACGGAACTTCGGATCCGCTCGTCGCGGTTCGCGCACGCCGCTAGAGACGAGGCGGCGGAATCGTGTCCGGCTAGGACCAACAGCTTTTGGGGCTCTGCGAACTCTCCACAGTCCGTCCAGCGCACAACGTCCGCCATGCTCATCGAGGCCGACTCTGCAGCGAGCAGGAGAGGCGCGAGCTGCTTTGCTGCAGCGGTGTACCAAAACGCTGCATCGGCGAGTCCCCTCCTCGCTGGCGTGGAGTCGACCAACCAACCGGCGACTTTCTGAGCGCCCGACCACGTATCGCAAGCCGCTAGGGGTGACCAGTTCGTGCGAGGTGCAAGCCCCGACGACTGTGTTGGATCGAATACCCAACAGGTCCCTAGACGGCGACGCCATCCGATCGTCGCGGCGCCAAGATCGTCCTTGACTGAGGTGGCGATCACAGGGCCGTCCCATTCGAGCAGGGCCGGGATCGCCAGGCTCGTGGTCTTGCCCGACTGGGTCGGACCGACCACCAGTACCGAATGGCGCTCCTCGGTTGCCACCAATCCGCCGCCGAAACCGGATCGACGTCCGAGAACGAGCCGCCGACCGGTGCCTCGTCGAGGCAACTCCAAGGTCTTCAAGTCGATCGACGAAGCCCAACGAGCGCCACCTTTCGTGCCGGTGGCCATCCTCCACTGATGCGCTCGCTTCCGCTTCTTCGGGCCGCGAACGGCCGCAAATGCGGAACGCGAAAGCGAGGCACCCGCGAAGACGACGGCGCCGAGCGCCAGGTAGAGCGCTGCCGATTCCAACCAGGTCAAAGTGTCCCACCGGTCATCTGATCGCGGCGTCCGTGTCGACCATCGCCCGCTCCGAGGAGGCCACGAGGTGTTCCACGAGGAAGGAACGATCCCCGACCTTCCACAGAGCCACCCCCCTCGGCAGATGTGCCAAGGCCTCGGATTCAGTTGAGTTGAGACCCACGAGCGAGGCCGTCCCCGCCACTTCCGACGCCGATTGGGCGAAGCACACTCTCGTCTCCGAATCGGCCAGAAGGCCATCCGCTATCTTGCGCTGCTTGGATCCGTCGTCGCCAAGAGCTCGAAGGTCGGAGAGACGGTGCACGACGACGAGATTTGAGACTCCGAGCGCTCGCGACAGTTTGAACGTCGCCTGAGTCCACCGGGCCGTCTCGAAGTCGGAGAGTATCGCCCACGCCTCGTCGAGAACCACCAGTCGTTTCGCCGGCCGCTCTACTGACAGCGACGCCTGCAGCCAGGCTGTCGCGCAGGCCATGATCAAAGGCAGCGCAGCTGATGCGAACGTGGCAGAAAGGTCGATGACAACCAGCTGCCCGTCGATGCCGATACCATCGGTGGTCGGTCCGTCGAACATCCCGGCAAGGTCGCCTCGGACCATCCGCCGCATCTCGAGCGCAATGGTCCTCGAGTTGGCTGCTAGCACTCCTACATCGAGTCCGACTGGTCCCGACGCTGCAGGATCAGGCGCCATCAATGCTTCGACCAGCTGTGGGAGCGTCGGTCGCAGGAAGTCCTTGGATACTTGGCGAACAGCGACTTCAAGTGCAGCGCGCTCCTCGGGGTTGACAGGTCTGGCCAGCGACGACGCGAGGAGGCTCGCGACGAGTTCAAGTCTCGGCCGGACGCTCGCCTCACACGTGCTATCACGTCCGCCGTAGCCGGAAGCTTTTGCTGGGACGTCGAGCGGGTTGAGGCGGGTCGCACCACCGGGAACTAGCGCCACGGGCCGGCACCCGAATGCTTGCGCCAACGGCCCGTACTCCCCTTTCGGGTCCACGATCCATGCTTGGCGGCCGAACGCGAGTTGACGCGAGACGAAGGTCTTGACGAACGTCGACTTACCCCTGCCAATCTGTCCCATGACCACGATGTTCGGGTTGGTGATCACCCCTTGGCGATACAGTTCCCACGGGTCGAACCGGAACGGTCCCCCAAGCAGATCCCGTCCAAGCAAAGGGCCGCCGATGTCGAGCCCGCCGCTCGAGACGAACGGGTACACAGCCTGGAGATGGGCCGTAGTCGAACGGTGCGCCGGCGGAGGTTTCATTGCGTCGCCTACCGCAATCCCCGGCACAGCGGCATAGTCCACGAATACGCTTCCGCCTGGCGCCCGTAGAGGCACCGCAATTCCACCCGGGCGGCCTGAGCGGCTTGTTCAAGGGCCGCGCATGACGCTTCGAGTGCTTCGAGAGACTCTGCGCTCTCGGTGACGTACCCGCTGAAACGGTAATCGCAGTGACCGTCGGCGAGTTCTAACTCACGGCGCAGCGCTCCCTCCGCTTCTTTCTCCCGGCGCGCATTCGGCAGAAACCCTGCTTTCAGCCGGAGTTGGGTGTCTGCCGCATCGGCCGTGCGCGCGGATCGGGCCTGGCGCATAGCACTCCTGGGCGGGACTGCTGTCATGACAACTGACACCCGGCGGTTGGCTTTTGCCACGAGCAGCGGTGCGAGGAAGTTCGGGCCGACGTCCAATCGGGGCCAGTCGCTCACCCAGTAGGTCCGGTGCCAGGAATCGTCGGCTTGGATCTCCGACCAGCCTTCGCGAAGCGCAAGCGGCCAAGGTCCGCCGGGCTTGCCAGCCAGCAAGTCGGCCAGTGCGGTCAGTTCGAGCGGTCCTGTGGGTCGAAGGTCGACCGACCGCAGTTGGCCGTCCACGAAGCGCAGCTCCCGGCCGAGGATGTCGACGGAGCGTTGCTCTAGTGCAAGTCGTCGTCGGGATGCGCATGAGGACCCTACGGAAAGCGCGATCCATGCGTCGTGGCGTTCGATGAGCGGCGTGGCCTCCGCGACGAAGCTGCTATAGGCGTCTGGACTGACGGCACCCAGCGGCGCCAAGACTTTTGTCGCTGGAGATTCTGGTGTACTGCGCTGCAGCCATTGAATCCGGGCGACGGGGCTACCTGCGCGTCCGAGCGCTGCAAGCACGCTGCGCCATCCTTCGAGGCAGCTCGACTGATCCTCGGGGTCCAAAAGGGAGAAGGGCGGTCCCTGCACCGCCAACACGGCAGCCAAGGTACTGGCCCTTTGATCTCTTATCACCCCGACCGGCGGCCCTCCCGAGCTCAAGGATCGCTCGACAAGTGAAATGCCTGCGGGAGCGGTTCGGCCGGCCTTCAATCCGAAGGACGTCGAGAATCGGTTCGGGCCGTCGTTGTGGAGATACCGGCCTGTCGTCGGGACGTCGCTCAGCTTGGTGCGACCCGCTTTACGCATAAGCCAGGCGCCCCCAACTTGCGCCCGCTCCACTGCGGTGGCTTCGCCGATCGGGATCAGGGACAGTGCCATTCCGACCAAGGCGATCGCTGCGCCCGCCGGCGTCCCGCCTCGAGGACCGATGGCGGCTCTCACCAGCACGGCAATGACAACAGCTGTACACGCGAAAGCCAGCTGTCCGGGAGTGATCCCGAGAAGGACCCCTCGGCGCTCGAGTGGATTGAAGTGGTAGCGCGGATCTGGAACGCTCAACGCTATGCGCCTCGTGTCGGCGGGGCGTTAGGGAAGTCGGCCGGATGCTCGGCTATCGGTTGAGCGACCACCGGCTTGGCGACCACCGCTGGCGTCGAGGTTGACGAGCTGCGCGCGGCCATGATCAACTGTGTCACGGGGTGAAACGGGGCGCCGGCGATGGAAGTCGTCGCCCTTGCAGCAGCGCGGAAGGGCCGGTGGGACATGCCCTCCAAATGTGAGATCGCAGATGCCTCCACGACGGGCACAAGTCGGTGCAAGGCGAACGGAGCGAACCCGGCGAGCAGCAGTATTGCAGCCCCCGACAGCTGGGCGTCTGTGGTCGACTGGACAAAAGCCTCCATGCCTAGCACCACCGACACCACGATCACGAACTTTGACATGATCAATGCCACAAGAATCTCCACCATTCGCCTGGCAGCGCTGAGCGTCGCCGGCCATATGAAACCGGTGAGCGCCAACGGTGTGAAGATCGTCGCTACGTACACCGCAGCGGAGCGCACGACGAGCTCCAACCATACGAGTACCGTCCCGATGATCGTCAAGAGAGAGAACAGGCCTTGGGCGAACAGCGGGATCCCGCCGAGCTCGCCTTTCGCTATCGCAGCGATGAAGCGCTTCGCCCGCCCGTTCGCCCCAGCGTCGAGGAATACGCGGCAGAGCTCGTCCACCACTTGAACACCAAGGCCGACGACTTGTGATGCAGCGAAACCGGCGAGGACGGCGACAGGGAGGCCGACGAACCACACGCGGATGAGGCGACGGGCGTCCTGTCGAAGGACCGGTCCGATGCTAGCGGCAAGCAGAATGGGCAGGACGACGACCAGCGAAACCTGCTCCATCACAGCCAGCTCCTTTCGAAACCAGACCGTTCCGACGCTCGGCGTGGTCGTGATATCGATCCGATGCCACACCTGCGATACCAGCCAACCCGAGGCGTGACCGAGCGACGTTGCGACAACTGACAGCAGCGAGTGCGCTGCAACGTTCGCGATAGCCCCTCCGGCGTTGCTTGCCTCGCATGCCAGCGGGAACGCGCACGCGAGGGTCCCGACGACTGAGCTCATATCTTGGCTCCCTGACCCACCAGAAAGTCGACGATCCGGGGGGCGCCGCTGATAAGTATCGCCGCCAAACCGGAGACCAGCACACCTTTGCGCCCGTTGTAGGCCTGCTGATAGTTCTGGGAGAAGTGCCCGAAAGCCCACATGACGGCTCCTATCAAGACACCTGCCATCGCCGCCATCAGCGCCCAACCTCCGAGCCCGTTAGTCAGGTTCTGCAAAACCGTCGCACCTGGAAGGTCCGAGATATTGGGGGCGAGCGTCAAGCCGGGTGTAACTGAAGCTGGCATCGAGAGCGCTGAAGCTAGGAACATGGTTGACCTCCAACCCTGGGTAGATTAACTATGAGAGTATTTCAGGTAGTTTCAGTGTTCGCAAGTTATTTCTAGTAGATCTAGCCGAAATCCTCGCACTGAGAGTCACAGCCAAGCTACGTAGCGCAATTCGCTTGACTTAGCATGAAAGTTGCTTAAAACTGCTGGTGTGCTCGTAGTAAGGTCAGCCAGTTCTCGGTCCGTTCAGTATTTCTTCGACGGTCGAGATCCGGGACGCTGGAGCCACGGGGCCGGTGAACTGCTCGGGCTTCGAGGTCCCGTCGAGCCAGACGATCTGCGCATGGTCCTCGGCGGCCGGGATCCCCGCACATCGCAGTTCTTGCCGCAACGGGCCACCGTCCGTCGGCGCGACGGTTGGGACCTGATCTGGAGCGCGCCGAAATCGTTCTCCCTACTCGCCGCTGCCGGACCCTCTGAGGGAAACGTCGCTCTCGCCGCTCACGACAGCGCCGTGGAATCGGTTTGCCACCACATCGAGCAGGAGCTCACAACCTGGCGTAGCGACGTATCCGGCGGAAAGTCGTATTGCGACGGGCTGATCAGCGCCGCCTTCACCCACCGTTTCAATGCGGCAGGCGAGCCTCATCTCCACACCCACCTTCTTGTCGCCAACCTGTCGATGTCCGACG
>JAKBBA010000127.1 GCA_021808665.1 Actinomycetes bacterium
CGTTGGCCGCTTCAGGCTACGGGGCGGTCACCACCGAGATCGGTCGGATCGGCGACGGCGGGTTTTTCTACGCTGAGGACTACCACCAGCAGTACCTGGCAAAGAACCCTGACGGCTACTGCGGGCTCGGTGGCACCGGGGTGTCCTGCCCGGCAGGCACCGGCGTAGACGCGCCGGTTGGCGCGTCTACGGCCACCGAGGACTGACGCGATTGCCGGCTGGTCAGCGAACTCTAGACGTCGTCTCCGGACGCATCGTCCTCGTCGGCCTCGCCCAGGTCGGCGCCGTCAAGTTGATCTGACGAGGAGTCGGAATCGAATGCGTCGCCAGCTGGCGAACCGGCATTCGGCCCTCGGCGGTCCGTCCGGGGCCCCCTCGGCTCGGCCGAGGCGGCGCGTACCGAGTACGGCAGGAGCGCAAGTTCCCGGGCCGTCTTGATCGCGGTGGCGACGTCGCCTTGATGCTGTGAACAAGTGCCGGTCGCCCCACGGGCCTTGATCCGGCCCCGATCGTTGACGAACCGCTTCAGAAGCCCGATGTCCTTGTAGTCGACCCACGTTGCGTGCTTGGAGCAGAAGATACAGACCTTCGGCTTACCGCGGCGGGGACGGCTGCTCGCAGCACCGGGCCGGGGCCGACGGTCCTGGCTCTTCTTGGTTGTCGCCTTCGGATTGCGCGCCATGTAGCTCCTTATATCTCCCGCTGGGGGCCGACCTTGTGCCGGACCTGCCATGAGTGGGAGTCGCCGACACGATGCCCACAAGCACCCGGGCGTATCCTAGCCGCAGCGTCGAAGTTCTGGGGCAAGTCCGGACCTACATCCTGCCGACGAGGCTCGGGGCACCGCCCTCGGCACAATCGCATCTGGCCGCAACGGACAAGGCTGGTATCACGAGACCTAGCAGGGATCGCGCGTGGTCCACGTTGGCGGCCATCACCTCGAACGCTGACCTCGCGCTGACAGCAGCGACAGACGGGTCGTCCTCCAGGCCCGCGTCGTAGTCGGTTACGAGCGCCAGCCCTGAGTAGCACAGCCCGAGCTCCCGGGCGAGGTACGCCTCGGGGTGCTGCGTCATATTTATTACGTCGAACCCGCAGGCCGCGTAGAAGCGTGACTCCGCCCTGGTGGAAAAACGCGGCCCCTGCACCACCACGACCGTTCCGCTCCGATGGACCTTCCCAGGGGGCCACGCACCCTCGCGTGCCGCATCCGCGATCTCGCCCGATAGGGCGGCGCAATACGGTTCGGCGAAGCTGACGTGGTCGACGTCGGGAGAGCGGACGAACGTGTCCGGGCGACCCCAAGTCCGGTCGACGAGCTGGTCGACGACCACGAGATCGCCGGGCGCAATGCCCGCCCGCAGCGACCCCGACGCGCAAAAGCCGATCACCCGGGTAGCGCCGAGGGAAGCGAGCGCCCAGAGGTTCGCCTGGTAGGGCACCTCGTGAGGAGCGTAAGTGTGGCCGGTTCCGTGGCGGGCGATGAAAGCAACCGGGCGGCCACCAACATCGCCGACGTGTACAGGTGACGCCGGAGGGCCGTACGGCGTGTCGATCGACAGCTCCACAGCGCCGTCGATCAGGCTGTAGAACCCTGACCCACCGATCACGGCGATCTCCACCCCGGCCGGTTCAGCGGGGTCTCGCATCACTAGGACGAGGACGTAGACGGCGACGGGGAGGATTTCGAAGACGAGTCCGACGTCGCGCTCGAAGCGGACCCACCGCCTGAGGTCGGCGACGCTGACTCCTTGGAAGCGCCCGACTCTTTGGACGCGGCGCCGTCCTTCGACGAGTCGGACGAGGATTCCGAGGACTTGTCGGAGCCCTCCTTCGAACCTGACGACTTGGACCCGTTCGACGAGCGGCTGTCGGTCTTGTAGAAGCCGCTCCCCTTGAACGCGATCCCGATGGAGCCGAACACCTTGCGCAGCGGTCCGCTGCAGGATGGGCATGTGGTCAGCTCATCGTCGGAGAAGGACTGGACGACCTCCATGTGTTCCCCGCAGGCCTTGCACGCGTATTCGTAGGTGGGCATTTCAGATCGGACTCCTACATGTTCTGGCACTCGCATACCGAGAGTGCTAAGTGTAGTCGAGGAAGATGCGATCGTGACATTTGATGCTTCGATGGTAAAGATATTGCTATGCCCAGACAGCTTCGAAAGGCAGTGATACCGGCGGCTGGTTTGGGGACACGTTTTCTCCCCGCCACGAAGGCCGTCCCGAAAGAGATGATGCCGCTAGTCGACAAGCCGGCGATCCAGTACGTGGTGGAGGAGGCGGCTGCCGCCGGCATTACAGACGTACTCATCGTGACCGGACGGTCCAAGGACGCGATCGAGGACCACTTCGACCGCTCTCCTGAGCTGGAGGAAGCCCTTCTCGCTGTTGGCAAGGACGCTGAGGCAGCGCAGGTCCGGGCGATCCACGACCTCGTGCAGATCCACTACGTCCGCCAAGGGGCGCCGCGCGGACTCGGCCACGCCGTCGGTATGGCCAGGGCGCACGTCGGCGACGAGCCTTTCGTCGTGATGCTCCCGGATGATCTGATGCATCCGAACGCCGGGATCCTCGCGGGCATGATCGAGACGCACAAGCGGAATGATTCTGCAGTACTGGCCCTCAAGAGGGTCGCCGGGCGGGAGATTTCCATGTACGGGGTGGCGGCTGCGAAAGCGTTGAGCGACACGGTCGTCGAGGTTTCCGACCTGGTCGAGAAGCCGTCGCCGGAGGATGCGCCGTCCGACCTCGGTGTGATGGGTCGCTACATCTTGACTCCGGGCATATTCGACGCTATCGAACGTACGGGGGCCGGCAGGGGTGGAGAGATCCAGTTGACGGACGCGATTAAGGCTGTGATCGCCGAGGAGACGGTTCTCGGCTACATCATCGGGGAAGGCAGGTTCGACACCGGCAACAAGCTAGACTTCCTGATCGCATCCGTCACCTTCGCTCTAGAGCGTGACGATCTCGGCCCCGAACTGCTCGAGTTCCTTCGCGGCGTCGTCTCAGCGCGTTGATAACCCTCGAAGAAGCCCAGGCGGAGGTCCTCGCCGCTTGTAGACCGGCGGTTCCTGCGGAAGTGGCTGTTTCGTCTGCTTTGGGGCTAATCCTTGCCGAGGAGGCTTACTCGTCCGAGGCGGTACCGGGTTTCGCTAACACAGCGATGGACGGCTTCGCGGTCCACGCCGCGGATGTCGCCTCCGCCAGCCCGGAGACGCCGGCCCGGTTGAAGGTGATAGGGACGCGGGCTGCCGGGATCGCCGAGGCGCAAACCGTCGGTCGTGGGGAGGCGCTTCGGATAATGACGGGGGCACTTTTTCCCGACGGAGCGGACGCTGTCGCGATAGTCGAGGACACTCGAAGTGCAGGCGACTTCGTGGAGGTTCTTGCTCCCTCCGATCCCGGACAGCACATTCGACCTGCGGGGGACGACATCTCGTCCGGCCAACTGCTCTTCGAGGCAGGGGCGAAGCTCGGACCGGGACATCTGGGCGTCCTGTGCGCTGTCGGTTGCGAAGCCGTGCTGGCTTTCCCGCGACCACTGGTCGGCGTGCTGTCAACGGGCGACGAGCTGGTCGAGGCCGGCCCCCCGCTCGAGGCAGGCCAGATCCGGGATTCGAACCGCCGGACGCTGCTGTCGCTTCTCGAACGCGACGGATTCCGGACGCTCGACCTGGGGATCGCCCGCGACGAAGAGGCTGTGATCGAGTCCGCTCTCGTGTCGGGAGTATCGAGCTGCGACGCGATTCTCACTAGCGGCGGGGTGAGCATGGGCGATTTCGACTACGTGAAGACCGTCCTCGACCGGATCGGTCGGATGCGCTGGATGCAAGTGGCGATTAGGCCGTCCAAGCCGTTCGCTTTCGGCGTGATCGGCGAAACCCCGGTGTTCGGTCTGCCTGGCAACCCGGTGTCGTCGATGGTCAGCTACGAGCTTCTCGCCCGGCCGGGCCTTCGCCAGATCGCCGGCTACCTGCCGGGACAGCTGAAACGCCCGACTGTTCGGGCGGTGCTCGCAGGTGCGGGCTGGCGTGGATCACGGGATGGCCGAACGACCTTTGTTCGTGTCAGCGCCGAGTTCGGCCCGGACGGCCGGCTGACGGTGTCGAGCGCCGGGGCGCAAGGGTCTCACCAGCTGTATGCGATGGCCCGGGCGAACGCCTTGGCGGTCACCCCGCCGGGCGTTACAGTCGAGGCGGGTGACGTGGTGGACGTTGTCCTCGTTGACTGAGGGCTACGCCCGGGGAGGCCTGCTCGCTTCAGGCCAGTTGTCGGTAGGCTGAGAAGACCTGTGAGCGTAGACCTAGTCGACCCATACGGCAGGATCGTCCGCGACCTGCGGATATCGATAACCGACCGGTGCAACTTCCGCTGCACGTACTGCATGCCCCACGAGGGGATGCAGTGGACACCTCGTGAGCAGCTGCTGAGCTTCGAGGAACTAACACGCATTGCTAGGGTCTGCGTCGAGCGATTCGGCATCGGGAGCATCCGGATCACGGGCGGCGAACCAACCGTACGCGCCCATCTGCCGGTGCTGATTGGCCGTCTCGCCGCTCTCGGAGTGGACCTTTCGATGACCACGAACGGGGCGACGCTCGCACAGTCGGCAGCGGACCTGGTTCGAGCTGGACTGAAGCGGATCAACGTGTCGTTGGACTCGCTTCGAGCCGAGCGTTTTGCTGAGATAACGGGTCGCGACGCCCTCGACAGGGTCCAGGCTGGGATCTACGCCGCCCAGGACGCCGGACTTGACCCGGTGAAAGTCAACTGTGTCCTGGTGCGAGGCGTCAACGACGACGAGATCGTCGACTTTGCCGCCTTCGGGCGTGACCATGGGGTGGAGGTCCGTTTCATCGAGTGGATGCCCCTCGACGGGGACCATAGCTGGGAAGCCGGCCAGGTGGTGCCCGGCGAGGAGATAGTCGAGGCGATCGACGCTGTGTGGCCGCTCGTCACGGACTCGGGGTCGCGTCCCCGCGATGCCGCCCCGGCGGAGAACTACCGCTACGCGGACGGGAGGGGAAGCGTGGGGGTCATAGCCAGTGTGACGAAGCCTTTCTGCGAGTCCTGCGATCGGATCCGTCTGACGGCTGAAGGGCAGCTACGCAACTGTTTGTTTTCTGTGCGGGAGACTGATCTGCGTGGCATCCTGCGCGGCGGTGGTAGCGACGACGACCTCGCAGCGGCGATCGCGGCGGAGGTCGGTCTCAAGTGGGCTGGCCATTCGATCGGCCAGGTGACCTTCGTGAGGCCGGAGCGCAGCATGAGCCAAATCGGCGGCTGACCTCCCGCTCTTCAGGTCTTTGGCGCCCCAGGGAGCTGCAGACGCCCGCGCAGAGGCGGCCCGTCACACGCTCCGGTAGGATCGGGACCATGTCCGACCATGCTGGTCTTACCCACATCGACCCGCTCGGTCGCGCCCGTATGGTCGACGTGACGCCGAAGGAGGCGACACACCGCCGTGCCCTGGCACGCGCCAAGGTCTTCATGAAGCCCGAGACGACGGGCAAGGTCGCCGCTAACGCCGTCACCAAAGGAGACGTACTCGGTGCCGCCCGTATCGCCGGGATCCAGGCTGCGAAGCGGACGGCCGACTTGATCCCGCTGTGTCATCCTCTGCTCGTCGGGGCGGTGACCATCAATTTCACTCTCGGCGAGAACTTCGTCGAGGTCGAGTCGCAGGTAGAGACCGTTGATCGGACAGGGGTAGAGATGGAGGCGTTGACCGCTTGCGCAGTTGCGGCCCTCACGATCTACGACATGTGCAAGTCCGCCGATCGTTCGATGGTCATAGGAGAAATGGCGCTGTGGGAGAAGACCGGAGGCCGTAGCGGCCAGTGGCGCCGGCCCCCCGGGGAGCTTGCTATGCCGCTGGTCAACACCCCGATCGGTTCCATCGCTGACATCGACGCCCTCATCGATTCGGACGGGTCCGAAGAGGGGTGAGATTCTTTCCTTTTTTCGTGCAGAGTTGCGCATCGGCTAAGGTCGTCCGGCGATCGAGGAGTTGCAGATGAGCCCCGGCTGCATTGCAGGGGTCAGTTGGCTGTCGGACGGACGTCATCGCATTGGTGGGGGTATCCACCACTTTTGTGACGCAATGGCGTACCGTCCCTTACATCGGAAGGTTGGCTTAGGAGCTTGACGACGTTGGTTTTGGTGGTCCTCGCAATCGTATGGGCAGTACTCCTCGTCGGCTGGTTCAAGACGCGGTCTTCGAACCCTTTTCAGGATTCAGTTGTTTCGTTCAAAAGGAACCTGTCCGTCCTCGAGCGTTCGTCGCCGATGAGAATCGCTCCCGCTAATAGGCTCCGTGTTGCCACCCGCTCCGCTAACGCCCCGTCTCCGGGGATGCGCCGGACCTCATCGCAGAGCTATACGAATGTGGGTCGCCGCCTTGGAACGGGCACTCCGTCAGTACGATCCGGCGCAAACGCCGTTTCCATGCAGCGCCGTGCGACCCAGCGCCGACGCCGAGACGTCCTGCTCTCCTTGATGGCCGGAGCGGCGGGTTCCTTCCTCTTGGCGCTGGTACCGGGAATGTCCGCAGTGTGGGTCGTCCAGATCGGATTCGACTTGCTCATCGCCGGATACGTGGCGTTGCTCGTACAGATCCGCAACCTGACCGGGGAGCGAGAGCGCAAGGTAAGCTACATACAGCCCGCCCGCCAAGCGCCGCGACGCAGGTCGTCCTATGACTTTGGCGGCTATGGAGACCTGGAACTGCAGCAGGCGGCGAACTGAGGCGAAGTCGCCCGGCGATTCGCGCTAGCCTTGGGAGTCCCGAACTCGGGGGTGTAGCTCAGCCCGGAAGAGCGCTACGTTCGCAACGTAGAAGTCGTGGGTTCAAGTCCCATCACCTCCACTGTGAAAGCCCTGGTCAGGCATGGTTTTTGATCCTTATCCCGAAGTATACCCCCTCCTGGTATGAGGGCGACGGGACTCAAAGGGCGGGTACGGGGGGGACTCGGGACTCGGAATTCAGTCGGCTCTTGTGTGGCGGTGGCCGGTTCCCCTCTCGCTGCGGCGTTGACATCGGCGCACCTTCTCGGAACCCCTACTGCTGGCGCCGTCGGCTCTCTACCCTATGCTGCGCCCGCGTTAAGGACATCAACTACGACGGATCGCCCTCTGGGGATCGCCGAGCTGCCGCCGGCATCAGGAGAACGTCGAGGACGATCGGCTGTAGGCCTGTTCTTGAGGAGATGTTGTGTACGGCTTCACGTATGAACGCCCACGCCGCCCGAGCTCCACTAGTTGTAGCGAAGGCTGTGATCTCGTGGTCACCCACGGCTTGGTCGGGGGCCAGGCCGTCGCCGAGCTCGTAGAGCACGTCGCATTCAAACACCAAGTGATCGTCGTTCGCCCGCCGCTCGGAGTTCTACGCGCTCCCTGTAGGCGCAGGAGAACCCCTCGAGGCCGCGAACCCACCCGAAGCGGAGGTCGCTGTTGTCGACGAGGTCATCGTCGACAGGCCCGGTCCGCCTACTCGGCGAGGCCCCGGGGTCGACGAGGTACAGCGGAGATTGGGCTCCTGACGAACTCGCCCGCCAACCACGGATCCCACTCAGGTGATGTTCCCACCAATTGGCGCCGCTCGGCGTTGGCGGGTGCTCAGGGTTCGAGGTAGAGGCGCCAGTCGGTGAGGAACTCTTCGAGGAGGTCCCTGCCCGTGCCGTGTTCCAGTGGGTAGGTCACGTGGGTGGCGTTGAGGAGGCCGCAGCCGGTTTCGGCGGTTGCGGGGTCTCCCCATAAGGCGACGACTGGTTCGGCCGGGTCCCTCTTGGACCGCCAGGTGAGCCCGTCGGCGTCCGGCGACCACCTTTTGATGGCTGCTGCCCATTGCCGGCACGTCGGGTAGCCGTCCTCGTCGCAGTGGGTGAGCCAGTCGTCCTGGCCGAGCTGTTGGGCGCCCCCGGCTTGTACGTACACCAGCTGTAGTCGCCTGGTTGCCTCACAGATGGTTACGGCCTTTGCCTGCCAGCGGAAGCGGGGGAGGGGTCGGGGGCCTGGGGCGGTGTAGTCGAGGTCACGACCGAAGGTCTCGGCAAAGGCCGCTTTGTGGTTGAGGCCGGCGTAGAGGTAGGCGTAGGCGCCGTCGGCGCTGTCGAAGCGGCCTCCGCGAACCGGGTCCCCGTGTTGCGGGGCGGGCCTCGGAGTCGGGTTGAAGGCCGCTGGGGGACGGGTTTGGTCGTGGACCCGAACCAAGGGCTGGCCTGCGGCCAGGGACTCGATGACGGGCGTGCCGGGGCAGTCGGCGGGCGGTGCAATGTCGGGCAAGGCTCAAAAGCCGTCGTCTGCGTCGGCTTCGACAAGGCCGAGGAGGCTTATGTCGTCGGGATGGTCGATGGGGCGCTTCTTGGCCCAGCGGGGCTGCTCGGCCAGCCACCATGCGAGCGCACCCCACGGGTCGGCGCTGGCGAGCAGGTGCCGGTTGACCTGGGCGACGACCGGGCGGATGCCTCGGCGGTCGAAGTCGAACTGGAATCGGGGGTAGACGAAGGTGTTGGCGTGCCTGAGCGCTATCACCTGAGAAGACCGACGGAGACGCTGGGTGAAGCCTCGGATGTCTTTCGCCGGTCCGAGAAGATCGGCGACCTCTCGGGCATCTGCGACCTCGACGTCGTCGAACACCTGGCGATGGAACCTGGCGGCGTGGCTCTGCGAGAGGGCTTCGGTTTCGACGAGCCTCGGTGCTCCGGCCACGCGCTCGACGTTGTCCTGCCGTGCGTGGCGTAGCGCGAGGTAGGCGACGACCTCTTCGGCGGCGTCGCTGTACTCCGCTGAGCCAGCCAGCAGCCTCCGTACCTCAGCCAAGGTGTCAACCACGGTGTCAGCCACGGAGGCCACTCTAGCAGTATCGTCGTGACTGTGGCGCTGAGATCTAGACTCCCTGCCCGGCCGGACGGGGCCACCGGCCTGACCGGGACTCAACGGGACTCAAGTGTTGCCCGAGGGTGCCCTTGGGTGCCCGTCGGTGCCCTTCGAACAAGTGGCCTGACCGGCCTGTTCATGTATTCGTGCTGGTCAGGAGCGGTGTCGGGGCTACGTTCGCAACGTAGAAGTCGTGGGTTCAAGTCCCATCACCTCCACCCTGTG
>JAKBBA010000128.1 GCA_021808665.1 Actinomycetes bacterium
TTGGCTTCAGCCCAAGTGCCCCTGGGAACTCCCGCTAGTCTACGAATCGTCGGTCTTACTCGGTACCCGAGACGGCGACCGGACGTGGGCATCGTTGAAGCTCTCCCGGAGATCGGTCGGGTCGGCTTAGCTGGTATCGGGGGATTCACGCTGTTCGCGACCATCAGCGACCATCAGCGACCGACGACGTCGTCGACAGCTCGCCCACCGGGTCTGAACGTTATCGGGACCTGAACGTCGCCACGTTCAGCTCCCGAGTTGGCGCTATGCGCCAACGAGTCAATCACCGTCGTATCCAGCCGCCTGGGAGCTGACCCGAAGGCGGGCAGCGATAGTGTCGGCCGGCGACGATCACGTCGTGGACCATCGACGGCGGGAAGAGCCCATGGCTTATAACTCCCGGCACTGAATCGAGGTATCGTGAAAGAGTGTCAGGATCACTGAAAGAATAAAGCCAGTCTGCGATGATGCCCCCCTCAGGGCTCCTTGGAGTCGCAGGCCTCCGAATCGCCCCAGGAAGGCGTCGGAAGGTGGACGGCGATCCGAACGCAAGGATCTCGAGCGGGACCGGGGGTGACAGAGCTTCTACGAGCTTGTTGGCGGAGACGATAACCACGAAGCGGTCCGTCGTTGCGGCGACAACCTTTTCACGAGTGTGGGCCGCGCCGGCACCTTTTACCAGCCATCCGTCGGGAGCGACCTGGTCGGCGCCGTCGATAGCAATGTCGAGTCGCGACGGAGCTCCGGGAGAATCGAACGCCTCGATGCTGAGTCCGGCTTCCCGCCCCAGCGTTTCGGTCGCGGGAGAGGTCGCGACACAGTGGATCGACAAGTGGCGAGAGGCGAGAGCGGTAAGCAGGAAGGCGACGGTCGAACCGGTTCCGAGGCCTACTGTCATCCCGTCCTCGACCAGAGCCGCGGCCGTCTCGGCGGCGATTTCCTTCTCGGCCTTGGCCGTTTCGATTTCGAAGCGGTTTCTGTCCCGTTGGTCTCCGTCGGCCATGGAAGAAATCTTGGCATAGCACGACGAGGTCAAGTCGCCGTCGTCAGCGGTCGGCCCGGCAGTTCGTCAAGCCCTTGTCGAAGCGCTACCGTGTCGGAAAGATCACAGCGCCGCAAACCAGCCTCGCGTGCCCCGATTCCAAGGAGAAGTCATGACCATAGCCGTAGGCGACAGGATCCCCGACGTCAAAGTCCAAGTGCCCGGCTCGTCAGGTCCCGAGGCGGCTCAGACAGGTGACCTACTTGGCACCGGAACCGTGGTGCTCTTTGGCGTTCCCGGTGCCTTCACGCCGACCTGCAGCGACCACCACCTGCCAGGGTTCGTGATCAGGTCCGATGACCTGCGCTCCAAGGGCGTGGACAAGGTCTTCTGTGTCTCGGTCAACGACGCGTTCGTCATGGGGGCTTGGGCGCGGGCCAACGAGATCTCAGACGAGGTCGGCATGATCGCAGACGGCTCCGCGGTCTTTACGAAGGAGCTGGGTTTGGACGTCGACCTGACCGGAGGAGGCCTCGGGGTCCGCTCGAAGCGTTACGCTGCGATCATCAAGGACGGAGTTGTCTCCCACCTCGCAGTCGAGGAGACCCTCGGTCTTGACGTGAGCAGCGCCGACGCCGTCCTCGCTGCCCTCGACTGACTCCCACTCGATCCTCGCTGCGCTCGGCTGATTCCGATACCGGCGGGACCTCACCCCAACGTGACGGACCGGCGTCCTACGTCTAGTAGGCACGTTCATGTCCGATCAAGAAGGCCGTAAACCCGCGCCGATCCCATTGGCTCAACGATCGATGTGATTGGTTCGACCGGATAGTCACTTCTGGAATAAACGGGAATAAACGTGGGTCCCGCTCGGGTCCACGCAGTCGATTGGATTTGTCAGCTGTGTAGGTGTAGCCGAGGTTCACACCTTGACGGCCGCTCCAGACGCAAGACTGTGACCGTAATTGCACATTTTCTGTGCAATTACGGTCACAGAAGATCACGGATCTTGGAATATCATTTCTAGGACGACGACAGGCCGCTCTTAACAGGCCAGCACCACATTCATGCCGGGAGGCCCAGAAAACGTAAACCACGCATCCAAAGCGGACCATCCTCCCGTCGACCCAGAGCATCGTCGTGCTGTCAGAGAGTCGGGAAGCGAGCCCCCACTCGCCGCTTGCGCGACGACAAAAGAGCGTGCGAGGCGGTGTCATTACGAGGTCCGGTCCCGCTGACATGCGTCGACCCCCGAGATCAGTCCCGGGGTGTGAGGAGGTAGGTAGAAGACGCCTTCGCGATCAGCGTGCCGGCCTCATCGGTCACTTCGGCCTCGACGAAGGTGATACGCGAGCCACCTCCGATCACCCTCGCCGTGCAAGTCAACGCATGCCCGATTCGAGCACCTTTCAAGAAGCTGATCTTCATCTCCGTATTCGCGGTGTAGGCCTTCCGGCCGGCAAGGTTCGTGATTGTTGACGAAGCCATCGCAGTGTCTGCAAAGGCAGCTATGAAACCTCCCTGGACCACCCCGATTGGGTTCGCGAGGTGCTCGCCTGGGGTCATGGTCCAGATGGTTACGCCGGGCTCGGGCTTGTCGACGCAGGCTAGGCCGAGTGTCAGGTCACAGTTTGGTGGAATCCGAAGTCCGGGCTTTCGTGCCGGCGTGTCGGTCATAATCGAACCTGAGAAGGTGACGCCACGGCCAGTTCCTCTCCGCTTTCGGAGGCCGGCTCCGGCCTAGCCTGGGCGGGCAAAGCGCGCAGCCCAGCCCAGACCAGATCCGCTAGGTGGCGCGCCATGAGTTCACCCACGGTGGGGTCGAGGAAGCTGGCGGGTTGCGCCCGCCCGCCCGCAGGCCCGTCCGAGCTTCCGTCCGAGGTCGGGTTTTGCTCGGCCACCCACCGGCGCGCTGCGACCTCGCCGAGACCGACAATCGCGTAGCCGAGGAGCTCCCGGTGGGCCTCGTCGACGTCCGCGTCGATGAGGCGACCAACGATTTTTGCGACCGACTCTTCCAGTCTTTGGACCGGCTCTGAGAACTCTTCGCTGATCCTCGCTCCGCTCGTGAACAACAGCTGGTAGGCGCTGGTCGAGGTGCATACGAAGTGGAAGTAGGACCTGAATCCGGCCAAAACCTTGCAGTAGGGGCTCGACTCAGCCTCGATCATCGCTGACATGTCCTGGACAAGTCTCTCCCCGACAGTGTCAAGGAGCTCGACGAACAGTTCCGTCTTGGACGCAAAGTGATGGTAGAGGACAGGTTTCGTTACGCCAGCAGCCTCTGCGATCTCCTCCATCGAGGTCTCGTGGTAGCCACGGCGGGCGAAGCGTTCGAGAGCGATTTCCAACAGCTGAATTCTGCGTTGCGGAGCCGGCATTCGCCGCCGTAGTAGCACGCTGGTCGAGGTGTTCAAGCCTGATTCGTCTCCTTCATCCAACGATCCTCGCAGACCAGGCCGTATCTTCGCACAAGGGGTGATGGCCGGCCGGCAGGTCGATGTGGACTTCGCCAAATGCGTGCAAACGCGCTTTAGGGTGAACCATGTGGCCTTTTGCCATGGTTAGGCTGCCATGGATTCGAAAGGTCGGCCGACTGGAGCCGACAACATCGGGCGTGAGGCCACCCGATCCAGCGCCAGCGAAGGTGACTAGCAGGCCACCTGAGCCGTTACGGCCCATGCCGGCCCGCCGGGCCGGTACCAGTCTCCTGGCGGTCAAGGCGCGCCGGAGGCGCTTCCGGCTTGTTCCCCCCGCCAGCCACTGAGTCCTAGCTCGCCGCCGAAGCGGACGCACCGAATGGGAGGAATGTTCCATCCGGCGGCGATCATCAGCTTCTCCAGGTGACCTGGAAGATCAGCTAGATCAAAGTGTTGTTTGACGAGCTGATGGTTGTGCGCGAGGACCGTATCATCGGGCTCGCGCAGCCATCGGGACAAGTCTCTCGGGTCCCGGGTACCGAACCACCGGAACCCGAGCCGTCGCAGCTCGTGGCCGACCGGGTAGTCGCCTACCGCGGCGGGTCGACGGAAGATGGCTGCCTCGAGGGGTGGATTACCGAAACCCTCCCATGTAGAGGGGAATGCGACGACGTCACAGGCGGCGTACGCGTGATGGACCCCGCTCGACGGCCCGATCGGTGCCACAGGCCCGCGCCTGACGGGGACGCGCGCTGCAGCGAGAATGGAGTCGAGCTGTCCCTGATACCCCTCCTCCGCCGGTCCGAGAACCCAATAGACGGCGCCGAGATACTCGGCTAATGCGACGCCGGCTGGTATGTCCTTGCGGGGGATTGCTCGGGTCGGCTGCAGCACCACCAGATCGCCAGGACGCGCTCCGAGGGCCTCTCTTGTGGCGTCCCTGTCGCCGTGCGGGGGATCCGTGTCGAAGCAGTTTCGGATCACGGTAGCCGCGATTCCGCGCTGGGCGAGTTGATGCGCCGAAAGCTCGCTAATCGTCACGTGGATCCATGCCGGATCGTCGGGCGGGGGAGGTTCGCCTGCGAAACGCTCTCGCTGCCACGGAAGGTCGTGGTGGCGCATGACGGCCTGTCGTCCGCGCAGCAACTCCGCGACGGCGTCTCTAGCGGTCGGGTTGAGTGGCAGGGAGCACAGATTCTCCACGACCACGACATCTGCGTCGTCGAGGGCTTCCGCGAGCAGAGTGCGGTCGAGGGCTTCGTCACGCTCGCCCGTCAGCCACGCCCCGGCGCTGAGGCCCGGGACCTCTACGTCGACGGGTCCAGAGCCTGCGACGGTTCGCACGTCGAAGCCGAGCTGTCGTAGCGCCCAACCCCATTTAGCGGCTTCCACCGACACTCCGTCGGTGCCCCCGAGACGAAACGACAGCGAAACAGCCAACGGCCGCTGCTCACGGGGCCGTTCGCTTTGTGGAGCTTCCACCTCGTGACACTGTACCGGCGCTCTGCGCGTTGGAGGCTGGCGGTGCCATGATGGACGGCGGTCATGGACGCGAATCAGCTGGTTTTGCATTCCCCGGTCGGGTTCGTGATCGCCTTCGGGGCCGGCGTGATCTCCTTCCTGTCGCCGTGCGTGCTCCCGTTGGTTCCCTCCTATCTCTCGATGATGTCTGGCGTCGGCGTGACCGAGCTGCAGTCGGCGAACCGCCAGAGCCGGGGCCGTCTGCTTCGAGCCACCCTTCTGTTCGTTGCGGGTTTCACGGTGGTCTTCGCTGCCCTTGAAGCGACGGCGAGCGGTCTCGGCCGAGCGCTTAGCGCGCACCAGGTCGCCCTTGATCGTGTTGCTGGGATCGTGATCATCGCGGCCGGCTTGCTGTTTGCGGGTCTGGTGAGTCCGAAGTGGCTTCTTCGTGAACGACGTTTTCACGTGTCGCCGGCACGCCTAGGCGACTGGGGGGCGCCGGTCATGGGGATGGCGTTCGCTTTCGGTTGGACGCCCTGCATCGGACCTGTGCTTGCGGCCGTACTGGCGCTCGCGAGTTCGTCTGAGACCCTGGCCCGAGGCGAGGTGATGCTGGTTGTCTACTCTCTCGGACTCGGCGTCCCTTTCGTGGTGGCGGGCCTCGCGTTCGGGCGGGTTGCAGGCTTCGTCGCATTCTCCAGGCGTCACTTGCGGGCCATAAACGTGACGTCGGGTTTGGCATTGTCGGGGTTGGGTGTACTGCTGCTGACTGGGGAACTCCACGTGCTCTCGAGCGCCTTCACTGACGTCCTCGACGCGGTGGGTCTCGGGCGGCTCGCTTCAGTATGAGGATAGTGACCAGATCGGCGGATCAACTGACAGTCGCAAGTCCACCCGAATGCGCCGAATGGCACTAGCGCTCCGGTGGTAAGTAGCCTTGAGGGGGTGCAATGGAACCGGTGATCCGATTCCGCTCGGCGGTAGCCCTCGCAGGCGGCTTTCCCGTCCTTGCCGGCGTCGACCTCGACGTTGCCGGTGGCGACGTCGCCCTTTTGCGCGGCTCTAACGGGGCAGGCAAGACGAGCATCCTCAGGGCGGCCGCCGGAATCCTTCGCGTCGTGTCCGGTGAAGCTGCCGTGCTTGGTGCTGACCTGGTCTGCGACCAAAGGGCCGTCAGGAGGCGCGTGGGGCTGCTCGGCCACTCCAGCGGGCTCTATGACGACCTGAGCGTCACGGACAACGTTCGCTTCTCCCTGCGGGCCGCGGGCGCACCGGCTGGACGCACTGGTCAAGCCTTGGAGGTTCTCGGCCTGCTCGGTCGCCTTGCGGATGCTCCGGTGCGTTCATTGTCGGCAGGCCAGAGACGCCGGGTGGCTCTGGCAGCACTTGTCGCCAGAGACCCGGAGGTGTGGTTGCTCGACGAGCCCCACGCCGGCCTCGACGCTGAGTACCGCGACGTGCTGGACGGTTTCATAAGGGCGGCGGCGTCGCGGGGGCGGACTGTGCTGGTCGCATCCCACGAAGCGGAGAGAGCGGAGCCGCTTGCCAATCGGATCGTGACTGTGGCTGGCGGCGTTGTGGTAGGTGTGGAGCTCGTGGCGGCTCAACAGACGCCCGGTCAGCAGACGGCCGCCTCGTTAGGAGTGGCGACCGTTGTGGCGTGACGCCGCGCTCGTCGGCGCAAAAGACTTGAGAATCGAGTACCGCAGCAGGGTGGCGACGACCCAGGTAGCGCCGTATGCCGTGCTTGTCCTCGTCCTGTTCGGCTTCGCGTTCGACCAGAACCACACGCTTCTCAGCAAGGTTGCCGCGGGACTCTTCTGGGTCGCGGTCCTGCTCAGCTCACTGCTTACTGTGCAGCGTAGCTGTGCGATAGAAAGCGCCGACGGTGCGCGGGACGCCCTGCGGCTGTCGGGCCTAGACCCGGCCGGCATCTTTCTCGGTAAGACTTTGGCCATTATGGCCCAGTTGTTCGTTTTGGAGCTCGTGCTCGGCATCGGTGTGGTGGTCCTCTTCGGCATCGAACTCCGAGATCCGGCCCTCCTATTCTGTAGCTGTGTCGCCGCGACCGTCGGCCTCGCCGCAGCAGGCACGCTGTACGGCATGATCGCATCGGGGCTCAAGGTGCGAGAGACCCTGCTACCGCTCCTCGTGCTTCCGGTAGTTGCACCGGTCTTGCTAGGCGCCACCCAGACGTGGATGGCGGCCCTCGGAACGGCTAGCGCAGGAACGGACGGTTGGAAATGGCTTTCCCTTGTCGGGGGTTTCGCCGTGATCTACGTCGCAGCCGGAACCCTGGCATTCTCGATACTGGTGGAGGAGTCATGAACTCGAACTTTCCCGAAGGCGGCCTCAAGATAAGGCCTGAGAACCGCGCTGTTGTCGCCAGCTCGAAGTCATGGCGCGGCTCGCCAACCGGCGACAGGGTGACTCTCACGCTCGGCGTGTGCGCACTCGCTACAGCAGCGTTGACGACGTGGCTCGGGCTGTTCGTAACGCCGCCGGACCAGGTCCAGGGTCAGCTTGTCAGGCTCATATACGTACATCCCGCTGTTGCCACGATGTGTTACGCCGGATTCGTCCTGTGCGCCCTCGCCAGCCTCGCCTACCTCTGGCCCCGCACGAGGAGCCGGCGCTGGGACCGCCTCGCCGTAGCCGCGGCCGAGGTTGGCGTTGTCTTCTGCGTGCTCACGCTGGTTACGGGATCCATCTGGGGTCGCCCGACGTGGGGCGTGTGGTGGACTTGGGACCCGCGTCTGACTCTTACAGCTTTGCTTTGCGCCGTCTTCATCGGCTACCTCGCGTTGCGTCGCACCGGAGGTGATCCCGACGCTCTTGCGAAGCGGAGCGCTGTCGTTGCCGTAATCTGCGTGGTGCTGGTACCCATCGACCACGAGGCCACAACTTGGTGGGCGAGCTTGCACCAGACGAGCACCCTGTTTCGTGCCAACCCGCTCATACATGGCGAGCAGCTCTACACCATGCTCCTGTCGTTCGTTGCGTTCGGCCTCGGCTTCGCCTGGCTTGTGATGCATCGCTACCGCCTCGAGGTTCTCGAGGACCGATTCGGGGAGGAGGGCTATGGCCTTGCAATCAAGGAGCGCAGGGCCGAGGGAGGCCGGCGGGTAGGCACCCAGCCCGTTTCGCACCAAGGCGAGATCGCAACATGAACGGCTACGTCGCAGGCGGCTGGGGCGCGACCGCCGGCGTGCTCGCCCTGTACTCGTGGAGGATGCTGCACCGCGGCAGGCTTCTGGCGAGGAAGCTCGACCGGCGAGTGCTACCAGAAAGGGGAAAAAATGGCGGTGACGGCTGACAGTTCTGCGTCCACGGTCAGCGGTCGTGAGGCGGTCGGTCCAGCCCCCCGAGTTCGAGCCGGGCGTTCGCTGCTCGCGTCGAGGCGTCGCCAGATCATTGCGGGACTGGTGATCGCTCTCGCCATCGGATTCGTGGTCTTCGAAGGTCTCGGAAACGCGCTCTCCTACTACCAAACGGTGCCCCAGGCTCTAGCGGCGCGACAATCGCTCGGTGTGAAGTCCTTCCGGATCATGGGAACTGTCGGACCGTCCGTGAAACAGGTTGACAATCGAACTGTCTTCGACATCTCCTATCAGGGTCAGACCGTGTCGGTCGTCGACAGCGCGGATCCGCCTCAACTGTTCAAACCTGGCATACCGGTTGTGCTCGAAGGGCATTTCGCGAAAGGCAGCGACGTGTTCGACTCCGATCTGATCATGGTGAAGCACAGCGCGAACTACGTACCAGCGAAGGGCGAGCCGGCGTCGGTGACGGCCCAGACGGGCGGATCGTGAACGCTGCCCTCGGCGAGAGCGCCGACCTCCTAACATTCGGGGCGGCGGTCGTCGGCTGCGTCACTTTGATGTTAGGCCTGCTTCGAAACAGACCGAATCTCGTCCGTGCCGGCCGTGTCTACACATGGGTTATTCTCGCAGGCGCTGTCCTTGCGACTGTGGCGATGCAACACGCCTTGATCACCCACGACTTTAGGCTCGCTTATGTCGCTAACAATGACAGCACACAGACTCCGATCCTCTACCGGATCACGGCCATGTGGTCGAATCTCGCCGGCTCGATCCTGCTGTGGGGGCTAGTACTCGCCGGGTGGATCGCGGCGACGGCTATACGTTTTCGCAAACGGGCCGCAGATCCGCTGATCGGCTGGGCCATGGCGATTGCCTACGCCGTGGCGGCGTTCTTCTTCGGGCTCATGCTGACTG
>JAKBBA010000129.1 GCA_021808665.1 Actinomycetes bacterium
AAGCCCCGCCCGGGCAGCGCTACGGGCGGGGCGACGCTGCCCTGATCATGCAGCGATGCTACGAGGCGGGGATTAGCCCGGAGTGGTGGAAACTACCGCCGCTGGCCGACTCCGGAGCCTGGGCGCAGGTCGGGGCCGTCGTGCGCGCAGCGGCGCCGGTCTGCCGGGGTTTCCTGTTGCTGGGTAACACCGCCTCGCCGGCCGAGATCTCCGCCGCATTCTCGGCAGTGGGGGGGGAGCCGACCTGCGTCGGCTTCGCCATCGGCCGGGGCGTCTTCGCCTCAGTCGCTGCGGAGTGGTTGCAGGGTAGAGCAACGGACCGGGAGGTGGTCGACACCGTGGAAGCCCGGTTCAACGCCCTGATAGCCGACTGGGATTCGGCCACGTCCGCGCGTGGCCCACTGACCGCCAGCAGGTTGGACCCGGCCACCGCAATCCCCGCTGCCGGGGGACCGGTCGTGACAACAGGTGAAAGGGAACTTCATGCCTGAACATCACCTCCGGCCAGTGCACGGGACCGACCCGGTGGTCATCTCCGCTTCTCCTGAAGTGGTCGGTTGGACGTATCTCGACTTCTCGGTCATAGAGCTCGACGCCCATCAGCTCTTCGAAGTAGACCACGTCGGTCGCGAGGTCGCCGTGGTGGCGTTGTCCGGAATCGTGCAGGCCCGAGCGGGCGCTGAGAACTTCGAGCTGTCCCGGGCCAGCGTCTTCGAGCAGCAACCTCATGTCCTTTACGTCCCGCCCGGGACACCCCTGACTTTGGAGGGCGTGGCCGGCCGATCGCGATGTGCGGTCGGTGGGGCTCCCGCCGAGGGGCGGTACCCGACCCGGCTCTTTTCGCCCAGCGAAATGCGCATCGAGCTACGTGGGGGTGGCGCCGCACGACGTCAGGTCGGTCACATCCTCAGTCACCCGCTACCGGCCGAACGACTCA
Organism: Actinomycetes bacterium; assembly: GCA_021808665.1. The sequence goes on from JAKBBA010000129.1 coordinate 938, forward strand.
TCCTCTACGAGGTGCTGGTGCCCCGCGGCACCTGGTCTGGCTGGCCCCCCCACTGCCACGACGGGTACGACGGATCGCCCTACCTGGAGGAGACCTATTACTTCGAGTTACAACCTGCCGACGGCTTCGTGCTGCACCGCAACTACCGGCTCGACGAGGACTTCGACGAGCTGTTCACCGCCCACCACGGCGACGTGGTTGCCGTCACCAAGGGCTATCACAGCTCAGTGGCCTGTCCCGGATCGAACATGTTCTTCCTCAACTTCCTGGCCGGCGACCTCCTCGACGAGGAACGCGCCCGTCCGCCTTGTTTTGATGGGCGCTACACGTGGATCCTCGACGACTGGGAGTCAGGTGCGTTGGACCTGACAATCACTCGGGCCGACGCCTCCGGAGCAGCTTGACGCCCGAGCGGGGGTCCGCCGAAACCGTGGAGTCATGGATTCAGCAGCGTGCATGCACAAGTCCGGAGCAGTTACGACAAGGAGCTCAGGTCGGATCTGCTGCCGGCTGTTCGCAGTATCGTTGCGCAACGATCAGTCCGCTCTCGAAGGGGTGCTGGAGCGGGCCGCCGAGCACGGGATAGCGGCGTTAGCCATCGACCAGCCGGGCTCGATCGCCCAGCTCGCCTTGGTCGTCGCCCGTCAACGCCAGGTAACAGTGGCCTACATCCCTGGGTTGGTGATGCGCCGGGCTGCGGACCTGTATCCGGGTGAGGCGAAAACCGACCGGGCTGTGTCGGCGACGCCTACGTCATCGCCGACACAGCCCGCACTCGCCACAAGCAGGTGCGACTCAGCCGTCACAGAAGGCTTCATATGGGCCGCCCACGCCCGCCTAATCCTCCGACGCCTAACCGAACACACGTACGACTAACGCGTTGGACAAACTTCCGCGACAGCCCTCAAACGGGTCGCCGCATGGTGGCGCCGATCTCACTCAAGGGCACACCGTCATGCCATGATGAAGACGATGTCACGCCCATCCACGAGCCAGGTCACGGGCTAGGAGAGGCCCTGCTCAGGGGACGACCATGGCGACTGCTGACCAGGTCAAAGCGCTCGTCCGCAGTCACGCTCAAGGCGATGACAGTCAGTTCTTACTCGGTGGCGATGCAGGTGGCGGCTCGTGCGTCGCGCGGCGGCCAAGGCAAGTTCGCCCAGGAGCTGCGTGACCTCGTCGACACGGTCCGCAAGCAGTCGGAGGCGAGACCAGGTCGCCCCATTCCGGTGGCTCAACCGCGGGGAGAGCTGTCCGGACTGCTCTCCGTCTCCTACCCGGACGCCCGGATGGCGGACCTGGTCCTGGAGCCCCACGTTCGGGAGCGGCTCGACCGGGTGATCCTGGAGCAGCGCCAGCGGGACCGTCTGCGGAGCCAGGGGTTCCAGCCATTGCGGCGCCTGCTCCTCATCGGCCCGCCAGGGACGGGCAAGACGATGACGGCGAGTGCCCTCGCCGGAGACCTTCACCTTCCCCATTTCCTGATCCAACTCGATGGGCTCATCACCAAGTTCATGGGCGAGACGGCGGCAAAGCTCCGCCTCATCTTGGACGCTCTCAAGGAAACTAACGGCGTCTACCTCTTCGACGAGGTCGACGCCCTCGGTGGGGAACGGGCGAGGAGCAGTGACGTCGGTGAGATCAGGCGGGTCCTCAACTCCTTCTTGCAGTTCCTGAAGCAGGACCAGTCCGACAGTCTCCTTGTAGCTGCCACGAACCATCCACAGCTTCTCGACCGGGCGATGTTCCGACGCTTCGACGCCGTCATCGAGTACCCCCTGCCGACGGGCGACGTCGTCAAGGCGCTTATTCGCAACCGTCTTGCCGCGGTTCGGCTTGGTCGCATCACCTGGCCGTCGGTCACCAAGGCGGCAGAGGGCCTGAGCCACGCCGAGATCACGCTGGCAGCCGAGAATGCTGCGAAAGACGTGATCCTGACTAAGGCGGATGTCGTGATCACTGCGGCACTCGTTTCTGCCTTGCGGGAGCGGCACGGCGAGTCCGCTCGGTAACGCCTCGTGGCTGAGCGCGACCGCCTTCACATCATTCTTCGAGGTCTTGCTGCGCCCGAGCCGTACCGCAGGCCACCTCGGGCGATCCCCGGAAGGGGAATCCCGGCTCTTGCCAACAGGGGTCAGCATGGTCGCCAGCTCCAATCGGAGCTGGAGCAGGCAGGAACCGCAGGGCTCGCCCGGCGAGAGTCCGAAGACGTCCGGGTTGCCGGTGCGGTGGACGGCATCTACGTCCGCTTCGAGAGCTTTCCCGATTTGGACTTGGCGCTGGAGAGTCTCGATCCTCGCCGGGGCAGGGTTCACCCAGAGCTGCGAGCCGTGCGAGAGGTCACGGTCGATGACCGAACCTTCGAGCAGGCGGTCGTGTTCATCCCGGACGGACAAGTCGGGTACTTCCTGGGCCGGATCGAGGCATACCTGGCGACGTCCACGAATGACTCGCCTCGCAACTACAAGCTGATCGACCGCATTGCGTCAATCGGTCTGGCGTCGCTGGAAGAGTTGTGGACGGACCCCGAGGCAGAGTTTCCCTCTGGAAATGGCGCTGTGTGGTGGGAGGTATGGCTACGGCGCCGAGACGGGCACGAGGTCGAGCGTCTCAAGCAATTTGCTGAGGCGGCAGGAGTGGAGGTCGGGACGCAGACTCTTGGATTCTCGGACCGGCTGGTGGTTCTGGTCCGGGCGTCACGGACCAAGCTCGCCCGTGCCGTCGACGTCCTTGATGACGTCGCCGAACTGCGGCGACCAAAGGAGCCAGCAGCGCTCATCGCTCTGGAGCCATCGGCAGATCAGGCGGATTGGGTGGACCAGCTCGCGGCCAGGACGATGGCGGCTGCATCACCCACTGCCCCCGCTGCGTGCATCGTCGACACCGGAGTTCATCGGGCACACCCTCTGCTCAGCGGGTCGCTCCACCTGGATGACTGTCATACCTGCGACCCCACGTGGGGACTTGACGTTCGGCATGGGCACGGCACGGAGATGGCGGGGCTAGCCCTCTACGGCGACGTGGGTGCGGCCATCGTCTCGGGTGGCCCCATCCACCTGCGCCACCGTCTCGAATCCGTCAAGATCATGCAGCATCCGGGGACGAACCCGCCGCACCTGTGGGGAGCGCTGACGGCGACTGCAACGAGCACCGTCGAGATACAGGCGCCGACCCGTAGGCGGGCATTCGGAATGGCTGTGAGTGCCGAGCGCGAGGTGGCCGGGGATGCCGAAGCCGAGCGCATCATGTTGGGTCAGCCCACCTCCTGGTCCGCTGCAGTGGACGCGCTGGCCGCCGGGCTTGGCATCGACGTGACCGAGGACGGCATGGTCTTTCTCGATGAGGAAGAGGAGAGGGAACGCCGTCTCTTCCTCCTGGCCGCAGGCAACGTTGAGAGCGATGCCTGGCAAGACGCTTACCTCGACCGGAGCGACGTCGAGCCAGTCGAAGACCCAGGGCAGGCGTGGAACGCCCTGACGATTGGTGCCTACACCGAGGCCGTGACGTTCGACGACCACGAGCCTGGATACGAGGGGTGGACTCCGCTTGCGCCCAACGGCGAGCTATCCCCTCACAGTCGGACGTCCGTCCCCTTCCACCGGCAGTGGCCCGCCAAGCCCGACGTCGTGCTCGAAGGGGGCAACGTCGCTCGCTCGCCCAACGGGTCGACGTTCGACACGCCGTATGCATTCCAGACACTCACGACCAAGGCACCGATCAACGATGCCCGGCTTCTGACGGTGACGTGCGCCACGAGCGCCGCTACGGCTCGCGGTACCCACCTGGCGGCGTCCATCCTTGCGGAGTACCCGAGCCTGTGGCCCGAGACGGTCCGAGCGCTTGTTGTCCACTCTGCGGAGTGGACCAAGGCGATGCGGGCACGCCTCGACGCCGAGCGAACCCGGCAAGGACGCGTCGCGCTCTTCCGCCGCTACGGCATGGGAGTCCCCGATCTGGCTCGGGCCACCCGGAGCGCCACGGACGCCCTGACCCTCATCGCCGAGGACGTCATCCGCCCCTTCGATGGTCAGGGGCGTATGCGGGAGATGACCCTCCATGACCTCCCCTGGCCGACCGACGTCCTCGACGACCTCGGTGGCATCCCGGTGAGCTTGCGTATCACGCTGTCCTACTTCGTCGACCCCAACCCCGCCCGCCGAGGATGGCAGCGGCGCTACCGCTACGCCTCTCACGGGCTGCGCTTCGATGTTCGCCGTCCGACCGAGTCGAACGATGACTTTCGCAAACGCATCAACCAGCTCGCCCTCGCCGAAGAGGAGCACCGCCCCACGACCCACAGTGACGCAGCCGAGTGGTACTTCGGACCCGAGCAGCGGGTGGCTGGCTCGTTGCATACCGACATCTGGCACGGCACCGCCGCCGACCTGGCGCAACGGGGCGCCATCGCAGTCTTCCCGGTCACGGGGTGGTGGAAGGAGAGGCCAGATCGCGACCGGAGCGAGGCAGGCGCTCGCTACAGCCTGATCGTGTCCATCGAAACGCCCGGACAGGACGTCGACATCTGGACCCCGGTCGCCATGGAGGTCGGGATCCCCGTGGTGATCGAAACGTGAGCGGCTCGGTCCCCGAGCGACCGAGCGATGAACTGACCCCCCTGATCGCTCGGGCCGTCGACCTCGGCCATGCAGGCATGGCACTGATCGACGAGCTGCGGACCGAAGACGGCACGGGAGCGACGCTTCCGGAATCGACGGTCGTCCGGCTCCACTTTGTTGCGGCGTCCACCTTCCAGTCCGGGCTGTTGTGCCTGTGGATGCCCGAGACGTCGCGTGCGTCGTACGGCCTCATCCGCGGGCTCCTGGAGGTGTGGTCACACCTCACCTTCATCGCCGATGACTCGCAGAGTGGTGACGCCAGGTGTCGGGCATTGCGATATGAGCGGGGGGCGCTCCAGGAGTGGGGAGACACCGTTCTGAAGGCGCCGGGCTATCTCGACATGGCTGCGTGGCAGAAACACCATGACGAGCGTGAGCGGGACATCGAGCAGACGTGGAAGAAGTGCGGCTGCACGGGGGCGCCCCGGACTCGACGTCACGTCGCCGCAACGCTTCAGGCCATGGCGAACGAGCCGACGATGGAGTGGATACCACGGGTGTGGAGCGCCTCCTCGGCGTCAACGCACGGGTACGGCGTCGACTTCCTCCTCCACAGTCAGGGTGACGAGACTCAGCTCGTGTGGGCGCTTCCCTCCCAGAGGGCGAGCTGGTTCGCCCTCCTCGTCGCTGCCTACGACTACCTCACCGCGACGGGGGCGACGATCCTTGTGAGAGGAGACCAGCGGATCGACGCCTTCGAGATCACCGCGGGAGCACTCCTCAAGGACGACAATCTCGCCCGAATCGCCCATCGAGAGTTCGACGGATGAGGTCTCTCATGCCCTCCTCGACTCAACTCAACTCAACGGCGTCCAGTTAGAAGTTAAAAGCTACGGACCCCTGAGGGACCTGCCTCGCCTGTGTTAGCTCGCCGCCCAGATCTACGCCGCCCGGCTGGTCAACCACAGCGAAACCGACAGCAGCGCCCTGGTAATTCCCACCATCGCCATTCACGAAGCCAGACGCCACCAAGTTTAGTTTCGGGTTCCTCGTCGCTGTCATACCCAGGTGGCAGGATGGGTGGCGTGAGCAAGAAGCAGGCGACTGAGAGAGGACCTTTTGCGCATACTCCGAACGCGAAAGGTACGTGGCATCTGCTGTCGGAGCACTTGGCCCGTACGGGCGAGCTGGCTGGCGAGTTCGCCAGTCGTTTTGGGGCGGGCGATCTCGCTCGTAGCGCTGGATGGTTGCATGATGTCGGCAAGTGCTCATGTGCTTTCTCGTCCTATTTGCAGACCTGTGCCACCGAAGGTGACGAGGCTGGAAGGCGAGCTTTCGCGAAGCGGGACCACAAGCGGGCAGGGGCTTTCTTGGCAAAGCAGCATGGGTACTCCGAGGCTGTTCTGTTGGCTGCCACGATCCTCGGCCATCACGGAGGGCTCTCGGACCTGGGGGATGTAGGGTTCCAGCTAGAGGAGGCTGCGAAGGATCTCGAATTGAGCGAGACCTTGGCGCGGGCTAGGGCACAGCTACCGGCGGCGATGCTCGACCACGTCCCGGTGCCCCCCGCCTGGGTTCTGGCCCGTGCCGGCGACCGGTCCCGGTCCGGGCAGGCAACCTTCAACCGGGATGTCGAAATGCTCTACCGCATGATCTTCTCCGCCCTCGTGGACGCCGATTTCCTCGACACGGAGGGGCATTTCCAGCCCGGTCACTCGTCGCTGCGTGCCAGCGGGCGCAGCCTAGAGGGCCTCGAAACGCGGTTCGCGGCACGCCGGACTGCCATGCTGACCTGCAGCCCAAGAACACCACTGAACGCGGCCCGCTTAGACGTCTACGAGGCGGTGTTGGCGACGGCGGGGCGTCCCCCCGGGATCTACCAGTTGGCGACACCGACCGGGTCGGGCAAGACGATGATCGGTCTTGGTTGGGCCCTAGCTCATGCGGCTGCCAACGACCTGCGTGCAGTGGTCACGGCGCTGCCTTTCATCACGGTTACAGACCAGGTGGCGGACGTCTATCGATCCTTGCTCGACGACCCTAGCGAGGCGGCGATCGTCCTTGAACATCATTCGGCGATCGACGTCGACAGCGACTGGAGGAAGTTGGCCGCCGAGAACTGGGACTCGCCGGTGGTGGTCACCACCACGGTTCAGTTGTTCGATTCCCTTTTTTCGAACCGGACCTCGGCGTGCCGGAAACTCCACAGGTTGGCCGGGTCGGTGATCGTGATCGACGAAGCGCAGGCTTTACCGCTTGAGGTCCTCGATCCGGTGATCGATTCCCTCAGGTCGCTCGTAGACCGGTTCGGGGCGTCGGTGCTGATCATGACCGCGACGCAGCCCACGCTCGAACGTGTCCCTGCGATGGCCGGCAAACGCGGCGTCGAGGACCTTCTCCCTGATTTTTCGGCTTGGGAGTCGGTGTTCGCTCGAACTCGGATTCGTCAAGCCGAGCCGCTCAGCCACGGTGACGTGGCTGGCCTGGTGAGTGCGAACGACCGGTGCCTATGCGTCCTCAACACCATTAGGGACGCTCGGACGGTGGCCCAAGCGGTTAGCGAGGAGGTTTTGTACCTCTCCACCCACCTCCGTCCGGCCGACCGTCGCGACCGGATCGAGCAAATCCGCGCCCGCCTAGCGAGCGGCACCCAGTGCCGGGTAGTGTCGACACAGATGGTCGAAGCTGGAGTCGATCTCGATTTCCCTCTGGTGCTTCGCGCCATGGGTCCGCTTCCTTCCTTGGCTCAGGCCGACGGCCGCTGTAATCGCAATGGGCTGATGGCCGAACTCGGTGAGACCGTGATCTTCGACTTGGTCGGCGGCGGCTACCCACCAGGGGCATACTACGGAGCGGGGACGGCCCAAACGCGAGCGGTCCTAGCCCGCGGCGACGTAGATATCCGAAGTCAGGAAGTTGTGGCCACTTGGTATCGGAGCCTGTTAGACGATCCCGCCGCGAATCCCGATCTACGGGAAGTCCAAGACAAGCGGGTCACCTTCAAGTATCGAAGTGTCGCCGATGCTTTCCAGATGATCGACCAAGACGCCAGAGCGGTGGCCGTCCCATGGCCGAGCGGCGATCGCCGGGCTTCGCGAGTCGACTACATCTTGGATTATCTCGGACGCCGCCCGGAGAACCGGTTTGTGCCGCTCGGTCCTCGAGATGTTCGCTCCCTTCAGGAAATCACGGTGCAGCTTCGCCGCAAAGTTGCGGAGAGCGCGGTACGAGACGGGTTGGCTACGAAGGTCAACGACGCCCTCTACCGGTGGGAGGGCGATTACCACCCAATCACCGGGCTAGTTTTCTCACCCACCGCACAGGAGGAGCTGATCTGGTGAAGGTTGTGGACGCACCGCCGGGAAACCCGGTGGTAGTGAAGGCATGGGGGGAATTCGCTTGCTTCACCAGACCCGAGTTCGGGGTGGAGAGGGTGTCGTATCCGACGATGACCCCGACAGCGGCCGTCGGTCTACTCGACGCTATCTTTTGGAAGCCGGAGTTCCGGTGGCGGGTTACGGCTATCGACACGTTGCGGCCGCTGCGCTGGTTGCAAGTTCGCCGCAACGAGATCCTCGGACGCCAAACACAG
>JAKBBA010000130.1 GCA_021808665.1 Actinomycetes bacterium
CGGGCCGGGCAGCGGGCCGGATGCGAGCTTGAAGCTCAGGGCGGCGACGGCGGCGGCGCCTCCGGCGAAAAGGAGGAACCCGGCATAGAGTGCTGGGAGTCCACGGAGTCCACGGAGTCCACGGAGTCGCCTCGGAAGTGATGCGAAGGGCCCCAGGCCACGTCGAAGCGACATATTATCTCCTCCCATCTCAGTCGAGGGAATCTACTGGCGCGCCAACGGTCCAACGTAGCGGTGCCCATACTACTGGGTAGAACGCCATCGGTGTGCCGCGGCCGACCCCGTACACGTTCAGTCCGGCACGACCCCACGCGTCGAGGTCGCATACCCCAGCGGCGTCGAAGACGACGTCTCCTGACATGAGGTCGGCCACACCGATGGGGTCGAGGTTTCGGTACTCGGGCGAGTCGACGCCGATCACGACCGCTTCGGCTCCTGTGAGCACTTCGCGTGGCGAGGTCACGCGTTTTACCTCGACAGGTGCTGATTCGCCGTGAGCTAAGGGATCGTACGCGCAAACGACGGCCCCGGCGGCGAGCAGGTCCTTGGCGATCTGCATGCTGGGCGAGTCTCGAACGTCGTCCGTGCCGTCTTTGAAGGCGAGCCCGAGAAGTCCTATGCGTTTGCCTCGCAAAGGCCCTATTACCAGCTCGAGGCGGCCCGCAACGCTGCGTCGAGCGTGTGCGTTCTGCTCTTCTGCTGCGCAAGCGAGCGAAGTCCAGGTTCCTGCCGATTTGCCCAGAGCCACGAATCCCGATACATCTTTAGGCAGGCACGAACCGCCGTAGCCAGGCCCCGGCTTTAGGAACTGCCGACCGATTCTACTATCGGAGCCGACCCCGTCGAGTACATCCATAGCGTTCGTGCCGAGGGCGTCGCAGAGTTGCGCTACTTCGTTCGCGAAGGAGATCTTGATGGCGAGGAAGGTGTTTGCTGCGTACTTGACGAGCTCCGCACCTCTGCGGTCACATCGCACGACGGGGCTGGCCGGTGGATACAGGCTGGCCACAAGGTCGATCACGTCAAGGTCTTCTGCTCCCACCACGACGCGGTCGGGGAATAGGAAGTCCTCGACAGCGCGTGACTCGCGGAGAAACTCCGGGCTTGATGCGACGCGGATCGTCACTCCTGCGTCGGCCTCGTCGGCGCAGATGAGCTCGATGGCCTCACAGGATCCCGGTGGCACGGTGCTCTTCACGACGACGACCAGGTCACGCGAGGCGGCGCGGGCGACTTGGCGGCCCGCGTCTGCAAGCTGGCTCAGGTCGGGTTCACCGTCAGCTCTGGGTGGCGTGCCGACACAGAGCAGCACGATGCCCGCGTCGCCGAGACCGGAGGCGACGTCAGCAGCCCAGCGCAGCCGCCCGTTCCTCACCCCTTCGTCGACGAGGTCCGCTAGTCCAGGCTCGTGGATTGGAATTCCGCCGCCTCTCAAAACTTCGAGGCGATGTGGGCTCGCCTCGACGCAGGTTACGTTGTGGCCGAGGTGGGCGAGACACGCGGCCGCGGTGAGACCGACGTATCCTGCGCCGACGACGCACACCTGATGGCCTCCGAGCCGCTCGTCGCTGTCAGGCTTAGACGTCGGCGTAAACGGGTCAGTCACTGCTAGCGGCTCCTGTCGATGCGAGGTGGAGTGTGTTGTAGGCAGAACCTGATTCGACGAGGTCGCTGTGAGTTCCATGTTCGATAACCCTTCCTTTGTCCATTACGGTGATCGCGTCCACGTCGCGTACTGCTAGGAGGTGGTGTGTGACCATCAGCGTGGTCCGACCCTCGCTGAGGCGCGCGAACGCCTCGCCGACCACCGATTGGGTGGCGGCGTCCATTCCTGTGGTCGGCTCGTCCAAGAGGATCAGCCGACCACCACGGGCCATCGCCCGGGCGACGGCGATGCACTGTCGCTGACCGCCCGACAGAGCCGAGCCCGCCTCCCCGACTAAGGAGTCGTATCCGTCGCGGAGATTCGCGAGGACTTCATGCACCCCGACGGCGCGTGCGGCTGTGATCGCCTCGGCCCGGCTCGAAAGGTCGGACCCGTAGGCGATGTTCTCCCACACGGTAGGCCGGAGGAGCACTGTCTCTTGAGGGACGAAGGAAATCTGGCGTCGAAGCCACTGCAGGTCCAACGAACGAACGTCCGCGCCGTCAAAGCTGACGCTCCCGGAGTCCGGATCGGCGAAGCGCAGAGCGAGTCGCAGCAAAGTGCTCTTGCCGGAACCGGTTGCCCCCACGATTGCGTGGCGTGTTCCGGATTCTACAGCCAGGTCGATCTTGTCGAGGAATGACGGCCTTCCGGGGTAAGAGAACGAAATCGACTCGAAGACGAGCCTGCCTCTCACCTTCGACGGCCGCCGTGGATGCTCCGGTGTCGACGGCTCGTCGTGGGTGTGTAGGACTTCGAGCACCCGCTCGGCGGAGGCCTGACCACGCCCCATTGTCCCAGCGAGCTTCGCAAGTTGACGGATAGGCGTGTACATGCTGCGGAAGTAGGCGCTGAAGAGCAGCAGATCCCCGGGCGTTAGTCTCCCGGAGAGAACCTCTCGTCCGCCGAGGAGGATAACGGCAGTGGTGGAGGCCGTCATGACGAATGTCACAAGCGGCGTGAAGCGCGACTGAAGCAGCACGGCGAGTCTGCTGGCTTGGAGAGCTTCCAGCGCACTCGTACGGTATCGCTCGACTTCCTCGCATTCGGCACCCGACGCCTGCACCACGGCAAGGCCGACAAGGACGTGCTGGGCTGTCGAAGTAGAGGCGCCCTCGGCGCGTCTTGCGGTCCGTTGAGCCTGCCTGATCGTGGAGAGGTAATGTCGGACCAGGACCATCAGTATGGGGAACACGCAAAGGGCAAGAACGCTGAACTGCCAATCGACGATCGTCATGATCACGAGCATGCCGACGACGGTCAAGGTGTTCTCCGCGACGACGGGCATCACGCTGACCACGGCACTCTGCATGGCCTGAGCGTCTCCCCCGAGACGAGCGAGTAGGTCGCCGACCGGCCGGGTCGTGTAGAACCGCCGTGATTGGCGGGTCAGATGAGAGAACAGCCGGCAGCGTAGATCGACGACTACACGCTGGCCGGCGCCAGCCAAGAGTGCAGCGGCGGCGTATGAGCACACGCCGAGGATCGCCGCTATGGCAACCATGAGCGCGCAAAGACTATATAGAAGGGGAAGCCGGCCGGAGGGCAGCCAACGCAGCTCAGGAGGGAGCTGGTGGGTCCCAAGGACGCTGTCGAAGATCACCTTGAGAGGGACTGGGGCGAGCCACTGTAGTGCGGCGCGCACGAGCGAAAATCCGAGGCCGCCAATCAGAGGCGCGCGTACGCTTGCCAAATCCAGCTCCCAGGACATTAGGCCCAACCGACGGGTCAATTGCGGCTCCAGTTAGGTGTGTCTCTCGGTGAAGTCTGGCAGCTGTCGGCCAGTAGGTGGGCATCTCGCGCAACAGCCACTTCGTGGAGCACCGCATCAGCGACGGCCGCCCAGCTCGATCGCTCAACCGCGCGGGCACGTGCGGTCGCACCCAGGAGCCGACGGCCCTCTGGATCACCTACAAGGCGGCCCAGCGACTGTGCAAGTGAGGTACTGTCACCCGGTATGGCAAACAGCCCGGTTTCTCCGAGGAGATCACGGATGGGCGGAAAATCCGACGCCACGACAGCGCGACCGGCCGCCATCGCTTCTACCACCTTGAGGGGGGAGAAGTAGAAAAAGTCGTTTGCAAGATACGGTGCGACTGCTATGTCCATCGCTGCGATGTGTTCCGCCACCCGTGGTAGCGCGACAGCTCCGGTCATCACGGCCGTCACGCGGGGTGACAGTCGTCCGAGCGACGCGGAAAGTCGGTCACGTTCGGGACCGTCGCCGACGATAAGCAACCCGAGTTGCATAGTGTCGGCGAGGACTGATACGGCGTCGATGAGAACATCCACTCCATGCCAGGGTTTGAGGCTGCCTACGAATCCAACAACCGGTACGGACTTCGAGAATCCGAGCCGGTTCCTGGTGATAGGAGCGAGAAACGAGAGAAGGTTCGGGTCCAGTCCGTCTACGTCGGCTCCGTTGGCAATGACGGTGGCTGTGGCGGCCCCCATATCGAGCGCCCAACTGGCCAGAGGTGCTGACACGGCCACAACGCGGGCTCCGCGCAGCGCATGAGACTCTGCCTGACGGGCATAATCTTCGAGACGGAGTCCGAAGTGACGTTTGCGCTCCTCGGCAACCGGTGCGTTGATTTCGACAACGCGCGGAAGTCTTAGGCTCTCTGCGAGCGCGCTACCGCGTCCGGCGAACAGACTAAGCCGCTCGACTATGCAGTTCGGTTCGCGAAAGGCGAGAAGGCGCTCGACGCTGTCGAAGAAGGCCTTGGCGGCATCGATTCGAGACGTGTCTGCCTTGATTCCAGACGATACGGTCCCGACGTCTATTGGAACCACTCGCACCGACTCCGATCCTCTCGCCGTCATCGGCCCTGCCACCCGAGCGGCGTAGAGTGTGACATCCACACCCCGGCGGGCGAGCGCCGCGCAGAAAGATTCGACGTGCACTGACGCGCCTTTGGATCCGCCCACAGGAATTCCGGGATCTGGGAGCAGGTAGGCTACCTCGAGTCCAGCCATTTCGTGGCGGATCAAGGGAGAGAACCTGAACCGGCGGGTACCCGAACCTGATCGGCACCGGTGGCCTCGGAGCAGCAGGTTCTGCGAAGGAGGTCCGCTACCGGAGCGATACAGCGCGACCGTGAATGATTTACCGACACGTACGCCCTTGCGGTCACTGAGAGATTAGCTTGCATACCTGGATCCCCCGCCATGTCCCGCAGCGCTGCTGCGAGCGCTCCCGAGTTTCCTGCAGGGACGAGGATGCCCGATCTCGCATGGTCGATCACCTCGGGGATGCCTGCGACGGAGGTTGCCACCACAGGAAGGCCGCACGCCATGGCTTCAAGGACGACGTTGGGTATGCCGTCACGATCACCGTCGGAGGTGATCACACTGGCCTGAACCAACACGTCGGCGTGATGGTATTCGGCGATGATCTCGTCTTGGGTGAGTCTGCCGGTGAAAGTCACGAAGCTACACAACTCCAGGGCGGCCGCCCGCGATTCGAGGTCGTCGCGCAGGTCCCCCCCGCCTACGATCCTGCATTCGAAATCCTCGCCGAGATCTCGTAGGACTCCGAGAGCGTCGATGAGAGTCGAATATCCCTTTTTGGGAACGAGTCGGCCGACAGCGAGGATCCGGAAGTGTCCGGGGGACGTCACGCCTATTTCTGCCCGAGAGGGCTGGAAGCGGGTCGTGTCGACTCCGTGCGGCGCATAGACGATATTGGGGTTTCGGCGCTGGGCCTCCTGCGGCGGATAGGCGTCGACGATCCGGCGCATTTCATTTGCGGCGCTATGCGAACACGCAAGGACAAACTCGGCGGCCGACGCCTTGATCGCTAGGATATCTGGGCTCGAAAGGTAGATGTCTTTGGCGTGCGCTGCGAAGGAGAACGTTCTCCCCGTCAGCAGCGATACGAAGTGGGCGATGCTCGCCGGACCGTGCGCGAACGCGGCGTGGATGTGAGTGGCCCCAACCCGGTCCATCTCCGTGGCCATCAGTCCTGCCTCTAAAAGATGGCGCATGGTCGAAAGGTGCCGTCGTGATGGCATCACTTTGCCGACGACCCGAATCCACCGAACGGGGTGCCGGCGGAAAAGGCGGGCGTGGGCAACGAGGAAACGCGTGTTGTCCTTGAGGGCGGCCTTTCGCCCGGTTCCGCTTCGCAGGTAGCCGACGGGGCTTTTGACGCCCGAAACCCTTGTTTGGACCGTGAGCTCCGCCGGGTTGGCTATCGAGAAGAGTCGTAGCGGTACGCCCGCCGCTTCCACACCCAGAATCTCGTCGAGGATAAACGTCTCCGATAGTCGCGGGAAACGCTTTGTCAGGTAGCAGACCGTAGGGGCCGATGCGGATGTGTCGAAGGGCGTCTTGGACGAGCGAAGGTTAAGTAGGGTCATGGGAAACTGATAGTCATGCCGGTATACAGGCAAGTGAACGTGGATCGATGTCGGCGACGAGGCGACAGAGATGAGCGACAGTTTTCGCCGCGCCGCCCAGATCGAGGCCGGCGCCACTCCAACTGGTGGATGCTCCACCCAGTAGCCTCGGTAGCGCCGAGGCAAGGTCGACGCTCTCCTCTACTACTTCCACCAATCCCCGTCTGGCGAATGCGTGGGCCCGCATCAGTTGCTCCAGGCGCGGTGCGCGGCGTGGAACGACGATAGTCGGCACCCCAAGACCAACCAGTTCGCATAAGCTGTTGTAGCCTCCGCGAGACACCACAGCGGCCGCTCTGGCAGCAACTGCAGCAGGCTCGGCGAGGTGCTCGACGGTGTACACGTCTTCGAGATGTCCGGTTGTGTCGAGCAAACGCTGCCGGTCGCCGGCGGACATGAGAGGACCGGTGCACAGGACACATGCGATCCTGATCGACTTGGCAGCGAGGGCAGTGTCGATCAGAAGTTGGACCCCGTCGCCGCCACCCCCGATCATTGCGAGTACGAAGGGCTTCCCGTCGGGGATCTCCGGTGGTAGAGGAACTGACTGTGGCGCCGGCGTCGTCACGTAACCGCAGTACTCGATGCGATCCGCCATTTCCGCCGACAGGCCGTACAGGTCGGCTACGTCGAACATGTCGCGCTCCCCGTAAACCATCACCGAGTCGTAGACGTCCTCGAGTGTCGCATAGACACCGTCCGCTGTCCACGTGTCGATCACCCGCGACGACTCGTCGAGAATGTCTCTCAAGCCGAGCGCCAGGAGGGTAGCTGACCGGGTGCGGCCGATGTGATCGAAGACGGGAAGGAGTTCACCTTTCATGCCGTGAGGTGCATGATCTACGAGCATGACGTCCGGCTTCCATCGAGATACAACGTCGAGCACGACAGCGGATCGTGCGCGCCTCACAAGGGAGATGCCAAGCGACCCGTCGAGGGGGCGATAGTCGCCTTGAGGCGTCTTTGTGACAGGAGGAAGTACCACGGTCGCCAGACCACTCGGTAGCGGAACGCGACCGATGGCAGGGGAGCCGGAGGCCAATACCACACGTGGCGGACTCGGCAAACGCAACAATTCGTGCGCGATTGAAAGGTTTCTGCGAAGGTGGCCAAGGCCGTAAGTGTCGTGGGAGTAGAGCAGCACACGCTGCAAGGATCGGACCGATTTCATACCGGCACCCCCACCGTTTGGCCCATACGTTCTCGTATCCAAGCGACCTGGCTTTCGTATCCCACTTCGAAAGGTACGAGGGGTATGAAACCGAGCAGTTCTCGGGCTCGAGTCAAGTCGGCCGAGGTCACCCTGACGTCCCCGCGGGCGAAGGGCTGCTGATCGATGAGCAGGTCGCTGCCACTCAGCTTTGCCAACAACGCCAGGACCTCGGAGATGCTCACATCGCAAGCGCCGCCGATATTGACGGGTAGGCCGGCAACGTGGCCGTCGGCCGCGGCGACCGTAGCTGCGACGACGTCGGTGACATAGGTGAAGTCACGGCGTTGGCTGCCATCGCCGAGTAGCGTGATCGGCTTCCCTGACAATGCGGCCTCGGCGAAAAGGCGGAGACCCATGTCGGGTCGTTGACCCGGTCCGAACACGGTGAAGTATCGCAGCGCCGTCGTCTCGATACCTCGGCCGTCTGCATCCAGGCACGCCCGTTCGGCTTCGAGTTTGCTCTTCCCGTATGGGGAGATCGGCGATAGCGGCGCGTCCTCCCGGAAGGGCACCTCCCCGTCGCCGTACACCGACGATGACGACGCGTACACGAGACGCCTGACACCGGCTCTGCGAGCGGCGCTGAGAAGCCGCTCGGTCGCTATCACGTTGTCTCTAACGTAGAGCCCTTCCGAGAAGAAGCTTGCTCGCACCCCGGCCCGTCCTGCCAGGTGGAATACTACTTCCACCCCGCTCAGATGAGCGTCAAGCGACATGTCTGCCATGTTGCCGACCACGAGTGTCATTCCGGCGAGGCGTGCCAAGGATGCCGCCCGCATTATCTTCTCGACCGGGTCGTAACTGTCAGTGAAACCATCGATACCTGTAACGCTCCAGCCGTCGCGCAGCAAGGTACGACACACTTGACTTCCGATGAATCCAGCAGCTCCGGTAACCATTGCACGACGGCCCACATTGGAAAGCATCGCGTCGATCCCAGCAGGGACATGGGAAGTTTCTGTCACTTGGTGACCTCTCTTGTTCCGCTCCGACGAGCATCTTGGGCTCGGGTGGGTTTGCGGAGACAGTGTCGGCTGTCCAGGTGACGCCTCGATGAGGTGCCGATTAGAAAATACTCATGTCCTGCTGTTGGTCAGGGCAAGGCTGAGCTAGGTAAACGACATATCACGTCGCCAGTCCAAGCTGGCTGAGCAGGAAAGCCTGCACGCGGGCCTCGTCGCGCCAGCCCTCGTAGCGCCCCGACGGACCTTGGTGGCCGGCCCCCATCTCGATGAAGAAGACCACCGGGCGGTCTCCTTTTCCGGCGCCGGCCCACCTGAGTTTCGCCACCCACTTCGCGGGTTCCCAGAAGCCGACGCGGGGATCGTTGAGTCCAGCGGTTACGTACATTGCGGGCCACTGTTCGCGAGCTACGACGTTGTCGTAGGGCGAGTATTCGAGCATCCTTTCGAAGGATGCGGCGTCGTGAAGCGGGTCGCCCCATTCCTCCCACTCGGTGACCGTCAACGGTAACGAAGGGTCGGACATCGTTGTGACGACGTCGACAAAAGGAACTTCTGCGACTACTGCGCGCCACAGGTCGGGCCTCATGTTCGTCACTGCTCCCATCAGGAGGCCTCCTGCGCTGCCTCCCCGGGCGGCGATCCGGTCCCGGTTAATCCAGCCTTGGTCGACCAGCGCTTCGGCGCAGGCAATGAAGTCGCTGAAAGAGTTCGCCTTGCGCTCCATCCGCCCTGCCTCGTGCCAGCCTTTGCCAAGCTCGCCACCGCCGCGCACGTGCGCTATCGCAAAGACTGCGCCATGG
>JAKBBA010000131.1 GCA_021808665.1 Actinomycetes bacterium
CCGGGGCGGGGCGGACTCGACCAGCATCCGGGCCGGGAGCAGGCCGAGCAGCTCGTCGGTCACGGTCATCTGCACCCCCATCTGGTAGATCGGGGCGGGGTCGAGGCTGCCGTCGAGCACCCGGGCGCCGGTCAGGTAGAACCCCCGCCAGGTGGCGTTGACGGTGGCATAGCCCAGCCTCCGGTAGGCGGCGGCTTTCACCCGGCGGGCATCCATGTCGGTCGGGTCGAGGCGGATCACGTACGTCGCCAGCTCGGCGGCGAAGCGGGCATCGCCCGACTCCAAAGCAACGGCCGCCCGCTCGAGGACCGCTCCCCGGCCGCCCATGGCTCCGACGAGTTTGTGGGCCTGTTCTGCTCTTGGGGTGGGGTCGAGCGCCAACGGGTCGCCGTCGAACCAGCCGATGTAGCCGGTGTAGATCGCCGGCACCGTGTGGGCGACCGACCCGTAGAACGGCTGAAGCCACCGCCGGTTTCCGGCCAGGTGCGGGGGCAGCTTCACCAGGCGGGCGATCTCGTCTTTGGCCAGGCCCCGGTTGGCCCAGCGGATCGTCTGGTCGAGCGTGTACTGGATGGCGTCGCGGTAGTCGCGCAGCACCTGGCGCATCTCGGCCCGGTCGGTTACCGGCGGGCCGTGCTGGAGGACCATCTGCTCGCAGCCGGTTGCCACTCTCGCCATCAAGTCGATGCTCTCGTACCAGGCTTTCGGGTCTCGGAACTTGGCGCCGCGCAGCGTGTAGAGGTTGGGGAACCCGTGGTCTTGGATCACCTCGGCCGAGCACAGCACGCCGTCGTCGGGGAGCACCACGCAGATCTCCGAGGCCGCCTCGCTCGGCACGTGGTGCATCTCCAGGCGCACCCCGCCGGCGGTCACCTCCAGACGGTCGTCGAAGACGTGGGTCGGGGCGACGAACCCGTTGGGCCCGGGGACGAACGTCGGGCCGATACCTGCGTTCATACCCTCCATGTCCGCCCCGTCGAGGACCATGCTGTACATGGCCATCGCCCTCGCCCCCATGATCGGGCCGATCAGCCCGGTCTCTTGTTGGTACTCGGCGAGCAGCGACGAATGGGCGTAGATCGGCACCCTTCCCGAGGCGACGTCGTCGGGGTCGACCAGGGCGGAGGTACCCTGCACGTGGTCGGTGTGATGGTGGGTGTAGACGATCGCCGCCACCGGGGCGTCGGTCAGCCGCCGCAAGTCGGCCAGGACCGCCTGCGCCTGGGCGGTGTCCATGCCGGTGTCGATCACCACCATCCCCTCGGGCCCGACCACCGCGATGATGTTGGCCAGGTTGTAGCCCACCGCGCAGTACACCCGGTCCACGACCCGGTGAATCTTGCGCTCGAACAGCTTCCCGTGGGCGGCGAGGTCCGGGTGGATCGCCGCCGGACAGTCCAGCCGGGCTGCGAAGCCGCCGGCCCCGCCGCCCGACACCGCACCCCGCGCGCTGCCGGCAGCGCTCATGGGGCCGCCGTCCCCGCCGGGCTCGTCCCGCACGCCTGTGGCGCGACCGGCCCGGCTTTGCGGGTGCCGTCGCTCACCTCGCGGCGCATCAGAAGCCACACCGCCATCAGCGCCGCCAGCGTCATGGCCACCTCGATCGACTCGGGACCGGCGCCCAGCTTGTGGCGCACGCTCGACAACGACGGGGTCAGCACCAACCCGTGCACCACGAACGACGCCACGTACAACCCCACCACCGACACCACCGTCACCGGTGCCGCCCAGCGGTGGCGCAGAGGCGCCTGGTAAGCGACGGATGCAACGACAGCGGTCACGACCACCGTCACCGCCATGAACGGCACGTCACCGCCGCTCGGACCGCCGATGCTGCCCGTCCCGACTGCCAGCAGCTCCCACACCACCAGGTGCACGCCGGCCACCACCCAGCCCAACCCGGCCACTACACCCAAGCGCACGCCGATGACGGGCAGAGGCGCATGGCCCCGCTCCCGGGCGGCGAACACGACGGGCACGAAGCACACCGGGGCGAACACCGGCACCAGCGCCCCGAGCAGCGCCGTCACCGCCACATGGTCACCGCCGCTGCGCCCTGCCACCAGGTGCAGCGCACCGAGGGCCACCCCGAGGCCCACGAACAGCTCCACCCGCTGGCGCAGCAAACGCCGCGACGGCGAACCACGACCCAACAGCCGGGCCAGCTCGGCACGGCCCGTCCTACCGGCCGACGCAGACATCAGCCAACCTGGGCGCAGATGGCCGAATAAGAAATGGTAACTGAACCGCCGTACTGGTTAGTGAAAGTGAACGCCCACTCATTCACATCAGCGGGGTTGGCCTCAACCTGGCCATAATTCATGTTAACTCCAACATCTAGTACGCCGTCGGGAGACCACCATTGACCGCTGATCGCGTAGTCACCGCTCGGACAGGAGGCGATCTCCAAAGGTGAGCCCTCCCCGGAGGCCAGCGTAACAGGGTTGGCCTGGGAAAAAGTGATCCCGGCCACGCCAGCAGGACCCTGGGGTCCTTGCGGCCCGACGAGACTGGTACCCGCCGTCGGCCATCCGGTCGACGTCTTCGGCCCGTAGAGCACCTCCGTGGCGGTGTCGAGGTAGAAGTCACCGACGGCGCCGAGCGTGCTGGCCGGGGGCGCTGTCGTACCGTTGAGGATGGTGTTCCCGTTGGTCCCGTTGGTGCCTTGGGGGCCGATGAGGCTCGTGCCGCTCGATGGCCACCCGGTCGAGGTCTTCGGCCCATAAAGGGTTTCCCCATATTCGGTCCCAGAGCTGGTGTCGAGGTAGAAGTCACCGACGGCGCCGAGCGTGCTGGCCGGGGGGGCGGTCGCGCCGCTCAGGATGGTGTTCCCGTTGCTACCGTTGATACCGTTGATACCGTTGATACCGTTGATACCGTTGGTGCCTGGTGGGCCGACGAGGCTGGTCCCCGTCGTTGGCCATCCGGTGGAGGTCTTCGGCCCGTAGAGCACCTCCGTGGCGGTGTCGAGGTAGAAGTCGCCGACGGCGCCGACCGTGCTGGCTGGGGGCGCCGTCGCGCCGCTCAGGATGGTGTTCCCGTTGGTGCCGTTGGTGCCGTTAGCGCCGGCCGGACCTTGTTGGCCTTGGGGGCCGGTTGTCCCTTGGGGGCCGGTTGTCCCTTGGGGGCCGGGGCAGCCACCCGACGTCAGTGCGGCGCCGCCCACGACGGGCATGTTGAGGTGCGTGCCGCCCATCGACCCGGCGAATTGGGCGTCACCGAAGGAGAAAATTCCTCCGTCTGCCGCGACAAGCCAGTAGCCGCCGTCGCCAGCGGTGGGGATGATACCCACGATCGGGGCGTTGAGGTGTTGTCCGGCCATCGATCCGTAGTAGCGGGCGCCACCGAAGGTGAACACCCCTCCGTCGGCGGCCACCTGGTAGTAGCCGCCGGCCGCCGACCCGCACACCGACGATGCGAGCACGGCCGATGCCGTCGAGTTGTTGAGGGTGCCGCTGGCCGATAGTGACAGCGCTCCAGAGGCGGGAAGCGCTATGCCCGCGCCTGCTAGCACGAGGGTCGTTGCGATCACAGTGCCGGCACGGCGCGGCGTCAGTCTTGTCTTCATGGTGTGTGATCTCCTCTTCGACGGGGTAGTTGGGGGCGGAACGTGCGGGCCGGCTGTGCTCTTGTGGCGGCCCTGGCGGCACGGCCCGGTGCGGTCTCGGGTTGGCCGCCATGCAATGGACTGCTCATACCGGCGCCTCGACGGCGAGCTTGGGTTGGCGGGGTTGGGGGAGGTGGTCGTAGAGGTCGGCGACCATGTCGGTGCGCCGGGTGGCACAGGTCGGGTCGGCCCAGCGGTTGTGCCACTGATACGGGTCGTCTTCGAGGTTGTAGAGCTCGCCTTCGCTGCCGTGGTAGCGGCCGCCGGCCTCGTAGGCGGTGGCCAGCCAGCCGTCGGTGTAGATGGAGCGGAAGTGCAGGTCGACGGCGTCGAACTGGCTGTCCCACTCGGTGATCACCCGCTGACGGTCCGATCCGGGGGCGGTGGGAAGAACCTCGCCTTCGATGAAGGATGCGACGGGCAGGCCGGCGATGTGACAGAAGGTGGCGGCCAGGTCGATCTGACCGACCGGCTCGGAGACTTCGGCGGGGGCGATGCCGGCTGACGGTGCGGGGCGCCAGATCATCGGCAGGTGCATCAACGCGTCGCAGTGATAAGAGCCCTTGAACAACAGCCCGAAGTCGCCTTGGAGCTCGCCGTGGTCGGTGGTGAAGAACACGTCGGTGTCGTGGTCCCAGCCCCGGTTCGTAACGTAGTCGAGCACCCGGCCGAGGGCGGCGTCGATGAGCTGGTTCTCGGCATGCACCAAGGCGTTGACCTCACGCACCTGGTCGTGGGTCATGAGCTTGGGTACGAAGGTGGCCGGGCCGCCTTCGAGGTTGGAGAACGACCCGTCGTAGTAGCCGAGCCAGTGCGACGGCTTGCCCGAAAGGACCTTCTCGCACGCTTGGACCGTGCCGGGGTGGCCCGCCGGCAGATCCAGGTCACGCCAGGAGATCTTGCGGGCCTCGGACTCGGGTGGGTCCCAGGGGTGATGCGGATCGGGGAAGCTCATCCAACAGAACCAGTCCTCGCGGTCGTCGAGGCCCGACAGCCAGGCCATTGTGCGCTCGGCGACCCAGTCGGTGTGGTACATGTCGGGCGGGATCGGGTTGTAGGCGGTCTGGAGCAGGCCGGTGTCGCCGTAGCCGGCGTCGTTGAAGCGGGGCGGGTCACCTGGGGCGATGATCTGGAAAAAGCCCTTCGTGTACTCGGGCGAGCTCGCTTCGAGCCACCGGCCGTAATGCCACAGCTTCTCCGCCCCGTGCATAGCCAGCTCCAGATGCTCGAAACCCCGGTGCGGGCCGGTCGAGCCCTCCTTGGCCATGCGGTTCTCCGGCCAGTGGCCTTCCAGGTCGAACGCCGGCTCGAAATGCGCCTTGCCGAGCAGGGCTGTGCGGTAACCGTGGTCGTGGAGGTACTCGGCGACCGACGCCGCGTCGGCCGGGAGTGGCACCCCGTTGGCGTACACGCCGTGGGTGCGGGGGTACTGGCCGGTCAGCATCGACGAGCGGGCCGGCATGCACACCACGTTCTGGTTCATCGCCCGCCGGTAATTGATACCGGTCGCAGCAAGGCGGTCCGCCACCGGGGTCGCGGCGATCTGGCCGCCGTTACAGCCGAGCGAGTCGTAGCGCTGCTGATCGGTCGTCACGAACAGGATCTTGCGGCCCATCACCGGCCCCCCGAGTTACCCTCGGACGCGATGGGGGGTTCCCCGGCCGTCTCCAGGCCGTCTTCGAGCAAGCCGACCAACTCCATCAAACCGACGAAGCGCCGACGACCAGGGCCCGAGCAGTCGAGCACTCCCACCAGGCGCCCCTCGCCGTCACGTTCCACCTCGATCACCGCTCGCATCACATTCCTCCCCGCCACAGCCCGGACCGGGCAGCGGCATACCGACATCATGAACGTCGCCGCGTCGCCTGTCCCCAGGGAAAATCCCTAGTCTTTCGTCCACGACCCCCTGGGTCCGGGCCCTGGCCTCCCTAGGTTCAGACGTCTGGAGATCGGGGGTCGGGGGCCGCCCCCACACCCCTGCGCGGCTCACGAGCCACCGCTACAGGACATTCTCACCTCAGTGGTGGCGGGCCGGTCCCTCCGGTCGTTGGCCTCTTCTTTCGACAGGTCGAAGTCGTGGGTGGCCAAACAGCTCGTCCGTATGGGGGTCTTCACCCTGCGACACGGAATCCGGCTGCACCACATCGCTGCGGGTCGGGGGCACAAGGGACGGCGGATCATCGTCTTGGTGTGCAACCTCGATATCCGAGTCCTAAGTGAGGATGGCGAACCGCTCCGCCACCTCACCCCGGACCCGTCCAAGGACTATCAACCCATCACCGGCGGGTCCTGATTGCCTATTGCGCATAGGTTCGCCTGTCCACGATGTCTCGCGACATCACAGCGTGGGCCGTAGTCACTCGTATTCGAACTTCGATGACGAGCGGGAACGCCTGCGGTCCTTCACCAACCGTCCGAACCTGACAACGAATTAAGTCTGAGGTGCTAGCATCCCTTGCATCGGACAGTGCTAGCATGCCGACGTGACCTCATCGAGAACGACCTTCACGCTGGACGAGGAGTTGGCTGAACGGGCTCGGCAACTCGGCGTCAACATTTCGGCTGCCGCTCGTCAAGGAGTCACCGACGCCGTACGTGCCGCCCTGGCGCGAGCTGACCGGGACGCCTACCTGAGACAGCCGGAACGTGCCGACACTTTCTGGACCGAGGCTGAAGCATGGGGTGAGCCTTGAGACGTGGCGAGGTCTGGTTGGCCGAAGTTGGTCGGAAGCGGTGGCCCGTCCTGCTGTTGACCCGATCCGAGGTGCTCGATGCGCGCAGCCTCGTGACGGTCGCCGAGGTCACCACCTCCATCCGTGGTCTCGCTGCAGAAGTCGACATCGACCACGTAGAGATCGGGCTGGACCGGCCGTCGGTCATCAATTGTGACGCTCTCCACACCGTCGAGCAGGCATCGCTCACCGGTCCCGTTGGACACGTCGGCGCCGACACCATGCAACGGGTCTGCACGGCGATCAGTTACGCGCTCGGCTGCTGAGGAGTTAGCAGTTCGAATACGAGATGTGGTCTCCTGTGCAGTGGACCACGAATGGTTCTAACCCTCCGGGGCAACCTGCTGAGGGGGCCGTGGTGTAGTCAACGGCGACAAGCAGGCCCCGTAGCAGGCACCACCCAGCGGGGTCGTCCCTGCGATATTGGAATGCGAAGACTCCTGACTCCAAGGCGAAGGCCGGCCACTTCATACTTGCAGGCTTTGTTCCGGTGATGGGCGACCCGCGCCGTCGGCGGACGCGGTCTAGTTCAAGGGCGCCCGGCGAAGCCGTCTTCAGAGATGAGCTTGCCGGTGACCGCGTCGATAAACACGACCGCTACCTCGTTGACCGGGGGGCGCCCCCGTATCGTCTGTCCTGGGGTGGTCGATGTGGGCGCAGCCCCATAGGAGAGCTGAACCTGCCCGGCGACCGGTATCGCCCAGGCTGTTGCGACCACTCCGGCGGGGGCGTTGTCATATTGGACCAGGACTGCCGCACCGAAGGTTGGGGTACCGACGAACCCGGCAAGGTCCGCCTTTGCTATCGCCAGGGCCTGGGGGCCTGAAATGGACGCCGATCCCGATGCCGGATCACCCACGACGGCCTGCTGCTCGCCATTGAAAACAGTGGTCGCCGTTTCGTAAGGCGCGGATCCTACAGGCGCCGTCTGCTGGGGATTCGATCGACGAGAGCTCGCGGCCGCCGAGGGTACCTGACCGGGAGGACCGATGTATAGTCCTCTCGCCTCGAACTCGGCGGCAGTGACCGGCCCTACTCCTATCGAGGCTACACGGCCGGTGTCTGCCGCCACTGTTCGGGCTGTGACAGAACGGTCAATGCCGATGACTATACCTAATGTGCAACTACTCACGAGCAGCCAAACACGGGCGTTCCTCGGACGCATAGCAAACGACATCATACGTCCCTAAGCCGTCCGATCCACGGTGAGCTGCAGCCTTTAGCATCCGATAGGGGATCAGCGTCGCCGGTAGACCGTCGCTCGCGGAGCGACCGCCTCCACTGCCAGCGTGTCGTGCTCGTGATCGATTCGGTAAATTATCCGGTACTCGCCTCGCCTGGCAGAGTGCCGCCCGGCGAGATCGAAGCGAAGTGGTTTGCCTACCCGCTCCGGCTGCTTGGCAAGATCTCCGTAGACAAGTTCGACGACCGCTGCCACAATTCGCGGGGCGACTTGCGCCAAGTGGTCCATGTCCCGCGACGCCTGGGACGTCCAAACGACTTCCAATGGGTCCGGTTAACGATCAATCCAGCGTGCCCGGGCCGCCGCCTCGCTGACCGGCACAGCCAATCCCTCATCGACCTCCTTGTCAGCCGCACGAATCGAGGCCATCAGCTCCGGTTCCGACATGATCTCGAGCGTCTCTTCCAATCCCTCGAGCTCCTCAACGCTCACCAAGACAACAGCCGGAACGCCATTACGAGTCACGACCACCCGGCCGTGCTCCCGATTCACCCGATCGACCAGCTCAGAGAACCGGTTCTTCACCGTGGCCAGCGGCAACGTATCAGTCATGGCCAGAATACTAGCCAACTATTCGGGGTAATCGCGTCTCTACGTTGGTGGCGGCGGCCGGTCTTGCACGGCCGCCGAAGGCGTTCTCTTGAGGGTCACGCCGGCGCTAGCTACGATCACTGCAAGGATCCCGCACAGGTGCGATGCAGGTACCCGCTGCCCGAGGATGACCAGGCCGGCGATCGCAGCGACGGCAGGGTTGAGGCTCGTAAGCACGCCGAAGGTGGCGGTAGGCAGCCGGCGTAAGGCCAGCATGTCTAAGGCGTACGCAACAGCCGACAGGCCGCCTACAGTGAAACCGATGACGGCGGTTCTCGGCTCAAGGAGCGCGCCACCGGCGGCAGCAGCACCGACAGGAGCCATTATCAACGCCCCTATAACGTTTGCGAGGCACAAGCCTGCGAGGCCTTCCGGTGCGGACCCGACCCTCCGATTGATGAGTATGTAGCAGGCCCAAGCGGTAGCTGCCACAAGCGCCGCAACAACCCCGAGCAGATCGCGAGTGTCGAGTGATCCGCCGAGCACCGCTACACCGGCGCCTGCAGGAAACGCCCAGGCTCGCTGTCGCCACGACTGCGCTGTTGCGACTGCCACGGCGAGCGGACCGAGAAGCTCCAGAGTGATGGCGGACGCCAGTGGGAGACGGCCGATCGCAATGTAGACGCCGCTATTCATGACGACGAGGATGACCCCAAACGTCGCCGCAACCAGCAGGTCGGCTCGTTTCCATCGAAGCCGCCACGGCCGGGAGACGGCAGCGAGAGCGACGGCTGCACCGATGAGGCGAAGCGATACTGTCCCTAAAGGGCCGGCTGTTGCGAACAGAGTCACGGCCAGGGAGGCACCGAGTTGTACTGACACGATCGAAATGGCGGCCATGGCGACC
>JAKBBA010000132.1 GCA_021808665.1 Actinomycetes bacterium
GTAGTCGCCGGAATCGCAGGTGCTGCCGCTGGCGGTCTCCCCGGAACTGGCGGGGTTGAAACCGTAACTGGTGCCTCCCCGGGAATGGTGACGAGATACCCTCCCCCACAGTCGACTGCCTGACCGGCTAATCCAGTGAAGCATCCAGCCTCTTGAGTAGCAGCCGAGGCACGTGAATTGAGAATGCACAGACAGACACAGCATAAGAGAGTAAGAACTACTGAGCGCCGCACTGGTTGGGCACTGCCACAGGATTTAAGAAGACCGCATTAAAGAAAAAGGACCACGGCGTTGGATTCAAAGACAAGGTAGCTGGTCCGCCCTGCTTATGCTCAAGGCCGAAATATGTTGATCCCGGCGGTCTGCCAGGTTTGACCAGCACCGCATCATAGTTAGGCACAGTCAAAACAAAAATGCAGACTGGCGATGCCGAAATAAGCTTTATAACATTCATCACGACATCGCCAGGAGGGTCTATTATATTAGCGGTCCTACCTGCTACCGTTTCTTCAGCAATCCTGACCTCCTGGGAGTAAAGAGGCTCATTATAAATAGCACGTAGTTCAGAGGTTATAGATGGATTAATGCCCCTCGACGCCAGCAACTGGCGTAACACGTTGCCGTCGATGTGTTCAAGCACTTTGAAGACGGCGTCGACGTAGGGGATGGTGATTACGGCTGGGATCACATCGGGGTTGATCGCATTGGGGGATGTTGTGGTGATCGGGCTCGTGGAGGTCGTTGAACTGATCGCGGGCTGCGTGCTGGCTGACGCGATGGGACGAGAAGTCGTCGAGCAGCCAGCCAAGGACAACCCGGCCGCAGCAGCTATTAAGGTCCATCGTCTCATAGCTTCTCTAGTACTTTCGCGCCTCGAAGATGCCGGCGCAAGGGTGTTTTTGAGCGAGCGACCGGCACGAAGCGGCCTAGGGAATCCCATCCACTCAGCTGGTCAGTAGACGTGCCCTCCAAGCGCTTCCCAGTTCCTCGGAACGGTGTGTATGACTGGCTCGGTCCGCAGTCTCGCAGCCAGCTTCCTCATCACCGGCAGATCATCGCGCTCCGGGAGCACAAGCCACAGATCTGTGTCGAGGCTGCCATAGTGCACGAAGCAGTCAGCAGCGGCGGGGACTAGGTCAGGGTCGACTCCTACAGAGAACACTGCAACCACTCGCCGACCGGACTCGGCCACTCCAATCGCCGGGGTCGATGCCACCTCGGAAAGGTCGAACCATGGCAGAGGTGGAGCAACCGGCTTGAGCTGCGAAAGGCCGAGGCTGGCAGGGTGAGCGCATCCAAGCGCCCGCAGCCAGCGACTGCGGGCCAGAGTGTTTGCGGGGTGGGGTGGTGCGCCGGGGCGGCGCAGAGATCGCACCGCCTGTGCAGCCTGCTCTAAGGCCGAGGACAGGTCCTCGCCGGGGCGCATTTCGAGGCGAGCGCTGCGGTCGTACCTGCCAACCCCGACCTCGAGTTGGCCTCCGACCGTGCGGGCGACTTCCAGTCCGAGGACCTCCCCGCGAAGCACACCGTGCTCGTAGACGACTTCTAGTTGGTGGGCCTCTAGCGCCAAGCTTAAGACAGGGTCGACTTCTTCGGCTTCGTCAAGAAGCGGAAGTGCTGGCGTAGCCGCACCCACGCTGCGACCGTCTACCTGCCACACGTGGACGCCTTCGAATCCGGCGGCGCGTCGAGCGACGACGCCGGCGGCCGAGGGGGACCCGTCCACGAGGACATCAGTGGCTGTGACACCTCTGGAAATCATCGAGAGCAGCGCCGAGCCGAGACGGGACGGCTCTCCGTCGTCGATAAGCGCCCATCCCCGTGACCCGGCGGTATCTGCCATCCCTGCCCCTCCAGGAATGGCGAAGACGTCGAACTGGCCCCCCGGAGTTGGATTCCAGCGGCCGGATACGAGGGCCTTCAGCTTCGCCGAGCGAAGCCTCCCGAGGTGCTCGGGGTCTACTTCTTTGCCCGCCTGCCGTAGCGGCGCTCGAAGCGCTCGACGCGTCCGCCGGTGTCGACCAGTTTCTGCTTGCCGGTGTAGAAGGGATGGCACTCGTTGCAAAGTTCGGTGTGCAACTCGGGCTTAGTCGACCGGGTGAGGAACGTGTTACCACAGGAGCATGTCACGCTGGCGGTTACGTATTCGGGGTGGATTTCTGTCTTCATCGTTGAACCTCTCTCAGATCGCTGGAGTGGCGGTCTTGGCCACTTCAGCGAGGAACTCACTGTTTGTCTTAGTCGACTTCAGCCGGTCTAGGAGCAATTCCATCCCGGCTCCTGGGTTGCCCTCGGCCGCCAGAGCGTTAAGGACGCGGCGCAGCTTCCATATCTGCTGGAGCTGTCCCCGTTCGAAGAGCAACTCCTCGTGGCGGGTAGACGAGGCGTTGACGTCGATCGCCGGGTAAATCCTGCGCTCAGCCAAACGCCGATCCAGGCGAAGCTCCATGTTTCCAGTGCCTTTGAACTCTTCGAATATGACCTCATCCATTCTGCTGCCGGTCTCGACTAGGGCAGTCGCAAGGATTGTCAACGATCCTCCCTCCTCGATATTCCGGGCCGCACCGAAAAACTTCTTGGGAGGATACAGGGCTGCTGTATCGATTCCGCCAGACATGATACGTCCAGAAGGAGGCGCACCCAGATTATAAGCACGGGCCAATCTGGTGATGCCGTCGAGGATTATCACGACGTCCTTGCCCAACTCCACCATCCGCTTAGCCCGCTCCAGCGCCAGCTCGGCTACCGCTATGTGCTCCTCAGCGGGGCGGTCGAAGGTGGAAGACACGACCTCGCCCTTGACGGATCGGATCATGTCTGTGACCTCCTCGGGACGTTCGTCGACGAGGAGCACCATCAGATGGACTTCTGGATTGTTGACCTCGATGCAGTGGGCTATCTGCTTGAGGATGGTGGTCTTGCCCGCTTTGGGGGGAGACACGATCATCCCGCGCTGCCCCTTGCCTATAGGCGAGATCAGGTCGATGATCCGGGCAGTGTCGTTGTCGGGATGGGTAGGCAGCTCCAGCTTGAGGCGGGTGTCAGGGAACAACGGTGTGAGCGACTCGAATCGAGGCCTGTTGCGCGCATCGTCAGGGGCAAGTCCAGAGATTGTGTCTATGCGTAGCAGCGCCGGGAACTTCTCGTTGCCACCGGCAGGCCTGGCAGCCCCTTCGATATGGTCGCCCCGCCTCAGCGAGAAACGGCGGACTTGACTGATCGACACGTAGATGTCTCCGGGCCCGGACAGGAAGCCACGCGTGCGTAGAAACCCATAACCCTCGTCGCGCAGGTCCAGATAGCCGGATACGGCTATCGGCTCCCCGTTGAACGGAGTATCAGCACTCTGGCCAGGCAGGTCCCTCTCGGAGCGGTCGAAGCGATCACGGCCACGGCGGCGGCGACCCCGGCGGTTGCCTTGGTCACCTTCTCCTCCCTGTGCGTCGTCGCCGAAAGCCTCGTCGGCCTCGGCCGTCCCGTTCCGTGAGCTCTGCCTTCCCCCGTCGTGCCGGGTAACTGGGGTGGAGGGCCCACGTCCGCTCGTTGCGCCGCTCGCAACGGGAGCCTGCCGTCCATCCGAGGCTGCTGAGCTGCCGACAGTTGCAGCGCCGGTCGGCCCGGCTGGACTTCCGGAACGGCCGTAGACGGCCCCCTGCGAGGTAACAGCCGACGACGATGACCGAGAAGGGACGGCATTCGGGTTCCCAGCAGCGGCCTGTCCTATAGGTAGCGCAGCGCGAGCTGTCCCGGTGGCCCGCTGTGCGGCTGGAGCCGAAGTGGACGGCGACGCGTTTGAAGGCGGAGCCGGTCTGCGCTGAAACTGCCGCTGGAGGGTATCGGGGTCGCTCGGGGCCCCGGCGGCGAGCGACCTTGGGTCCGCACCCCGCCCTGCCCGCTCAGAGGTAGGCCCCTCAGAGTCGGAGTCACTGCCAGCGTCGGGGCCAGTCGATGCTGGCGGTGCGGCTTGGACATTGCCGGGTTCCAGCCCGAGCTGCAAGGGAGCCTGTAAAGGTAGTTCAGCCTGGTCCCGGCCGGCCTCTACTGTCACTTCGGCTACTGTCACTTCGGCCGTCTCGGCTGGTTGCTGACGGGATCGGGTTCTCCGCCGCTGAGTTCCCACCGTCGCATCTCCGCTGGAAGAGGGCGGGCCATCCGGGGCGACGTCGGAAGCCTTTGAAGCCGGCGACGTTCTCGAAGTCGCCGGACCCGTCGATGGGGCAGACTTCGGGACTCCATTCGATGGATCAGCTTCGATCCCGGTCGCAACCAGAATCTGGCTGATGATGTCAGCCTTCTTCGCTCGGCTCGTCGGCGACACGCCGAGGGCCCCGGCGATCGCGACTAGCTCGTCACGGTCTTTAGCTTGCAGTACCGAGCGTTCGAGCTGCGGTTCGCTCATAGACAACCTCGCGGGTGCTGACCTCGAAAAGGTGGAGGGGAGAGTGGGGACGGTCAGGCTCAGCTTCCTACGGTCTTTCGAGCGAACGGAAGCAGGCAGGTGCACAAACCCGCCTGGAACCAGGTTCCCGTCGCTACATCGGGAACCCGATGAACGAACCTCGGCGGCGCACCGTCGGTGGGGTGGCCAACGACGACCCCCTCATGCTAGCAGGAACTTGCGACGTTCAAGTCGGTGCCAGCGCCGACCCCGGAACGCGGCTGGTGAACCGTGTTGTCCTACTCGCAACCGTTCACAAGTCGAGCTCGGCCCTCACCGCGTCGATCTCAGCCTCCACTGCGGTGGGAACGGCGATCTGACCGATCGCCACGTCGGGGTCCTTGAGACCGTGGCCGGTAAGGACGCAGACGACAGTCGAGCCGGGTTCGACCCCGACTTTCAGAAGCCCGGCCACCGACGCGGCAGACGCCGGCTCGCAGAACACGGACTCCTCCTGTGCGAGGTAGCGATACGCCGCCAGGATCTCGTCGTCGCCGACCGACCCGATCGCCCCGCCGGACTCGCTTGCGGCGGATGTTGCCCCATACCACGATGCAGGCTTCCCAATTCTTATCGCCGTGGCGATAGTCTCTGGGTGCTCCACGGGTCGCCCAAGCACCAAAGGGGCAGCCCCAGCGGCCTGAAAGCCCATCATCTTCGGGAGTCTCGACGACATCCCGGCGTCCTGGTACTCCCTGTAGCCCTTCCAGTAGGCGGTTATGTTTCCGGCGTTGCCGACCGGTATGAAGTGATAGTCAGGAGCCTCACCCAGAACGTCTACTACCTCGAAAGCGGCCGTCTTCTGACCTTCGATGCGGTAGGGGTTTATCGAGTTGACCACCGTCACCGGCGCCGCCTCCCCTAGGGCCCGCACGATGTCCAAAGCCACGTCGAAGTTGGCTCTTATCTGCAAAACCCGTGCCCCGTGGATAAGCGCCTGGGCGAGCTTGCCGAGAGCGATGTAGCCCTCGGGGATGAGCACGGCGCACGTCAGGCCGGCGCGCGCTGCGTAGGCGGCAGCGGACGCCGACGTGTTACCCGTCGAGCCACACACGACGGCTTTAGCCCCCTCCTCGACCGCCTTGGATATCGCAACCGTCATACCACGATCCTTGAACGAGCCGGTCGGGTTGGCACCCTCGAACTTCAGGAAGACCGTAGCTCCCGTCCGGGCCGAAAGGCGGGGCGCTGGGAGCAGCGGGGTGGCGCCCTCGAACAGGGTCACGACTGGGGTCGAGTCCGAGACAGGCAGGAACGGCCTGTAGGCATCTATCAGACCCCTCCACACGGGAGCTTTGCTGCGTCCTTCGGGCACGGAAGACTGCGAGCCTGCGATCACGATCCGACCACCCTCAAGATCCCCCCGACGTGATGGACCACTTCGAGGTGACGAAGTTCCGCCAGGCAAGCTTGGACGTCGCGCTCGAAAGCCGGATGGGTCACAAAGACCAGACGGGCCCGACGTTGCGAGATCATCGAAACGTCGAGCGACTCCTGCTCCATCAACCTGATGGAGACTTCGTGCTGGCCGAGCACCCCCGACACGGCATGCAAAACCCCTGGGCGGTCCGCCACTTCGAGCTCCAGGTAGTAGGCGGAGCGCAAGTCGTCTACGGGCCGCACCGCCGTTCGTCGCAGGGTAACAGTCCTGCCTGCGCCTCCCGACCCGAGGTTGTGGGCCGCGTCGAGCAAGTCCCCCAGAACAGCGCTCGCCGTAGGCATCCCTCCAGCTCCTCGACCTAAGAACATGAGATCTCCGACGGCGCTACCTTCGACGAACACGGCGTTGAAGCTGTCGCGAACCGATGCGAGCGGATGGTTGAGAGGGAGCATCGCCGGGTGCACCCTTACAGCCACCGACTCTACGTCGTCGCCAGTGGCGTCGAAGTGCTCGACGACCGCAAGAAGCTTGATCGCGTAGCCGAGCTTTTGCGCCATCGCTATGTCAGCCTTGCTGATGCTTGCTATACCCTCGCGATACACGTCGCCTGCGACGACGCGGGCGCCGAATGCGACGTTGGCGAGGATTGCGGCTTTGGCTGCGGCGTCGTAGCCCTCGACGTCAGCGGTAGGGTCGCGCTCGGCGAAGCCGAGGCTCTGCGCCTCGGCCAGAGCGTCGTGGTAGCTGGCACCGCCTTCGGACATCTTGGTGAGGATAAAGTTCGTGGTGCCGTTGACTATCCCCATTACCCGGGAGATGCGCTCGCCGGCCAGAGACTCCCGAAGCGGCCGTATAAGGGGTATTCCTCCTGCCACGGCAGCCTCGAAGAGCAGGTCTACACCGGCGGATGCAGCAGCCTCGAACAGTTCCGCCCCGCAGTTCGCGAGAAGCTCCTTGTTGGCGGTGACAACCGGCTTTCCCGACTTGAGAGCGGACAATATGAGCGACCGGGCGGGTTCGATACCGCCGATGACCTCTACGACTATGTCGACGGTGGGGTCGCAGACCACGGCCGCAGCGTCGGTTGTCAAAGCCCCGGGCGGTATCGGAACGTCGCGTTCGCGTGACTGACTCCTCACAGCTACCGCCGCCAACTCCAGGGGTATACCGGTCCGCTGGGCGATCCTGTCAGCGTCGTCTACGACCAGGCTGACCAGCGCGCCGCCCACGTTGCCGCAGCCAAGAAGACCGACACGAAGCGCATGTGACATGGCTGCCAGGGTAGTAGGTGACCTAGTCCCGGCCGCGTCTCACGCCGACGTCGCGCCGATCGAGCACCGAAGCAGGTGCCAACGTTCGCCCCTGGACCCAGAAGTCACGGGGCAATGGCCGACGCGTCGGGATCTTCGAGTGCGAGCAGGTCCTCGACGGTCTCCCGTCTTACCACGACACGAGCGACACCGTCGCGGACGAAGACTACCGGAGGCCGGGGCACTTTGTTGTAGTTGGATGCCATCGAATGGCCGTAGGCCCCTGTCACAGGGGTCACGAGAACGTCACCGACAGCAAGGTCCTCGGGCACCTGCGCGTCCCTGACTATCACGTCGCCCGACTCGCAGTGCTTGCCGACGACGGTCACTTTCCTCGGCCGAGGTGATCGAACGCTGCGCGCCAGGAACGCCTCGTAGCCGCTTCCGTAGAGAACCGGTCGCGGATTGTCACTCATTCCGCCGTCGACGCTCACGTAGGTTCGCACTCCGGGAATCTCTTTGACCGTGCCGACCGTGTACGCAGTGAGCGCACCGGAAGCGACGATAGCCCGGCCCGGCTCTGCTGTCAGGGCCACATTCCCTGGGACACCTGCGGCGCTCGCAGCCTCGCGGACCACTTGCGCCCACTCTGCAATTGACAGGCTCTCCTCTCCGTCCACGTAAGCCACTCCGAGGCCTCCACCCATACAGATCTCCCGGATCGACCTGCCAGAGTCGGCTCCTTCCATGAGATCACCCATGAAGTCGGCCAGTACGGCTGTCGCCTTGGCGAAGGAGTCGACGGAGAATATCTGCGAACCGATGTGGGCGTGAAGGCCTACCAACTCCACCGGCGAACCCGGACGCGCCAGCCGAGCGACAGCCTGCTTGGCGGCGCCGGACGCCAGGCCGAAACCGAACTTGGAGTCGTCCTGGCCGGTCATCACGTACTCGTGCGTGTGAGCCTCGATGCCCGGGGTCACACGGACCATCACCTGCGGCCTCGACTTCGCGGCTGAAGCCAAGCCCTCGAGCCGTGCTATCTCGTCGAAGGAATCGACGACGATACGCCCCACGCCGAGCTGCACGGCGCGGGAAAGCTCCGCGAAGGATTTGTTGTTGCCGTGCACGACGAGCCTCGCTGGCGGAACGCCGGCGGACACCGCGACGTGCAACTCCCCTTCGGTCGACACGTCGATCATCATCCCCTCTTCGTAGGCGAGCCTCGCCATCGCCTGGCAGAGGAACGCCTTCGACGCGTAGGCGACGCCACTCCCCCACGCTGCCACCGCCTCCCGGCATCGCCGGCGCAGGTGCTCCTCGTCGTAGACGAACACTGGGGTGCCCACGACAGCGACTAGAGCGGCGACGTCCACTCCCGCTACCAAAAGCTGGCCTCGCTCTCCCACGGCGGCGCCGTCGGGAAGAAGAGCCAATGGGACCGGTCCGCTGCCGGGATGAGTGGCGTCCTCGGGATGAGGGTCGGCGAGCAGCCCGACCGGTTCGGGATCACCGTGGAGCAGCAAGTCTTGGTGACGGGATGGGTTCTCGGCGTCAGGCACCCGGCGATGCTACGCCTGACGCCTCCAGGCGTTCACTTCGGCGCTATGCTCGAAGTTCCCCGGGTGGCCGACGTAGACGGGTCACCTAGTAACGCCCTCGTAGCTCAGGGGATAGAGCACCGGCCTCCGGAGCCGGGTGCGCAGGTTCGAATCCTGCCGGGGGCACCAAATAGGCCTCCGCTCGAACCTGCGCAGCGCCATGGGGTGCCTCGCTGCCGCAATCGTAGAGGGTGGCAGCGTCGCGATC
>JAKBBA010000133.1 GCA_021808665.1 Actinomycetes bacterium
GGGGCTGATGGTGGTGTGTTCAGTTTCGGTGATGCGGGGTTTTATGGGTCTGCTGGGGGGATGCGGTTGAACGCGCCGGTCGTCGGGGCAGGCTAACCACCGCGGCGAAGCCAGAACGTGAGCCAAAAAAGGAGCAACCGGATGGGAAACCCTGATAAAGACATCCAACGGCGCGGTAGGTTCAAGAGATGACACAAGGTCACGGGGCGTGGGTGCGCTACGGCGATCCGCTGTCGAACGACGAAATCGAGTTCGCGGCCGAACACTACGAAGTGGCGGTGCTTCAGCCGTGGGAAGTAGAAGCGGCAGAGCGACTGAAGGCTGCCCGCCCTGACATGACTGTCATTTGCTACAAGTGCTTGTCATCATCGCGCAGCTACGAGCGAGGCCCGATCTTTACATCCGGCGTCAGCTATGAGGAGGCAGAAGAGTCCGGAGAGCATTGGTTCGCTCATCGTGCGAACGGTGATCGGATCGAGTGGGCGCATTATTCTGGCCATTGGCAGATGGCTGTCTGGGACGACGAGTATTGCGAACGTTGGTGTGACAACGTCGCAGATGAGATGGAGAGCGCGCCGTGGGATGGGGTGATGGCCGACAACGATGTCTTCGACGACTACTACGGTTTGCGCACGCCTATCGAAGGTGAGCGCCGCATGGCTGATTTGCGGAGGGCGCTTGATCGGTTGATCCCGACTGCGGGTGCCCGGCTGAACGCGATCGGCAAGATCTTGGTCCCGAATATCGCGGAGTCACGTCGCGAGCGAGGTCGGTGGGCGCGCCATAGCGCATTTGGTGGTGGTTTCGAGGAGGTGTGGCTTGCCTATGGACCTGACGACTACTTTGATCCTGAAACCTGCGTTGCCCAAGCGCAGGAGATCCGAGGCCCTGGCCTCAGGATCTTGCGCACAGCGTCCGACGGGCTTGATTCGCATCGCAACTTCATGTACGGACTCGCAGCCATGTGGGTATTCTTGGGAAGCGATCCGGGTACCTTCACAGCTACAGCTCATGACGGCTATTCGGTAACGCCTTACGTGCCAGAACTGAGTGCCGAGCTCGGTGAGCCCTTGGAGGAGCCACGACAGCGGGGGAACGGCTGGTCCCGAACCTTTAGCAGGGGCTGGGCTGCAGTCAATCTCAACTCGGCACGTCGGCGGAAAGTGACCTTTCGCGTTCCGCCTGGCCTGCACTACGTTAGCGGTGGCGCCGTCGCGGAGACGTTGACACTGGAGCCCCATCATGGAGCTGTCTTTCAGATGGGTTAGCGCATCTCGTTGGGCGACTCGGCGATCATGACGGCGCTGTGCAGCTGCAGATGTGCCCGACCTGCCTCGATTGAATGCGCGAGTATTGGGCGGCTATGACCTACACGCCAGCGCAGCTCTCCGACCGGGAGTGCATACGTGACGCAGTCCTTCGATACTGCCGTGGTGTCGACCGTTTGGATGCCGAGCTGATGAAGTCAGCGTACTGGCCGGACGCGATCGACGAGCATGGCGCGTTCAGGGGAAACGCCCACGAGTTCGCCGATTACTGCATGACTGCGCACCTCAAGTGGAGATGGACCATGCACTCGGTCCTGAATCATTCAATCGAGCTCGATGACGACGGGAGGTCGGCTCGCGGCGAGGTCTACAACGTCACCACGATGTGCCGACTCGACAGCGCCGCTATCGAGACTTGGTACGGACGTTACCTCGACGTCTACGAGAAACGTGGCGACGAGTGGCGCATTCGACAAAGAGTGTGCGTCCATCAGGGAAATCACTCAGCTGGTGCTTCTCCGATGGAGATGGACACCTCACGGTATCTGGACGGGTCCTCCGACCGGCCGTCCAAAGGTCGACCGCTCGGTCCGCCCGGTTCGGTCGGGGCATCGGTGGATCAACGCGACGGCTGAAACGTCGGTCGGAGTACCGGCGATGGCAGTAGGGTTCAATCTATTCCGGGAAGGCCATCGATGCTCAGCGCGTTGTTGTCTTCCCAGTAACGCTCGATACCCTGCCTGCCTTTCCGAATAGCCCACTCGTCCAGGACGGGGCGGTGCGCCACCATGCTCATCACAGGGACGCCGTAGCCGCACGAGTCCGCAACCCTCGTAGCCTCGACGACGATAATCGAACGCACGCCTACGCCCTCGGCGCCTCCAAAGCGAGCGGCAACGGCGCCAAAACCGTCTGAATGCGCAGTGAGCACCCGGCCATGACCATGGATGCGGACTATGCGCGGCGCGCCCTCGAACGCGCAGAGCATCAAGACGATGCGACCGTTCTCCCGGAGGTGTGCGATCGTCTCGGCGCCACTACCCGTCTGGTCCAGGTAGGCGACAGAGCGATCGGATAGCACCACCAACTCGTGTCGGTTACCTTTCGGCGAGCAGTTGACGTGACCGGTCGGAGAGCTGGGTGCGGTGGCGACGAAGAAGACGGGTTGCGCTTCGATCCATGATGCCAGCCGGTGGTCGATGGTTTCGTGTGGTCGTCCCATACGACACTTTAGGCTTCCGGTCGGGCCGGTCGGGCCGGTCGGGCCGGTCGGTCCCTATGGGTGTCGGATGCGCGTCGCCCGCTCCAGGAGAATCTCGGTCGCGAGCGTTGCGGCGCAGATTACGGCCGAGCCGATCACCTCGATAATCAGCGACCTGCGGCGTCCTGGTGCATGGACCATACATTTTGCTCCGAGATTCACTTGTTACGGCAAGATCCGGTGAGACATTGCATTTTCTGATCGGCCGACCGGACATGCAACTGTAAGCACATTTTGTGTGCGTGGACATGTCAGGCGGACACGTACTAGACCATGGGGCGGCAATGTCGCCGGCTGATGCCCGGAACATTGACTCAGCCGGGTAGATCGAGCGAAAGCAGGGGGATGAGCGAATTGTCCGACGAGACGTCATGGAATCTCGCTGACATCTGGGAACTCGTAGCAGACGTGGTGCCGGCTCGCCCAGCCCAGGTTTGCGGGGACAGACGGATCACTTGGAGCGACTTCGATCGCCGGGCTGACGCGCTGGCCGCTGACCTACTGGATGTCGGCATCTCCCATCAAGGCAAGCTGGCCGTATACCTCACCAACGGGCCCGAGTACCTGGAGAGCTACGCTGCAGCCTTCAAGATCGCGGCCGTCCCGGTCAACGTCAACTACCGCTACGGGCCAGCGGAGCTTGAATACCTTCTAGACAACGCCGACACGGAAGCTGTGGTGTTCCACGCTCGCTTCGCGCCCAACCTCGACGAGGTCAGGGGACGCCTCGGGCGGGTCAGACGGTGGTACGTGGTCTCGGACGGCCATCCAGAACCTGACTGGGCGACGAGCTACGACGAGGTCGTCGCAAGGGTCGTTCCCAGACCCCACCCTGACTGGAAGCGCTCGGGCGACGACCTGCTGCTTCTATATACGGGAGGCACCACGGGCATGCCGAAGGGCGTCATGTGGCGAAATGACGATCTCGTCCGCGTCCTTGGTGGGGGTGGCAGCCCGTTCGTCGGACTGGGCCCTGCGAGCGGGCTTCGAGAGATGAGCGATCGGCTCAAGGGTGGCAGCGGGCTCGTAACGACGATGCCGGCCTGCCCGTTGATGCATGGCACCGGGCAGTTCAGCGCTTTCATCACCATGATCCTCGGAGGTTGCGTCGTCACGCTCCCCGGGTCTCGCTTCGACGCCGAGGAGTTGTGGTCCGCTGTTGAAAGTCGACGGGTCAACACGGTCGCGATCGTGGGGGACGCCTTCGCCCGCCCGATGCTCGAGGCTCTCGAAGCCAACCCCGGCAGGTGGGACTTGACGTCGCTGATCCTGATCAACTCGTCGGGGGTCATGTGGAGCGAAGAGGTCAAACATGGTCTTTCGAAGCATCTGCCGTCAGTCGTGCTGTTCGACTCCCTCGGCTCCTCGGAAGCCGTTGGTATGGGAGCGAGCATGAGCGCCGGGGCGTCGAGCGCAAAAACGGCCGAGTTTGCGCTCGGTGCGGGAGCCCGCGTGGTTGACGAAGATGATCGAGACGTCAGGGCGGGATCGGGCGAGGTGGGTGTCATCGCTCTCCCGGGGCACATACCTGTCGGCTACTACAAGGACCCTGAGAAGTCGTCTAGGACGTTCAGGACAATCGACGGCGTCCGCTACACGATCCCAGGGGACTGCGCGACGGTTGACGCCGACGGGTCGATCCGGCTGCTAGGGCGCGGCTCGGTCGTCATCAACACCGGCGGCGAAAAGGTGTACCCCGAAGAAGTGGAAGAGGTCATCAAGAAGCTTCCGGAGGTCGCAGACGCGGTTTGCGTCGGCGTACCCGACCAGCGCTTCGGCGAGCGGGTATGCGCACTGGTCGAGCTGACGGCGGACGAACAGCTAAGCGACGAAGAGGTGATCCGAGCTGTCCGGGCGGAGCTCGCAGTGTACAAGGCGCCCCGGCTTGTAGTCTTCGTCGAGTCCATAGGGCGGAGCCCTGCCGGAAAAGTAGACTATCCGGGACTTAAGAAGTTGGCGTCTTCGGCAACCGGCCGAGAAGCGCCTAAGACGTCTAGCGCTGCGTCGACAACGTCGGACCTGTAGAGAGTGCAACGTTTGGTCTTCAGGTCGTCGACGACGGCGTTGGCGCCGAGACCTGATCGATACGGTCGGTCGGCGGACGCAGCGTCGATGGCGTCTGCGACAGCGACTATCTGAGACGCGAGCGAAACTTCATCCCCGGCGAGACCGTCGGGATATCCACTTCCGTCGATGCGCTCATGGTGGTGCAGCACCGGCTCAGTCACCTCTACCGACATCCCGCCGTTGGTCAGGATACGATGCCCGATCTCACAGTGGGAACGTACCAGGGCTAGTTCGTCGGGAGCGAGCGGCGCTGGCTTGGAGAGGACAGCCGTCGGAATCCCCGCCTTTCCTATGTCGTGAAGAGAGGCGGCAAGAGCAATGTCGGCAATAGCTCGCGCATCGAGTGACATCCGTGACGCGATGCGCTCAGCGATCTCGGCTGCATGACGCTGGTGGCCAGCTGTAAACGGGTCGCTCAGCTCGCTGATCTCGACCAGAGCTCGACCCATTGCCCGCTCGTTCTCACGTCGAGCGGCGAGCTGCGTGACCTCAGCCGTCACGTTCCTCACGTTGATGACGACGCCTCGAATTGCCGGGTCTGCCAGCAGGTTGTTGACGGTTGCTGAGTAGTGGAACCAGACGTTGTTTCCGAGGCCTGCGCGAAAGGTGATTGGGTGATGCAATCCGGGAGAGCTGTAGGCGTGCTCGATGGATTTGAAACTGGCCGGCAAGTCTTCCGGATGCATTCTCACTGCGAGCAGGTCCCAGAGGTTGGTTCCGATCGGGCCTACCATCTCCCTGGCCGCCTGGTTGAGGTCTGTCACGACCCAGTAGCGGTCGATAACCAGGATCGCATCAGCCGAGCTTTCTATCAGGACATTATGGCGACGACGCAGGGTGGCGATCTCGGTTATGTCGGTGACGTAAGCAAGGATCGCCTCCGAAGTGGCGTGCCACATCGCGGTAAGGCGTACGGTTACGATCTCGCCGCCGGGGACGGTATAGCGTTTCTCCAGCACGGACGCCTTACCGGGTTGGCGATGGCTGTGGTCCATCAAGCGGCGGCTCGCTTCGACATCATCGGGGTGAGTGAAATCGAGTGGGGAGTGCCCGACGACCTCGTCGCGCCTGCGGCCGATCAGATGGCAGAACTCCTCGCTGGCTTCGATGACTGTGTGGTCAGCGCCGACGACCAGGGATACATTGTCCGAGTCGCCGCCACCACCACCCCTGCGCTCGGTGTCGCCGGCGCCTCGCGGCTCGACCTCTTTGGTGCTGCCTGGAACTCCCGCCACCCGAACACCTTTCGTGGCGACCTGGACGAAGGCGCCTCAACTGTTCTCAAAGGTCACTGCTCCTGCATTATCGGCCGACCTCGCGCGGGGATTGAGTACGAAGTCACCGTAGGATAGTTAGCATCGCTAATATGGGTGGGGTTGGATAGCCGAAGATGGCAAGTGAGTGCGACGACGTGACAGGCGTGGGAAAGACGCAATCTGGAGAGGACGACACGGCTGACGGGCGGAGCATAGTGAGACGCACCTTCTCCTCCCTCAAGATCCGGAACTACCGCTTATATTTCGCTGGCCAGGGCCTGTCCATGACCGGCACGTGGATGCAGGGTGTCACCCAGTCCTGGCTCGTGTACTCCTATACGCGGTCTGGCTTCGACGTCGGCGTGATCGTAGCCCTTCAGACCCTCCCCATCCTCCTCTTCGGCCCGCTCGGTGGGACAGTGGCGGACCGAGTCTCGAAATACCGAATACTTTTCTGGACGCAAGGTCTCGCCGGGGTCCAGGCGCTGACGCTTGCAGGGTTGGATCTGAGCGGGAACCTGAAGCTGTGGATGCTCTACCCGATGGCAGTCGTGCTCGGCTTCATCAACGCCCTGGATAACCCGACGCGCCAGACTTTCATCTCGGAGATGGTGGGCGACGCCGAGCTCAAGAACGCAGTGACTCTGAACGCGATCATGGTGAATGTCGCCCGGGCGGTCGGTCCGGCTGCGGCCGGAGTGCTCATAGCCACGGTGGGAAGCGGATGGTGCTTTCTTGCGAACGGAGTTTCGTTTGGCTTCGTACTCGTGTCTTTGGCTGGCATGCGCAAGGAGGAATTGATGCCTGCTCCTCGAGCCCAGAAGGCTAAGGGGCAGCTCAGAGAAGGCTTCCGATATGTCGCTCGGACCCCGGTGTTGCGCGACGCACTGGTGATGATGGCCCTGGTCGGCTGTCTGACCTACGAGTTCCAGGTGACGCTGCCCTTGATGGCCGGCCAGGTCCTCCATGGCGGCCCTCAGACCTACGGCGCGCTGACAGCCGTGATGGGTCTCGGAGCCGTGTTCGGTGGGTTGGCTGTGGCAGGCAGACCGGGACGAGGTATAAACCGACTCGTCGGGACGTCGGCCGTATTCGGGGTCACGGTGCTCGCCGCAAGTCTGGCGCCCTCGGTGCTGGTCGAAGAAATACTTCTCTTCGTCGTAGGCGGCGCGTCCGTATCGTTCCTCTCGCTTGGGAGTGCCACTTTGCAGTTGGGTGCGGATCCTTCGATGAGGGGTCGGGTAATGGCTTTGTGGTCAGTGGCCTTCCTGGGATCGACGCCGATAGGAGGACCCTTGGTCGGTTTCGTCGGCAACTTCGCGGGACCCCGCTTCGCGCTCGGGGTAGGGGCGACCGCAGCCATTCTTGCTGCCGGATACGGCTGGTCGCGCCAGCGCGCCAAAGGGGCTGAGCGCTCGTCGGAGGCGCAGACCGCGGTGGCGAAAGCTTGACGGGGTGCGCCCTGCGGCTTTCGTGAGTCGAGGGACGCTACGACGCGAGTGGTACGAACTGCTGGAGCTTGCCGGACCACAGCCGGTCCAAGCTTGAAACCTCGCTCACGATCACCTCGGGATCTGTCAAGCCAGACTTCTGCAACAGCGTGTAGAACCGTGATCTCAGTCCGTCGTAGTCCTTCAGCCCCCTGGTTGTGACACGAACCTCGACCCCGTTCGAGGTTTGCCTCACTTGTGACTCCGAAACCCAGTCGGTCGCCAGCATGATGCCCATCATGCCCAGCCAGTGGATTGCAGTGCCGTTCGGGTAGGTGAAGGAGGTGGTCGAGCGGCCCGATATGTTCGTGATACGGCTGTGGGCGCACCCGCACTCGCACACTTCCCTCGTGATCGTCATGCGGTCGCTGATCTCGTAGCGAATGAGGGGTTGGGTCTTGCAATACAAGACGGTGAGGAGGATCTTCTCGCCCTGAGTGCCGTCTGGGACCGGGTTACCGTTCGCATCGACTACCTCAAGGACCACCGAGTCGTCAGGTATGTGCATGCCGGAGCCCACGCCGCAGGGGAATGCGTAGACGCCCTCCGTGCAACCCCAGTAGTCGTAAACGCCGAGACCCCAGGCCTCGTGGACGGCCGAAAGCACATCAGGTCCGCATTGTTCACCGCATGTGCTTATAAGGCGCGGCCTTATGGACAGCCGCCCGGCCAGGGCCTCGCGAGCCAAGAGAAGGACGAGGCTCGGATAGCCGGACAGGACCAGGGGATCAGCTTCGTTGAGCCGCCCGACGATCTCGACGAGTGGCATGGATGCCGGCAGGTGGAGAAAGGTCTGTCCAGAATCCGACGGAAGGTTATGGAAAAAAGAGTTCAGCGCGCCGGAGACATGGCGAGGGTTGGCGGCGAAGAAAGATGCCGTCACGTGGCCTGGCGGGAGCTCCTTGACCTCCCGGGATTGCCAACGGGTGGCGATAGCTGCGAAGGTGCACCATTCCTCCCAGTCGTAGGCTAGGAGGGCCCGGGCACCCGTCGATCCGCTCGTGCTCACTAGGCGATAACGGTCGAAGAGGTAGTTGTCGGTGTCAAGGTGTTCCAAGTGCTTGTTCATGGCCGCCAGCGTGAGACGCTTGTCAGTCACCAGGTCGTCGAAGTTGTCCATCATGTCCGACTTCGTCAACGTCGGTAGCGTGGGGAGGTCCGCTTCGGTGAAGCTGCTCACGTCGATCCCATCGAAGCGCTTGCGGTAAAAATCGGACTTCGACACAGCCGAGGAAAGCAAATCCCTCAGCTTGCTTTGGCGGTGCGCTGCGAGACGATCCTGCGGCCAGCGGATGCTGCGGGCTCCAAGCATCATCGTCTTGGCGTAATCTGTGCGCTGACGTCCCAGCAGGTCGGTATAGAGATCGGTTTGGTTTGACACGTCTGTTCGTCGTATCGTCACCCGTTAATCGCGACTTGAGGGCACGTAGTTAGTTAGTTAGTTAGTTAGTTAGTTAGTTAGTTAG
>JAKBBA010000134.1 GCA_021808665.1 Actinomycetes bacterium
CTCGCCGAAGCGTCCACCGCTTTCCGGCTCCCCCGCCCGCCCGGCCAGCCCTGACCATGCCCGCAACAACGTCCCACCCAAGCGCATCGAACGGACCGACACCTGATCCGAGCCATCCGCTGCCCGTTCATCAGCGCCAGCCTCCTGCTCGCCCTCGCCGTTCCCGCCGCCCCGGGGCGCCTTCGGCCTGTGGACTGACGGCGTGTCCGCCACTGGGGTAACCCGTGGCCACTGCCGCGAAGATCTCCGTGGCCATCAACACCGAGCCGTCGCACTCCCCGCCCGGGGTGCCGTCGGGGTGTGATCACACCAGCCAGGCGATCCTGCACGGAGTCGCGCGGACTGTCGTTGGCCGCTTTGTGCCGGCTGGCGCTCCGGCCGACGTGCCACTGGGCGTTGACCGCCCGATCGGCTCTGGCAGGCACCGGAGCCACTGCCGCCCAGTTGTCGGAACCGCGCGCCGCAACCGTCACGCGCGCACCGGAGCCAAGGAGCCAAGCACGTACCGGGACGTCACAACACCACGAGCGACGC
This sequence comes from Actinomycetes bacterium, assembly GCA_021808665.1. The sequence continues at coordinate 535 of JAKBBA010000134.1, forward strand.
TCCGGAACACAACTGTTGGGATGGCGACAGCGCAGCGCAGCCAAAAAGGCCTGTGAGCAGGGAAAATGTCAGAGCCGGTGGTCGGATCCGAACCAATGACTTGACGCTTACATGTTACCGTCACCCCGTCCACACGAGTCCGTCCATGTCATCCCAAACGGCCTGAACAGGACTTCCGCTCCCCATCAGACACGTACGGACCGAGATGAACTGCTACCAAAACTGCTACCACGAACGGGCTTCTGTCGGTAACCGGGAGACCGGTTTGCGGTCCTTCGGATTGCACGCTCAGTCTTGGATGTCGAGGGCGTAGCGCAGTGCTTGGTCGAGCCTGACCCGGCTGTCGAGATGGAGATCGCCAACGGGTTCTGGATCGAGAAGCGTGGCGGGAATGGTGATCAGGTTGTCGCAGCTGATGACACTCGGATCGGGAAGGCCCAGCGCGGGTCAGACTTCAACCTCTGAACGAATTCCACGGATGGTTCGTGTCACCTGCGCGCAAGTGATCACGGTGAGGACGGCGATTGCAGCATTTCGGGTAAGGAGCAGACGGGCCGCCTCCCAGCGGGCGGTCCCAGGTCTGCCCATATGAGGTCGCCGCGCCCTACCACTCGGGTGCGGTCGATGAGGCAAGTCTGGATGAGGCCGCGACGATGGCTGTGTCCTGCGGCAGCCTCCGGTAGGCCTCCTGACGGGTCCGGTCTGCGTCGGCGTGTTCAGCGGCTTCGAGAACCACAGCGGCGCCGCGTCGCAGTAGCTCTGAGCAGCTGATCCCTTGCTTGTCGGCGGGTCGGTCCAGGCGATCGACGAGGTTGTCGTCGAGTTGCACAAGCACTTCTTTCCGTCCCACGACCATTTGGTACGCAGTATGGTCGTGGGTGCGACGGCAGGGCGACTCAGCTCCTTGGTGTCGCTCGCCGCCGCCTTATTGCCGTGCCGAATCGGCTTATCCGGGTTAGGCAAAGCTTTGATCGAATCGGCCCGCTCCGCTGAGCGCAAAAAGACACCTACCTGGCCGCCCAATACAGCCGTCTCGCTTCGAGGCGGCGGCCGAACAAGGCCGCCGTAGCGGCCGTCCAGAGCATGGTCACCTCCGCCCGGCACACGCTGCGCACCGGAGAGCACTACCGGGAAGCCGGAGGCGACTACTTCATCCAACGACACGAACCCTGACGCCAAGCACGGCGCCTCACCGGCCAACTCGGCTACAACGTCACCATAACCCTAGCTGCGCAAAGCACTGCGGCTGTCGAGGCATTCCACCACAGCGGGGTATATCGCTCGCGACTGCAATCACCTGGCGCTTGCACCGCCCGAATGCTGCCCCACCCATCCGGCGATCCGGGACACTTACAGCCGCTTTCTTCTTCGTTGTTTGGAGTCTCCTGCTGGCGGTCTTCAGGGACACCTCGACGGACTTAGCTAAGTTAGCTAGTATATGCCCATGCGGGTAAACATGCACGACGCCAAGACGAACCTATCCCGGCTCGTCGCCGCCCTTGAGTCCGGTGAGACTGACGAGGTCGAAATCGCCCGGGCCGGACACGTAGTGGCCCGTATCGTTCCACCCCGGGCACGCTCACCGCGCCGTCCTGGGCAATGGGCGGGACGGGTGCGGATCCATGATGACTTCGACGAGCTTCCCGAGGAAGTGGCTGCCGCGTTCGGTGGTGAGCGCCAGTGAGCCTTCTGCTCGACACCCACATCCTGCTGTGGTGGCTGTCGGACGACTCCCTCCTACCGACCGCGGCGCGTGAGGCGATCGCGTCGCCCCAGACCGAGGTGCTCGTTTCAGCTGCGACCGCATGGGAGATTGCGATCAAACAAGCCGCAGGGCGACTGGACGCCCCAGAGGACCTGCTTGAAGCAGTGGAAGCCAACGACTTCCAGACGCTAACGATCACCGCTGCACATGCCGTCGATGCCGCAGCGCTACCCCCTCACCACTCCGATCCCTTCGACCGCATGCTGATCGCCCAAGCGCGCGCCGAGACCCTCACCCTCATCAGCGTCGACAATCGGTTCCCCAAATACGACGTCGAGCTCTTAGCCCTGAGCTGACCTTCAGCCGGCCGTAGAGGACAGCCCGGTCGGAACTGTATGGGCCTACGGTATGGGCGGCTGCCTCCAGGCTCTCGGCGTGTGGGGTGACCGCCGGGCTGGCGAAGAGTGCTACCCGGCGGTATGCAGTCCGGTGGTGTCATTCGGCTCGTGTTTGGGGGGTGCCCCGGGTATGGCCGAACCGACTTGTTGGTGGACCCAGAAACGTTCAGTTTCACCCGATTAGCCGGACCGATAGATCCCGCGGGACTAGCCGGAGCGTCCGCGCCACAGCCTGCTGGTGCCGCCTGGGCGGGCTGCTCTGTTCCCGGTGACCAGGCGCTCCCGGTCGAACATCCGGGACACCAGCGACACGGCCCGCGCATCGATGAGCAGCAGTACGCCCGCAAAAAGGAGGGCGACCCGGACGCTCGGATGGACCACGCCGAGTGCTAGGAGGATGACAGCCACCAGGGGCGGAAAACTGGCTACCATCCCGAGCTGCTGAGCGACGCGGATCTCGCTGGCCCGGACCGACACCGCCATCCCGACGATGACTGCCCAACCGGCCATGAGCGGGATAAGAAGGACTATGGCCAGCAGTACCGGGCCCTGGTGGAAAACAGCGGCGGAGGCCGCCGACTTTGCGAAGATCCCCACCACGGCCAGAAAGAGCCCGAAGACGGCGTATGACAGCACCAAAGTCGGGATCATGACCGCCGACGCCTTACCAAGGATGAACTCTTCCCGGCGCAAGGGCGTCGTCAACAGGGGCTCTAGGGTCCCCTGCTCACGCTCCCCGACGATCGAGTAGGCGGCCAGGGTGGATGGCGTGACTACGGGGATTAGCAGCAGGAGCAGCAGCGGCACCTGAAGGTTAGTGCCCGCCGGGGCGAGGAAGACCGTCAGGGTGGGCTCGATGAGGAACACGACGGGCAGGATGATCATGGTCACTACGATGGAGCGTCGGCGGCGATAATCGCGCAGCTCCTTGCGCACGACGGCGCGGACCCGGGCGGTGTCAATACTCATCACTGCCCGCGGGCCTCGACATCCTCGTTGACCAACTCGAGGTAGACGTCCTCGAGCGAGTGCTTGGCCTCACCGATGGACACCACGTCAGCTCCGGCCGCGACCAGGCCCCGTGTCACCTCCGGCGCCACCCGCCTGGGATCGGGTACCGACAGTACGTAGGAACCTGGGCCGTCGGAGCGCCACCCGTCGACCCCGGGAATGCCGGTGAAGAGACGGCCAGGATCACCGAGCGACTCCAGGGTCTGGACCACTAGCGTCTTAGTGAAGAGCTGAGCCCGGAGATCCTCGGTCTGGCCTACAGTCCGCAGCGTCGTGTTCAGTATGGCCACCCGGTCACAGAGCCTTTCGGCCTCCTCGAGCCGGTGGGTGGTAAGGAAGATGGTCGTACCACTCTGGCGGAGATTGGTGATCAGGTTGTGAACCTCCCGAGTGGCCACTGGGTCGAGTCCGGAGGTCGGCTCGTCGAGGAACATGACTACTGGGTCGCTCAGCAGCGTCCGGGCTAGCCCTACCCGCTGGCGCAGTCCCTTGGACAGGCCCCCGCACAGATCCCCGGCCCGGTCGCCCAGATTAACGGCGTCGAGCGCTGCCCTGATCCGCGCCGCCGGCTGGTGCAGACCGTAGAGGCCGGCGAAGTACTCCAGATTCTCCGTCACCGTCAGTCGCAAATACAGCCCCGGCGCCTCGGGCATGATCGACACGTGCTGGCGGATCTCGACCGCGTTATCAGGCGCTAACGGGATTCCGGCCACCGTGGCCATCCCCGAGGTCGGCTCGATAAGGGTCCCGAGCGTGCGCACCATAGTCGTCTTGCCGGCACCGTTGGGGCCCAAGAAGCCGAAGACCTCCCCACGGGCGACCTCGAAGGACACCTCGCTGAAAGCAGTGCGCTCACCGAAGCACTTGGTCAGCCGGTCGACGACCACGGCGGCCTGCGGGCAAAAGGTCACCTCTGGCACTCCCTTCATCCGGGCCACATCGTGATCCCAAAAGAAATCATAGCGCCGGCCCAGATTGGGCCTGGGGATGAGAACCGGCCTGCCGTGCGACCCGGCCCTTCACCGCCGCCGAACCGCCCCGCGAAACACCTCCGGCCGCGCCCTTCGCCCTCTACGAACTCACCCCTTCTGTCAATCCCAGGGTCCGGGACGCCCGAGTTGGCCTACAAGGACGCTGGCGGCGGACCCGGAACCGGCATGAGCACGAGGCCGGTCTCAGGCCGGCCTGGAGGGGCGACCACCAGCGAGCGGAACTGCCATGCCTCCATGGTCACGTCGGCCCGGACTTCCCAGCCGTGAGTCTCGGCGTAGAACTTGAGCGCCTCGTCTTGGTCGTGCACCCACAACTGGGCATTGGCGATCCTGATCAGCGGTCTCCTCCTTGTCATTCACGGACACGTCGAAGTCTACGAAGGCGGCCTGGGATGGTCGTCTCGAAACGTGCGGTTCTGAGGCCGGCCGTAGGCCTGTGCAACACAGAGCGGAACGCGGACCAGCCGGGCGGCTGGCGGCCAGGACCCCCGATAGACGGCGGGAGTCTTTCCGAACATTCGGCGGAAGCTGGTATTGAACGATCCGACACTTCCCAGCCCGACGTCGAAGCGTCTGCCCCAAGCCGGGCACTATACCCGGCGTTGGAGGCTGGCGTTATGTGGCACTCGCGTCGGCGTGCGCCACCGGTCTTTGGGGACACTGCCGGAGCGAGTGACATGGTCGCGGCGATGATCGCCGGTCGGCGCGTCAACGCCGGCTGTGCGACGGCGTCGTGTTACCCTCTGGCGTGATGTCCATCTGGGTTGAGAGCATCGGCCGGAGCTTCAAACAGGCCCTCAACCTGTTGGATTGCGCCGTGCGCGAGTGCCCGGACGGGCTTTGGGAGTCCAGAATGTGGGAGGTTCCGATACTGCCGTCAGCGGATGCGCGACGTGCTGGCGGGCATGACGGAGGAAAAGGGGGCGACACCGTTGCCGCCGGCTCACCGCTATTGCGGTCAGCCGGACGCGTGGATCATCACCGCAGCCGTCGGGCACACGATCGAGCACGGCTCTCAGATCCGCCAGTTCGCCACCGACGGGACCTTGGCCTTGGGGTTGTGACAGGCCCGACCACGACCCGGCGTTCGGGGTGCTTTGGCGTCGGTAGCCTGTTGAACGGCAAGGGACACTTTGACAGCGCGTTCGGGGCGGCGTCCTGCGCTTCCTGCGGCTGCACGCGCTAACGCCGGGCCCGCCTATCTGCTCGCTCGGCCCTTCCACGGACGTAGCGGGCACGCCGATCATCCTGCTCTGCGGCGCCCCAGTTGCAGGGGCCTGCAGCGATCCCGCGTCGGCGCCAATGACTTCAGCACCTCAAGTTTCCGTCGGGACGTCGGAGCCAGTCGGTTGTAGCGTGGAAGAACAATGAACTGGGACCTTCGGCACCGGAGATCATCGCTGGTGATCCGGCTACTGCTGGCAGTCTGGATCGCCGTAATCGTTGTTGCCCTCTGCGCAACGGGACGCTGGTGGGGTCTGATATTCGTCGCCCCCCTGGTCCTCGACTTGTACCTGCTCCGCCGGATTCTGACGGCCGGCCCCACTCGGTAGCGCAGGGCTCGTTGGTCCGAACACCCAGTCAAGATCCGACGACGATGCGCTCAGCAAAAGCCGATCGGCTGACAGCTGAGCACAGAACGGAGGCTGGAGATGTCGGGAACCGTCAAGCTGACGCATAAGCCGATCGGAGCGGAGGTCCGTCGCGGCACCGGTGACGTCGTGGTCGACGGTGAGATTGTCCGATCTGTCGAAATGAACGACACGGTCGAGATACCAATCGAGGCTAGACATCACACCCTGCGAGTCCGCAACGGCCGAAACTTGAGCCGCACTCTGAACTTCGACACGGCCGAGGGCCAGGTCGTCGCCTTCCGATGCACCGGAGAGCGGTTCTCGCCGATCTTTCTCGTGTCGCTCGTCGTGCCACGCCTAGCGCTCTCGCTCCGTCCGCAGTAGCACAGAGTCTCAGAGCCCAACGTTCGCCCCAGCCCCGGCAAGGCTGGGGTGCCGGCGCTCGAGATATGTCGATCTTGATCGTCTCCATGCCCAGGACGTCGTCGTCCTTCTGCTCAGTCTCCGAACCGGCGATCAGTGAGCCCTGTGACCGTCATAGCGGGTCGCATGTTTGGGGACGGAGCAGTTCAGGTCTGGCGGCGTTGCGTGTCTGTGTCGGTGGTCTCGTCCACGCCCGGGATTGCGTTCTGGAAGGCCAGTGGCGAAGGGGATGGCCGTTGGCGGCCTCGCGTATCCTTGGTCGATATGGATTGTTCGTCCGGCGACGCTTTCGACGACTATCTCGACGCGGTGCTGGTCGGCGGCCGCGAGGAACGCGAGCTGATCCTGGTGGACCACACGCCCACGTGGGCGACTCGATTCGCCGGCGAACGAGTCCGCATACAGGAAGCACTAGGCGACGTAGCCCGGCGAGTCGAGCACGTCGGCTCCACAGCGGTTCCCGGTCTCGCCGCCAAGCCGACCGTCGACATCCTGGTCGCAGTCGACGATCCCGACAACGAGGGCGGCTACCTCGACGCCATGGAGGGAACAGGCTACGACCTGCGGGTCCGAGAAGCCGGGCATCGCATGTTCCGCACACCCGAGCGCGACGTCCACGTCCACCTGTGGAAAGCGGGATCCGACGACGAACGCCGACACCTGCTGTTCCGGGACTGGTTGCGCCACGCGCCCGACGACCGGGCGCTCTACGAGAGCGTCAAGCGTCGCTTCGTCGGTGAGAGCTTCACCGACATGAACTACTACGCCAGGGCCAAAGGACCAGTCATCGAGGAGATCATGCGACGCGCCGAAGCCTGGGTGGCCCAGGCCGATACGCAGGCGACCTGACACCCCAACGAACACCTCCCGCACCCGGCGATAGGAGCAGGGGCGGTCCGATGTTCGGCGCTCACGCCATGGCGCACTCGCCCAACGCCCGACGCGCCGTTCTGCGCTCTCCTGGAGGACAGCGGGCCCTGAGTCCTGAGGGCACGTTATGAATCGTCCCCTATCGGCACTTCGCAGCGATGCCCCACCTGGATATTTCTTGGCGGGATTGGGGCGTTATCAGGAAGCGGCCCGAAGGAACGAAGTGATCAAAGGGTGGGGAGCGTCAGGGTGGGAGCGGACCTGAGGAACGAACAGCGTCAGGACGAAGAAGGCGTGGCCGTGGAGCCGCAGAATACGAACATCGCCATCGGTGACGTCTACTCCGGCCGTCTGCAACCCGGCATCCTCAAGGGCTGAGCGGTAGCGCGGATTGAGCCCGAACCGGCAGTAATAGCGCTCCAGCGCCTCCTTCTCCCCATAGACATTGCGCAGCACCTCGTCCTCGAGCCGGATCGTCATCACCTGACCGGCCAGGGAGCAGAGGAGCTCATCGATGAACAGCTCTTGCGAGGAGCTGTCGTACTCGGCGTGCTGTGCGCCGCTGACCCCAAGCACGTTGCGCGCGAACTCGATCACCCCGTGCTGGAACCCAGCACAAGTCCCTAGGAGCGGGACGTCACGCTCCCGTGCCCAGGTGATCCCCGCCAGGGCACCGTCCAGGCTGCGGAAGGGGCTGGAAGGAGCGGCCCACACCCCGTCGGCCTCGCCGAGGTCTTGGGGCGCGTAGCCATCCGTCTCGAACCACCTCACCTCGGGGGCTCGGATGCCGAGGGCCGATGCGGCATGATGAAGGGCTGGCTCGATGGCGTCCTGGGGTTCGGCCCCCACATGGCGGTCGCCAATGACGGCGATGCGTGTCGGCACGGCCAAATTGTAGGAGGTGCAGGCGTCCCGAGGCGAACATGCTGGCCTGCCCCTTTACCCCGACCATTGCATCTGCTCCAACCTCCCGCCTATCGCCGGCTGGGGGGCAGCGCCCGAGGTGCCGATATGCGCTCTCGCCCCCCAGCTCGGCGAGATACTGGTCGCACATTCTGTGCGACCAGTCCCGCTCGGCGGTGGCACCCGGAACCGTCGATCGGTCGCGTCCGAGCTGGTAGTCACACCACCGCTTTCTTGGCTACAGATGGGGCAGTCTGTCGCTACGGGGAAGCGCTGAGATGATACGGACAGACCGGGCACTCGCAACCTTGGTAGCCTCTACGTCGAAGGCATGGGGACGCTTTC
>JAKBBA010000135.1 GCA_021808665.1 Actinomycetes bacterium
CCGGCGCCGGGCCAGCTCGCCGGCGTAGGTCTTGGTGAGGTGGTTAACGGCCGCCTTGCAAGCCCCGTACACGCCGTTGAGCGGTGACCCGGGGGCTGAGCCGCCTATCGACGACACGTTGATTATGACCCCTCCGTCAGGGAGGTGTCCCGACGCGACCTTGGACGCCATCCACACTGCGGTGAAGTTCCGTGCCACCGTGGTGTCCCACGACTCCGTGGACGTCTGGTCCAGGTAGGCGAGAGGTTCGCCCTGCAAACCGCCCGCGTTGTTCACCCAGATGTCGAGCGCTCCGAAGTGAGCGACGGCCGCTGCGGCGAGCTTCTCTAAGTCGGCCCCTACAGTCACGTCGGCGGGGACGGCCAGAGCTCGCCCCCCGCCAGCGTCGATCTCGCCTCGCACGGCTTCGATGGGGTCCGGCCGCCGGCCGGCTATGACCACCGAAGCACCGGCCTCGGCCAACCCGATCGCAATCGCGCGGCCTATTCCGGTACCGCCGCCTGTTACCACTGCCACCTTGCCGTCCAGGCGGAAGAGGTCGAGCACTCCCACGTTACGCCGCTACTTCCCGGCGAGCTTGGCGACGAGGGGGGCCACAGCCTGGGTTGCGTCACCTTGGAAGGCGATGTAGCTGATGTCCCAGCGGTCGCGAAGCTCCAAGATGTTCTCCTCGATCTTGGACAGAGGTCCGATCTGGAAGTACGGTGCTGCTAGCACAACCTCGGGCGGCAGCCCGAACGCGGGGGCAAGCTTCTCGGCTACGGGCATGGGGTCCTCGGTGACCACGGTGACGAACACTTGCAACTGAAGTTTGAGCTGGCCGTAGCGGTCCCCGGCGGCCTCTTTGACCCAGCCGATCTTCTCGTCGACGACGTCGGCGGCGGCAGTCGCCATCGACCGCGGGTTGATCGAACGCCCGACGATCTTCGGGTTCACCCCTACGATGTCGGCTTTGCGGGCGGCAAGGGAGAGGATCTGACGGCCGCCGCCGCCGACGAGGATCGGAATTTCCGATACGGGCTTTGGGTACCCCGTAGTCTCCGCTAGCTTGTAGTGCTCGCCGGCGAAGCTGAACGGCTCCGCCCTCCAGATCCCACGGAAGATGTCTATAGCCTCGCCGAGGCGCGCGATGCGCGTCGACGCGTCGTGCTGGGTTATCCCGGCGACCTCGTAGTCGCCTTTCAGCCAGCCGGCCCCGATGCCGAGGAGGAAACGACCGTCCGACAGCAGGTCGATCGTTGCTGACTCCTTAGCCGTCACGACAGGGTTGCGGAAGTCGTTGCCGGCAACCAGAGGCCCCACTTTGATCTTCGACGTGGCAGCCGCAGCGGCCATGGCTGCAGGCATCGGTGCCAACTGGCCGCCGAAGTGGTCGTCTATCTGAAAGCTGACGAAGCCGAGGTCCTCCGCCTGGCGGGCTAGATCCGCCCACTCTCTGGCTGATCCGGCCTTGGTCGCCTTGGCGCCGAACTCGAGGGGTCTTTCGTTGGCCATCTCTACTCCTTTTCGGCCGGCGGCCGGTTGATCCAGTAATCGAGCTCGTGGTGTATCTGGCGTATCCGTGACTCCTGGTAGCGGCCCAGGCTCACTCCCCGCTTTCTCGTGGCGTGAAGACCGCGCTGCACCCTCGGCAGGTTCCCGGTGTCCTGATTGAACACCATAGCCAGAGTGCCGAGAGCTTCCACCTCGGTCCAGTCGTCGTCGAAACCGAGCTGGGTGACCTTCGCCGATTCCGGCTTGTCGTCGCCTGGGTAGTCCGATAGGAACATGACGTCCATCACGCAGCTGTCGGGGTCGTTCCCGTTCGGTCTGAACCGGTAGTTGATCGGGCTCACCCCGCCCCACGGTTGGAAGTTCGGGAACACGTAGTACAAGATGTTGTCTATAGCCTCGGAGTCCGACAGTGCGTCGCCGGGGATGCTCGCCGGTTTGGGGGTATAGACCTGGCGGGTGGCTTCGGCGAGCACACGGCGGGCCGTCTCGCCGGGTGGTACCGGGATCGGATCTTGGCCGTAGGAGGCGAGTTGCGCGGCGAGGATGTCCTCCTCGGAGGGTGTGTAGCCGAGGTGAGGGCTCGACACGCCGCTCAGGGTGTTCATGCGGTTCCAGCCAGGCCGTCCAGGCCCGGTGCCTGGGAACACGTCGTACTGGGTGTTCGCGTCGCCTAGGTAGGTGAGGATCTGAGGGTGCGTGGCGATCACGTGGTAGGACTCCATGAACGCTTCTAGGCAGGCTTTCCAATTAACCCGCAGCAGCTTGGAGACGTGCAGGCTCTTATAGCGCCTGGCGGTGTCCCACACGAAATGCTCCGGGAAGCTTCCCAAGTAGTCGGAGAGCGAGATCGCGTCGGGGTCGGGGTTGACGAACACCCACCCTCCCCAGGTCGCGGCCTTGGCTTCTGGGAGGTTGAAACCGGCCTGGTCGAGATGAGCGAAGTCCCAGTGGCAAGGGACAGTCTTGATGCTCCCGTCGAGGTTCCAGGTCCAGCCGTGGAACGGGCATCGCAGCTCGGGTGCGTACCCGCTGCGGTCCCGGAGCTGGGTTCCCCTGTGCAGGCAGGCGTTGTAGAACGCCCTTATGGTGTCCGGGGCGGAGCGAACGAGGAGGAACGACATGTCGGCCAGGTCGTAAACGACGGTGTCGCCAACTCTTGGCAGGTCGTCCTCGCGGGCTGCCACCTGCCACACTCGCTTCCACATTCTGTCGACTTCGAGGTCGTGGAAGGCCCTCGAAGTGTAACGCTCGACGGGAATGTCGTCGGTCCCGAGGTCGAGCTGGCTCTCTATGAGCAGCGTGGAAGGGGGAGGCACCCGGTCGGCGGCGATGATCTCCTGGGCGCTCGGACCCTGCGATCTTGGGCCCAGATCCGTTGGAGCTGGTGTATCACCCGGCCTGATGCCGGGTCGGTCGGTAACGGCCATGTGTCGTCCTCCTCGTCAAGTTCGTTCGGATGCCTGTGCGGTCTCCCGTTTGAAGCGCAGACGGCTGTTCGCTCGCTTCGCCTGTGGGCCGCCCACCCAGTCGAGGATGTGGGGATCGGCAGCGAGGACTTCCCCGCGCAGGTGCTCGCCTGTGGGGCTGAACCAGCCCTTGGAGCCGTCCGTCTCGGTGACGCACACGGATCCGTCCGCCTCGGCCTCGTACACGGCCTGCGTCAATGGGTGAACCATTTTCATATCTGCGTCACGCTCCCCTTCTCACGCTAACAACGCCATGCAAGTAAAGTCAACATCATATTGATCGCTTAGTAGATTATGCGCCTGGGCTAGGATCCGTGCTTGAATCGTTGCGCCGGCGGCATGGGACGCCGGCCGGAGCCCCCAGGTGCTCCGGCTTCTATCGAGAATTCGGGGGTTCCCCTTGACAGAATCGGCTCCGGTGCAACCACCGGACAAGGACACGCTCAAGAAGATGTTCGAGTTGGTGAGCGCGATCAGCCTCACCGACGAGCGCTTCAGGACGCTGCTGTCGAGCGGGCGGGCCCGCTCCACCTACTACTCGCCGAAAGGCCAGGAGTGCATATCGGCTGCCTTCGGGGCGCTGCTGCGACCCGACGACTACTGCGTGACGATGTACCGCGGCCTGCACGACCACTTGGCGAAAGGCGTTCCTATGCGGGAACTGTTCGCGGAGTTCCTCGGCCGTGTCACCGGCACCTGCAAGGGCAAGGGCGGTCCGATGCACGTGACTCACCCGGCGTCGGGTTTGATGGTCACCACCGGTATCGTCGGGTCTGGCCTTCCCATAGCCAACGGGTTGGCGTGGGCGGCGAAGCTTTCGGGGACTGACCAGGTCACCATAGTCAACTTCGGCGACGGAGCCTCCAACATCGGTGCTTTCCACGAGGCGCTCAACCTCGCTTCGGTGTGGGAGCTACCCGTCGTGTTCGTCTGTCAGAACAACCGCTATGGGGAGCACACCCGCTACGAGTGGGCTACCAGCGCCTCTCAGGTGTCGCAGCGCGCAGCTGCCTACGAGATGCCCGGGGTGACCGTGGACGGCAACGACCCGGTGGCCACTTATTGGGCGGCGTCCGAGGCCATCAGGCGGGCTCGCTCCGGCGGCGGCCCGACGCTCGTGGAGGCGATGACCTACCGTTTTTGGGGTCACATCTTCGGCGACAACATGCGTTACATGCCCGCCGAAGAACGAAAGGCCGCGATGGACGCCGACCCGACCGTCCGCTACCGGCGCTGGCTCATAGACGGAGGCTTCTTCACCGACGACGAGCTCGCTGCGATAGAAGCGGAGATCATCGCCTCCATAGACGACGCCATGGCATTCGCTCTCGAAAGCCCACCGCCTGGCAGCGAGGAGCTCTACACGGACGTCTACGCAGGGGAGGTCGTACAGGCATGAGCTCAGATGCGAACGTGAGGAAGCTGACTACCGCCCAGGCCATCCACGAGGCGCTGGACTTGGCGTTGGAGAAGGACCCGAAGGTCCTGCTCTTCGGCGAGGACGTGTCGGACCCGAGCGGCGGTGGCGTGTTCCATATAAGCGAGGGATTGTCCACCAAGCACGGCGAGCACAGGGTCCGTTCGACTCCTATCTCCGAGCAGGCGATCATCGGGGCCGCGATCGGAGCCGCCATAGGCGGCTACCGGCCGGTAGCCGAGCTGATGTTCATGGACTTCTTCGCTGTGGCGATGGACCAGATCTCCAACCACGCTGCGAAGCTGCGCTACATGTCGGGCGGCCAGACCGGCGTTCCGCTCACGATCAGGACGGCAGCCGGAGCGGGAATGCAGTTCGGAGCTCAGCACTCCGAGATGCTCGAAGCGTGGGTGACTCATATTCCAGGCCTGAAGGTGGTGGTGGCTTCCAATCCTGCGGACGCCAAGGGACTTTTGACTTCGGCGATCTTCGACGACGACCCCGTGGTGGTGATCGAGCCGACCCTTGACTACTGGGTGTCAGGTCCGGTTCCCGAGGGTGAGCACTCCGTAGCGATCGGCGAGGCTCGGGTGGCCAGACCGGGCAGCGACGTGACTTTGATCACCTACGGGCGGGAAGTGAACTTCGCGCTCCAGGCGGCTGACACCCTGGCCGGCGAGGGTGTGTCGGTGGAGGTGCTCGACTTGCGGACGTTAGTCCCCATGGACGAGACGGCGATCCTCGAATCTGTCGGGCGGACCAAACGGGCTGTGGTAGCCCACCAAGCAGTCCGGCGGGGAGGGCTTGGAGCTGAGATCTCTTCGCTCATCCACGAGAACCTCTTCGGCGAGCTTCAAGGTCCCGTCGTCAGGGTCGCCGGTCCCAACACCCCGATCCCCTACGCAGCCGAGCTTGAGAGCCTGTTCGTCGTCGACGCGTCGGACATGGCAAAAGGCGTGCGCCGGGCGGTCGGCCAGAGTAGATGACGACGTTCGCTGCGGCTCTGGCGGTGGAACGGCCAGATCAGGTAGCGCTCGACGACGGCAAGTCCCGCCTCGGGTGGGCGGACATCGACGGGATCCTCAACAGGGCTGCGAACGCACTTCTAGGGCGGGGTCTCGGTGACGGTGGGCGGGTAGCCGTTTTCGCCGAGAACTCGGCGGAGACGGCTCTGGCGCACGTCGGTGGTTTGATCGCCGGCGCGTCGACAGTCCCGTGCAACTTCCACCTAGGCGCGGCCGAGCTGGCCTACATCCTCTCGGATTCTGGGGCTCGGGTTCTCTTCGTGGGTCCTGAGACCGCCGAGCGGGGGGTCGAAGCTGCACGCCAGGCTGGTGTCGCTACCGTCGTCGCCTGGGGGTTGCGGCCCGGGGAGGTCGAAGCGGGAGCTTCCGGCTTGGCGGCTCCGGGTTCGCAGGCAGGCCCGGCGGTGGTCGACTGGGCTACGTGGCTCGACACCGCTGACCCCGCGGATCCGCCCCCGGACCTGGCGCCCAGACCCCACCTGCTTTACACGTCAGGCACTACCGGCCGGCCCAAAGGCACCGACCTTCCCCCTACCATGTTCGCCGGGGGGGCGACGGTAGCCGAGCACCTGGAGCGTCTCAAGGAGAACCGTTTCGCTGCTTTCGGGACGCACCTGGTAGTGGGTCCGATGTACCACACAGGCCCGCTGTCGGGGGCGAGGTTGCTGGCTGCGGGGATACCGTCGGTGATCCTCGGGCGTTTCGACGCCGAGGCAACCCTCAGGGCGATCGACGAGCATCGCGTGGAGACCTCGGTGATGGTCCCCACGCATTTCATCCGCCTACTTGCGCTGCCCGAAGAAGTACGCAGGCGTTACGACGTGTCGTCGCTGCGCCTGGTCACTCACACCGGCGCAAAATGCCCCGTCGAGGTCAAAAGGGCGATGATCGAATGGTGGGGTCCGGTCATATTCGAGGCGTACGGGGCGACAGAGGTAGGGACGACCAACTCGATCACCTCCGAGGAATGGCTGGCGCACCCCGGTTCGGTCGGCCGGGCGATACCGCCGTTCACGGCGATGATCCTCGACGACGCAGGCAACGAGGTGCCCGCAGGGGTGGAAGGCCGTCTCTTCTTCAAAGACTCGACCGGCCGTGGCATCATCTACCACAACGACCCAGGCAAGACAGCCGCAGCGAACGTCGCTCCGGGAGTGTTCAGCCTAGGCGAGATCGGATACATGGACGCCGAGGGCTACGTGTACATCACCGACCGCTTCTCCGACATGGTCGTCTCCGGCGGGGTGAACATTTACCCGGCGGAGAGCGAACAGGTCTTGATCGGCCATCCCAAGATCGCCGACGTGGCGTGCATCGGGGTTCCCAACCCCGAGATGGGCGAGGAGCTCAAAGCTCTCGTGGTCCCGGCCGACCCGGCCGACCCGCCCTCGGAGAAAGAGGTGATCGAATACTGCCGGGAGCGTCTCAGCCATTACAAATGCCCCCGCACGGTGGACTTCGTGGATTCGATCGGGCGCACCACGATGGCGAAAGTCAACAAGCGGGAGTTGCGAGCCAAGTACTGGAAGGACGCAGCCCAGGCGTGAGCCGGTCCGCCCGGGCTGCTCATGCTCCCGGTCCGGTTTGCGCCCACTGGCGGGCTTGCGGTGACGCCACCCAGCGCAAGGCGTTAGCAACCAGGCGGCGCCAGGAGGGGTTGGCGTACGCGGATGGGCCGTCGCCGGGCTGAACGTAGACGACCGGGCTTCGTCTCGCCCGTTTCGCCCAGACGACCAGGTTCGAACCCGGCGGGTGCGTCCAACCGTCCCGGCTGTTAAGCCGGCCTGCTACGGCGGCAGCCGCGGAGAAGAAGCGGTCACATTCGAAACGGGCGTCGCTTCGAAGCAGCGGCACAACCTCGTCTTCCAGCACCGCAGCGAGGTAGCACTCGTCGGTGATGTCGAAGCCGTCCTCCAAGCCTTCGAGCACGGGGTGGCCGGCGGCTACGCCAACAAGGTGTTGCGCCACGTCGAAGGCATAACCCGAGTCCGGCCAGGTTGCACCGTCGAGCCGGCCCGACTGGTAGAAGAAGCGCCCTCCGACCCAGTGGGCGTACTCCTCCCACGCCGGCCACGAAGCGATCGCATGATGGAGGAACACCGCCCCCTGCCCCAGGTCGAACAGGCTCGTTAGCGACTCCTCCAGGGCCGGTGGGGGAGGTGACGGCTCGGGAGTGTCGCCCCGACGCAGGCCGACGCCGGGCATGTCGTAGAAGACGAGGGCGTCGAACTCCCCCGGCGCGACGTTGCACAGACGCTCGGAGGCTTGGGGATGTGAGGTGTGCTCCCATTCGACGTCACGGTTGGAGTCAAAGACGTCGAAGAAGGCGGGAGCGTCGAAAGGGTGCCCGCCGGTTACGACGAGAGCCCGTAGCCGTGGTTTCCCTCCGTCGACGAAGCTCACCGAGAAATCATACCTATCGGCCAGTTACAACCGCCGGTCGATGTGCTAGACCCTGGGTGTGCATCTGAATTTGAGTGCCGACGAAGTTCTCTCCACGACGCGGGCTGTCCGTAAACGCCTCGATCTCGAACGGCCGGTGGAGCGCGAGGTGATAGAGGAGTGCCTGAGACTGGCGATCCAGGCGCCGAGCGGATCAAACCGCCAGGGCTGGCACTTCGTCATGGTCGGCGACGCCGAGCGCAAAGCGAAGCTCGCTGCTATGTACCTGGAGACCTACGAAGCTTTCTACGCGTCGGGCAGGTCCGCGACTTTCCCCGAGGGCGACCCCAGGGCGCAGAGGCGCCCCAAGGTTCTCGACTCTGCGCGTTACCTGGCTGACAACCTGCACCGGGTCCCGTGGATGCTGATACCGTGCCAGGAGGGCCGGGTCGACTCGACGCCGTCCGCGTCTCAGGCGGGTTGGTGGGGTTCGATCATCCCCGCCGTGTGGAGCTTCATGCTCGCGGCCAGGGAGAGAGGGCTCGGGACCGCCTGGACGACCATGCACCTGCGCTCGGAGCGCGAAGCCGCCGAGGTACTTGGCATACCGTATGACAATGTTACGCAGGTGGGTCTGATCCCGGTCGCCTATACCGTAGGCACCGACTTCAAGCCGGCGACGCGGCTGCCTCTCGACGATGTGTGCCACTGGGACGAGTGGTAGGGGAGAGTCCGATGACAGGCAGAGTGCAAGGCAAAGTGGCGGTCATAACCGGCGGAGCCAGTGGTTTCGGAGCGGCCACGGCCCGGCTTATGGCAGCCGAAGGGGCGTCAGTCGTGGTCGCAGATCTGCAAGACGGACCTGGCCGCCAGGTCGCCGAGGAGATCGGGCCAGCCGCGGTGTTCGTTCGTACCGACGTGTCGGTCGAAGACGACGTAGCCGCCGCCGTCGACACCGCCGTC
>JAKBBA010000136.1 GCA_021808665.1 Actinomycetes bacterium
GTGGAGGAGATTGCGTCCAACCAGGTCGTCGACTGAGCCCCCTGGGGTGAACTTCGGGTTGAGGCTTAGCCACGGCTCCGGCCACAGCAGCCCGTCGGCGAGGGTTTCCTCGACCACGTCCCGAATCCTCTTGTCCCGAATATGGAGAAACCCCTGGATGAAGCGCTGGTAATCCCCGATGACTGAGTCCCGCAGGCGGAAGACGTCCACGGTCAGAAGTCCCAAGCCTCGGGGGCAGAGGTCTGGTCGACGGCGATCCGTATCGGGGTCACGAGTTCTCCTTTTAGTCAGGGCGCTGTACGCCGAGCCGGGCTGGTGGACCAACCCCGGATACAAGCTACGACGACCGAGTGACAGGCGGCGCTGGTGGAGCCCGTGGAGGGAGCCCGGTTCGGTGGCGACCTCTTTGAGAGACTGACGACAGACTGTGTAAGTACAAGCCTGTTGTTTAGTTCATAGACATGCTCTACCCTTGCGGCGACCAGAGCAGCTTGCGTAGGTTCCTCCGCTGTTTGTACCCGGAGGTACCGAGCAAGCTCCACTTGGGAGGACTCGAACCGGAGTCACCCAAGGTTGATAATCGGGCCAGAAATGATTGGGCCGCGGTTCGTATTGTTGGAACTAGGGACCACCAGGTAGCCCTATATGCGAAACCGGTGGTCACCACAGATCCCAGCTTCCTGCAATCATCGTCACATGAGTAACAACGGCCAAGAGGTAGACTGGCAACCACGACGCGCCCGTCTCGACGAGGCCCCTGTTGTCGCTGATCTCTGGCTCCTTTCCCGCCGGGCCTCGATCCCGCAGATTCCTCCGCCCACCCACAGCAAAGTCGAGGTGAGGGCCTGGTTCAAAGAGGTCGTCCTCCCATCGAAGGACGTCTGGGTCATTGAGGCACCCGACCAGCTCGCGGCACTCATGGTGATCGGTGATGTATGGATCGAGCAGCTCTACGTCCACCCAGCGTGGAATGGCCGGGGGCTCGGTTCTCAACTGCTGGAGCTTGCGAAACGCGAGCGCCCCCGCTTGGACCTGTGGACCTTCCAGTCGAACGGAGGTGCGAGGCGCTTCTATGAACGGCACGGATTCGTCGCAGTCAATGCAACGGACGGCGACAACGAAGAAGGAGAGCCAGACGTCAGATACCACTGGGAGCAGCGTGATTACCACGTCGAGAGCTTGAGTCTCCTGTTGCCTCCATGTCATCACAGCTAAATTCAGGCGAGGCCGCCTTCAGCAGTCGATCGCGGTTCGCAGCGCTGTGCATGCCTGGCTGAGCCGTGCGGATCCCAGGACGCAGATGCGACCGACGAGGTAGGCCTTTGCTACCACACGCAGATTGTCGAAGCTGGCGGCGCACTCAGTGGGCATTCCGTCGTCTGGCCCGAGTGGGACTTCCGTCGGGATATTCCTGACCGTGCGCGTCACCGGAGCGGCAAGGACGTTGTTGAGCACAGGGATTGCCGCTGACCTTGTCATGACCAGAAAGGGCCGACGCCCGAGATCCTCGATCTCGCCCCACCACACTTCTCCGCGACCAGGTTCGCTCACCATGGCTCCTCGGCGATGGCGTCTCGCAGCGAGGCCACAGCCGCATCGTGCTCGACCGCAGTGGGGGGAGTTCGTCGATAGCCGGCGACGATGGCGCGGTCGATCTGCCGGCGGTGCTCGAGGGTCGTGATGGCTTCGACTCCGGCTCGCACAGCAGCCGAGCGGCTCTCGTAGACACCATTCGCGACGAGCGCGTCGAGCTCTCCGAGGAGTTCCTCGGGGAGCCGGATCGCGATCTGCTCGGTAGCCACCGTCGAAAGTATACCGTAGCGGGATTGACTCTGGGATGCGCAAAGTGGGATCCGGTCGGGCCCGAATTCACGATCGGTCACCAAGACCATTCCGGATGACCGTTTTGGGAGGAGGCAGGAGTAACGACAAGCTATCTAACTGGGCGAATGGTTTCGCCTTATGACACCCCAAGACCACTTTCTTGTCACGGCGCGAGTTTTCTGGCAGCACTTCCGTCGGTCAGGGAGTCAGCAAGCCCAGAGCGCCGGGCGGACCGCCACGAGCTCGATCGCCTGGGTCGCAACCAGCCGCGGCTACCCTTGAGCGAGCCGATCGGCCGTGGCTTGCCGCGCTGAGCCGACTCCTTGGAAAGGACTGCGCTTTGCGGGCTCGACGGCCACTGCAGGCCCAACCTTGGCTCGGAGGTGCTGGCTAAGGCGTTTGGCATGCCCTGTTCGGATTAGGGTCGCCGCGGTCGACCGAGCCAAAGATCCGGATCTTCGAGACGCCTCGTTGGCCCGCCAGGTGGAGGATCTCCTTCCGGTGGGCGCCCAGCATCGCCAGGCTAGGACTCTCGTAGATCCTCGTGGCGACCTGCGGATTCATGATCACCATCGTAGAACGATCCCTGACAAAAGCCGATGCTCGGCGAGGCCATGACCAGGGTATACGTATGCGTGCAACGGCAAGTACGGACCACGCAGAACGCGACGAGATCTCCTTGTTCGAACTGCTAACTCGTCAACATCAGCAGGCGAGCGCGTAACTTATCGCTGAGCAGACCCGTTGCATAGTGTCGCCGCCGACCTGTCCAACCGGGCCGGTTAGAGATGCCTGTTCGACGGTATGGAGGCCGTCACAGTTGATGACCGACGGTCGGTCGAGCCCGACCTCGACGTGGTCGATTTCGACTTCGGCGGCGAGGCCACGGATAGCGGTGGTGATCTCGGCAACCGTCACGAGGCTGCGCGCGTCGAGCACTCCGGATCGGGTTAACACCACAACGGGCCGCGTCTTGCGACCGGCCTCGGCCAACCACACCTCCCCGCGTCTCAAGGCTCACCCCATGCTTCGGCGTCGGTCCAGAAGGCGTCGGCGCGTTCCGGCCGTCGAAGATATTCGTCACTGTCGGCTCGCGCTAAGGCGGTACGTACGGCATCGGCGACTCCCTGGCGGGCAGCGGCCGAAATGTTGACACCAAGTTGCCTGGCCCGTCGCGCCAACTCCTCGTCGAGCGTGAAAGTCGTTCTCGATGAAGCCATATCAAAATGCTAGCAGTAACCGATGCATTAAACGCTGTCATCTTGGGCTGACTGGCTGCCAGACCCAGCGGTCGGTGGAGGACTGAGGGCGCTTCCGCATCCGGAGCGCGCCATGAGCGCCACCTTCGGGATCTCTGCGGTCTGCCGGCCGCAACCTGGACTCGCCCGCACAGTCGAGTCCAGGTTGGGGATTGTGAGTTGACGTCAGCCTCCCAGGGTAAATACTGTTGTATAGTTCGCAACTTAAGGAGCGTCTTTTATGAGGGTGTCCTCCCCGGCCCATCCGTTCATCCCACCCGCAGGACGAGTCGCCCTGGGGGAGCTGGCCGCCGACAGGGGTTCCTGTTCAGGCGAGCCCACAGTCCCTGCTGCGACGAGGTCGAGGTAATGGCACAGTCGAGCGTTGACGTCAAGGCCGGGTCCGCTGCCGCCTCGCAGTCGGAGGGGGGCACTCCGATCACCGTCGCCTATGGAGACGGGATCGGCCCTGAGATCATGAACGCGGCCCTGGCTATCATCACTGCCGGCGGGGCGTCACTTGCGCCTGAGACGATCCGGATCGGCGAGTCCGTCTACTCCGAAGGCGTTACTGCCGGCATCGAACCCTCTGCGTGGGAGTCGTTGCGGCGGACCAAGGTATTCCTGAAGGCGCCGATCACCACTCCCCAGGGGGGAGGGTTCAAAAGCTTGAACGTGACCGTGCGCAAGACGCTCGGACTTTTCGCCAACGTCCGCCCATGCCCCTCTTACGCCCCGTACGTCGCGACCAAGCATCCAGGAATGGACGTTGTGATTATCAGGGAGAACGAGGAGGACCTCTACGCCGGGATCGAGCATCGCCAGACCGAGGACGTCACCCAATGCCTCAAGCTGATAACCCGTCCGGGTAGCGAACGTCTTATCCGTTACGGGTTCGAGTACGCCCGCCGCTACGGTCGGTCCAAGGTGACGTGTTTCACCAAGGACAACATCATGAAGATGACCGACGGGCTGTTCCACCAGGTGTTCGACGAAGTGGCTGCCGAGTACCCAGATCTCGAGTCGGAGCACTGGATCGTCGACATAGGAGCAGCCAAACTCGCCGACACCCCAGAAGCGTTCGACCTGGTCATACTCCCCAACCTCTACGGGGACATCCTCTCTGACGTGACAGCCCAGATCGCCGGCTCGGTCGGTCTGGCCGGCAGCGCGAACATCGGCCCCGACGTAGCCATGTTCGAAGCGATCCACGGCTCGGCCCCGCGGCGCGCCGGGCAGAACCTGGCCAACCCGTCCGGTCTTCTGCTGGGCGCTGTCCAGATGCTCGTCCACATAGGCCAAGGCGAGGCGGCAACCCGGGTTCACAACGCGTGGCTTCGCACGATGGAAGACGGGATCCACACCTACGACGTCTTCGACCCGGCGGTGTCCAAGACCAAGGTCGGCACCGCCGAGTTCGCAGAAGCAGTCATCGCCCGCCTCGGAGAGACCCCTTCCACTCTCAAGGCGGTCGAGTACTCGTCTTACTCCGAGCCGATTGCTGTGAAGGTGTCGGAACGTACCCCCGCTCACAAGGAGCTCGTAGGCATGGACGTGTTCCTGGACTGGCGTGGCCCTACAGACGAGCTCGGCAGACTTCTGGAGCAAAACGCCGGGCCCGACCTTGCTCTCGTCATGATCAGCAACCGTGGCCAGAAGGTGTACCCGGGAGGCTTGCCCGAGACGTTCTGCGTGGACCACTGGCGCTGCCGATTCCAAGCGGCCAAACCCGGAGACCCGGTAAACCACCGACAGATAATCGACCTGCTGTCACGGCTCGCTGATCGCGGACTCGAGTTCATCAAGACGGAAGGCCTGTTCACTTTCGACGGCCAACCTGGTTTCTCGCTCGGCCAGGGCCAGTGATCAAGGTCTGAGCCGGCGCGCAGTTACCGAAGCGTGAATGTGAGTCCGGCCGGGCTAAGGCCCGTCCGGACTCACACCTTGCAGCTTTAGCTCAGAGCCCTGCAGAAGACATGTCCACCCGTGCGACACGTACCGCCCGTCCGGAAAGCCGGACCCTGTCCCCGTCTAAAGACATGCCGACCTCGCCACCCCGGGCCGAGGCCTGCTCTCCCAGCAGGACCTCCTTACCCAGCCGGTGACCCCACAGCACGGCAAGCGTGCAGTGAGCAGAGCCGGTAACGGGATCCTCCGGCACTCCCACGTTGGGACAGAACACCCGGCTTACGCAGTCCAATCCCGGGCGGTCCCCGCCGGCGGTGAAGATCACTCCTCTGGTTCCCAGACCTGAGATAACCCCCAGATCCGGGGCAAGGTTGCGGACCGCCTCGGCATCTGGCAGTTCCGCCACCAGGTCGAAGCGTCCCCTCCAGCATGCTACGGCTCCCATCGCTACGAGCCGGTTATCAATAACCTCGGGGCTGGGCGGATCCGCCGGGAAGTCCAGTTCCACCCTTCCGTCGGCCAGGTTGCGGGTGTTAAGGATCCCGCTCAGCGTGTGGAACCTGGGGCTTCCTCCCAAGACACTGGCGGCGGCCAAAGTGGCGTGTCCGCAAAGCTCTACCTCTGCCGCGGGGGTGAACCAACGCAGGTCGTAATCGCCATCGGGACGAGTGCGCACGAAAGCTGTCTCTGAGAGGTTCATCTCCATTGCCACCCGTCGCATCATGTCGTCAGAGGGGTATTCCTCTACGAGCGCCACAGCAGCCGGGTTGCCAGTGAACGCCTGTTCGGCGAAAGCATCCACGACTGTCAACTCCAAGCTCAATCCAGGTGTCCCCTGTGAGTCATGGGTCCCGATTATAACGGCATAGCGGACCGTGCCAAATGCTGTACCGAACGGCAGGTGGAGGTGCGTCATCTTGATGGTCGTCGGCGGACTGGGAGCAATTTTGTCCATAGTAGGCATGGCTACCTCTGGCTACCGGCGGAGTCGGGTGATAGTCGACGATGGCGTAAGGCAGGTTGTCAGCCAAGAGGAGCGCCTTCCGTAGCGGGTGTAGAAGCCACGGAACCCAAGCGTTCAAAATTTGAAAGGAAAAGACTGAAATGGTGTCACTACTATCTTTACTATTCGTGCTCATAATGGCGGGATTCGGATTCGCTGTCCATCTGTTGTGGATCCTGGCTCGCGTGCTCCTGGCGGTCTGGCTCATAGGTTTTGCTCTCGGCAGAGGCGAAAGCGCAGGACGCCACCGGTTCTATCGTTGGTAAACAAGGGGTTGAGCCCCCCAAGGCTGCCGAGTGAGCCATCGCTGGGCGCTTCGTAGGAACTTGTTGGGCCACGTTGCGCCCGGAGCTTGGTCAGACGGTGGGCCACCATTTGGCGGCTTGGGCCATCCGTGCTTGTGCTGTGGTCTCTCTCGACATGAACGTCCCCATTTCCTAGATGGTGCTCATGAGCGGGCTACGTCTAGGATCTGTTTCGCGTCGAGGTTGATCTTGTCTGTTTCTGCAAGGAGCTGGTCGAGCGTGTGCTGGCCGACAACTTTGCGAAGAGTCGTCTGGGCGATCTGGTTGATCGCCTCACGCACGTTCTCTATGACACGACCGATTTAGTCGCAGCAACTACTTTGTAGTACGCAACTGCGGACACGTCGATGCTCACATTGTCACGAGTGATAATACCTTGCGACTGTATCGGCATGGTTACGATCCGAAATGATACCTTCCGGAGGGTGTTGACAACCGGGATGATCACTGCGAGACCGGGCTCCTTTTCTCCGAGGACGCGACCGAATCGGAAGACGACAGCTTTCTCATACAGCTGAATAATGTGCAGCGAAAGCGCCAGGTCTATGAGAGTGACAATTCCGACGATAACGAGCGCGACCACCAAACCGGTCATGCCGCGAAATTCCTTCGTGTGATCCAGGTGACAGGACGAGGATGAGGCCACCTGGGAGTCCCGAAAGGGTTCTTAGACCATCAAGTGACGGCATGGTAGGGGTCTCCATCGGTAGTCAACGTAGCGGCCGCCGTAACGGCGGCTGACCGGGCGGATCGTACTAGCAGAGCCAAGGTCTGGAGCGAGGCCAAATGTAAGGCGACACCTAATCAATCCTAGCGCAACTCGAAGTTAGCCTCGGGTGACGGACTGTCCCGAGGCACATTGTGCCAGTGGGTGTCAGGTCAGAGGCTTGCTGGAAGGTCTGGCGGCGGGTCGTCCGGTTCGATGATGGTGCCACGCGTCTTTTGGAGGAGGTCGGCGGCCTCGTCGAGGCTGCCGATCATAGCCGGGTTGCCCGTCGCTTCGACGAAACGGCATGCGGTCTCAATTTTAGGCCCCATGGATCCGGCTGGGAAAGCCTCGTTGCGTAGCGCTCCGGGCGTGGTGCGCCCGATGGCACGAGCTCCAGCGGTGCCGAAGTCAGTTTCGACGTTGGGCACGTCGGTGAGGATCAGGAGCGCATCGGCGTGGAGGTTGCGGGCGAGGAGCGCGGCGGTGAGGTCCTTGTCGATGACGGCGCCGACGCCGCGAAGCAGCCCGTCTGCCCCGCGGGTGACTGGTATGCCGCCGCCTCCGTCGCAGATGACGGTAGAGCGCTCGGCCAGGAGCGTTCGGATGGTGGCGATCTCGACGATAGCCAACGGTTCGGGGGAGGCGACGACTCGGCGCCATGAGACACCGTCCCGTCGGATCCGCGAACCGCGTGCCTCGGCGCTTCTGTGGCCGTCGATATCGCTGTACTGCGGTCCGACGAACTTGGTTGGCGTGAGGAATGCTGGGTCGTCGTAGGCGACCTCGGTCTGGCAGACAATACTGACGATTTCGCGCCCGGGCAGCGCATTTTCGAATGCTTGAAGTAGGAAGTAGCCGATCATCCCCTGGCTTTGAGCCCCGCCGACGGCCACGACGATACGCATCTCAGTCCCCGAGAGCGGCGACCATGGCCGCTTTGATGGTATGAAGCCGGTTCTCCGCCTGGTCGAATACGATGCTGGCCGGTGACTCGAAGACCTCCTCGGTTACTTCCAGGGCGTCGAGTTGGTACAGGCTGGAAATTCTTCTACCGACGTCGGTGTCGGTGTTGTGCAGCGCCGGCAGGCAGTGCATGAACTTGACGTTCGGGTTCCCGGTGGCCTTCATGGTCGCCGCGTATACCTGGTAGGGAAGAAGCAGTTTGATCCGGTCCTTCCATTCGGAGTCCGGTTCGCCCATGGAAGCCCAGACGTCGGTGTATATAAAGTCGGATCAACGGACCCCTTCGTCGAGGTCGGCAGTTATGTTGATCCGTGCTCCCGAACCGGCGGCAAGTCCGGAGGCGATGCCTTGAACCTCAGTGCTGGGCCACAGATCCTCGGGTGCGGCGATGCGGACATCCATGCCGAGGAGGGCGCCGGTGACAAGGAGGGAGTTGGCCGTGTTATTGCGTGCGTCACCCACGTAGCAGTACGTGACGTGCTCAAGGGGTTTGTCGGTGTGGTAGCGGATGGTTAATACGTCCGCGAGCATCTGGGTGGGGTGCCACTTGTCGGTGAGCTCGTTCCACACGGGTACCCCGCTGAATCGGGCTAGGGTCTCGACTGATTCCTGGGAGAACCCGCGGTATTCGATCCCGTCGAACATTCGGCCGAGCACCCGGGCGGTGTCTTTGATCGTCTCCTCGACACCGATGTGGCTACCGTCGGGGCCGAGGTAGGTGACGCGCGCTCCCTGGTCG
>JAKBBA010000137.1 GCA_021808665.1 Actinomycetes bacterium
GGTCGCGTTCCCGGTAGCGGGCGAACGGTTGAAAGATCCGCGGGAGTTCGGGTGGCTTCGAAAGGTCGAACAGCCACATATAGCTCCGATATGTGAAGTCGTTTCTGACCGGGGAACGGCGGCTGTGTCCGACCTTTGCCTCGTAGAGCCAGGGTGTGTCTAGGGGTCGCGCTTCCCCGTCGACCCGCCACGGCACAGGGACTCCCCTGCCGTGAAGATCCAGCTTCACCAATCCACCCCCAGAGACGAGGCGGCATTGACACCCGCCAGGCACCCGTCCTCGTGGAAACCCCACCCGTGATAAGCGCCTGCGAAGGCGAGCGTGCCGTCGTTGAGGCCCGGCAGCAGGCGTTGGGCGCGCACCGACCTAGGCGTGAAGATCGGGTGCTCGTAGAGCATTTTCTCGATCACCCGGTCAGCGGCGATCCGCTCGTCGCAGTTGAGCGTCACAATGTGCGGGTCCGTGCCAGGTAGGCAGGCAAGGCGGTTCATGTCGTAGGAGACAAGAGCGCGCCCCGCTTCGGGACGGCAGGCGGGCAGCAGATAGTTCCACGACGCGCGAGCCCCCGGTCGCCTTGGTAGGACACGATCGTCCCTGTGCAGGGCGACTTCGTTTCGCGAGTAGGTGAACGCCTCGAGGGTGCTGCGTTCGGCGTCGGTGGGCTCGGCGAGCATCCGCAGCGCCTGGTCGGGGTGGGTTGCCACGACCACCTTGTCGAAGTGTTCGGTCCCGCCCGTTTCGGTGTCAATAGCGACCGACGGGCTCCCGTCGCAACCTTGCGCGACTCGCGCGACGGACACGACCCGGGTCGAAAGGCGCACCTCGGAGAGACCCGCCACGGTCGCATCGACGTAGGTCTTCGAACCCCCGGCCACGGTGTACCACTGGTGGGATCCCCGAACCGAGAGCATGCCATGGTTCGCTAAGAAGGAAAAAAGGTACCCCGCCGGGTAGTCGAGTGCCGTCTCGGGGGCGACGGACCACACCGCTGACACGACCGGCACCATGAAATGGTTGCGGAAATATTCCGTGAAACCCTTGGATGCGAGGAACTCACCGAGCGTCACGTTCCACTCCTGCGAGTCACGGTCGGCGAGCGCCACGACCGCTTTACGGGCGGCGCGATGGAACCGGTTGACCTCCACCAGCATCCACAGGAAGTTCCGGTCGACCACGGACCTCCGTCGGGCGAAGACCCCACGAAAACCGATCGCTCCTGCGTACTCGAGCCCGCAACCGTCGCATCGCACCGACATGCTCATGTCGGTGGGCCGTGTCTGCACCCCGAGCTCGTCGAAGAGACGGACGAGGTTCGGATAGGTCACACGGTTGTGCACGATGAAACCGCTGTCCACCGCAATATCGCCGGCGTCCGACGTCGAGACAGTTCTGGTATGAGCGTGGCCGCCCAGGCGGTCGTCAGCCTCGATCAGCGACACGTCGTAGCGTCGCTGAAGCAGGTAGGCGGCAGTCAGGCCCGCCACTCCCGACCCGATGACCGCCGCCCGCTCGCGCCGGGAGCTTCGAGCAGTCGGTGGCGTACCCATTGCAGTGTCTTCGATGCTAGAACCGGGTTTGGATATGACCAAATCTCAACCCCACGGCACGGCAGCATCCGAGTACCCAGTCGCAGGCGATCGGAGCCGGGGGCGCAGTTCAGCAACGACGCTCGTCTGGATGCGCCGCGACGTCCGCCTAGCCGACCACCCCGCTCTCCGTGCAGCGCTCGACGCCTCCTCGAATGTTGTGGTCGTATACGTGTGGGACCCCGCCTTGATCTCAGGGAGCGGCGCGGCGCGCTTGGCGTTTCTATCCGGGTGTGTCGGATCCGTCGACGAGGAGCTACGGCGCCGATCGGGCGGGGGGATCCTGCAGCTCTATGGGCGACCCGCAGAGGTCCTCGCGGCGCTCGGCGCGCGGGTGGGCGCCGAGGCTGTCTATGCGACCGCGGATTTCGGTCCGTATGGAAGCCGCCGTGACGCTGACACCCGTGCCGCGCTCGCCCGTAATCGAGTGGATCTGCGCTTCGTGGGCACGCCTTACGCGGTGGCGCCCGGCGAACTGGTGACTGCCAGCGGAGGGCCGTTCCAGGTCTTCACGCCCTTCTGGAAGGCCTGGCGCTCGCATGGCTGGGGACTCCCTCTCGAGACCCCCACGGACGCCGACTTGGCAAAGGTCACCCGGTTCGCCATCAGCGACGACACCAGGGTGCCGAGGGCTGCGGACTTCGCCCCTACGCATACCGCCCCCGGCGAGCACTCTGCGCACGAGCGCCTCGAGGCCTTCCTCGCGGCCCACGTCGCCGACTACCGGGACCGTCGGGATCTGCCCGGCGAGGACGGAACGTCGCGGCTGTCTGCGTACCTTCGCTTCGGCTGCCTGCATCCCCGCCAGATCCTCTCCCGTCTCGACCCGACCAGCAAAGGCGGCGAGGTCTACGAGAAGGAACTCTGCTGGAGGGAGTTCTACGGGGATGTCCTCTGGCAACGCCCCGACGCCCGAGACCACCCCTACCGCCAGGGTTGGTCGCAGCTGGAGGTCGACGAGGGGCCCGAAGCGGACGAACGCTTCGAGGCGTGGGCAGCGGGCATGACCGGCTACCCGATCGTCGACGCCGGAATGCGCCAGCTTTTGAGCGAGGCGTGGATGCACAACCGGGTACGGATGATCACCGCTAGTTTCCTCGTGAAAGACCTTCACCTCGACTGGCGGCGGGGAGCGAAGTGGTTCATGGATCACCTCGTCGACGGGGACCTCGCCTCGAACCAGCTCGGCTGGCAGTGGGTCGCCGGCTCGGGAAACGACGCGGCACCCTTTTTCCGAGTGTTCAACCCGACGCTGCAGGGGGCGAAGTTCGACCCGTCCGGCAGCTACGTCCGCCGCTACGTCCCAGAGCTCACGGCAGTCGACGTCCGGCACATCCACAGTCCTCACGAGCTCGCCGGATCGCTTCTCGGTGTCCCCGGCTACCCGACCCCGATAGTCGACCATCATTTCGAACGCGACGTAGCCCTCGCCCGCTACAACCGGATGAGGTCCTGATGCGGGCGGGCGGTCCGGTGGCGGCATTTGCCAACTAGCGTTGACCGGTATGGGAGCGCTAGACGGTATCAAAGTGGTGGAAGCCGGTCTGCTGGTCCAGGCGCCGCAGGCCGCTGAGACGTTGTGCGCATGGGGGGCAGAGGTAATCAAAGTCGAGCTGCCCGGCTTCGGCGACCAGAGCCGGTGGCTGCCTACCTCGCCGGCGGAACCGAGGTCCGGCTATTTCGTAGGGTGCAACCGCGGCAAGCGGTCGGTGACCGCCGACTTGAGGATGGACGCAGGACGCGAGGTGTTCCTGCGCCTTGCCCGCTGGGCCGATGTAGTGGTGACCAACTTCAAGCCGGGAACCATGGAGTCGTGGGGTCTCGGCTTCGACGACCTTTCGGAGGTCAACCCTTCTCTCGTAGTAGCGGCCGGGTCCACGTTCGGCCCGCTCGGCGAGCACGCGGCGAGGGAGGGCGCCGACCTGAGCGCTCAGGCTGCCGCCGGGCTCATCTCGACAACCGGCGCCGATGGCGAACCCCCCACACCTGTCGGTGCCACGATCGCAGACCACATCGCTTCCCAGAACCTCGTTGGAGCGATACTGGCAGCGCTGGTGGCCAGGGGCCGTACCGGCCGGGGGCAGCTAGTCGAAACGTCGCTGGTGGGCGGCCAAATTTGGGCGCAGGCGAGCGAGTACACGGCGTATTTGTTGTCCGGAGAACTGCCAGGTCGAGCCAATCACGGCAACCCGCTGGTCCCGGGACTGTACTTCGTGCTTCCGACATCCGACGGTTGGCTAGCCATCGTCGGCGTCGTCGGACCCGCCCGGTCCCGCTTCTACGACCTAGCGGGACGTCCCGATCTCACCGAGCGCTACCGGCAGCCTTTCTACTTCGAGGAGGACAAGCGGGCAATCTACGAAGAGCTAGCCCCGATTTTCTCCAAGCGCTCGACCGCAGAGTGGTGCGCAGACCTCGCTCAAGCGGGTGTCCGCCACGCCCCGGTCCGCAACTACGCCGAGGTCGTTGCCGACCCGGCCGTGTGGGAGAACGGCTACTTTGCTGTCGGCGGCGACGGCGCAACGGAGGAAGACTCCGTCATGTCCAACGCTGCGGAGCGATCCGGCACCCTCCCCGGGGCGCAAAGGGTTGTGTGTCCGCCTGTGCGTTTCAGTGGCACGCCAGCCAGGGTTTTGACGACCGCGCCGGAACTTGGCCAGCACACTGAGGAAGTCCTGCTCGAGCTCGGTTACGGCTGGGACGAAATCGCAGCTTTGAGCGCTTCGAAGGCCGTCTGACACACGAGCAGCCCGGCACGTAGCCCGGACCGGAGAAACACTTGTGGCGCCCCAAAGGGCGCCACAAGTGGAGCGGTCCAAGCGGCGGATCTCGGAACCGCTCTGCCTGAAGCGGGTGGCGGGTACCCACTCCAGGTGCGCTGGCCACACACCGCCGGCCGCCCCGGCTCGTATGCGTGACCTGGTTCTATACGCCCCTGCAAGTTACTGCCTGTCAACTTTACACGACGAAGGCGGCTGAATGTCAAGATCCCCGTTGCCAATCTGCTAAGAGATGGTGTTAGCTCGTAGCGTGTTTGCCGTTATCCCCGAATACCAGCGGGCCGTAGTCTTCCGATTCGGCCGGGTACAAAGTGAACCGCGCGGCCCCGGCTTCATGTTCCGCCTGCCGTGGATCAACAAGATTGTCCGCGTCAACCTCCGGGTCGAAGTCGTCGACATCCCCTCGCAATCGGTCATCACGAAGGACAATGTCACGATAGCTGTCGATGCGGTCGTGTACTTCCAGGTGGTCGATCCGATTCGGGCGATCATCGGTGTAGACAATTTTCGCTTCGCAAGCCAGCGCATAGCGATGACAAGCCTGCGTTCCATCATCGGCCGCTACGAGCTGGACAGCCTCCTCGCTCACCGGGAGGACGTAAACAGCGAGCTTCGTTCGACGATCGCCCGCAGCACGGCCGAGTGGGGCGTCGAGGTACGCCAAGTCGAGATCCGCGACGTGACGCTCCCGCCCGAGTTGCTTCGTGCGATGGCCCGACAGGCTGAAGCGGAACGCGAGCGCCGAGCGAAGATCATCGCGGCCACGGGAGAGCTGCAGGCGAGCGCGGAGCTTTCGGAGGCGGCCGACAAGATGGCTGCCAGCCCGGGGGCGATGCAATTACGAACCCTTCAGACTCTCGCCGAGGTCGCAACCGGAAAAAGCTCGACGTTGATTTTCCCGATCCCTATCGAGCTGCTGTCGATGTTCAAACAGGGCGAATCGACCAAACCAGCGAAAGCACCCGAACCCGAAACGAGCGGGAAGGCGGCAGTCTGGGAACTCGACGGGCTGCCCGCCCAAGCGGAACTGTCTGCTCCGACGGAGCTAGAGTAGGGGGGCATACGCGAGCGTAGTTCAGAGGCAGAACATCAGCTTCCCAAGCTGAGAACGCGGGTTCGATTCCCGTCGCTCGCTCACAACAAAGTCCAGGTCAGAGCCCATATTTCTATTGTTACCCCCAGAGGGTATCAGCCCGGCATGCCACAAACGTGCCACAGTGGCAAGTACTTTCGTCAGTTAGAACGTTCCGGACGGGACCTTGAAGGCTCGGTCCTGTAACTACCTCCAGCCGGTCAGCGGTTCCGTCGATGTCGCGACGCCTGCTCGTCCGACCGTCACTAGGGGTGGCGGGATCGCCGGTTTCGCGCTCACGACACGGCTGCGTTGGGGGTCTGCAGGCGTAGTTATGAGCGCCGCTCGCGCGGGTCCTGTAGTGACCGTTCGGAGCGCGCGTCGGTGCGCCCCGTCTGAACAAGTGCTCCACGGAGGCCCACGCCCGAGCCGTCCTCTGTGCCCGCTGTCATGACCGGTCAGCGTCCGACGAGCTGGGACCGGAGGGCGGGATCTGGCGCCGCCCACCCATGACAACGATTCGCCGGCAAGGCCGCTCATTACCACGTCGGGCGCGGGGGTAGGAACGTCCTGTAATGGGACACGTGGGCTCGGGCGGCTACTTGCGGCGAGCGACCGAGCTTGTCCGGCGTTCCGTCCTTGGATGGCTGGGCATTGCCCATATCGGAGGTGTATCGATTCTCGGCCTGTACCTCGCGCTCTCGGCTGTCGAGGGGGCGGTTTACCACTACAGCTTCCTTTATGAGCAGGCGCCGCCGACGGCAGCGGCGACTTCGGGTGCCATCTTGGGATACGCGGTTTACGGGCTCGTAGCGTCGACTGTCGCCTACCTCACCTATGCGTGGATGCTCGCCTACGCGCTCGCCACTGTCCAACGGAAGCCCGGACTGGCGTGGGCGCTGCGAAGGGTCGCTCGATCTGCACCGCATTCGGCGTGGTGGGGCATCCCCGCTAGCATCGTTGTCTCGGCTTCTGGACTGATGGTCCTTCCGAGCATCGTAGTTCCTGTCTTTGCACGGCTTGGCCTAGAGAGACTGAGCACTGAGCATCGCAGTGTTACCTCACGGCGAACTCATAGGACGTGGGCGGGAGGAGTCCCGCTTGCGATGGGCCTAAGCCTGCTGTGGGTCGTTGGCCTGACGATCCTTTCCGCAGCAAGCAATCGCAGTCACCTTCAGATCGGCTACATCATTTTCTTGAGCGCCTGCGGCTGGCTGTTGTTCAGCGTGACGGCGGTGCTTGCGTCGGTGCTCGCAACGGCATGCGCCTTGAAATTCGAGGATGAACCCCTCCGTGAGACCATGTGAAGGGGAAGGGGAACAAAACTTCTCGGTGATCGCGTACAACACCAAACGCCCTCATCAGTCGTTGGGTGATCGGCCACCAGCCGAGCGGTTCGCCCCAGCCCCGCCACGGGTCCCGGTCCATACCACCGTCGAAAATTCCGAGGTGGCCGAGTTGATGACATCATCTCACCGCCGGGAGTCAGCCAGTGGGTCGACCAGCGGGGCTCCATCGGGCTCGACAATGTCCGCTATCGAGTGGGCCCGACCTTCGCCGGCGAAGCCGTGGAGGTCGTCGTCGGAAATGGCCTGGTTGAGATCCTCCACAAGGCGTCCCCGTCGCCACCCACGCCGAGTGCCGACGACCTGGAGCCAAGGCACTAGCGCTGGAGACCGAGGGTAGGTCGAGCCCGCCCAGCGGGCTCAGGACTGTCCGTGGCCCGAACCGTCGACGCCGGTGGATCCATCTCGTTCGCCGTGGCGTCCCATCGGGTCGGGCGTAGTTGGGGCGGACACAGCGTCGACGTGGCCATACTGGCCGGGTCTGTGCAGACCTCCGAGCACGGCAAGGTCGTGCGAGTCCGCCAGATCCGCCACGACCGCTCGAAAGAACACGGCGCTTTCGCCACGCCCAACGGTCGTCCCCGAACTAAGAAATCGGCTTGACCGGGTAAAGACTGCAAACACCTACCGGAGCCACACTGTGAAGGGTACCGGGACTGACAGCTACAGTCACCTTCCTTCTGTGACGCGAACGTCCCGGACGGGACCTGGGCGGCTCGGTCCTGTAGCTACCTCCAGCCGGTAGCAGTCTCGTCGGCGTGGCGAGAGCCAACGCCCGACCGTCGCCAAGCGGCCAGATCGCCGGTTCCGCGTTCGCTTCTCCCCCCGTCCGAGACCGCTCAGCGAGCGCCGCCGACCCCGGCGATCGGGAGCGCGACGTGTTCGTGATTCCGGGACGCTTCCTAACGACATTATGGGGCTCCTTGCGTTCGCGCGAGGCAGGCGGCTCCAAACTGATGGCTTGCCCGGAGCCTCAGTGACGAAAGAGACGAGGACGCAGGCGGCGTGTCGATCGAGTTGTTCGCGTGGTCGTAGACGGCGGTTGCTCTGGAGTTGGCGTATTTCGCTGCCACTTGGACCTCCCGGGTCTACCACCAGGTTGACCCGCGCGTTGCGGGGAGCGGTCTCAGTCCGCCCTCACTCCGGCACCCATTCTTGCGTGATCGATCCGTGCTGCAGCCAAGTACACCTCGCTGTCTCACCAGTAATAACTACAGTTTCCACAAACAAAGGTCCGTCCCTTACCGCCAACGAACGGTACAATGTGGCCG
This sequence comes from Actinomycetes bacterium, assembly GCA_021808665.1. The sequence goes on from JAKBBA010000137.1 coordinate 8,057, forward strand.
CAAGATCCTAGAGACAACCCGATTGCTCTAGCCCAGCCATTCCGGCGCTCACTGCGCGTGTAGTAGCGGACGAACTGGCTTGTACAGCTTGGGCAACGAACACCTCGAAGAACGCCTAGCGGAAAATCCCCGTACTGCTGCTGGATCTGGTTAGCGATAGGGCTACCAAGCACTATCCCGGCCTGCGCGATCGCTCGGAGGGATGCGATCAAGACAGCTTCCCCAGGACCATTTGGGGGATTCCAGGTTGCCCTTTGAACTGGATCCATAAGTGAGAGCATCACTTTGGCAGCCCCGTCGGGGTCGTTCGCGAACGCTTCCAGCTGGTCCTGCACGATTGGCCCAGGCGTTCCCCCCCGCTGAGCGGCCTTCAGTTCAGCTAGATATTGTTGAATAAGCTCGGCTTTGGCCTCAGCATCATTCGCGTACAGCGTTTCTAGCCCATCCATAAACTGTCTGGCTTCGCCGATCATGTCCGCTATCCTTTCAAAAGAGCAGTCTGGCCTGCTGTAGAAGGTGGGTATAGCTCAGGCGTCCGTGCCAAGCGTCACCGTCTAAGGGTGCCCTGCTCCTGTCGCCAATCTCGATGATGTACACGCCT
>JAKBBA010000032.1 GCA_021808665.1 Actinomycetes bacterium
CTGCCAGGCCGGACCCGACGGCTGTGTGCGCAATCCCGCAAGCTCCCCCCAGCTTTCGCCGCCGTCGCTGGACTTGAAAAGTGCAGCGTCCTCGACGCCGGCCAGGACCGTGTCGGGGTCGTCGCTGGAAGGCTCCAGGTGCCAGACCCGGGCGAACTCCCACGGGCGCGGCGTCCCGTCGTACCACTGGTGAGTTCCCGTCTCGGTGGCGTAGCGGAAGTCGTTGCCGACCGGGGTCCACGATTTCCCGCCGTCGTCGGAGCGTTGCAGAACCTGCCCGAACCACTCCGAAGTTTGCGACAGGTAGATCCTGTTCGGGTCGGCAGGCGATCCTGCCACGTGATAAACCTGCCACCCGCCGAAAAGAGGTCCTTCGACCTCCCACTCGGCGCGCCGGCCGTCCGAGGTCAACGTGAAGGCGCCCTTCTGGGTTCCGACCAACACTCGCACACCGGTCATGCGTCCCTCCTAGGTGCGGACCTCTCCCTCGGGGTTCGACCGGACCTCATCCTAGGACTTCGGTGTGACCTCCTATCGCCCGGCGTCCTGTCAGGGGTACCGGCGACGTGGCGAGGTTTCGTCGCCTTCGAACGAACTGGCCTTTGCGGAGGTCGGCCTCGACGAAACTAGGCGGGCTTTACGCGCTGCGGTAGCAAGTCCATACAGCGATCCGGTCGGTAAGGGCGCTCGATGCCTACCGGGCGATAGGACTAGCCAATCCCCAACTGTATCGCCTGATCACCGCGAACTCATTCCCCGCGCAGGGCTGCTGCCCGGCCTGGAGGCGTGCGCCGGTGAGCCGTTCCTCCTGGCAGTGGGCGAGCCGTACCTGGCCCAAGCGCTGTGGTCCTTCGCTCATGGAATGGTCATCCTCGAACTCGACCGGCGTTTCGTCGACGGATCGAACCTCGAGAGGATCTGGCTCGCTGGCACCGAGCCCGTCACTACTTCGAGGAATTCGGCAGGAACGCCAGTGACGCTGCCACCGTGAGCACGACGAACGCGACTCCCTCCACGACCAACGAGGATACGACGTAAGGAGCATGGATGCTCTCTCGAAAGGCGAACAGACCGAACCAGATCGACCAGAGGAGTCCGGCGATGGTACCGATAGCAAACAGGGCGCCGGCAGCGAGGACGATAAAACGACGCAGGACAGCGACCGCTAATGCGACCAGGATGGCGGCGACGCCTTGGACGATGAACAGGTCACCGATCGTGGGGATGTTCCTGTAGCCCTGGGACCACAGGTGAAGGTGGATGAGTGCAGAAAGGACCAAGAGCACAGCGCCAACCAAAGCGAGAACGTTCACAGCAAGACCCCGCTGCCCGGTCACCCGCCGCGAACTGGTCAGGCCCCGCGTTGCGCCAAGTCGGACAGATCGCATATCAGGTATACGACTCCGGGTGGGTGAACGGATGGGCGCTCGACGTCCGGACCCCCCGGGTGGCTCCGAGCGCTAGCCAGGCGCAGGCGCGAAGTTGAACATCCACCGGATCCCGAAGCGGTCCAGGCAGGTACCCCAAGTCGCCCCCCAGAACATTTCGGTGAGGGGCATTCCTTCGCTTGACCCAACGGAGAGCGCGTCGTAGAGCCGCTGGGTTTCGGCGAGGCTGTCCGGTTCGAGGTTGATCGTGGTGTTGTTGCCAACTCTTAACTGGTGGCCCATGGATTCCACGATGTCGGTAGCCATGATCACATGGCCAGCCAGGATCGGGAGTTCGGCATGCATCACCAAGCGCTTCTCGCCTTCGGGCATCGCAGGCCGGTTCGGGTCGCTCGCCACGTCGCCCATCCGCTGGATCGGTGCCACCAGTTCAGTGCCGAACACACTGGCGTAGAACTCGAACGCTTCTTCGGCGTTGCCTTCGAAGTTGAGATACGTGCTTACCCTGGCCATCGATTTCCCTCCTTGTACGCGTAGCGCACCTTTCATTCTCTCATACGCTGGGGATCCCAGCTCGCTTGACTGAACTCCTCTACTCCGAGCTTGTGGGTGCCGTCGGGCATGGTGCATGCACGCTGCGAGCGTTCGGGGGGGTGCCGGTAACCGTCATATTTGGTCAGGATCTTGAAGTTGGAAAAGTTTTGTACCAAAAAGTGCGTTTTCCGAGCGAGGGCTGGTACAGGATTTTTTCGGAACGAAGATCGTGTACCAAAAAGTGCGAAAAAACGCTTCAAATGGTCAGGCTGTGTCCGAGCCGCGAGGATCCTGACCAAATTTGACGGTCGTCGAGGGCAGATGAGGAGCTCGCTGCGGCCGCGAGAGCAGCCAGATGGTTCGGGGCGGGCGAACGCGACCGGGCTGTAGACGGCTGTAGACGGCTGTAGACGGCTGTAGACGACGGGGTGGCCCAGCACTGGTTCCGCATAGCGGTCCCCGGGGGTGCTGGCGGCGTATCTGGTTCCGGCGAAAGACCTTCTTCTTCGCAAAGCCGGACTGCGGGCGGCGATGCTTGGCGCGTCAGGTGTGGCACCCCGCACGGGCACCCCGCACGGGCACCCCGCACGGGCACCCCGCACGGGCACCCCCCCGGTTGCCGCCCGTCAGATCGGCTCGAGTGCTGGTCGTTCGCCGCTTTGCTGGTCGACTCGTTCGCTATATCTAACGGTATTCGGGCGGATCAGCAGCAGCGCCGTGATCGCGCCTACCCCGAGCAGGATGGCGCTCAGGGTGAACGCCACGCTGTAGCCGTGCACGATTCCCGCAGCCTTAATGGCTGAAGTCGCGCCGTGCGAGCGCAGGTAGGTGGTCGTAGCGGTTGCGGCGACAGTGTTGAGCAATGCTGTGCCTAGTGACCCGCCGACCTGCTGGGTTGTGTTGACCAAAGCGCTCGCCACGCCAGCGTCGCGCTCGTCGACGCCCGTAAGCGCCGTGCTGCTGAGCGGTACGAACACGAGGCCCATACCGAGGCTGATTATGACGACCGCAGGCAGGACGTGTGTGACGTAGCTGGAGTGGACCCCGATACCGGTGAAGAGGATCAGCCCTGCGGTCGCCATGAGCATTCCGGTGACCATGAGGGCTCTCGGGCCGAAGCGAGGTAGAAGCTGTGCTGCGACGGTGGCGCTGACGATGATGCCGAGCGAGAAGGGCAGGAATGCGAAGCCGGACTTGAGCGCCGAGTAATGAAGCGTGCCCTGCAGGTAGAACGTCAGGAACAGGAACATCCCGAACAGCGCTAGACCTGCGAGCAGGGACGTGAGGTACGACCCACCGCGGTTGCGGTCCACGACGACACGAAGCGGCAGCAGCGGATGGTCGGAGCGAAGTTCCAGTGCGACGAACGCTGCGAGGAGCACCAACGCCCCGCCGAGGAAACCCAGCGTGCCCGCTGATAGCCATCCGCCCGTCTCGGCCTTCGTAAATGCGTAGACGAGTGCCACAAGTCCAAGCGTCGCAGTCAGGGCGCCGGGGAGATCGTAGTGCCTCTGCGCCCTTTCGGGCCGAGTGTCGCGCACTACGTAGAGGGCTGCGCTGGCGGCGAACACTGCAACAGGAACGTTGACGAGGAGGCACCAACGCCACGAGGCGTATTGCGTGAGAACGCCTCCGGCGATCAGGCCTATCGCTGCACCACCGCCGGAAATCGCCCCGTAGACGCCGAACGCCCGTGCACGCTCGTGGGCTTCGGTGAAGGTTACCGAGATCAACGACAAGGCAGCCGGGGCCATCAATGCAGCAAAGGCACCTTGAAGCGCTCTCGCTCCGAATAGTGCGGCGGCGTTGGGTGCCAGGCCACCTATGGCCGACGAGGTGGCGAAGCCGATGAGGCCGACGATGAACACCCGTTTGCGGCCGAGGTAGTCGGCGACGCGTCCTCCTAGAAGCAGGAGGCCTCCGAAGGACAGCGTATAGGCAGTGATCACCCACTGGCGGTTCGCAGTCGAGATGTGGAGAGCATGCTGGGCCGACGGAAGAGCGATATTGACTATCGAACCGTCGAGGACGATCATCAGCTGCGATATCGCAATTATTGCCAGCGCGAGCCAGCGTTTCGGATCCTGGTCGTTTGTCTGATAGTCGAGCCCGTCGGGCGAAAAGCCCGGCTCGGCGCGCGTCGATAAACTCATCGGGGTACTCCTGTCGTCATGTGATTGTGGGAATCGGCGCGAGTGCGCCTAGGGATTGGAAGGTGGGCAGGCGCGCAGGGTGGGAAGCAGGATGTCGTCGACGACGTGAGCGACATAGTCGTCGTCGAGCGGTTGGCCCATTACCAGCAGGCGTGTCATGAGAAGCGCCGAGACGATCTCGGTTACCAATCCAGGGTTCGCGCCGGGAGGAATCTCGCCGCGGGCAATTGCCCGGGATAGGAGTGTTTCTCCGACGGCCGCCTTGTCTGCGCTGAACTGCTCACGTAGAAGTGACGCCAATTCGGTGTCGTTCTGTGCGGCCATCATCAGGCCAACAAACAGCGGGCCGTCCTGACCACTCAGCATGTCGCGTTTGTCGCGTATCGCTGCCAAAAGATCGTCTCGGAGGCTGCCGGTATTGGGCGCCTGGAACGTGACCGCACAGACACGACGGCGCACAGCTTCAGCTACGAGAGGCGCTTTTCCAGGCCAGCGACGGTAAAGCGTCGCCTTGCTCGCCCTGGCCCGTGCCGCGAGCAGGTCCATGCTCATACGGTCGTAGCCGACCTCGGCGATCAGGTCAAGGGTCGTGTCAAGGATCTCCTGCTCACGGGTTTCACCCCTGCTTGTAGTGATCACCGCCTGCTCCATGTCCATCACAGTACGGTACGGTTTCGTACTACTGGCAGAATTCTTTTGGGCAGTTCGAATCGCTACGCGCTGTGGCCCTCCATGAAGCCGCCGTTCACCTTTTGTTCACCCCAACTCGGCTTATGTCCACCCCGTAGTCACCGAGACACGGGCAATCATCGAAGCATGGCTGACCTAATAGTTGTACTGGGCGTTGTCGCCTTCGTAGCGGCAATGCTCGCCCTTGTATGGGGACTGGAGCGGGTATGACCGTCGCCGAGGGCGTCCTATTGGCGCTGTCGATCGTGATGTTCCTTTATGTGGGCTTCGCACTGCTCAAAGCTGAGCGCTTCTGATGGGTCTTACCCTTACCATCGTCGCGCTCGTCGCGGTTCTCGCCGTCGCCTGGCGCTTTCTCGGCTCCTACATGGCTGCGGTCTATGAGGGGAGGTCGCGCTTTCTGCGCTTCGTCGAGCGGCCGATCTACGCCGCGATAGGTGTCGACCCCGAGGTCGAACAGTCGTGGCAGCGCTACGCGGCGTCGCTGATCGTCTTCACCGGAGTTGTACTTCTGATCGGATACGTGCTGCTTCGCTTGCAGGGAAGCCTTCCCCTTAACCCCCAGCACCTGCCCGGCGTTACACCCGCCCTTTCTTGGAACACAATTGTGTCGTTTGTCACGAACACGAACTGGCAGGCCTACGCCGGTGAGTCGACGATGTCTTACATGTCTCAAATGGGCACTTTAGTGCTGCAGAACTTTCTCAGCGCATCGGTCGGCATCGCAGTGGCGGTCGCGCTCATCAGGGGGTTCTCTCGAAAGGGATCCAAGACGATCGGCAACTTCTGGGTCGACCTGGTACGCGGGTGCCTGTACATCCTCCTACCTATAGCGTTCGTCGCGGGGATCATCTTCATAGCCCAGGGGGCCATCCAGACACTTTCTGGCCCAGCGACGGTCACCGACACACTCAACGGTGTCAAACAGGTCATAGCTCGGGGACCGGTCGCATCGCAAGAGGTGATCAAGCAGTTCGGCACAAACGGGGGTGGTTTCTTCAACGCCAACTCGGCTCACCCCTTCGAGAACCCGACGGGGCTCACAAACTTCCTGTCTATCGCCTTGCTTCTGGCGATTCCGGTAGCGCTCACCTACACCTTCGGCAAGATGGTGGGCAGCATCCGTCAAGGTGCGACGATTCTTGCGGCGATGGTCATAATCTTCGGTAGTTGGCTGTCTATAGCGACGGTGGCGGAGCACCAGGCGAACCCGGCGGTCGCCGCCGCAGGCCTTACGGCACAGCCGACTGGCAACATGGTGGGCAAGGAGGTCCGATTCGGCGACACTTCGTCGGCTCTGTTCGGTGTCGCTTCGACGCAGACGTCGACAGGCTCGGCGAACTCCGCATACGACTCGTTCACCCCGATGGGCGGGTTCGCTCTGCTCACCGGGATGATGATCGGCGAGGTCACTCCGGGAGGGGTTGGCAGCGGACTCTATACCGTGCTGCTCTTTGCGATCATCACGGTCTTCCTCGGGGGGTTGATGATCGGGCGAACGCCGGAGTACCTGGGAAAGAAGATCCAGGCCAGGGAGGTGAAACTCGCCGCTCTTGGGGTGCTCGTCATGCCCGTTGTCGTGTTGATCATCACGGGTATCGCCGCTGCGATCCATGCGGGGCGGGCCGGCCCGCTCAACTCTGGTCCGCACGGCTTCTCGGAGATCCTCTACGCGTTCACCTCGGCGGGCAACAACAACGGCTCTGCTTTCGGCGGACTGAGCGCCAACACGGCCTTCTACAACGTGATGACATCGGTGGCCATGCTTCTTGGGCGCTTCGGGATCATGGTCCCGGTCCTGGCGTTGGCCGGGGCGCTGGCGGCCAAGGAGGTCGTAGCGGAATCACTTGGGACCTTCCGCACCGACAAACCGATCTTCATCGGCCTGCTGATCGGTGTCATCTTGATCGTCGGCGCCTTGACGTTCTTCCCCGCAGTCTCGCTCGGACCGGTCATCGAAGCTCTTTCGCACGGAAAGTTCTTCTGATGCGCAAGTCACCGCTCGCGGGGCCCACTTGTCTTGCTCGCTGCCTACCCGGAGGTCGATTCATATGAATGGCGTTGATGATCGCGTGATGGAGGTACCGGAGGGTCCTCCTGGCGCCCATCCCCTAGGCGCTGGTGTCGGGCGGAGCACTAGCTTGTTCGACCGGGAGATTCTCGGTCGTGCCGCGCTCGGCGGTCTCGCGAAGTTCGACCCTCGGGTGCAGGTCAAGAACCCTGTGATGTTCGTGGTACTCGTCGGGACTGTGGTGACACTCATAGAGTCAATAGCTCACCCGGACCTGTTCCGGTGGCTCATCACCGTGTGGCTAGCTCTCACCGTCTATTTCGCGAATTTTGCCGAGGCGATAGCAGAAGGTCGTGGCAAGGCACAGGCAGACAGCCTTCGCCGGCTTCGCGTGGAGACCGCGGCCCGAAGGTTGCGAGCTGACGGAAGCGAAGAGACCGTCGCTGCGGCCGATCTCGCAAAGGGCGACCTCGTCGTTTGCGAGGCGGGAGATGTCATCCCCTCTGACGGCGAGATAATCGAGGGTGTCGCTTCGGTCGACGAGTCGGCTATCACAGGCGAGTCTGCTCCAGTGATCCGCGAGTCCGGCGGTGACCGCTCGGCTGTGACGGGCGGCACTCGTGTGCTCTCCGACCGCATAGTCGTGTCGATCAGCGCGGAGCACGGCAAGACCTTCCTGGACCGCATGATCAGCCTCGTCGAAGGTGCGCAACGCCAGAAGACGCCCAACGAGATAGCGCTCACCATCTTGCTTGCTGCGTTGACGATCGTGTTCATTCCGGTTGTAGTGGTGCTGGAGCCCTTCGGCAGTTACGCAGGGGCATCGGTGTCGGTGGTGATCCTCATTTCGCTATTGGTCTGCCTCATTCCGACGACGATCGGGGCTCTACTCTCCGCGATCGGCATTGCTGGTATGGACCGTCTCGTACAGCGAAACGTGCTTGCCATGAGCGGCCGCGCGGTCGAAGCCGCAGGCGACGTGCAGACGTTGCTGCTCGACAAGACCGGCACTATCACCCTCGGCAACCGGATGGCATCGGCGTTCTACCCAGTAGGTGGCCACAGTGAAGAAGAGCTGGCCGCGGCTGCTCAACTGGCGTCCCTGGCTGACGAGACGCCTGAGGGCCGCTCGATCGTGGTGCTCGCAAAGCAGCGGTTCAACATCCGCGAGCGTGAGCTCGGCGTCGATAGAACGTTCGTGCCTTTCAGCGCACATACCCGCATGTCCGGGCTGGACGTCGACGGCCGCCAGATACGCAAAGGGGCAGCGGAAGCCATCGGACGTTGGGTCGTCAGCCAGGGAGGCGCCGGGTCAACAGAGCTCGACGCTATCGTGGAGCGGATCTCCCGGTCGGGGGCTACGCCGCTCGCCGTGGCGGACGGAAGTGAGTTGCTCGGCGTCATCGAGCTGAAAGACGTCGTCAAGCAGGGTATCAGGGAACGCTTCGAGCAGATGAGGGCTATCGGCATCCGGACCGTGATGATTACCGGGGACAATCCTCTGACTGCCGCGGCTATCGCCCAGGAGGCGGGCGTGGACGACTTCCTGGCCGAGGCGACCCCCGAAGCGAAGATGAACCTGATCCGAAGCGAGCAGGAGGGCGGCAAGCTTGTGGCGATGACCGGTGACGGCACCAACGACGCGCCAGCGCTCGCGCAGGCCGACGTCGGTGTGGCTATGAATACTGGCACCACTGCCGCCAAAGAGGCCGGCAACATGGTCGACCTCGACTCCAATCCGACGAAGCTGATTGACATCGTCGAGATTGGAAAGCAGCTTCTCATCACTCGAGGGGCGCTTACCACCTTCTCGATAGCAAACGACGTGGCGAAGTACTTCGCCATTATCCCGGCGCTGTTCTCGGTGAGCTACCCGCAGCTCAATTCGCTCAACATCATGGGGTTGCACAGCCCCCAGACGGCCGTGTTGTCTGCTGTGATATTCAACGCCCTCGTTATCGTGGCTCTCATCCCGCTTGCACTTCGAGGAGTGAGGTTCCGCCCGTCGGGGGCGGCTGCAATCCTGAGGCGCAACGTGTTCATCTATGGCGTCGGCGGGATCATCGTCCCGTTCGTGTTCATCAAGCTGATCGACCTGCTTCTAGCCGCTACTGGAGCCTTCCACTGATGCGTACCCACCTTTTCGTCAACATACGCCGCGCCGTCGCTGTCACAGTGGTCTTCATCGTCATCTGCAGCTTCGGTTACACTCTCGCACTGACCGGTATCGGTCAGGCATTCTTCTCGTCCCAGGCGAACGGCTCGCTCAGCGCAAACGGCTCGACGTTGATCGGACAGAATTGGGCCTTGACCCGCTGCCCGGGGCACCCGTTGGGCAGCTGCGTATTCCAGGGCCGTCCGGACGCCCTCGGGCCTTATGCCCCGAACGCGAAGAACGGCGTCTCAGGCGGCGACAACCCGCTCGTGGCCAACGGGGTGAGCGGAGGATCGGGAGCGACCAACCTCGGCCCGCGCTCGAAGGTTCTGGTGGCTAACACCCGTAAACTTATCGCCTACTGGCACGCTCGTGGCGTCAACCCGACGACGGACCTGGTGACCACCTCGGGTAGCGGTCTGGACCCCGACATCACACCGGCCGACGCGACGGCGCAGATCCCGATGGTGTCCAAGGCGACTGGCATCTCCCCAACGGTGCTCAGCAAGCTTATTGCCAAAGAGACCCACAGCGCCCAGTTCGGTTTCCTCGGTAGCAGCTACATCGATGTCCTCCAGCTCAACGAGGCGCTTGCGAAGATCAAGTGAGCACGTTCGAGTTCTCAACAGGGACTACGCCAGGCGGCCGACTTCCGGTAAGGAGGATCGCGGATGGTCGGCCCCGGGAGAGATTCGTCGTCTCCGGTGTGATCACCGCCGTCGAGCAGACTACGACGCTGAAGCGGCCTACGTATCGTTGCACTCTCGACGACGGGACCGGCCAGCTCGACCTGCTCTTCGTCGGCAGGACGGCGATCCCGGGCCTGTCGGTAGACGCGCGATGCAGCGCCGAGGGTACGGCGAGCATCGACGGAGACCGGATAGTCATGTGGAATCCGTTGTACCGGCTCGGTGACCCGGCGTCGTCTATCGAGACGGTGCCGCCTCCGCCGCCGCGTCCGATTGCTGACAGGCGCCTCACCGCCACGGATCCCGACATGGGCTTCGACGTGGACATAGACACTGAGCTGGACATAGATACTGAACCCGACATCGATACTGAACCCGACATCGACTTCGAGTCGAGTCCCGCTCACAGGCCGGGCGCTGGAGACTCCCGAGAGACCAGGGACCTGGTGGAAGCCGCCGGCCATTTCCGGGTGTACCTCGGCGCGGCGCCCGGAGTCGGCAAGACAGTCGCGATGCTCGACGAGGCGCAACGACGTCGGCGTCGCGGGGCCGACATCGTCATCGGTCTCGTCGAGTCACACGGCCGACCGGTGACGCGCTCGTTGACCGCAGGGTTGGAGGTGGTCCCGCGCCGCCGTGTCGAGTACCGGGGCACCGTGTTGGAGGAGATGGACCTCGACGCGGTCCTCGCCCGTCGCCCGAAAGTGGTGCTCGTCGACGAGCTCGCCCACACGAACGTTCCGGGGTCGGGCCGTCACGAGAAGCGCTGGCAGGACGCCGTAGCGTTGCTCGAGGCGGGCATCGACGTGATCACCACGGTCAACATCCAGCACCTCGAAAGCATCGCCGACGCAGTGGAACGGATCACCGGGGCGAAGGTCCGTGAACGCGTACCCGACTGGGTGGTACGGCGCGCCGACCAGATAGAGCTTGTGGACTCGTCGCCCGAGCAGCTTCGCCGTCGGATGCTCCACGGGAACATCTACCCTGCGGAGAGGGTGCCCCAGGCACTCGGGCATTTTTTTCGCGCCGACAACCTGACAGCACTACGTGAGCTCGCCCTGCGATTCGTGGCCGACGAGACGGAGGAGGAGCTCCTGGAGTACCTGCGCCGCTCGCGCACCGACGTGGTGTGGGAGACCTCAGAGCGCATCATGGTCGGGGTGACCGCATCTTCGGGAAGCGACACCGTCGTACGTCGCGCCTCGCGCATAGCTGCACGTCTCAAGGCGGAACTGCACGTTGTGCATGTAAAGGGCGGAGACACGTCGTCGAAGGCCGACGCCGGGCGTCTCGAAAAGCGGCGTCAGGTGGCGATCGACGTCGGGGCCACCTGGCACGACATAGACGGCGACGATCCGGTGGAAGCGCTCATCGCCTTCGCGCGAAGTGAGCAGATAACCCAGCTGGTAATCGGGTCGAGCCAGCGAACCCGCTGGCAGCAGCTGAGCGGGGGAGGCTCGGTCGTAAGGCGACTCTCGCACCGAGCGGCCGAGGCGGGGCTCGACATGCACATCATCGCCAGGAACGGCAGATCCCCCGAGGCCGAGCGGGAGTCCGCCGAGTTGCGGCCACCACGGCCGCCAAGCAACGATTGACCAGAGAACGGACTGCGGAGGTGGCAATTGAGACGCTGGCTGGTTGGCCTGGCGGCCTCGCTTGCAGCCATCGTTGTGCTCACAGCGGCGATGGTGCCGCTGCGAAGCCACCTAAGTCCTGCGACCACCGCACTCGTGCTCGTGGTGCCGGTTGTCATCGGCGTCGTTGTCGGAGGTCTAGCTGCTGGGGTGTGCAGCGTGGTGGCGGGCTTTCTCGTATACGACTTCTTTTTTATCCCGCCGTATCTCACGTTGTGGGTTGGGGCGGCGCAGAACTGGGTGGCGCTCGGGGTGTACGGCGCCGTGATGCTCCTCGTGTCGCAGGTCGTAGCGCGAATGAACTCGGCTCGAAGCGAGGCCCGCCGTCAAGGCCGCGAGATAGCGGAGCTGTTCGAGCTGTCGCGAATGCTGGTCGAGGACAGGTCACTCGACGTGCTGCTCTCCTCGGTGGTCAGCACGGTCGCCGACGTCTTCGGGGCGCGCCAGGTGGTGCTATTGCTCCCAGACGACGGCAACCTCACCGTTGCTGCTTCGAAAGGGCAAGACCTCTCGGACAACCAGCTGCGCCGTGTGCTGCCGAAGGCCGGCGAGCTGACCAGTCTCGGGGTCAGTCCGTTCGAGCATGACGGCCTGTTCGTCATTGCATTGGCGGCCGCCGGCCGGCCTGTCGGTCTGCTCGTAGTGAGTTCGGACGTCGTCAAGGCGGATCGGAGGGCGCCGCTGATGCTATTCGCGAACCACATCGCATTAGCGGTAGAGCGGGTGCAGCTGCGCGACAAGGCGTTGCAGAGCCGGCTCGCCGAGGAGGTTGCACGCCTCGCAAAGACGATGGTCGGAGCGGTTTCTCATGATCTTCGAGCACCACTCACGACAATAAAAGGCGCATCGTCGACCCTCGCCGACTCCGAACTGGACCTCGACGCCGAAGCGACCCGCACGCTTGTGAAGCTGATCGACGTCCAGGCTGACAGACTTGCCCATCTCGTGCAGAACCTGCTCGACATGAGCCGTATCCAAGCCGGTGTCCTGACGCCTCGCTGGTCGGTAACCTCGGTCGACGAGCTACTCGCCGGCGCGCTGGACGCGCTTGATCATCGCGGCCATGTGATTACCGTCGAGACACGAGGCGACCTGCCGTTCGTGGATGCCGACGAGGTGCTCATCTCGAGGGTGCTCATAAACCTCCTCGAGAACGCCCTGCGCTACAGCCCCAAGGCAACTCCCGTAGTTGTGCGCGCCGCCATCGAAGGCGACGACAGGGTAAAGGTGTCGGTCATCGATCGTGGGCCGGGCGTGATAGCCGAGCGGCGAAACGAGGTCTTCGAGCTTTTCTCCCGCCGCCACGACGACGCCGGCGCCGGGCTCGGTCTCACGATCGCGAAGACTTTCGTCGAAGCCCACGGTCAACACATCTGGGTGTCGGAGGCGCCCGGAGGCGGCGCCATGTTCTGTTTTACGCTTGCTACGGTGGCCCCGATCTCCGAGGAGATGAAGCTTGGCGCAGATTCTCATCATTGACGACGACGCCGACCTGCTTCGCGTGTGCCGCGTCGGTCTCGAAGCGCTCGGCAACGCCGTTCGGACTGCCGACACGGGCTTGGCCGGACTGGCGGAGGCGGCGATCCGATCACCTGACGTGATCGTCCTCGATCTGGGCCTGCCTGACCTGGATGGTTTGGAGGTCTGCTCCCGGCTGCGAGCGTGGAGCCAGGTGCCGGTCATAGTCCTCTCCGCAGACGGCTCCGAGGACCGAAAGGTGGAAGCTCTCGACCAGGGCGCCGACGACTATGTGACGAAACCGTTCGGCATGAGGGAGCTCAACGCCCGCCTCCAGGTGGCGCTACGGCACCGTCCGAGCGACGAAGCCGGCGACGGGCCGGCAGAAGTGGTGGTGGGAGCGCTGCGCCTCGACCTTGTGCACCGTGAGGCCACCCTCGACGGCAGCGCTGTCGACCTGGCGCCAAAGGAGTTCGAGTTCCTGGCTTTCCTCGCACGCCACGTCGGCAAGGTTTGCACGCGCCGGATGATCCTCGAGAACGTGTGGGGAGCGCAGTACACGAAGGAACTCCACTACCTGAAAGTGTACGCGTACCGCATACGTCGCAAGCTCGGTGACCACGACGGCAAGCTGCTTCAAAGCGACCCGGCGGTAGGATACCGCCTGGTGGCACCCCTTGAGTGAAGCTAGACCGATCGCAAGCTCGCCTCTGTCGGGCGGGCAAGTGCCAAGCGACGAAGCGCTCGAAGGTTTTATCACCTGGGTCGCCGCTCAGGGGCTGAGCCTCTACCCAGCGCAGGAGGAAGCGCTCCTGGAGGTGTTCGCGGGCGCCCATGTCATTGTCAATACACCGACAGGTTCGGGCAAGAGCCTCATTGCTTTGGGCGCGCATGTGGCTGCGTTGGCATGCGGTCGACGGACGTTCTACACCGCACCAGTCAAAGCGTTAGTTTCGGAAAAATTTTTCGCTCTGTGCGGCGAACTCGGCGCTGCCAACGTCGGGATGCTCACTGGTGACGCCACGATCAACGCAAACGCCCCGGTCGTGTGCGCTACAGCCGAGATCGTCGCCAACATGGCCCTTCGAAGTGGCGCAGCGGCCGACATTGGCCAGGTTGTAATGGACGAGTTCCACTTCTACGGCGACCCCGATCGGGGATGGGCATGGCAGGTGCCGCTACTAGAACTGACAGAAGCTCAGTTCGTCCTCATGTCCGCCACGCTCGGTGACACAACTGCGATACAGCGGGGACTCACCGAACGCACCGGGCGGCCGGTGGCGGTGGTCCGCTCGACTACACGACCGGTTCCCCTCAGCTTCGAATACCGCAGGACATACCTGCACGAGACGGTCGAGTCGCTCCTCGCCGCCGACCAGGCACCCCTTTACGTCGTGTACTTCACCCAGGCCCAGGTGCTCGCTCAGGCTCAGGCGCTCACCTCGGCGAAAGTTAGCACACGACCCCAGCGCGAGGCCATCGCAGAGCAGCTGATCGGCTTCCCGTTCGCGCCCGGATTTGGAAGGACACTGTCGCGGATATTGGGTCACGGTATCGGCGTGCACCACGGCGGCATGCTGCCCAAATATCGGCGTCTGGTCGAGCGTCTCACCAAGGCAGGCCTGCTTCGTGTAGTGGTCGGAACAGACACGTTGGGGGTGGGTGTCAACCTGCCGTTGCGCACCGTCGTACTGTCAGGGCTGGCCAAGTACGACGGGTCGGTGTCGAGGCTACTGAGCGCGAGGGAGTTCCACCAGATCGCCGGGCGTGCCGGGCGTGCCGGCTACGACAGCTCAGGTCTCGTCGTCCTGCAAGCCCCCGAGCACGTGATCGACAACGAGCAGGCGGCCAAAAAGGTCGCCGGTGACCCGCGACGGTCGCGCAAGCTGGTGAAGGCGAAGCCACCCAGAGGATACGTGGCCTGGGACGAGGCGGCCTTCGACAAGCTGGTTGCCTCACCACCTGAGACGTTGGTCGCTCAGCTGAAAGTGGGCCATGCCACCGTGCTCAACGTTCTCGACCGGCCCGGCGACGGCTGCGTTGCCCTTACACGTCTCGTCCGGCACAACTTCGAGCCGCCGCGCGCCAGGAGGCACCTCGCCCGGCGTGCGATATCGATATACCGCTCACTGCTCGCCGCAGGAGCCCTCGAACGCCTTGACGAACCCGACGAGAAAGGGCGACTCGTGCGGGTGACCCGAAACCTGCAAGAGGACTTCGCACTGGACGCGCCGCTCAGCCCACTCGTCCTCGAGGCAGTCCCGCGTCTAGACGCCTCAGCGCCGACGTGGCCTTTGGACGTGGTGAGCGTCGTCGAGTCGACCCTCGCCAATCCGGGACCGATCCTCGCCGCCCAGCTTGACCGGGTGAAAGCCGAGGCGATGGCGGCGATGAAAGCGGCCGGCGTCGAATACGACGACCGCATAGCGGCGCTCGACAAGCTCGAATACCCGAAACCGCTGCGCGACTGGATCTACGAGCTCTTCGACGTCTACCGGGACAAGCACCCTTGGACAGCGGACTTCAACATCGCCCCCAAGTCCGTGGCGCGCGAACTCTACGAGCGGGCAATGACCTTCTCGGAGTACGTCGCCCACTATGGACTCACCCGTTCGGAGGGCCTGGTGCTGCGCTACCTCACCGACGTCTACAAAGGCCTCGTTCGTAGCGTCCCCGAGGACTTAAAGACCGACGACCTTCTCGACGTCACCGAATGGCTGGGCGAACTCGTTAGACAGGTCGACTCAAGCCTCATCGACGAGTGGCGCAGCCTCACAGCCGCCGGGGCGAGCCTCGCAGGCGACGGAGTGTCACACGGCGGCGCGGAAACGTTTGCGGCTATCGCGGCGGAGATCGAGGCCGGCCCGGCGAAGCCGCCGCCTGTCACCGCCAACACCAGGGCGTTCCGGGTGATGGTCAGAAACGCCGCGTTCCGCCGGGTCGAGCTGGCGGCTCGACGCGACGTTGGCGCCCTCGTCGACTCAGAAGCGCCGGGTGGCCTCGACGCTGCCGGCTGGACGGACGCGCTCGCAGCGTACTTCGCGCTTCACGAGAGCATCCTAACGGGCGGGGATGCCCGCTCTGCGGCTTGGTTCGCCGTCGTCGAGTCGCCGGGGTGCTTCGAGGTTCGCCAGGTCCTAGACGACCCAGAGGGCTGGCACGACGCGGCGATCCTCGGCGAAGTTGACCTGGCGGCATCCGACGAGGAGGGTTCGCCGGTGTGGCGGACACTGCGCCTCGACGTGGGCTAGGCGGCCTGGGACACCATCGCCAGATGGCGCAGAGCCATACGATAAGAGCTGAAAAGGCCGGTCTCCGCGTACGGCAGACCTTCCTCGACGCAGAAAGCGCGTACGAGGCTCTGGGCCTTCGCGAGGTTCGGGCGGCACATGGCGGGAAATAGGTGGTGCTCGATCTGGTAGTTGAGGCCGCCCAGAAGGAAATGGATTACTGCGCCCCCGGTCACGTTGCGTGCAGTGACGACCTGCCGGGCGGCGAAGCACATCGGTGCATCGTTGTCGAGTGTCGGCATCCCCTTGTGGTTGGGGGCGAAGCTGCAGCCGAGATACAGACCGAAAAGACCCTGCTGGAGCGCTATAAATGCGACGGCTCGAAGCGGCGAGAGTACCGAGAAGGCAATCGTCGCGAATAGCGCGACGTGCGTGAAGATGAGGATTGCCTCGGTGACGGCAGTCCGGTCCCGGCGCCTCGCAAGCCAGTCGGCACTGGTGATGTGCAGCCCGATACCCTCGATTACAAGGAGAGGAACGAACAACCAGACCTGGTTTCGGGCGACGAACCGGCTGACGCCGGAACGCCGGGCTGCGTCGCGCGGCGTGAAGCTGAACGACAGGATTCCAGGCCCGATGTCGGGGTCGCGGTCAGGCTCGTTCGGGTGGGCGTGGTGTGCGTTGTGCTTGGGGACCCACCATCCAAGGCTCATACCTGTCAGCAGGTTCCCGCTAAGCAGTCCGATCAGCTGGTTGAACCGCCGCGACGATGAAATCTGGTTATGTCCGGCGTCGTGGCCTATAAACGCTACCTGTGTGAACACCACGGCGAGCCCTGCAGCACAGAGCAGTGTCATCCAGGAGTTGCCGACCAACACGACGGCGACCCATCCGGCGAAGTAGGCGGCCACGGTCAGAGTGATCTTCACGGCATAGTAGGCAGGGCGCTTGTCAAGAAGCCCTGCGGCTCGCATCTGAGCAGCTAGGATCCGATAGCTCGCCGGCGACTCGTGCTGCCTCAGGGTTTCCATCGACCTTCCTCACACTGCGTGGTGGGACGTCGCCAAGGGACCAGAGCAACGATTAGCACAGCCTTACAATCATGACACTAACAGGGCTCTTTTGTATTCGGCATGCGGTAGCTCCTCAAATAATTTGGGGCGCCTGACTGACCGGCTACCGCGAATAGATGTAGTACCTACTGACACGCGATGTAAGGTTCCCCAGGTCGGCAAGACGAGCGAGGGAGCACCCGGCATGGCGGTACCTAGCGGCGGTTGGGTCATGTGGGCGGGCACGGTCGGATTCTCCACCCCGGTGCTCGAGCGTCTCGACGCTGCGGGCACGGTCGACGTCAAACGGTTCTCCGTGACACCGCCCGATGTCGAGTCGGCTGCGGGGGACGGCGTCACCGCAGCCGATCTTGGTCGCCGTATCCGTGACCGCGGATACGACATCATCATGGACCCTCTCGTCAACTGGTACGGGGGGATGCCGCACCCGGGATCACGATTCGGCCGCTTCAGCACCGACGAAATCTTGCGCATGTGCGCCGACCTAGGCGTCGCGTCCGTGAATCTGATCGGCCAGCCAACCCACGACGCCTCACTTGACCGCCTGGCATCGTCGTTTGCGGACATCTGTGACAAAGCCGGGGATCTCGGGGCGCAGGCGCATCTGGAGTTCATGCCTATCAGCGCCATCGCCACCCTGGCCGCAGGATGGGACATAGTACGCACAGCGGACCACCCGAATGGGGGACTGTGCTTTGACACCTGGCACTTCTTTCGCAGCGATCCCGACTTCGGATTGCTCGAGACAATACCAGGCGAGCGAATCTTCTCTGTCCAGGTCTCCGACGCAGGTCCAGACCCTCTTCCCGACGTTCGGGAGGACACGATGAATCGCCGCCTGCCCGGAGACGGGGTGTTCGACCTCGTCGGGGTCATCAGCGTTCTGCATCGAATAGGCGCTCTCACCTGGGTGGGCCCCGAGGTGATCACCCCGGCTCTCGCAGCGATGCCACCGACGATGTCGGCACAGCTGGCCGACGCACGGGTGCGAGAAGTGGTGGCCGCTGCGACCGGGTGACGCTGCGACCGGGTGACGCCCGGGGGGTCGGCGCGCTCCCTAACGGCAGTTGGTCAGTGCACGGTGACGGTTCCCGATGTCCCGTCGACGGTGACAGTTGCGCCATCGGGGATTGCATCGGTCGCTCCGGCCACCGACACGACGCAGGGAATTCCCAGTTCGCGTGAGACGATCATCGCGTGGCTGCCTTGTGCGCCGGTGTTGACCACCACGCCGGCCGCTGGCACCATCAGCGGAACCCACGCAGGGTCCGTCTGAGGGGCGATCAGCACGTCGCCCGGCTCGAATCCTGACGGGTCGGCCGGGTCGACGACGACACGTGCCCGTCCTGTAGCTACACCGCCCGACCCGGCGGCACCGTGAAGGACGGTGCCGGGAGCCGCCAGCATGACCTGCTTCGTCGCGCGGCTCGCCATGTCGTCGATCGACGGGACCCGGCCGTTTACGACGAAGGCAGGCTCGAAATCGAACAGGCGCCGATACTGCGACCAACGCTTCGCGATTATGGTGCTAAAGGCCGACGGGTCCGCCCGAAGCGGGTCGAGCTCCTCGTCGGTGACCATGAAGACCTGCTCCACCTCCTCGATGACGCCGCTCTCGACTAGACGCCGGCCGTACTCGTAGAGAGCCATACGAGCCTCGTTGATCACGCGCACGACGTTCGTCTTCGCTCGCTCGCGACCGGCGAGAAACAGCTGCGCCGACCTTAGCGCTGTGTCGAACATGGCGGAAGTGTCCGGAGTTGCTTTCAGACGGAACCGAATGTCGTCGATCACGCGGTCACGCTCAGCGACGGCTGCGCCAGCGCGTCGCGATGGTGCCTGCGACGCGTCTGAGCGGCGCATCAGGTCGATCGCAGCGAGCGCTGCCCTCGGCCGCGCCTCCCATGATGGCGCCCTCGGGTCGTACTCATTTGGCCCTCTCGACCCGTGATCGTGCAGAAACAAAGCGAACTTTGCCAGGAACTCGCCTGCGTCGGGGTCGCCCGAAGCGCGAAGAGTGTCGAGCAGGCCGCCGATCCCCGCGTCGAGCCTGTTGTCGGTCCCTTCGCCGAGTCCGTTGTCGAGCCGAGCGCCGTTCACGAAATCGAAAGCTGCGCTGACCACTTCCGACTCTCGGGCGAGCCGGCCGAGAGCCCACATCGCGTGTGCAGGCGCGGCTGAGTCGACCTCGATGCCAGCGAGCAGACGGATTGCCAAGGTCGGGTCTCCCAACTCCTCGCATATCGCCGCTAGAGCACCGGTACCGAGCGACGAGAGCGACGAAACGATCATCGCGTTCTCGAAGGTCTGCACCACGTAGGGCATCATCGCCCGCGCGCGAGCGTGCAGCGCAGAATCGGTCAACGTCGCAAGGTTCGGACGCGAAACGCGCAGCTGGAGAGCCAATTCCCTGTCGGCGTCGAGATGGGGAAGCGATGTCGATGACATCGCCCAGCGCATCGACTCCGCAAGTTTCTCCTCGTGCTTGGGCGAGTCGTGCCAGTCCTGGTGCTCGTAGATCGGGACCTCGTCGCGTTCGTCGAAGAATGCCCGGTCGATCAGCTCCGGCGACGCGCCCGGCATGCGAGCCCCGAGCACCCGGGTCATCGACAGCGGGTTGTAGAGGTAGCCGCCGAACGATTTCCAAAGTTCCGGCCGTCGCGGTTCGTCGTACTCGTCCCAGTCGAGCGCCCCGATAGCGATGTAGGCGTCCCGCAAACCGAGGCACATCCCTTGACGAACGACGAGGCTGAGACCGAGCGGGCTGAACGGCTCGGGGAACACGTCCGCTGCATTTCCGCGGGTCCACGCAGGAAACCGGTCTTCCACCGTCGAGTCACAGAACCAGACAGCCTCGTTACTCATATGTCCCTCCCCGGCCGGTCAACGACACGGGGACTCTACCGGACTTTGCACGGCGGACATATCGACCGGTGAGATACCGTCTCGGCGTGCCTCGGTTCGCAGAGTCAATCCCTGACGGTCACGGGAACGCCGTCGCCACACAAGATCCTGTCGATCCGGACCGGATCGGCATCCCAAGCGACGAGGAAATCGCCGCGCTCGTCGGCTACCGGTTCCCCGGGGGTTTACGGAAAGTCGAGCGCTGGGAGAACTGGTTGCTCACCGACTGCACGCAGCGACAGCCGATGAGTGGTAAGCAGCTTCACCCGGTCGTTCTCTTCCATGTGCCGATACAGGCAGCTTCGACCTCGATTGGCGAGATCTTCTCCCTCTGTGGCGGGGGTCCGGCCGGCTCGGTCACGCTTCTCGGCTACGAGTGGGAGTACCTGGCTGTAATGTCGGAGGACGTCGTCTACCGAGGTGACGGCGGTGTCGTCGCGGCCACGCGCTTTCGAGGAAGCGATGGGCGGGTGACACACGACGACATATTTTTCGTGATCGAGCTGAGCGACCCGGAGGAGACCACGGTTGCCCGGGTCACCACGAGATGGAGGTTCCTGCGCTGAGCACATTGCCGCTCATACCTTCGCTTCATATCGCCTGTGTCGACCCCCAAAGGATGAAGACGATGGCGGCGCTTCTGCGCGATCCCTACCCGATCCACTGGGACCCCGAGTCGGTGAGCGACGCCGCGCACGGCGGCCGCACCGTCAACCAGGGGCCGCTCAACCTCGCCTACATTGCCAACATGTTGATGGCGTGGGCGGGGGACGGGTCGATCAGACGCCTCGAAGCCTCATTCCATGCCCACGTGCTCGCCGGCGATGCGGTCACAGCGTCAGGTGAGGTCGACGAGCTTTTTGACATTGGCGGAGAAAGACGAGCTCGCTGCTCGGTGCGTCTGCTTCGTGGCGATGACCTCATAGTGACAGGAACCGCTGAAGTGGCAATTGCTGAGATGGATGCCATTGCCGGCACAGACCGGATGCCCGGCCAGATTTCCTCGGAGTTGCACGAGGATCTGCTGTGAGCATCCTGGACCTGTTCCGCCTAGACGGCCGTGTCGCAGTTGTCACCGGCTCGGGGCAGGGCATCGGGCGGGCGATCGCATGGGCTCTCGCCGACGCCGGAGCCGACGTGGTGATAAACGCACGTCGGGTCGGCGACTTGGAGATCACGGCGGCCGGGGTGAGGGAGCGGTCACGGCGGGTTCTCGTGGTGGACGGCGATATCCGTGACTTCTCCGAGGAACTCGCCGCGCGGGCCCTCGGCGAGTTCGCCCGCATTGACATCTGGGTCAACAATGTCGGCGGATCCGACGACAAGAGCGTCCGCCTGCTTGAGGACACACCCGACGAGGTCTTCCGCTCGCAGTTGGAGCTCAACCTCACCTCCGCCTTCCAGGGGTGCAGGGCCGCCGCCAAACGGATGGTCGAAGGAGGCGTGATAGTCAACATCACCTCGGGCGCCGGGACGCGCGGCTCGCCTTTTACCGGCCCATATGCTGCGGCGAAGGCGGCGCTCATCAACATGACACAGACCTTGGCTTTGGAGCTCGCCGAGCGGGGGATCCGTGTCAATGCCGTGTCACCGGGCCCTGTGATCACCGAGGCGTACCGAGAAATCCTAGGCATCGAGGACAAGCTGGACGAACTGGTCGCCACGATCCCTCTCGGGCGAGCAGGAACCCCCGAGGACATCGCAGCGATGGTGCTGTTTTTGTGCTCTCCGGCCTCGTCGTGGATTACCGGTGAGCACCACCTGGTCGCCGGCGGCCGCACCCATCGCAGCTACCAGTACAGGCCGAAGGAGGTCAAGGCCGACTAGGGCCGCTTGCGGTAGTCGGTGATGACCCACTGATAGAAACCCCTGCCGCTGGTGGCCCTCCTTTCGCAACAGCTGTGATGTCGCAATTCCGCTAGCGCCCGGCGTCGGCGGGTGGCACGCTGTGGTCGTGCATGAGGATTTCGAGCGTTGCTATCGAGCCGTGTGCTCCAAGGACGCCCGTTTCGACGGGTGGTTCGTGACCGCTGTCGCTACGACGAGGATCTACTGCAGACCGAGCTGCCCGGCGAGGCCACCCCTCGCAAGAAACGCTGCGTTTTACGCGACCGCTGCTGCGGCTCAGCGCGCCGGATACCGGGCGTGCAAACGGTGCCGACCGGACGCGTCTCCGGGCTCGCCGGAGTGGGACGTACGCAAAGACGTTGTCGCCCGGGCGATGAGACTGATAGCTGACGGGGTCGTGGATCGCGAAGGAGTATCCGGCCTCGCGTCGCAGCTCGGATATAGCCCCAGGCAGGTGGAACGTCACCTTGTGGCGGAACTAGGCACCGGGCCGCTCGCTCTTGCCCGGGCTAATCGTGCTCAGACGGCCCGGCTGCTCATCGAGACGACTGCGATGCCTTTTACCGACGTTGCGTTCGCTGCGGGCTTCGCGAGCGTCCGCCAGTTCAACGACACGCTTCTCTCGGTCTTCGCCTGCGCCCCGAGCGAGCTGCGCGCCAGGTCAACCGGCCGCGCCACCCCAACCGGCCGCGCCACCCCAACCGGCCGCGCCACCCCAACCGCCCGCCGCTCAGGCAACCAGGCCCCTGGCGGCCAAGCCGCCTTCGCCTCCGCCCCTGGCGGTCTTACCTTTCGTCTTGCACTGCGGCAACCATTCGAGGCTGCCAGCCTCTTCGGTCACCTGGCCGCTACCGGCGTCCCCGGCTGCGAGGAGGTCAGGGCGGGCGCTTACCGTCGGACGCTTCGCCTCCCGCACGGCGCGGGCATCGTCGCTCTCGCCCCCATGGTCGACCACGTCGCATGCCGCCTGAACCTCGACGACCTGCGCGACATTCCGACAGCGATCGCCAGATGCCGGCGACTGCTCGACCTCGATGCGGACCCCGAAGCTGTGACCGACGTCCTGCGTGCGGACCAGCACCTTGGCGCGCTGGTGACCCGAACGCCGGGCAGGCGCATCCCGCGCAGCGTCGACGGCGAGGAGATGGCGCTGCGGGTCGTCCTCGGCCAGCAGGTGTCGACCGAGGCCGCACGAACGCACGCAGGCCGCCTCGCCGAACGCTACGGCACTCCGATCGCCGACCCGACAGGAGGCCTCACCCGGATCTTCCCTACATCGGCAGCTCTTGGGGACCTCGACCCAGCACACTTGGCCATGCCAAGGACGCGTCGCGGGACGCTCGTCGCCCTGATCGGTGCCTTCGCCGAGGGAACAGTCTCCCTTGACGCCGGGGCCGACCGGGAGCGCGCCCGCAGCCAGTTGGCCCGCATCGCCGGTATAGGCCCATGGACGCTCGACATGATTTCCATGCGGGCTCTCGGTGATCCCGACGCGATGCCCGTAAGCGACATGGGCGTGATAAAAGGTGCTCGCACGGTCGGCCTACCCTCATCTCCACGAGCACTCGCCGAGCGCAGTCGGGCCTGGCAGCCGTGGCGTTCATACGCAGTGCAGTATCTCTGGGCCACCCAAAACCACCCAATCAACCACTGGCCAGCAAAGGAAAGCCCATGGCTCTGACCTACTACCGAACATTCGACAGCCCGATCGGAATCCTGACGCTTGCTGGAGAGGGGGACAGTCTCACCAACCTCGTCTTGGAGGATGTAGCCCACCCCCCCGCTGATCGTCGCGGCTGGGTCGAGGACCCGACGGCGTTCTGTGAGGTTGCCGAGCAGCTACATGATTACTTTGCCGGCGAGCGAACCGAGTTCGACGTGGCCGTCCGGCCCGCAGGAACCGACTTTCAGCGCGTCGTGTGGGACGCGTTGAAGAAAATTCCCTACGGGGAGACTCGCTCGTACGGCGACATCGCCAGCGCGATCGGTCGGCCCGGAGCGTCGCGGGCCGTCGGTTTGGCGAACGGACGGAACCCCATCGCGATCATCATTGCATGTCACCGCGTGATCGGCGCGGACGGTTCCCTCACTGGCTACGGCGGCGGACTGAAAGTCAAGCAAGCACTCCTCGACCTCGAACGTGGCGTGGCTGCCAAAAGGCCGCGCTGCACCGGAGCTACCAGGGCCTCCACCCCCGAGGCCCGGCGACTGCTCCGTACCTCGGCTGGCTAGCAGCCTCAGGTGGCTAGCAGCCTCAGGTGGCTAGCAGCCTCAGGTGGCCGATCTAGCAGACTCAGGTAGCGGTTCGACCGTGGAGGCCTTGCCGGCTCGACGGTCGGCGACTTTCTCGGCCTTACGCTGTTTGCGTTGCGCGACGCCACGCTTCGTAGCGTCGCGACCTGCGGCGTCTAGTTCCGGGGATCCCGGACCAGCCTTCAACGTCAGCCAACTTTCAACGCGACTCAACTCCAGGTGTCCCTCCGATACCGCCTCGGCAATAGCGCAGCCCGGCTCACCCGAATGCGAGCAGTCCCGGTAGGCGCAGCGCACGGCGACCTCTTCTACGTCGGTGAACGCTCGCTCTACGCCCTCGCCAGCACCGAGCACCGAAAGTGCCCTCATCCCTGGAGTGTCGATGAGCAGACTTCCACCGGGAAGCACAAGGAGCTGGCGGTGCGTCGTAGTGTGGCGCCCGGTGCCGTCCCTTCGAACGGCGCCCGTCGCGAGGATCTCCGATCCCGCCAGGAGGTTCGCCAGCGTCGACTTACCTGCACCCGACAGGCCGAGCAGCGCTACGGTGCGTCCCGGGATCAGGAACGCAGCGATGTCGGAGATGCCCTCGCCGGTCGTTGAGCTGATCATGACGACGTTGATTCCCTCGGCGACCGCCTTGACGGCCTCCACGGCGTGGGCCGCTGCGCCAGCTGTGACCGAGTCGGACTTGGTGATCACCACGACCGGGGTGGCGCCGCTCTGGAAGGCGAGAACCAAGAAACGCTCCAGGTGGCGGATACTGAGTCGAGCGTCGAGAGCATCGCATACAAAGACGGTGTCTATGTTCGCAGCGACTATCTGCTCCGGGTTGGCCCCTTTACCGGTGGAACGCCGAAAGACGCCTCGACGAGGCAGGACCGCCCCGATGCACCATGTGCTGTCGTGATTCGTGCCGGCCTTCACAGCTAACCAGTCGCCGACAGCGACCTGCAGACCCAAAGGAGTTGCGAGGCGTATCTCAGCGGACCCTGTCATCGCGGTGCACATGCCACGATCCACGCGCGACACTCGTGCCGGCTGCAGGGACGGATCGCCAAGCGTGGCGAGCGCCGACGCCCAGGCGGTATCCCACCCGAGGGCTTCCAGGCCTTGGGGGGTCGAGATATTCCACACACAAACTCCTTGCGATACGCCGCTTCGAACTCCATCGTCTCATGCTTCGAGTGGACTATGGAAAAAAATATAGCTAGATGGCCATGGCGTTTGACCTCTGGATCACGGCGCTTTGAAGCGATAGCACGGGGGATGGTCGTGGTCGGCCATGCAGACGGCCCGCTCGGCGCGGTGGAAGCCGTTGGGCGGCTACAAGCGAATGCAGTGCTGATTTAGGGGGCGGTTTCGCTCGTCGCCATGGCTAGCGGTTGCTGGCTTCTGTATGGGGCCTTGTGCTTTCGACGTCCGACGTCGAGGTTGCATTGTGAGCGTGGCCTGTTCAAATGTTACTTCGATGACTTGGGAGGTGCTTGCCTGTCGGTCTTGGCGGCAACCCGGAGGGTAGCGGGACTTGTTCGGGGCTGTTGGAGGTGTGATTCGCGGTCCGGTTGTGAAGGTGGGGGTAGCGGTTGGATCCGGACGGCCGGAGAGCGTCAAAATTGGGCAGGATCTTGAGGTCGGAAAAGTTTTGTACCAAAAAGTGTGTTTCCTGAGCGTGGGCTGGTACAGAAGTTTTTCGTAACGAAGATCGTGTACCAAAAAGTGCGAAAAAACGCTCCAAATGGTCAGGCTCTTTCCGGTCTGCGAAGATCCTGACCAGATAACGCAATTTCGGGGGTTGCAGAGGGCGTGTCGACGAGAGCGGGGGAGAGGCACGCGTCTACATCTGCGACGGCGACGTTGTGGTCAAGACGCAGCGTCCCCACCGACTGCGGGCCCGCACAAGTCTCGAGAAGGAAGCATTCGTCCTCGAACGTCTCGCGGAGCTCGCCGATCTGGCAGTCCCCAGGGTCCTCGGATACGGCAACGAGAGTAACGTCGAGTACATCGTCATGACCCGCATCGCCGGGGTTGCGGTCGACAACGTCGAGATCGAAGGTCCAGCAAGGGCCGGCCTCCTCGGCGACCTCGGCGACACACTGCGACGCATCCACGAAGCCGACCAGGCAGCCATGGAGGCGTCGCCGCTTATAACAGGTGACAACAGTGGAGCTGACCTGCGTGAACGCATCGCGGCCGGCTTCGACGCCCTGATACCCGCAGTCGCCTCCGACGCCGACGGCAGTCTGGCCGGGATCGACCTGCGTGAACTCGCCGAGGAATACCTGGCCGCGTTGCCGACAGACTTCCGGCCAGTGACACTTCACTCCAATCCAGGTCCCGTCCATTGCTTCGCCGACACGCCAAGCGGTCGCTTCACAGGTCTCATTGACTTCGGCGACGCCTACCGGTCGCATCCGGCCCTCGACCTTAGGCCTTGGTCGTCGCCCGACGACAGCCGTCACCTCCTCGCCGGCTACTGTCGACGCGGGCCGCTCGCCGAGGGGTTCGAGGCGGTTCGCCGCTGCGGGATAGTCCTTAGCGAACTGCGTCTCGTAGCGCGCGGTGGCCGCGACGAGCGGACGGGGTGCGCACCATTCGGTCACTAGCCGATGACGACGCCCGAAAGGCGAAGATGCCCACAGCGCGGCGATGCCCACAGCGCGGCGATGCCGACATACTGCGGGCAAGCACCGACGGGATCACGACGGTTGGGCTAGGGTCTCGCAAATCATACGAGGAGGAGTCCATGTCTACTGATCGACTGTCCGTCACACGCCGCATAGAGGCGCCCGCCGGCCGCGTGTTCGACATCGTTTCGGACCCGGCAGGCCATGTCGCCATTGACGGGTCGGGGATGCTGGAGGCGGCGCCGGGAGCGGCACGTCTGAGCGAGGTCGGCCAGACCTTCGACATCGACATGGACCGAGCGCCGCTCAACGACATCCCCGGTATGGGCAAATACAAGGTGCGCAACACCGTGACCGCCGTAGTGCCAGGAAAGCTGGTCGAGTGGAGCGTCTCGGGCGTTGACCGGCCGCCGGTCGGTCACGTATACGGCTGGCAGGTCGAACCTGATGGCGACCACGCATGCCAGGTCACGAACTACTGCGACTGGTCGGGGATCACAGACGAGTACCGCAAGGCACGCGAATGGCCGATCGTGCCGAGTCATATGCTCGAAAAGTCACTCGACAACCTGGAGCGCCTCGCCACCTCCAAATGACTCACATGCTGTGGTTGGGGCATCGGACTCGCCGCAGGAATGGTCACCAAAATCCCTTCGTGGTGGGCGAACCCGTCCACTCAGTCGGCCTCGTTTTCGCTTTGAGTCGATGACGGGTCATCAGTTGAGTCTCCGCTCGGAGAATGCGCCAGGCTGAGCCCCCGATTTGATATCCATCACGACATATTTCGCGACATATTTTGTGGCTGGCTTGATGACAAGGCAAGCGGAGGGAGCCTGGCAGTAGCCCCAAACCGATGGCACGCGGCCCGGTCCGGCCTAGCTCCTAGCTTGCGTGCACCTGAGTGACGACGCCGGAAGCAGCGTCGACCGCCACCTTGTACTTCGTTGAACCGTCACGGATGAATACCCAGTACCACTTCCACTTACCGCCGTGCAGCGAAACTTTGTACTCGGTCCCGCTCACAGCCCCCTCGGCATCGGTGACCGCCGACGAACTCATTACCTGGGCACCGGCCTTCCAGTGAAGGCCGTCACCCGAGGCGGCTGTGACAGTGCCCGCTGCAGTCGAGGCATCGACCCACACGTTCATCGTGCCATGCTTGTGGCTGTTCTGGGAGTTCTGGCCCAGTTGGAGCTTGACTTCGTAGTACACCTTTTGGCTCTTGGCGTGAAGCTTGAAATTCTTGACGCCCATGACCTTGTAGCCATGGCTAGTAGCGAAGCTGGTCGCGTCAGACTCGGCCTGGCTTGCCGAGCTGGAGGCAGCGTCGCTACCCCAGGACTTGACCGGAGAGATCGAGGACGCTCCCGATATGGCTGGCGTAGTCTTGTCGGAGCTTTTTCCCATGGTCGAGGCCTTGTCGGGGCTAGTGCTTGCAGCCGGGCGTTTATCGGGACTGCTAGCAGATGACCCGCCATGATCGCTCGACACGGATTTGTCAGGGCTACTGCTGGTGCTTCCAGAGCTGCCAGAAGTCCCAGAGCTGCCAGAAGTCCCAGAGCTGCCAGAAGTCCCAGAGCTGCCAGAAGTCCCAGAGCTGCCGGTCGACTGGTTCTCCGCAAGAGCCTGCCACCATACGGAGTCGCTGTAAGGAGTAGCCTCGCTTCGGTAGGTGTGGACGACGTAGATCCCCTTCGGGGTGGCTATCCTCACGTCGAATACCCGTTGGGCGACACTGCCGCCGTGATATTCGACATCGGCCTCGATGGAGAGAACGTCCGACACGGTGACCGGGTTGGATGCCGTGCCACCATCGTTTGTATTGGCGTATGCGACTGCGTCAGTGCACTCGTCACCAGCGACGCTGCAAGTGGTCAAACCGTGAGACGCTGCGATGCTCAGGACTTCAGGGCTCGCGGCCGGCCCCGACGATCCAGGAGTTGCGAACGCGGCCACACCGCCGGCGGCAAGACTGCCTCCGGCGAGAGTTACGGTTCCGATCGTGAGAGCGGAACGCTTCAAGATCCCTCTGCCCCGTCTCGCCTTTCGCTGGGGCTGGCGGAGTGACGGAGTCTCGCTGTACGGCGCAAGGTCCTTGTTCGACGCTGGGCCCGTATCGAAGGTCGTCATTATGGAATTGTCCTCACTTTCCAAGTCACGTCAAAAGTTGACGTAGCCTTCGCGTTTGGTGGCGCAGAAAGCTACAACCAACAATCGGCGTTGAAGGTGAAGCCGAAATGAACCATATATGAGGTTTTTCTCACGAAGCGCCAGTCGGTCCGAGTGGACAAGGCGGCTACCTCCTCGACTCGACAGGCTAAGTTTCGGCCGGCTAAGGAGAATGTCAACTCGTCGAGCGTCGACAGACCACCCCGCTGCCAGTTCGTAGGCGGGTTGCTTTGCGGGTTGTAAGCCGCCGGTTTGACGGGTCACGTGACAGGGTAAATGCAGTGCAGACTGTAGAGAAGGCGGCGGTGACGTTATGCGCCAATTCGAGCACGAGCGCAACGACGCAGCTATAGACGATGGCCGAACAGCCGTCGTCACTGGCTCCGCGTCTGAAATCGAGTCGAGAGCGCCGGCACACCGGCGGTGGTGGCGTTCCTTTCACGCAGGCGTTCTCTTCGGAGCGATAGTCGCAGTGGCGGTCACCCTGCTGATCATCCAGAACGGCCATTCGGCCCGGATCACCTGGATCGCCTTCCACTTTCGTGCCCCGGAATGGATCGTCTTGTTCGTCACGGCGGCGGCTGGAGCGGTGGTTTGGGAACTAGCCCGACTCGCTCTGCGCCGCCGCAACAACCACCGCCACGAGGCCCTACCCCAGTCGAGGTAGCTCGCAGCTTAGACTTAGGGGAGCCCTCGCGAGTAGCTCGCCGGCGAGTGCTGCGGCACCGCCGCCAATGTCGATCACGCTGTCTTTGGTTGTGACGGCGGACGTCTCGAACATGTCGAGTGAAAAAGCCGGTCCTTCTTTGAACCAGCTTCGCGTAGCGTCGCCATGCACGTACGCGGCGTCCCAACGTGCTTTCGGACCCCGGAACCATGCAGCGAGGGCGAGGGCGAGGTTGCGGTAGCCGCCGGCGATGTCGTGGACGAGGAGGGCCTACGACAGCTCGTGGCGAGGCGGACTCGCTGACGGCGTGCCAAGGGGGCCAGATCAACTTTTCCGGCTCCGGGTCGCTCGACCAGCGGCCAGAGCCATCGCCGAGGAGCTGCCGGAGATGGTTGCTGCGGCGGTAGTCGAGTTCATCACCGGCGACCTTCTACGGGAACCCCGTCGCGTCGGGAAACCCTTGGCGACGTGAGCTAGAAGGCCGCTGGGCGGCACGTCGGGGCAGCTATCGGGTGCTGTATGCAATCGACGAGAGAGCTAGCATCGTCACCGTACTGGCCGCCGAGCACCGTCGCCAGGTGCATCGCCGACGCTGAAACAGCGTCTCTCGTCTACTAACGGCTGGCCATATGAACACGCCGTCGCAGAACACCGGGGCCGCGCCGGGTAGGAAGACGAGCAGCGAAGTGCTGGTCCGCGTAGCCCGCAGGTAGGCCCCTGCTGCCAGGGCTGGCACGGTGCTGCCAGGGCTGGCACGGCCAGGAAGTCAAGTTCGGCTCCGAGCTCAAGCTCGGTGATCGGCACTTTGTGGGGCGCGCCGTCGGAGGCTACGGCGGCTCACGAGGCGACCCGAGTCTCGGAACCCAGCGAACGCAGCGGTTTCTGCGCTGCCGTTACGAGCACGTCAGGTCGGGAAGTCCTTGGAGGCCCGCCGTCGGGAGGTCTCAATCAGCGGCCCCGGCCCTGCGGGCTGATCAGCTCTACGTGGCGACCTTGTGCCATGGCAAGGATGCTCATGTCGTCTGGGTCAGATGTAACGATGTCGTCGCCGTCGTTGGATACGAGCACTAAAGCGGCGTCGATCACGTCTGACTGCATGACTGCGGCGAGGAGTTCACCGGCTGCACGTCCCAAAGCCTCATCGAGCGGGCGGACATCGATCCCGGCGAGCGCGCGCGAGAGCCGGGCCTGACGGGGACCGCCTCTCCATGCTTGAGCGAGAACTCCTGCATGTGTAACGGGCACGTTGCCAGCTGAGTTGGCGGCTTTTAGCCGGATCCACATTGCCCGCTCTCCGCGGTCGAGGGCGATGAGAGCGCCGGTGTCGAGCACGATCGTCACCGAGCAGCCCCCCGAAGGCCTTTTCCCGACGCCGGCTGCTTTGGGCTTGTTCCTCTAACTACTACTGCTTCCTCGCGATCGATGCGTGCCTGCGCCGCCATTTCGGCGAGGGTGATCTCGCCGTTGTCGGACTCGTAGCCGGCGATCGCCTCTGCGAGCGCTTCTAACTGTCGGTCCCGCTCGGCGCGGACCGTTAACGCTTCGTTGACCCAGGCGCTTAACGAGCTGGCACGTCCGGCGGCCACGGCCCGGATGCCGGCTTCGACAAGAGCGGGATCGACGGTCACTGTCAGCCGTTCCTTCGTCATAGTCATACTGAGATTATACAACTGTCTAACTTACCCCGTACTCGAGTGCCCTGGAGCTGGTCGAGCGTCTCCGCTCACTTCCGCCGGTGCCGACCACGGATGTCGACCACAGACGAGCACTCGAAGTCCAGGCGCACTAGCGGCCCGAAGTGCGCACAGTGCCGTCCCCCTTTTCTGTGCCTGAAACTTCGGCAACGGCAGAAGTCCGGAACTTGACCGTGCTGCACTACGACGCCGACTTCGAGCTCGTTACCCACTTCACCGGCCAACTCCATGAATGGATCGCGGCGCTTGGTACCGCCGGATGATTAGACAAGCGTCTTCAGGCCTTCCGGCAGTTGGCGTTTCTGTTCGGGCCGCCGCCCAAGGTCATCTGGCTTCGGTCGGCAACGCCAACTCGGCGGCGACGTTCAAGGTGCTCGACGAATCCTTCGCCGTCGCTAACGGCAACATATCTGTCATGGCCCGAAATCTACGCAGCTACCCGATGCTCGACCACCTCTCATTGCCTACGCCGGCCAGGTGACGCTTTCGGCGTCGCTGATTTGGTAGGCGTAGCCTTGTTCGGCGAGGAAGCGCTGCCTGCGCGCGGCGAAGTCCTGGTCGTTTGTGTCTCGTGAGACGACAGCGAAGAACCTGGCTTGGCGCCCGTCGGCTTTCGGGCGGAGTACTCTGCCGAGTCGTTGCGCTTCTTCTTGGCGGCTGCCGAAGCTGCCCGAAACTTGTATCGCCACGGACGCTTCGGGGAGGTCTATGGAAAAATTGGCGACTTTCGACACCACGAGCACTTCGATCAGGCCTTGGCGGAACTGGCTGTAGAGGTGTTCGCGTTGGCGTGTCGGGGTCTTCCCGGTGAGAACCGGGGCGTCGAGGCGCCGTCCGAGCTCTTCGAGTTGGTCGATGTACTGGCCGATCACGAGGGTCGGCTCGCGGTGGCTTACCGCCAGGTCGCAGAGGCGTTCGACGACGGCGAGCTTCGATCGGGCGGTAGCGCCCACCCGGTAGCGTTCCTCGGGATCGGCCAGCGCGTACGACATGCGCTCCTCGTCGCTGAGCGTGACGCGTACCTCGGTGCACACTGCGGGGGCGATCCAGCCTTGGGCTTCGATGTCGCGCCAGGGGGCGTCGAAGCGTTTCGGGCCGATGAGGCTGAACACGTCGGCTTCCCGGCCGTCCTCGCGCACGAGGGTTGCTGTGAGGCCGAGACGCCGGCGGCTTTGGATGTCGGCTGTCATGCGGAACACCGGTGCGGGCAGGAGGTGCACCTCGTCGTAGACGATCAATCCCCAGTCCTCGGCGGAGAAGATCTCGTGGTGGGGGTAAAGACCGCCGCGCCGGGAGGTGAGGATCTGGTAGGTGGCGATGGTGACGGGACGGATGTCCTTGCGTTCTCCCGAGTACTCGCCGACGTCGTCGGCTCGCAGCGTCGTGCGGGCGAGAAGCTCGTCTCGCCACTGTCGGGCCGCGACGATGTTGGTCACCAAGATCAGGCTGTGCGCCCCCGCCTCGGCCATCGCGGCGATCCCGACCAGGGTCTTGCCGGACCCGCAGGGCAGTACAACGACGCCGCTTCCCGAAGCGCTGAAAGCTTCGACCGCGTGGCGTTGGTACGAGCGGAGGGTGAAAGACTCCGGGCCTGCCACCTCGATGTGAAAAGACGCCCCGTCCACATATCCGGCCCTGTCGTCGGCGGGCCAGCCGGCTTTGACGAGCGCCTGCTTGAGCCGCCCGCGTTCTGAGCCGGGGACCACCACAGTCGAGGCGTCGATGCGGGCCCCGACCAGTGGCGCCACCGTCTTCGCGCGCAAAACCTCCTCTAGGACCGCAATGTCGCCGCTTCGCAACACCAGCCCGTGGCGGGGGTCCACCTCGAGGACGAGGCGTCCGTAGCGGTCCATGGTCTCGGCTACGCCCACGAGGAGCGCTTGAGGGACGGGGTAGCGCGACCAGCGCAGGAGCGCGTCGACCACCTGTTCGGCGTCATGCCCAGCGGCGCGGGCGTTCCACAAGGCGAGCGGTGTGACCCGGTAGGTGTGCACGTGCTCGGGGGAGCGCTCGAGCTCGGCGAAGGGGGCTATAGACGCCCTGCACTCGGCCGAGTCGGGATGTCCGACCTCCAAGAGCAACGTGTGGTCGGACTGCACGATGAGCGGCCCCTCGTTTAGAGCCAAAGTTCCTCCTCGTCGGCTGTGAGGATCCGCGCCCACTGGATTCGGTAGATGACAAGCTCGCCGCCACCGTGGCGGTCAATGTAGCGGAGTCTGACCTTGCCCCTCTTGATGTCGAGGATCTCTGCGTTGAACTCGCTCTCGCGCCCTTCAGCGTTGATGTAGCTGATGCGCACCATCCAGTCGCAGCTGTACGCGTTGCGCAGCAAGGATTCGACGCCGGCGGGGTCTCGTGCTATGTGGTTCGGGCGTGCCTCCACCTGTTCGGAGGGTCCGCGAGGGTTCATGATGATGTCAAAAAGTCTGCTGCTACCGCCCGAAGTGGCGCCGCGGCGGCCGGCCGGGGCAGGCCCGGCCGATCCGACACTGTCCCCGGGGTTCCCCCGCCGGGCGGCGGTGTCAGGTCCAGCGGGGCCAGGTCCCGGGGGGACCTTCGAGTCGCCGGGAGTCGGGCTAGCAGGGCGGCGGAGGCGTTCGACTGCTTCGTCGAGGTCCGCCTCGGCGAAGCGTAACTCTCCGCTCGCGGAGGCGGCCCGCTCGAGCAGCCCTGCTATGGCGGCGGGATCAGGTTGCGTGTCGTCGCCACCTCGCGTGCTCGCAGCGTGCGAGCCTTTGCCTAGAAGGACTTCGAGCAGACTTCCCGTATCGTCGTCATCGAACTCGTCGTCGTCGTCATCGAACTCGTCGTCGTCGAAGCCGAATTCGTCGACTTCGAAGCCGAGCATCGTCAGGGCGCGCTGGCGGTCGGTGAGCGCCGTCCCGGCGGGTCCCCCGAAGGATGCGTGACGGTCGATGCGGTGAGCTGGTGGCCGGGTCACGCTGACCGTCCCATCAGCGCTCTCGGTGCAAGGCATGAAGCCGGCTTCTCGGAGAGCGGAGACGACTTGCGCCGCGGGTTTGCTGCAGACTGCCACGGTCGGGGCCAGTCCACGGAGGCGCAGCGCGGCGACTTTCTTGGATCGCCCTATCTCGGCGAGAAGTGCCGGGTCGTCGCAGCGAACATATGATGTCGCAGCGCCCACGCGGACCTGACCGTAGCGGCGTCCGAGGTCCTCGACGAGGTACGCGAGCGGCTGTGGTACCTCGGTCGTGGCGTGTGTGGCAAGGAACTCCAAGATGGCGGTGGCGGATCGTCCGGCGTCGAAACCGCGCCGCAGGGACACTTCGGTGATCCGCCAGACGGTGGCATGCCCAGCGGACTCCACGTCGGCTATCAGGTCCAGTTCGCCTCGAAGTTGCGAGGTCGCCTCGCCGGGGGCGGTGGCGGTGAAGTCGGCTTGGAGGATGATCCGGTCCACCTGTGGCGGCGCCAGTGACCCCAGCGCCTCGGTGGCAACGTCGACTTGCCCGGCGGTCAGGTCTCGCCCGAACTTGCTCAGCGCCCCTCCGGCCGACACACCGACGAAAGCCGACTCCACGAGAAGGCGTCCGACGATGTCGCTTGGAGGATGGCGGTCGTCCTCCCATGCGCTCGGCATCCGCCAGTTGACCAGTGGGGCGACCCCTGCCGGGTCGTAGGAACGCCCGGGGACCGGCTCGGCGAGCGTCTGGCATACGAGGAGCCGTTGCAGCGTGAAGTCGGGGTCGAAGGAGCGCTCGAGCAGGGGCGGGATCACCTTGGCGTCCTCGCCGGGGGTCCCGGCGGCGCTCAGGTCGAACGGGGCGTATAGCCACGTCTGAGCGAGAGCGGCCCAGCGCCGCGGTGCGTCGAGGTGGCCCCACTCGTCGTAGCCGGCGGTAGGGGCCGCCATCTCCTCGGCGCGGTCCCAGTCGACGAGGCCGGCGGCTGCTACGAGCTCTACCATCCACGCGACTTGGTCCTCGGGTCGCTGCAGCAGCTTCGCCAGTCTGCGTACCTCGCGGACGCCTAGCCCGCCGGATCGCAGCAGCTTGGCGGGAGTGGTGCTCCACGCTTCGCAGAGGGCTGTCGCGTCGGCGACGAGTGCGAGCGCAGCCTCCGCGCACTGGCGGTCGACGCTTTCCTGGTCGACGGCGCGCGTAGCCATCTCGGGCGGCGTGGCGTCGAAGGAGGGGAGTGGGCGCCCCCCACGCAAAGCGAGGCCGACCTCTCGTGGCATGACCGCTGTGGTGTAGTCGACGGAGACGACCAGCCCGCGTTGCAGGCACCACCCGGCGGGGTCCTCCCCGCGGTGTCGGAACGAGAAGACTGCCGACGGCAGCTCGAGAACCGGCCAGTGCATGCTCGCCGTCTGTAGAAGCTTCTCGGTTCCTTTGGGTGCGCCGTTGAGGGCGGCGGTGATGATCTCGAGCTTGGAGAGGCCCGCTGCCAGACGGTTCACGAGCGCAGGTTTGGCTCCGGTCGTCGAAAGCCCGAGAAGGCTGGCGATAGACACAAGCTCCGTGTTAGTGAGACGCTCTAGGAGATCCGCGGCTGGCGGTCCGAGA
Source organism: Actinomycetes bacterium (assembly GCA_021808665.1). Next base: position 35,707 of record JAKBBA010000032.1, read on the forward strand.
TCGCAAGGGCAAACTACCGCCTCGCACAGGCCGGGATTGACCTCGACGTCGTCGCCGTCGAGCAGTACCATCCCTGCGCGTCGTAGACGGTCGAGATGAGGGCTGACGACTTCGGCGGGGCTGCGCAGCGTGGACGCGAGGCGTTCGGAGCTGACGGTAGGGCCGAGCACGCACAGCACTTCGAGGAGTTGGCGGGTAGCCATGTCGACACGGTCGTAGAAGATCCCGGCGCTCTCCGGGTCGATCACCATTTGGGTCAAGCCAGCTATCGAGGACGCCCCGCTGAGCATCACATCGGGACGTTCACGAAGAAGTCCTTTGACGTCCGAGTCGGTCAAGGTGCCGAGAGCTGCCTCCCACCTCGTGGTCGCTGCGTTTTGAAGTTTTGATGGCAGCTCGGCGCTCCCGTCTCGGCGCTGTGGTATGTGGTATGGCAGCGTTCGCTGCTCACGAATCTGAGCTCCGACTGTAGCCGCCGCTGCGGGCGCCCGGCCCACCCGCCAGGGCGGCCCTCGCAATCTGTGTCGGTGCGGACTAGATCGCGTCCCATCGAACAAGCCAAGAGCCGCCATCGTGTCACCTAGCACCAGTAGCATCGATTCGTGGTCGACGCGAACCGGATGAGCCGTACCAGCTCGACGACGTTCGGGCCGGGCGAGATTGTGAGGTTGGCGCTCGATGGTCGTCTACGCGTCCCCCGGTTCCAGCGGTCTTACGTGTGGGATGAGCGCAACATCACGGACCTCTTCGACAGCATCTGGAAGGGTTTCCCGATCGGAACTCTTCTGCTCTGGGAGCGGGACGAACCAGCGGGGCGACTGACCTTCGGCTCGATCAGCGTGGATGCGGCCCGGACCGATCGGGCGCTTGTCGTCGTTGACGGCCAACAACGACTTACGACCCTCGTCGCCGGTCTCGGCCCGGCATCGCTGCCGCCCGATCCGCGCTTCGAAGTGTGGTTCGACCTTCGGGCGGGCAGGTTCACCCACGCCCACCACAAAGTGGTCCCCGAGTTCTGGCTTCCGGTGAGGGCCGCACTCGAGAGCCGTACGCTCCTCAACTGGCTCTCCAGCCATCAAGACGCCCTCGAACCAGGCGATGTTGACCTGGCAGACGCTATGGCCGGCGCGCTGCGCGACTACAAGGTGCCCGCTTACGTGATTGAGCAGGACGACGAGCAGCTTCTTCGTGAGGTCTTCGACCGAACGAACTCGGCGGGCAAGCCCATCAAGCGGGCCCAGGTGTTTCACGCCCTTTTTGGGGGCGGCACGGACTCTGCGAGCGCGGCGGCTGTCGTCGACGATCTCCGCCACCTGGGTTTTGGAGATCTCGACGAGCAGCGCATCATCCAAAGCCTGCTGGCAATCCGCGGCGGGGACGTCGCGCGCGACCTTCACGGTGAGTTCGCGTCCAACGAGGATCCCTCGATCTGGTACGACCAGACCTCTGAGGCGTTGTCACGGGTCATCCGGTTCTTGCAGGGTCTCGGCGTCGCGCATGTGGAGCTGCTGCCGTCAGCTTTCGTGATCCCCGTTCTCGCTTCTTTCTACTACTTGCACCCAGTGCCCGATACATACACCGAGGCCCTGCTCGCCCGTTGGACATGGAGGGGATGGGCGCACGGCTACGGTCGGGCGGGGCAGACACCGGCACTGCGCCAGGCGGTCAGGTCCGTCAATCCGGCCAAGCTGGACCCGAGGTCTGCACCAGGCGAGTTCCAAGCCGTCAGGGCCCTGTTGACGGACGTCTCTGATCAAATGCCAGCGGTGGTGGGCGTTGGCTTCAACTCCAGCTCTGCAGCGAGTCGCTTGGCCTTGCTGGCCATCGCAGCGTCCAAGCCAAAGGGTCCGAACGGTAATGTGCTGGATCTCCCTGCCCTGTTCGCAACACATGGCTCTCGGGTCGTGTCCGTGCTCGCCCGCGGTCCCGCCTCCGAGCTGGGGCTTCGGGCACTGTGGGACCCGAACGACCCGCCGCTTTCGGGGGCCGAAGATCAAGAAGTGCTTGCCAGCCACGTCATCGACCGCCAAGCGGCGGCGGCCCTGCGAGCCAAGGACATCCCGACGCTCACCGCGCACCGAGGCGCCGCGATAAAGGTGTTGGTCGAGAACTTCCTTGTCCACAAGCTGGAACCGCGACTGCCCGTAGTCCCCCCCCTTGACGAGCTGTGGGTGCCCGACCCAGCGTGAGCGACGCTATCTCGTCAGCCTTGCAGGTCGACCTCCAAGACTCTGAGGGTCGGTGGATAGCGGTCGGTCGCCTCGTCCGTGACGGCGAGACGACTGTCTTCTCGTCATTCGAAAGCTATTGGGAAGCGCCTTCGAGGCCGGTACTGGGGCAGGTCTTCGAGCAGCGCGGACCGTCGTGGCGACCGTCCGCGCGCGCCGCGTTACCAAGCTGG
>JAKBBA010000005.1:0-32080 GCA_021808665.1 Actinomycetes bacterium
GAGCAGCTTCGACTAGCCGAGAAGCTGATTCGAGTGCACGCTCCGGAGCGGATCGGCCCGATACGTGACCTCGTTGGCCGGATAGCAAGCTTTCAGGTATGGGTTGAACAGCACAGAGGAACATTCCGAGGTGATGAGATCAGCACGGGCAGGGATCCGATGTTCCAGCTCTTATCCGATGCGAACGCCGAGCTGGAGGGTCTAAGGGGCGCTCTTGATACACCGCAAGCGTCCGGTGCACGATGGGCTAGCTAGGGGGCGCCGTCGAGACCGGTCACCGTTCTGTCGAGGACCGTGCGCCCACAGGCGCTGTGACACACCCGTGACACAGCGGGCCGATGGAAGGTGACAACTGGCGAGATACACCAAAGACAACAAGCCGGGCACCCGTCGCCGATTTCCTCGAAGGGCTGGTCAGGAAGGTGGCGCAGGCATCGATGCTCTACTGCGACGGTGCCGCTGGTCAGGCCGCCAAAATAGGCCGCCGAGCGGTGACCTCGATGGGGGGTGGGGCAAGTGAGCTTGTCCCCCCTCCGACACCGAGCTGAACCCCCACGATCGCCGGCCTTCGTTCATGCCGCCGAATCTGCTCGGGTCCTCAGGCGACCGTCATCTCGACTCGGAGGTGGGCGGCGGCGAGCATGTTCACGAGGCTGTCGATGCTGAACAGGTCGATCTTGCCTCGCACCAGGTCGGAGATCCGTGGCTGGGTGACGCCGAAGAGCTTGGCTGCCGCCGACTGCGTGAGGTTCTCACGGCGGATGTACTCCGTGATCTCTCTGATCAGGGCCGCTCGGATGCGCAGGTTCTCTGCCTCGGCGGGGGTGTTCTCGATGGCGTCCCAGACGCTGTCGTAGGTCTCGATGCTGTCTGTCATCGTTCGTTCCTGATCTCTCCGTATCGTTGTTTGGCCAGGTCCAGATCCGCTTTCGAGGTCTTCTGGGTCTTCTTCTGGAAGGCGTGCAGTACGTACACCGTCTCGTCGATAGTGGCGACGTAGAACACCCGGAAGGTTCCGTCCTTGTCTCTGACACGAATCTCGCGGCAGCCCGATCCGATCGAGGACATCGGCTTCCAGTCGTCGGGATCGAGACCGTGCTGTACCCGATCCAGTTGGTACCCGGCCCGGCGCCGGGCGTTCTCAGGGAACCGCCGGATGTCATCCAGCACTTACCCCATAGAGGTGAGTTTCTTCGACACTCCCACCCATCATACAAGATATTGTATGCGGCAGTTGACAGCGGTGACTCGACCGCCATCTCGCTATGTCAGCGACGCGAGATCGAACACGGTCTCGGGTGTCGCAGATAGTCAAGTCCCCCCTCCGACACCAGCCCTGAGCACACGGGCGGGAATGTTCCCCATCCCAGGGTGAGCACAAGCTCGACAGCAGCGACTAGAAGCGAAGCGGCGGGGGAGCCCCCGGCCGTTCTGTCGCGCCCATCCGTCCGTCGTGGCGGCGCCGGCCCGCCGGAGCACCCACCCCGGGCAGTGTGCTGGGCGATGTGGCCGTGGCGATCATTGACGGGACGGACTCGCGCAGCGAGCTGGGTTCGCTGCGCGAGAAGCCGGGTCTGTTCGGGCCGGTGGCGTCTACGCCCACCGCGTGGCGGGTGCTGGAGCGGGTCACAGAAGCGCATCTGGCGCTTTTGCGGGCGGGGCGGGCGGCGGCGAGGGCCGAGGCGTGGGCGGCGGCTGGGCCGAAGCGGTCGAAGGAGGCGGCACCATCCGCGAAGGCGCCTGGGTGGCCGAGATCACCGACCACCTGGACCTGTCCGCCTGGCCAGCCAGTTCACGGGTCATCGTCAGAGTCGAGCGGCCCCACCCCGGCGCCTAGCTATCGGTCTTCGACGGCGAATCCGGTTTGCGTCACACAGCGTTCATTTCCAGAAAACTACTTGCCCTAGTCTATGACGGGCTGCGAGACGGGGAAATCCGCTGCCTGGGTCGTGAGGCCGCTTGAGAAAGCTCGGACACAGCCAGGACGCGAGCTCGAGGAACGCCGTGGCCCCCCTTGTGGCGTGGCCGTCCAATTTGAGTGAGCCCGTTCTGACTGTGGCCGGAACGCTCCATGCGAACGCTTCGCGAAGGAATGGCCGGTCGCCGAGCATCTCGGTCGCCTCGCTCAAGATGTTGAACAATGGTGAGGTCCGCCGTGCCCAACAAACCAGGACCGCCCGAGGAGCGGTCTAATCCCAGGGTGGCTGGCGACAACTGAACCACCGGGGCCGTCAATGCTCCCCCTCCGGGCGAGCCAGCCTTGACTGCCCCTCCAACCCGGTTGACGCGCGCCCCGACACCCCACCCGCTCACCAAAGACGCCAACAACAAACGGACATCGACTCCGTCGAAGACTTTTGATCTCGAGCGCTTCTTCAGGAACGGCGTTCGGCGGGCTTTGCGTAGGAGTGCTGACCACCCTTGGCGGCCGGTGGCAGGTCCCGCTCCTACATGGAAGCAGTGGTGGGAAGCTACGACGTGGTGGGACAATCCTCGATCCTCCCACAGCAGTCGGGTACAGTAGCAGACATGGCAGACCGTGCGAGCTTCGCGACCGGGTACCGGCTGCGCTTCGACGCCAAGCGCCGCCCCACCTTCCCTCTCTCCCTCCTCGAGGATGCGGGCATTGACCCGAGTCATGAGGTCGTTGCCCATGTCGAGGGTCCGGGACGTGTTGTTCTGGAGGACCCGGTGGTGCTGCTTGCCGCATTCCAGGCTGAGGTCGCCCGAGAACTCGAGGAGACCGGGTACGCCGGTGACCTCGCCGACGAGCTGATCGCCGACCGGGCAGCCGAAGCGCTTTCCGACTGACCGGATGGGGGTCTTACCGCAAGGAGCGCTGCTCGCTGACGCGTCCTATCTTCTCGCCATCGCTCAGTCCAACGCTCAAGCGTCCCGGTTCATCTCAGCGCTATCGCGCACAAAAGTGACAGCGGTCAACCTCGGAGAGGTCATGTACAAGCTGGCGGAGCGCGCCCGGCGGCCACCACAGCAGGTCGCAGGGATGTTCGGCGCCCAGGGGGTCACGGTCGCACCATTCGAGCTGACAGCGGCAATGCACTTCGCAGATCTCAAGCGGATCGATGCCCTCAGCCGAGCGGAGCAGGAGAGACGTGGCACGGAGCGTGTGAAGTCGCTGTCACTGGGGGACATGTGCTGCCTGGCCCACGCTCTACAGCACGACCTCCCCGTGCTCACCGGAGACCAACATTGGTCAACCCTCGAGGCCCACGGCCTGACGCTAGAAATCTTCGACTTTCGTGACCCCGCCCTGACGGTGTAGGAATCGGCTCGTCACAGAACGGACGGCGACCACAACGGGACCGGAGCGGAACCAACGCACCGGATTCGGCCCGGACCTCTGATCGGACCGCCAGCGGAACCCCGTAGCAGGCCGCGTAAGACCACGTCTGTTTCGTCGAGCATCTCGGTGCAGGACCGGCCCAGGCGAGAACCACTTCGAGTTTGTTGTCTCCGATGTCCTTGACTGAGCGGGCGAGCGTGGTGATGCCCGAGTGCTTCAGGTGGAAGATGCCGTCCGCCGCCACGTCTTCGTCCTGAAGACTACTTTGGACTTCACGGTAGACACGCTTGGCAAGGTCGCCCCCTGCCCTCCGAGCGTTCGGTTCGAGACGTTCGGCAAGGTCTTTCGGGAAGGATCGGACCGAGACGTACATGACGTGCCTGACCACGGGGTGCTCCGTGGGGTACGGGTCCGGCATCGGCCTCTGGCTACACCTCAACGTGACGCCGCAGTTCGTAGCCCTCACAGTTCGCTGACCGGCTCCGAAGTCGGGTCCCGACTAAGTATCAATCTGATACCATTGTCCTGTGGCAATGACACTGCGGTTATCTGAGGCGGAGCAGGAGGCGCTCCAGAGACGGGCCGTTGCCGAGGGTATATCCATGCAGGAAGCAGCCCGTCGGGCGGTCCGGGAGTACGTCGCCAGAGCCGAGCATCGAGACCGTGTTGCTCGATCCGCCGAGCGGGTGATGACTGCTCACGCTGAGGCGCTGGAGCGCCTTGGCCGCTGAACCCGGGGGCTTCGAATACCTCGACGTCGAGGATCTCGTAGCGTTGGCGGCGCGCCTCCTTGGTGCCCCGCCTCCGATTCGGGATCTGGGTCTGCTCGGGTCGGCTGCGGCGCGTCCTGCTGCCAGCGCCTTCGGTGAGGTTGCCTATCCGGACATCTGGCTAAAAGCAGCGGCCCTCCTGCAGTCTCTGGTGAAGAACCACCCTCTGGTCGACGGTGACAGGCGTCTTGCATGGCTCTCGACCGCGGTTTTCCTTGAGTTGAATGGTATCGACGCCACCCGAGCCTCCAACGACGACGTCTACGACTTCGTGATGTCCGTGGCAGCCGGCGAGCTATCGGTGGAGGAGATCTCGGAAGGTCTGCGGCGGATCTTCGGATAGGCCTCAGGCCGCCCAGTCGAACACGGTCTCGCGTGTCGCAGATAGGCAAGTCCCCCTTCCGACACCAGTTTGAACCCCTACGAGTGCTCGCCTTTGCTCATGCCGCCGAAGAGGTTCGTGGGCATGCCGTCGCTTCAGCAGCAGCTCTGAGGATCTGCTCGGGTCCTCAGGCGACCTTCATATCGACTCGGAGGTGGGCGGCAGCGAGCATGTTTACAAAGCTGTCGATGCTAACCAGGGCCGCTCGAATGTGGATGTTTCTCTGCGTCGGTGAAAGTGTTCTCTGTGGCGTCCCAGCCGGCGTCGTAGCTCTCGCTGCCACCAGTCAGCGTTCCCGATCTCTCCCTGTCGTTGTTTGGCCAGGTCCAGATCCGCTTTCGAGGTCCTCTGCGTCTACTTCTGGAAGGCTTGCAGCACGTACACTGTTTCGCCGATAGTGGGGACATACAACACCTGGAGGGTTCCGTCGTTGTCAGTCGCACTTCGATGGTTTGTCAGAGGTTGAGAACCAGGCGAAGGCCGTCGTCGAGCGACCTGGATTCGAGAGCGGGCAGGTCCGCAACGTGGTCGATCAGTTGATCGCGATCGACTGTGAAGAGGGCTGTCACGTTGACTACTGAAGGTTTGGGCAACAGGTCATCTGGCAGCGTCACGTTCCCCGGCTCACGACTCAGTCGAGTGTTCGATGTGACTGCGGCGACGATCACTGTATGAATTCGAGAGCGGTTGAATCGGTCGGAAGAAACTACGACGGCTGGCCTGCGGTATCCCGGGGACGAACCAACTGGATCGGCGAAGTCTGTCCACCAGATCTCTCCGCGTGCTACCACTCCCAACCCCCCGAGTCAATCATGCTGCGAGCCGCCCCCGATGATTCAGGCGCAGTCCGTTCCTTGGCGTGTTCGTCGGCTAGTTCGTTAAGTCGCTCGGTGACCGGGTCCGGGCCGATGTCTTGGAGGTACTTGGTGAGAGCTCGTGCGTAGAGCTGGGAGCGGTTTACGCCAAGCTGGCGGGCCGCCTGCTCAGCCCGCCGGTAAAGGTCATCCGGTAGGGACACCGCTGTCTTCACGCTCACAGTATAACTGGTATAACTGTCGGTCGGATAGTCCTGAATGGCCGAGGTCGCATACGGTTGCGCGTGTCGCAGGTGCGGACGTCCTCCCCCATATAACGGGTCCTAATTCGGTCGCGCACCCTCGAACGGCATCGTTAATCACGGCAGCGCTGCGTTCCTTCCCGCCCGAGCCTCCCGGCCGGTCAGCCGCCGGTGTAGCAGCCGCTATGAGCGCATAGGGTGCGGTCATGGAACTCGAACGCGCTCTCCAATTCGCCGCGACTCGTCGCAACGCGCTGCTCACCACCCTCATGGCGGACGGCCGGCCCCAACAGTCGGTGGTCTTCTACCTCATCGACGGGGACAGGTTCACTATCTCGGTGACGAATTCTCGCGTCAAGACCCGCAACCTTCGACGTGATCCTCGGGCCTCACTTTTCATCGCCGGCGACGACCCGTTCGTCTGGGCGAGTTTCGGCGGAACGGTCGAGCTGAGCGAAGTTGCGCGCCACCCTCACGACGAGGTGGCAGACCGCCTCGTGGAGTACTACCGCAGAGCAGTCGGAGAACACGAAGACTGGTCGGCTTACCGGACTGCCATGGTCGACGAAGGCCGCCTGATTGCCACCTTCGTGGCCACGTCGGCTACCGGCATGCTTCGCGACTGAAGCCGGGCGATGGCATCGGCGCCTCGCGTCGCCAGCGGCCTGGTATGGCAAAGCGTGGTCGATGACCGGGAAATGGGCGAAGAGGACCGGCCACAGCGGCGCCACGACGTGTCTAGTGCTGTGCCGTGACATCTCTGAAGCGCCGCGAGTCAACGGCGAACCGTCAGTGCGGGCGGTGATGGTCCTGGACACGGGTACCGGCCCGTGGCCTGCCACCAGGTCTCCGGACAAAGTACGCTGAGCTCCCGGACTCGAAAGTCAGAGCATTGACATCTTGGAGCGCCTCGTGGACGGCGGCTCTTTGCCCGCAGTTCGACTGATCGCACCACCTGCCGAGGCGGAAGACGCCTTCGAGCCGATCGTCGGGCATCTGTCGGGCTGACACCAGCCAACCGACCTTCCCGGCGCCGCTGAATGGCTCCTGTCGTACGCCAGGGTGCCCGGCTTCTACCTGGCTGCACCGTGGAGCGATGGCACGAACGGATCGTGCTGGCCCTGCGGACGGCCATCGAAGGCACTGGATGGGACTGGCATGGTGATGGGCAACTGAGGTCTCCGGCGCGGTGCGATGGTCATTGCTGTAACCGCAGCAGGTTCAGAAACGTTGGTGCTTGGAAGCGTGCCTTCATCGGCGTCGGCCTCATCGGACCGTCTTGCCGCTTCTGAATTGCAATCTCGGCTTCTGTGCCCGGTGGCTCGGGTTATTGGCTGGCATCAGCCGATGGGAAGGTGTATGCGTTCGGGGGTGCTAGGTACTTCGGAGACGCGTCGAACTTGCCGCTTAGGAAGCCGATAGTTGGAATAGTGGCGACACCTGACGGCGGCGGGTACTGGCTTGTCGCTGCTGACGGCGGCGTCTTTTCATTCGGTGACGCTAACTTCTACGGGAGCGAAGGACTGAGGGGAACACCGTCCCCGGTGGTAGCAGGCGCAGCACTCCCAGACCTCACGAGCGGTCCGACTGGTGCAAGCGGCCCCGTAGGTCCCATGGGATAGATGGGTCCGACTGGTGCGACTGGGCTGACTGGTGCGACAGGGCCTACCGGTCAGTCACCGGTCCTGATATCAGGTCTCATCAATGGATCCAGTTGCACTCAAAATACGTCATCAGGGACGTACTCCGTGACGCTAGTCAACCTCGGTTCAACGGGACCTTACTATTGTCAAATAGCAATTACACCTGCTGTTATCCCCGCCGTTCCCGTCGTCTCTGCGACGGCGTTTGGGTCGATCTCGACCCCCGAATTTGTCCAAACCGTGTACGAAGCTTACGTACCCAGTTCAAATGAAGAACAAGTAGGTCTGGCCGTGTACGGCTACAGCGGAGGCGGAGTCGTCGACGAAACTGGTTCTACTGGTGCCAACGAAATCAATTTTGAGATCTCAGCTCCCTCCGGTTAACGCAACCAGCGGACCAGCTCAAAGGCTGTAGAAGCTCCGGTTTGCTTCGACGGTGTGCCTGATTTCTAGCGGTAGATCGTCTAGGCTCAGAAGATAGGTCGTGAGTTGGGCACCGCGTGCTGGCTCACCGACGTACCAGGCTGCAACAGAGGCTTCGAAGGCTACCTGCCAGCGTGCCGATTCAGAGTGGACGAAGAGCCGGTCGGTGACTCCCTCCGGCGCTTTACCGTCGGGCAACGCACCGGCGAAGTCGAAGGCAAGTTGGCATGCTCGCCAACACGGGATCCATGCTTGCTCTGATCGGTAAAGCTCGGCGAGTCTTACCAGCGGCTCCGCCCTCCACGGCCGTTCAGCCCAGGCTGTCCACAGCATCGCGCATGCCTCAGCGGTCGACCCTAAAGCTATAAGGCAGCAACCGAGGCGAAATCTGGCATAGAAGATCTCCTCGTCCCATCCTCCTAGTGCAAGTCTCTTTCGGTACCAGTCTCGGGCCTCGACGTAGCGGCCGAGATCGTCGAAACTGCGGGCCAGGTAGAACGCCGTGCGCGGATCGTCAGGCGTGTCCTCCCAGTCCAGGCTGAGAAGAGCGATCTCGCGTTCGAACTTGTCTGCGCGGCTACCGCCATCAGCGTGATGGTGGACCCAGGCGGTCGAGTTCTTGACGGTTCGTGCCGGGCGATTATCCAGCGAAAGGTACTCGTGGGCCCGACGCTGCCAACGCCAACCCCGGCCGGAACGGATCAGCCGGGGAAGCCAGTACCGCAGGTTGCCGTAGTGCTGTTCAACCTCGACAGCGTCTATCTCCGATGCGACGCCATCGACGGTGACGTCCCCATGGATCGTCTCATCGGCGTCGATGGTCAAAAGCCAATCGGTGTAGGGCTCGGCGGCCTCGAGCGCCACGTTCCTCGATGGGCCGAACCCCCGCCACTCGTCGAGGATCACCTCCCCAGCGACGTCGCTGAACAGTTCCTCTGCCAGTTGCGGGGTTCCGTCGGTGCTGCCGGTGTCCACTATGGTCCAATGGTCGATGCGGCCAGCTAGCGAAGATGCCAAACGTGGGAGAGTCGCCACCTCGTTGCGGACTATCATCACCAGTCCGACTGTCTCGGCGCGCATCGGTTGTTCCAAGTCTCAGCCTCGCGAAGCCAAGGAAGGGTCGAGACTCACGGCTTTGGCTAAGTCTTGTCTTCCCGCTGAAGTGTGTCCGCTCGCTTTCAGAAGGAGGCCTTCGTTGAAAAGTGCATCAGCGTTCTTCGGTTGGAGCGAAATCACACGCTCATAGAGGCCTGATGCCCCTGTGGGATTGGATGAGGCCTCGCTCGTCGCAAGGTTGTATAGAGCAGGGACGTAGTCAGGTTTCGCCGAGATTGCCTGGCTGTAGTCGCGAATCGCCTCAGTCTCGTCGCCTGTGTGTCCGGCTATGACTCCGAGGTCGTACCAGGCTAGGTAGTCACCGGGTTGCAAAGCGACGACGGACAGGTAGTCAGCGCTCGCTGTGGCGTTGTCACCCCGGGCCTGGGCCGCCAATCCCTCGGAGAGAGTCGAGGCGATCCGGTTGGAAGAAGACGGCGACGAAGTGCACCCGTTTGTGAGGATGCCCAGGCACAAGGTGACTAAAATCAGGGTCGGCTTGTGCCAACCTGGCGTACGAAAACTGACCGTCAATGGCATGCCCTGTTAGATCACATTCCTGAACTATCTAGACGCGATGATAGCCAAACCCGCAAGTGCGTTAGCCCTCGGGGGAGATTACCTTAGTCGACTTCGATAGCCGCCAGAAGGGCACGAATCTCCGGTTCGGGGGCGAGGCCTACCGGTGCAAGGTGCTCGGCGCGACCGGATCTGTTGACGCTGGCATCCGACGGGCACTGGTCGAAGGCTGCTGGAGAGTCAGCGTGAGCCCAGTCGACTCTTTGGATGCGCTCTCCTACGGCCTGCCGACGGCTACCTCTCCAGCTTGGCTTCCACGCTCCTCGAATGCTTTTGCGAGGGTGGATAAGACGACGTCATCGTGGTTCACGAAGAGCTCCTTCCGGCGCTCGTCAAGCCGGATTTGAGTCTCACGATGCTGGTGTTTCAGCTGGGAGGGCGCAGCGGCGATCTCGGCTTCGCCAACCGTTGGGGGAGGCGGAGCAACGGGAGGCTCGGCCGCGTCGATCGGGTGACGGTGAAGATCGGAGATCGTCTGCACCTCTGCGGAGACGCGCTTCGCCTCTGACCACTTGGCGGCAGCCAAGGCCCGGTGGAGACATGAGAGCCGGCAGTGGCGACTGGCCTACCCTGACGGTGAGCGGGTCGTTCGAGCGAACCGGAACCAGGTGGCGCGCCGGCGCCTGGTGCCCGTCGCAGAGCGTCGTGACCTGCCGCGCTTGGATGTTCCGACCCCATGGTAGAGGGTGACCGGTCCGGCGCCGGTCGACACGCCGGCCCTGTATCCACCTCCGACGTGAACACGGGCCGCTCTCGGGCCGAGGGAAGTCCGCAGCCCGTGCTTGGTGACTCGAATTCTGACTCCCGGGACCAGCTTGAAGTACATGCCCATGCCTGATGATGCTACAGACCGGATGTGACCGTCAGTCCCGGTGGGGCTGAGGCCAAGCTGACGCAGAGGAGCGTCAGACGGACGTCTTCGTGCTGGTCGTGTCCGCCGCGTTGGCTTCGGTTTCCATCAGATCCGCGACGAGGCCCTCGGAGACAGGCGTGAAGTCCCACACGTCGACGCCGACGTTGATCATCCGGCCGTGCCGGCGCCACTTGTCGTGTACGTGGCCGTGCAAAAGCCAAAGGCCTTCGTCGACAGGTCGGAACTTGTTGAAGCGGTCGGTGTCACCGCTGTCGCCCCGGTAGGGGAGATGGCACAACGTGACGAGCCGCCCGGCGACCCGCAGCTTCTGGGGACCTTGGCGTATCTCGTCGAATCCGGCTGCGAGGTACTCCTTTTCGAATTTCGCTGCCGAAGGACCGTGGCCGTACCAGCATCGGTCATGGTTGCCCGGATAGAGGATCTTCCGGCCGGCTAGCTGGGCCACAAAGCGTAAAGTCTCGTCCCTGCGACCCATCGCCACGTCGCCTAGAACGTGGACGACGTCTAGGGGACCTACGACCGCATTCCACTTCGAGACGAGCATCTCGTTCATCTCTTCGACACCGCTAAAAGGCCGTCGGCAGTAGCTGATGATGTTCTGATGCCCGAAATGGAAGTCCGAACTGAAGAATGTCGTCACGGTTCCAAGCCGAGGGAGGGCTTCGGCGAGCCAGGCCTTGCCACAAGAGCCAGTTTAACTGTCGGGCAAGGGCTTTTGCTCCTAAAGCCCGAAAGCCAGAGGGGACCGCTACCCGTGCTATTGGAAGAAGAGGCCTCCGAAGCGGCGAGTAAACGCTGTGGTCAGGTTTTGGGGGAAAGCTGCGCAGCGCGCCGGATTATCCCGAGCGCCTCGTCGAGCACGATGCCGGGGGTGATCTCCTCGACGTTCCAGGTCCCAGCGGAGCCGCTGTGGCCGCCTCCGCCTCCTTGCCACATGTCGCCTTCGCTAAGGCGCACCGTGTGATGCTCTACGTCCGCGTCCAGCTGCAGGTCCGGGTGGCGGTCGGGACGCGGCGCCCCGGCGATGGCCCCTTTGAGGGACATCCAAAGTGTCAGTCTCGGGGTGGAGACTCGAGCCTGTCCACCCGGGTACTCCTCGACGAGGCCGTCTCCGCCGGCAGCTTTGAGCTGATCGGCTACCGCTTGCATCGCCGGGCGTGCCACGTCGACGCACATCCTCTTGAACGAATCTAAGAAGTTGCTCCTAGCCTGGGAGAGCAACTCCGCTTCGGCTTGGGAAGCTTCGCTCTCCCGGTTGAGCTCGGCAAGGATCGAACTGATCTCCTCAAGGACGTGGCCGTGCTCTTGGGATCCCGACCTGGAAACGGATACGAACGCATCGGCGGCTGCGTCTGCCGGGTTGTCTAAAGATACGTGCGTTGATTCGGACAGAGCTCCCATGGGAACCCCCTATCTGACCCCGACAAGCGAGGACTCTCGGCCCACATGGACCGGTTCCTATTCTACAGCACTCGTGTTCTACAGCACTCTTGGTGTAGCGAAGGTTTCGGATGTGAGCCGTACAGGACTGCGCACAGCGAGTGGCTCGCGGCGACGCAAAACCGCCGAGATCCCATCAGGGCAAGATTAGGACGACAACATGGTAAACTATCAAACGTTGGCTCCTGCCGGGGCCTCTAACGCGTCGAAACGACGCCAAGACTGCGAGCCTAGTAATGGCCGATACATCGCCGGATCACTTGGAAGTCGGCCCTGCCGCCATTCCCGAGCGCCTGTGTGGGAGGTGCCGCTGCCTGTTCAAGGGAGATCCGAACCTGTATTTCCAGACCGATTGGGCGTTGTGCCCCAACTGCGAAACCATCCTGTTGCCGGGGCGCTGAACCTCGACCGTGCCCGGATCGCCTCTCAGGCGGTCCCGTTGTAGCCGACCGAAATGCGAATCCCCGTGGTGGGCGCGGACGCGTTCGACGCTCCCATGAGTCCTGGTTCGGCCGGCAGGCCGGGCCCCTTCGGACTGACAGCGTCGGCCTCGCAAACGCCGTCGAGATGCCACTTGGTTTGCGAGTCGATGTACAGCGCGCCGAAGATACGCTGCGTCTCGTAGGCGACCAGAGCCCGGTGGACGTCCCGGGCTGACGCGCGCAGTCCGGTCTCCTCGCCGAGCGCCACGGCTTGCAGTGTCCGCTGCGACCAGGTCACTCCCAGCTTCAAGGCAAGGGCGTCCACGTCAGGAGAACCAGCCCCAGACGGGACCCTCTCCGTGGCGCTCTCGACGAGCGGGCCGTCGGTCGTGAAGGTGATCGACACGCCGGGCAGGTAGGTGAACCGTCCGGCACCGCGGGCCTGCGGACCTGCGAGGGGCTCTTCGGGGGCAGAGGGCTCCGCCGCGGCGCCAACACGACGTTCGCCTGCTTCGCCGGTAGCAAAAGGGCCGGTGGCGTAAGAGAAGGAGATCTCGACGGGTCCGTTGCCCTGATCGGAGGTTGGGCCCGCGGATGGCCCTAGCGGAGCGTGGGAATGAAAGAGGCGTTCCCCGTCGAAGCGGAGCCACTCTCCGATCTCGTGGACCGCGTTGAGAACGAGATTCTCCAGGGTGTAACGCCCGGCTACCGCGAGAAGCTCGACGTCACCCGCCCCGTTGTCGGCCATCTCGGCGACCGTCGCGCAGGCCTCGCTGCTCTGCCAATTCCAAGAGTGCTCCTGCGAGCTGACCGTTGGCCACAGGTCCGAGTCCGGGCCTGTCATCGTCACTTCGAGCCACAAGGGTGGGCCCCAGTACTTCAAGCCGACGTCGCCGAGCCGGACGTCGATGCGGTCGAGCAGCGTCGCCCAGCGGGAAGGGTCCCATCCGTCTTCGAGACCGGCAGCGGCTTCCTCGGAGGGGGGCCCTCCGGCCCGCTTCCCTGAAGGGATCGCAACGTCGTTGCGAGTTTGCACGAAAACCCCTGTCTGCTCCGCGAAGCGGGCTTGTCAGCTCGAACTGAGCTACCTCATGGTACCGGCTAGGCGTCGGGTAGCCAGGAAGCTGCGATAGCAGCGACCTCGGCGTCGCGGTTTCTCAAGGAATGGTCCGCTCCGGTAATCCAGACGTGGTCAACCGGACCGGCGATCGACACGGTGGCCGCCTTCAACTCGGACGGGGATCCGAAAGCGTCGCGGTCGCCGCTGATGAAAAGGCAGGGGACGTCGATCTGTCCGAAGTGCTCTGTTCGCAGGCGTTCAGGTCGGCCCGGCGGGTGCAGCGGGTAGCTCACGAGGAGCAGGCCTGCGCAAGGCAGCCCCAAGGCGACGCTGAGAGAGCAAATCCTGCCTCCCATGGACCTTCCGCCGAGGATAAGCCTCTCAGTCCCGACGTTCAGCTCATCGGCTAAGCCGGCCGCTGCGTCGCGGACGGTCTCGATCAGGACCGCCGGCCGGTCCGGCGCTCGTCGGCCTGCCAGGCGGTAGGGAAAGTCGATTCGCAGCACGGGGACGCCCCTCGCTTCGAACGCGGAGTCGACCGCGCACAGGGTCGGGTGCTCCCGCCCGGAGCCGGCGCCTGGGGCTAGTAGTGCGCCGGCCGGTTTGAAGGGCAGGCGCTTCGGTGTCACCGGGCGAGGAATCTACCTTCGCCAGCGGCGAGACCGCCAGCGGCGGAGGAGTAGCGAGACCGCCAGCGGCGGAGGAGTAGCGAGACCGCCGGCGGCGAAGGAGTAGTTTGTCAAGGTGACGAAACCGCATGTTGATATCCCACTAGCCGATCCGCCCGCCGACTTGCAGATAGAAGACCTCGTGGTCGGGGAGGGGGCCGAAGCGATCGCAGGCAGCGACGTGTCGGTCCACTACGTGGGTGTTGCCTGGTCGACGGGAGCCCAGTTCGACGCTTCGTGGGACCGGGATGAGACCTTCGGGTTCCGCCTCGGAGCAGGCCAGGTGATCCAAGGGTGGGATCAGGGTGTCGTAGGTATGAAGGTCGGCGGTCGGAGACGGCTGACGATCCCTGCCCACTTGGGCTACGGCCGGCACGGAGCCGGCGGCGTGATCAAGGGGGGAGAGACACTCGTGTTCGTAGTCGACCTCGTCGGTGCTCGCTGAGATGTCGGATCAGCCGGGCATCTCCATAGTGCAGCCTGACGACCCCGGCAGCGGCGAGGGAGATGAGCAACAGCCGGCGGCTGGCTTCGCCGGCCTCGAACTGCGTCCGGAACTGACAGCAGCCCTCGCGGAGCTGGGCTACGAAGAGCCGACGCCGATCCAGCTAGCGGCGATCCCAGTCCTTCTTGACGGCCGAGACCTTCTCGGCCAGGCGGCTACAGGCACCGGCAAGACGGCCGCTTTCGCCCTTCCGATACTCGAGCGGCTCGGCACCGGCAAGCGTCGCAGGGAGCCGATGGCGCTCGTATTGGTGCCGACACGCGAACTGGCGATACAGGTGTCTCAGGCCGTCCACCGCTACGGTAGGCGGCTAGGGGTGAAAGTCCTGCCGATCTACGGCGGGCAGCCGATCGGCCGTCAACTCCGGGATCTCGACGCTGGAGTCGACGTCGTGGTCGCCACTCCCGGCCGGGCTGTCGACCACATCAACCGCGGCACCCTGCGGCTCGGCTCGGTAGAAGTTGTCGTACTGGACGAAGCAGACGAGATGCTCGACATGGGCTTCGCCGAGGACCTCGAAGCGGTCTTCTCCCAGACGCCCGCCGAGAGCCGCCAGACGGTGCTCTTCTCCGCGACGATGCCCCAACGAATTGACGCGATAGCACGGCGGCATCTGAGGGACCCTGCGAGGATCCGCATTGCCGACGACACCTCCCAGGGAGCCGAAGGCGAGAGGGTGCGCCACAGCGCTTACCTGGTGCAGCGGGCCCACAAAGCGGCAGCTCTCGGCAGGATCCTCGACGCTGAGTCGCCTACGGCCGCTCTGGTGTTCTGCCGGACCAGGGAGATCGTCGACAATCTCACCGAGACGTTGGCGGGCAGAGGATACCGGGCAGAGGCGCTGCACGGAGGGATGAGCCAGGAACAACGCGACCGGGTCATGGGCCGTCTGCGTTCCTCCACGGCGGACCTGATCGTCGCTACTGACGTCGCAGCGCGCGGACTAGACATCGAGCAGTTGACCCACGTCGTGAACTTCGACGTTCCGTCCTCGGTGGAATCCTACGTCCATCGCATGGGCCGAGTGGGCCGTGCCGGGCGTGAGGGCGTGGCGATAACTCTCGCAGAGCCGCGCGAGCACCGCATGCTAAAGCTGATCGAGAAGGCGACAAAGCGCCGAATCAGCATAGAGAAGGTACCCACGGTCGCCGACCTGCGGGCCCGCCGCTTGGACATGACTCTGGCGGCTATAAGAGAGGCGATCCTCGGCGAGGACCTCGACCACTTCCGGGTGGTCGTGGAGTCTCTGTCCGACGAGTTCGATCTGGTAGAGGTTGCGCTCGGTGCTGTCAAGCTCGCCCACTCGGCGACCGCCGGATCCGGCGAGGACGACCAAGACATACCGGAGGTGCGCCTACCTTCAGGGGGTCAACCGACTGGCGGAGGCAAGCGAGAGTTCACTAAGAGCAGGTCTGAGCGTCCGCGGAGCGCGCCGTCGGGCAGCGCGACCCGCCTTTACGTCGGGGTCGGCCGCGACGCGGGCATAAGGCCCCAGGACCTGGTGGGAGCGATAGCCGGTGAGACAAGCTTGAGCGGCCGCGACGTGGGGGCTATCGAGATATCAGCGCGGTTCTCGCTAGTGGAGGTTCCCGACTCGGCTGCCGACGAGGTGATCGAAGCCCTCCGGGGCACCAAGATCCGCGGGCAGCGCGCCACCGTGAGAAGGGAGCGTTTCTAGGCGTTAGCTGTCGTCTGCCAGCTCTGGCGGAGTTGTGACGCTAGATGGTGCGTTAGCGGAACGCCGACTGCTGCCATCGCAAGCGTCGTGCTCAAGATGCCGTCTTCGAGCCTCAGCGTTCGATTGACTGCGTCCACCGCTTTGGCCGTAGACGAAAAGGCAACGCTGGAGGAGGCCACCTTCACTTCGACGACGTCGCCGTTGTGAACTACGACGCCCTCGTCTACCTCCACGACGCCGGTGGGCTGGGCGATCACCATCTCGACCCTGCCGTCGCCCAACGAACGCAGGTACCCGGCTTCGGCGTGCAAGGGTCGGCCGTCGCGGGCGTCGGTCGTCCTCTGGTTGTAGACTAGGAACGCCTTGCCTGTGGAGGCGAAAGAGATCGTCTCCTCGTAGTCGAAATCCTCCGTAGTCGGGTAGCTGCCGTGCCCACGTCCGGACCATTCGCCGATCAGCGCGCCGAGAGCTCCCAAAGTGGGTGTCGAGGCGGGTTCGTTCACGGAAGCGACCCTAGTCTCTCAGGTTAGGACAGGTCAGCGAGGTGGGGTACCAGGCTGCAATCCGGTGAGCGGCGTCGCTCGCGCAGGGGCCGCACGACCCGCCGAGCGCCTTGTTGGCGTCCTGCGGCGCAGGTAGAAGCTTATGGCCGTCGCCAGGTAGACGAGGTAGACGACGAGTTGCAGCACCGTCGGGCGGTCGGCGTAACCGAAAAACGTGTGGAATATGTCGCCGAGCGTGCTGCTCTCGGCGAGAGCCCCGGACGTGTTCCACAGTGGGTGGGTGAGCACAGGTAGCCAGCCGAGCTGCTGTAGGTTCTCGACTGCATCCACCAAGATGCCTGCTGCGAACACCATGAGCAGGGCGCCGATCACCGTGAAGAAAAGCCCGAGGTTCAGTTTGCGTCCCATCCGGTAGACGCTCCAAGACACCGCCATCGAGGCTGCCAGGCCGGCTACCCCACCTGCTATAACCCCGCGTCCCGACGACGCGAAGACGATCGCCAAGGTGAAGACCATCGTCTCCAGGCCTTCCCTGCCGACCGCCTGGAAGCTGAGCAGTCCCAGACCCCACCTGGCTCTGCCGTCCAGGGCAGCTTCAGTCTTGGCTCGGAGCGTCTTGGCGAGGGTCCGTGAATGACTCCTCATCCAGAACGTCATGTAGGTGAGGACGACAGCGGCTAGCAGGAACGTAAAAGTCTCGAAGATCGTTTGTGTCCGTGAACCAGCGTAGGTCTTCAGGGTCGCGTAAGCGGCTATCCCGCCGCCGAGCACCAAGATCATCGCAGCAGCGACTCCGGCGAAAACATCGCGGAAGTGGCGTCGTTGTCCGATCTGGGCCAGGTAGGACAGGAGGATGGCCACGATCATCCCTCCCTCGATACCCTCTCTCAAGAAGATGACGAACGTGGCGACCACAGGGTTAGGTTACCCTAACCCTAAAGTGTAGGCAAGGCTGACGAAGCGCAGCTGGCCGATCTTGGGCGCAGGGAGCTAGGATCCGGATTGGTAGTCGACGAGAGCCACGCCTTTACAGGCCGGCAGGGTGGGAGGTTTTGAAGCATATGCGTACCCGCGTCAGTGAGATGCTCGGTGTAGAGTTCCCGATCCTGGCTTTCAGCCACTGCCGCGACGTCGTCGCTGCTGTCACCAACGCCGGGGGGTTCGGGGTTCTCGGCGCGGTGGCGCACACCCCGAGGAGCCTCGAAACCGACCTGGCCTGGATCGACGACCAGGTCAAAGGAAAGCCGTACGGTGTCGACCTTCTCCTGCCGTCGAAGTACGACCCGAACGCGCCTGGCCAAGCCCTCGACAGGGAGGCGGTCCGTGCGTTGCTCCCAGCCGAGGCGCAACGCTTCGTCGACGAGATCCTCGCTCGCTACGAAGTCCCGCCGCTGGCCTCGGGGGCAGACGAAGCAGTAGGGCGCATGAGCGTGACCCCCGAAGGTGTCACCAGCCTCCTCGACGTGGCCTTCTCCCATCCCATCAGGCTGTTCGCCAGCGCCCTGGGCGCTCCTGGCCAGGACATCATCGAGCGGGCGCATTCCCACGGAGCGGTTGTGGCCGCACTGGCAGGCAAAGCCGAGCACGCTCTCCGCCACAACGCCCAAGGCGTCGACCTGATCGTGGCGCAGGGGACCGAAGCCGGCGGCCACACAGGGACGATATCGACAATGGTGCTAGTCCCCGAAGTAGTCGACGCCGTCGCGCCCACCCCGGTCCTCGCAGCTGGTGGCATAGCTAGCGGACGGCAAATGGCAGCGGCGATGGCCCTCGGAGCCGAGGGGGTGTGGTGTGGGTCGGTGTGGTTGACCACCGCCGAAGCCGAGACAGACCCATCCGTGAAGAAGAAGTTTCTCGCGGCTTCTTCGAGCGACACCGTCCGGTCGCGTTCGATCACCGGCAAGCCGGCACGAATGCTCAAAAGCGCCTGGACGGACGAGTGGGAAAGCCCGCAAGCTCCCTCGGCGTTGCCGATGCCGCTGCAGACGCTGCTCGTCACGCCCTCCCAGCAGCGGATCAACCGCAACGCGACGCTTGAGGGAAGCGGGGCTCACAAGCTCGCCACCTACTTCGTCGGCCAGGTCGTCGGGTCGATGAACACGGTCAAGCCCGCCCGTCAGGTCGTGCTGGAGATGGTCGAGGAGTACACCGACGTGGTGGCACGTTTCGCCGAGCAGGTCCACGCCTAGACGACAGGCGCGAACCTAGCTAAAACGCAAAGGCGCCCGAGGCGGCAGCTCGGCTAAACGGAAATACCCCAGGGGGTATAGGTGTTGAAACGTGTGCGAAGCTTCGACACTTAGACCAAGACAGGAGCCCCATGAACACCTTCGAGACTACCCTTGAGCGCCCCTTGGAGCAGGTGGAGCCAGATGTCAGAGCTGCCCTGGCGGCGGAAGGCTTTGGTGTGCTCACCGAGATAGACATCGCCGCGACTCTCAAGGCGAAGCTCGGCGTCGAAAGGCCTCCCCTTCGAATCCTCGGGGCTTGCAACCCGACCCTCGTAAACGAGGCCTTAAAGGTAAACCCCTCTGTCAGTCTCTTCCTGCCTTGCAACGTCGTCTTGGAGGCGACTCCCACGGGCACGAGAGTTTCAGTGGTCGACCCGGCCGAGCTGCTGAGTGGTCCAGAACTGGCCGAGCTGGCTGCAGACGCGACAGCCAGACTGCAGAAGGTGATCAGAACGATCTCCTGAACTAGATCGTATACAAAAATCCCCCGTAACCCTTGTGGGGTGGCCTCGACGGCTCTATTGTGTATACGCGATGGTCCTGGGGGTGGTTGCGCTCGAAAACGGTGACGGCGTCGCCAAGAGCGCGGCCGAGCGTGCCTACGATTCAGCGAGGACGGCGATAGCCTCGGGGCGCTACCCGAGTGGTTCGGCCCTACGCGAGGAAGATCTGGCCGAGGCTGCCGGTGTCAGCCGCACCCCGGTGCGCGAAGCGCTGCGCAGACTGGCCGCCGAGGGACTCGTCGAGCTCACTTCCCGCAGGGGAGCGCGGGTAGCCAAATGGAACGCAGAGGATGTGGAGGAGATATTCGCGTTGAGAGCCGACCTTGAGGGCCACGCCGCCCGGCTAGCAGCCAAGTGCGCTACCGAGGCTGAGTGCGACCGCCTTCGAACACTCTGCGGCGACATGGAGAGGGCCCTGGACGATCGACCGGCGGACTGGCTGGACCGTGTCAATCGGGCGAACTCCGGCTTTCACCGTGGTGTGCTGGACGCCAGCACAAACATGAGGCTTGTGTCCATGGTCGGGTTGGTCACCGAGCGGACGTTGGTTGAGAGGACCTTTCACCTCTACGACACAGCCGAGTTGTACCGCAGCGTCCGTCACCACCGTGAAGTCACAGACGCGATCGCGGCCCGAGACTCCGACTGGGCGGAAGCGGCTATGAGAGTGCACATCTACGCCGGCCGTGACGCGGCTCGCAAAGGCCTTCGATGAGCACGGGCGAAGCCTCGCCGGCGCCAGACGGCTTTCCGGCGTCACAAGCGGCCGTTGCTCCTCTCGAAGGTATACGGGTGGTCGAGTGCGGCACTTTGATAGCGGGACCGTTCTGCGGTCAGCTACTAGGCGACTTCGGCGCCGAGGTCGTCAAGGTCGAAGATCCAGGTGTCGGAGACCCGATGCGCGAGTGGGGTCAGGTCAAGTCGCAGGGTCTGTCGCTTCACTGGCCGATAATCGCCCGGAACAAGAAGTCGGTGACTGTCGACTTGCGTCGCAGGGAGGGGCAGGTCCTCTTGCGACGGCTCGTTGAGAAGGCGGACGTCTTGGTGGAGAACTTCCGCCCCGGCACACTGGAGAAGTGGGGCTTGGGCCCAGAAGAGCTCATCGCGGTCAACCCGCGGCTCGTCATCACCAGGGTCAGCGGATACGGCCAGAGCGGCCCGTACTCTCCTCGTGCGGGTTTCGGCTCCATAGGCGAGGCGATGGGCGGTCTGCGTTACCTGTCCGGCGAGCCGGACAGGCCGCCCTCCCGGGTGGGTATCTCCCTCGGGGATTCTCTCGCTGCCACGTTTGCCGCTTTGGGCACCGTGCTGGCGCTCAGGGCGAGGGATAGGAGCGGCAAAGGACAGGTGGTGGACTCTGCCATCTACGAGGCGGTCCTCGCTTTGATGGAGGCGGTGCTTCCGGAATGGG
Organism: Actinomycetes bacterium; assembly: GCA_021808665.1. The sequence continues at coordinate 20,549 of JAKBBA010000005.1, forward strand.
AGCTAGCCTCCTACCAACGCCAGCGGACCGGCTCGGTGCTGCCCGGTGCCGCTCCGTCGAACGTGTACCCGACGGCGGACGGCGACGAGGTGCTGATAGCCGCCAACCGCGACACGGTGTTCGTCCGTCTCGCGGATGTCATGGGGGACCCGGGCCTAGCCTCAGACGAGCGTTTCGCGACCAACGACGCCCGCAGCGCCAACCAAGAAGTGCTCGACTCGATCGTGGCGGCGTGGTCGCAGAAGATTCCTGCAGAAGAGCTCTTGCAACTCCTGCACGCCGCCGGAGTCCCCGCCGGGAGGGTCTACCAAGCCAAGGACATGTTCGCTGATCCTCACTTCGCGGCGCGAGAGGCCATCGTGCGGCTAGTGCATCCGATCCTCGGCGACTTCCCCGTGCAGAATGTGGCACCGAAACTGTCAGCAACGCCCGGGTCGGTGCGCTCTGTCGGCCCCGATCTCGGAGCCGACAACGACACGGTCTATCGGGAATGGCTCGGAATGAACGACGAGGAGATAGCCTCGTTGCGCGCAGATGGAGTGATCTGACACGGCTATCACACTAGAGGCGAGCCCTAAGAACGGTGGGACACACCAAACGTCACGTTTAATGCGACGCAAAGGAGATGGTCGAGTGACATACAGGCTGGGGGTGGACGTCGGCGGGACCTTCACCGACGTGCTGCTGATAGAGGAGACCACCGGTGAGACGTTCCGGGTGAAGACCCCGTCCACCCCGCAGGACCAGTCGGTGGGGGTTTTGGAGGGCATTCGGAAGGTTTGCGCTCTGGGTGGTATCTCCCCGTCGGCGATCGACCATCTCCTCCACGGTACGACGGTCGCCACCAACGCGATCTTGGAAGGTAAGGGAGCGAAGGTCGGTCTGGTTACCACCGACGGCTTCCGCCAGGTTCTCCAAGTGGCTCGCTCTTTCGTTCCCGGGGGCTTGGCGGGCTGGATAACCTGGCCCAAGCCGACACCGCTCGCACACCTCGAAGACACCGTCGAGATCCCCGAGCGGGTCGACACCCGCGGCAACGTCCTGCGGCCGCTAGACGAGGAGGCGACCAGACGTGCTCTGCGACACCTCGCCAGCCGTCAGGTGGAGGCGATAACGGTGGCTTTGGTGAACTCGTTCGCCAACTCCGACCACGAGCGGCGCGTCGGGGAGCTTATCTCCGAGGTCCTGCCTGACGTGCCGGTGTCTTTGAGCTGCGACATCCTGCCCGAGATAAGGGAGTACGAAAGAACGATCACTACCGTTGCTAACAGCTATGTGAGCCCGGTGGTTGGTCGCTACCTTCGCTCCCTCGAAGACCAACTCCTACACGGCGGTCTCGGAGCGAAGCTTCGTGTGCTTAGAAGCGACGGCGGCCTCGCCGGCGTCGCGACGGCCAGCGCAGCGCCTGTGAGCCTTTTGATGTCAGGTCCAGCTGGTGGCGTCGCAGGCGCGGTTTGGGCGGCGGCCCAGGCGGGCTACACCAACCTATTGACGTTCGACATGGGCGGTACGTCGACTGACGTCGCTTTGGTGCAGGCAGGAAAACCTCGTATCGGCCGGGAGACGACGGTAGGGGACCTGACCGTTCGAGCCAGTTCCGTCGACGTGCGAACGGTTGGAGCGGGAGGCGGTTCGATAGCGCACGTTCCCCAGCTCACCAAAGCCCTTCGTGTCGGCCCCCAGTCCGCCGGCGCGGAGCCGGGTCCCGCCTGCTACGCGAAAGGGGGTGTCGAGCCGACGGTCACTGACGCGAACGTGGTGCTCGGCTATCTTCCTCCGGCGCTGATAGGAGGCGAGATGACCCTCGACGTGGCGGCTGCCGAAGCTGCCGTGGCTGGCATCGCCGAGGCCATGGGTCTTGCCGACGCGAGGACGGCTGCTGCGGGCATCGTCGACATCGTCAACGAGAACATGTTCGGGGCGCTGCGCCTCGTGTCGGTCCAGCAGGGATACGACCCTAGGGACTTCGCCTTGGTGGCTTTCGGTGGTGCAGGCCCGCTGCACGCCAACGCGCTAGGCAAGCTGATGGGGTCTTGGCCGGTTATTGTGCCGCCGTCGCCGGGTGTGCTGTGCGCCTACGGGGACGCAACTACCAGCCTGCGCAACGAGTCGGCCCGGACGTTCATACGCCGGTTCAACGAGACCAGCGACGGCGAAGTCACGGCACTCCTCGCAACGCTCGCATCCGAAACGCAGTCGGCTCTGGACGCCGAGGGCGTCGAACGCTCGGCTCAAACTGTGTCATGGCAGGTCGACGTGCGCTACATGGGGCAGGGTTTCGAAGTGCCAGTCGACGTCGATGCCTCCCAGCTCGGAGACGGACTTCTAGCTTCGGTGGCGAGACGGTTCGACGCGGAGCACGAGCGGCTGTTCATGTTCGATTTGGACACCGAGCACGAGGTGGTGAACTTGCGGGCGGTGGCGCAAGCCCGAGCCGCGAATGTCAAAGCCCCCACGCTCAGCGCAGGGGGACCTGACCCCGCCGAAGCTCGAACTGCCAACATCAAGGTGTGGGTGCAGGGCCACGAGGAGGAGGCGGGGCTCTACGACAGGTCACTTCTAAAGGCCGGCAACGTAGTGGCAGGCCCGGCTGTCATTGTGGAGATGGACTCGACGACCCTCGTCCTGCCCGGCCACGCAGCGACGGTTGACGCAATAGGCAACCTGCTGATCCGACCGGTAGAGCCTGGAACGCTCGACGCAGACAAGCATCTGTCAACCCAAACCGAAGCTCACCAAGGAGACCGCTGAGCATGGCAACGATCCTCACTTCGAAGCCACCGGCCAAAGCCGAGTCGGTGGACCCGGTCACCGTCGATATCATAGAAAACGCCCTCCGCAACGCCAGAGCCGAGATGGACGCGGTGCTGTTCCGTACTGCCATGTCACCGGGCATTCGCGAGCAGCACGACGAGTTCCCCCTCATCGCGAATCCTGAAGGGCTGATGGTGGTAGGCCAGTTCGGCCTTTCGATACCCGCGTTTCTCGACGGCTTCGACGGGACCGTCGAAGAGGGCGACATCTTGTTCACCTCCGACCCTTACGCGTGTGGGGGTGCTATAAGCCACGCGAACGACTGGCTCATACTGCTGCCCATCTACGTAGACGGTGCGGTCGTCGGGTGGGCAGCGCAGTTCGGTCACATGACCGACGTGGGCGGGAAAGTACCGGGTTCGCTGCCAACTGACGCGACGAGCATCTTCGAGGAGGGCGTCCTCGTGCCGCCCGTCAAGCTGTACCGCAAAGGGGAGCTCAACTCGGAAGTCCTGAACCTGATCCTAAACCAGGTTCGGATGAAGGACTGGAACCGCTCGGACCTAAACGCTCTCGTCGCCGCGTGCCGTAACGCCGGCCGGCGGATACAGGAACTTTGCGCACGCTTCGGCACTGACATGTACCTCGCCACCCTCGACATGCTCCTTCAGCGCAACTACGACGCCATGAAAACGCTGATCGAGACGACCATCCCCGCCGACGAAGTCCTCGACTTCACCGACTACGTCTGCGACGACGGTATGGGATACGGGCCGTACAAGATCCACTGCTCCATGTGGCGTGAGGAAGGCAAGCTGATCTTGGACTTCGCCGGGACCGACCCCCAGTCGGCCGGCTCCATCAACTACTACCTAAACGAGAGCCTGTACAAGATGTTCTTCGGGACGTACATGATCTCGGTGTTCGACCCGCAGATCCTCTGGAACGACGGCTTTTACCCGCTAGTCGACGTTCGCATCCCCGAAGGCTGCCTTCTAAAGCCCCGCTACCCGGCGGCGTTGTCGTGTAGGACGCACGGCCTCGGGCGGATCTTCGACATGCTGACAGGTCTGCTCGGCCAGCGCCAACCAGAGTTCCTGTGCGCGGCCGGGTTCTCGTCGTCGCCGCATCTGATGTACTCGGGTTACTACAGCCAGGGTGAGCGCGCGGGGGAGTGGTTCCAGCTCTACCAGATCGGCTTCGGTGGGATCCCCGGCCGGCCGTTCGGGGACGGTCCCGACGGTTACTCGCTGTGGCCAAGCTTCACCAACGTCCCTAACGAGTTCCTCGAATCGTACTTCCCCCTCGTCATCGAACGCTACGAGACTGTCGCCGACTCCGGCGGGCCGGGCTTTTACAGGGGAGGCAACGGGATCGACGTCGCCTACCGCTTCTTGGAGGCGGGACAGGTGTCCATCCACGACGACCGGTGGTTCACATACCCGTGGGGTGTCAACGGCGGCCTGCCGGGAGGGCGGAGCCGGAAATGGCTCGAACGCGCAGACGGCACCAAGGAGACGCTCCCCTCCAAGTGTGACCGGGTGCATGTCGCCAGGGGTGACCTTTTGCACTACGTAACCTGGGGTGGTGGCGGCTGGGGTGACCCCTACGACCGGGACCCGAGCCTCGTCGCAAAAGAAGTGGAGCAAGGCCTCGTCAGCGCGCAAGGCGCTCTGCGCTACGGGGTGGTGCTCGACTCGCACGGTGGCGTCGACACCGAAGCCACTGTCGCCCTGCGCGAAAGGCTCCGCACCGAGAGGGGACCGGTCAAGCTGTTCGACAGGGGCTTCGACACGATAGAAGAGATGCGGGAGCGCTGCCTGGCGGAGACCGGGCTTCCCGCCCCGCAGCCCCCGCCGACCCCGGCGGCAGCCGCCCGGTGAGCGGGCAGGCCAGCACCTGGCAGGCCAGCATCGGGCTGGCTGGGGACTACGCCGCCGCCGGGTTCGCGTCTCGCATCGGGTGGGGGTCCTCCCCAGCGCTCGTCGTCGTCGACGCGGCTGTCGCTTACAGCGACCCGTCCTCGCCTTTGTACCTTGCCGGCGCGGACGCCGCCCTGGATGCCATGGCAGACCTCGTCGCCGCAGCACGAGAGGGCGGGCGGCCGGTGGTGTTCACCACGGTGCGACTGGAGGCCGGCGGGTGGGAAGCCAGGCACTTCGTGGCGAAAGTCCCGGCGCTCAAAGTTTTCGACCCTTCTAACCCGCTTTGCGGGTGGCCGGAGCGGATCTCCCCTGGCCCCTCGGATAGGGTGGTCGTGAAGCACTTCGCGAGCGCCTTCTTCGGGACCGACCTAGCGTCGGGTTTGACAGCCGGCGGGGTCGACACGGTGGTCGTAGCAGGATTCTCCACCAGCGGATGCGTGAGAGCTACCGCCGTCGACGCTCTCCAGCACGGCTTTCGACCAATGGTCGTCGAGCAGGCCGTCGCCGACCGGGACCCCGGCCCTCACCGGGCGAACCTGTTCGACCTCGACGCCAAGTACGCCGACGTGGTCGACCTCGCCGAAGCGGTCGAGCACCTCGGGACGTGCGGATGAACACCATGATCGACGAATGCCCAGTCTGATCGACGAATGCCCAGTCAAAGGAGGCGCGCGGATATGCCCGTGAACATCGTAGAGGTCGCACCCCGCGACGGCCTGCAGAACGACCCGGCCGACTTGCCGGCGTCGGTGAAGGCGGAGCTGGTGCGACGCTGCGTCGCGGCGGGCGCCCGGCGCCTGGAAGTGGCGAGCTTCGTCAGCCCGAAGGCAGTGCCAAAGATGGCCGACGCCGAGGAGGTGCTAGACGATCTTCGCAGCGGCGACCCGCTCGCAGCGTCGCTGATCGGGCTGGTGGTCAACGAGAGGGGTGTGAGCCGTGCGCTTCGCGCCGGCGTGGACGAACTGAACGCGGTAGTGGTGGTAACAGACACTTTCAGCAGGGCGAACCAGTCGACCACCACGGCCGAGAGCATCGCGGCGCTGGGTGACCTGATCGGCGCCGCCCGCAGCGCAGGCCTTCCTATAAGCGTGACGTTGTCAGCGGCGTTCGGATGCCCTTTCGAGGGTGAAGTCCCCCTCGGCCGGCTCCTCGACGTCGCCGGGCAGGTGGCGGCGGCCGGTCCCGATGAGATAGCCGTCGCTGACACTATCGGCGCCGCTGTGCCCGTAGACGTCAAGGAGCGTATCGGCGCTCTCAGGAGCGTCACCGGGAACACAGCCTTACGAGCCCATTTCCACGACACGCGCAACACCGGCGTCGCGAACGCGTTCGCCGCCTACGAGGCGGGGGTCGACACTCTCGACGCGAGCCTCGGCGGGGCCGGCGGCTGCCCGTTCGCCCCCGGGGCGACAGGTAACGTCGCCACCGAGGACCTCGTCTATCTCTTCGAGCGCAGCGGCGTCGCAACGTCCATGTCACTCGCCGAGGTGATCAGCAATTCCCGGTGGCTAGCCGGCGAGGTCGGCCATCCGCTGCCGGCGATGCTCAGCCGTGCCGGGCCGTTCCCCAAGGCTGCGGCTTAGCCGGCTGGCGCTTCAGAGGTCCGAGCCCCCGGACACGCCAGCCGGCCCCCCGACGTCGGGGCCGAGGTGCACGACCCGGCTGTCGGTGACGGCGAAGCGCGGGTCGTGAGTCGCGACTACCACCGCCACGCCGGGACTGACCAGCCCAGCGAGGAGCGACACAGTGTCAGCCGCGGAGGCAGCGTCGAGGTGCGCGGTCGGTTCGTCCGCGAGCACCAGGCGAGGTCGTGGGCCGACCGCACGCGCTATCGCCACCCGCTGGCGTTGGCCTCCCGACATTCTCCCCGGGCGCCGTCGGGAGTGGCCGGACATGCCGAGAGCGTCGAGGGCTTCGAACGCCCGCAGCCGAGCCGCGGCCGGCTTCCAGCCTGCCAGGCGCAGGGGCAGAGCGACGTTCTCCCACGCCGACAGCGAAGGTATCAGGTGAAACGACTGAAACACTATGCCGACGCTCCTGCGGTATTCGAGCAGTTCGCTCCCCTGTAAACCGGCCATGTCGTGCCCCCACGCCGTAAGCATCCCCGCTTGCGGTCGCAAAAGACCCGCGAACGCCGACAGGAGAGTGGTCTTACCCGATCCGCTCGCCCCGAAAAGGAGCGTGACGTGTCCCACCGGCACGTCGAGGTCGAAGCCCGACAGGACCGGCTGCAGCTCCGAGCGGTAGCCGACGCTGAGCCCACGGGCGCAGATGCCCGCCTCGCCCGGGTGAGTCACCTGCCCGCCCCGAAAGCTTCCGCTGGGTCAACCCTAGCTGCTTGGCGTACCACGAGCAGGCCGGCCAGGACACCTAGTGCCAAGGCCAGCGCCGGCATGGCCAAGTAGTCGACGGCGGGGACTTCGACGGGCATCGGGAACACCGGGCCCAGAGCGACGGCCAGGACGGCTGCCAAGACGGACGCCGCGGCGGTGACCACTACTGAGGAAAGCACCAGCTGTCCCGCAAGAGCCCACGTCGAGCCGCCGAGAGCTTTGATTACGCTCATCTCGACGGCTCGTTCGACCGCCGAGATGTAGGCGATCATCGAAATCACACCTAATGCTGACACCAAGAGGAGAGCTCCGATTGCCGCGACCGTCGCCGTGGCTTTGCCGACAGGCCGGTTGATGTCTTGGCGTATCTGGCTCATGTCGAGCAGGGCCGTGCCCGGCAGCCCCCTCGCGGGGTCACCTTTGACGACGACCGCCGAAGCCAGGTCCCGACCGTCGAACACCGCCCGCTGCAGCTCGCCGAGGTTCATCAGCACGACTGACTGCCCGGCGAAATAGGTCACCCCCGAAACGACCCCTGACACAGTAAGGCGAACACCGCCGAGCGTGACGGTAGCGCCGGGGGAAAGGCCCGTAGTGGAGTCCACGAGCACCTGTGTCGGCGCGGACGGCAGCGTTCCCGAAGTCGGCTCGGGCCTAGTTATACCGTCCGGCGTGTAACCCACCACGTTGGCGTCTAATACCCTGCCGTCGGAACGGCTGATCGTGTCGTGCAAAGTTAGTATCGGTTCTGCGGCTTGCACCCCCGCCAGGCGCGCCACTTGCCTAGCCGTGATGGCCGGGAAGGTGGCCGGCCCGTCGAACGGGCCGCTCGAACCGGCGGGCACGACGTAGAAGTCCCCTCCGATAGTCGCGAGCGTCTTGTCGGATCCGGCGTTCCACGCTGCGTTGACGCCGGCGAGGGTGAGGCTTATGCCGAGAAGGACCCCTACGGCCGCGACGGCGATCAGCGTGCGCTTCCAGTGGTACTGGAGCTCCCTAAGGGCGAGGCGGATCAAGGCCGCTTGTTGCCAGTCGCGGCGGGAAGGAACTGCTGCGCCCAGTGACGGTACAGGCCGACCGGCCCATCGCCAGGGGCGAGGGCTGGGCGCAGCAGGTGGCGTTTGGAGCGCCAAACCTTTCGGTCCTGGTCGACATCAGCGGCCAAACCTGCAAGGGTGAACTCTCTGAGCAGCGGGGCGACCAGCACGGCTGGAATGCGTCGCAGTGCCGGCGGGGCGTCACCGGTCCAGCTCTCGTGGGCCGCGACGCCCAAGCGGAGGGTCACTCGACCCATGCCGGCTGAGGTCGGCAGGACCCAAAGGCGCAGCCGAGCGCCTAGCGTTTCGACGTGCAGCTCGACCCTGGAGAAGCCGAGTCCGTGCACTGACACTTCGATGGATGCGCGCAGGTCCGGGGCGGGCGGCCAAGCGAGCCGCCTAGGCCGCTCGAAGGAGTAGCTCGCCGTGAGCAGTGGTCCGTCGCAGGACGCTCGTGAGGTCTCGCGGAGCGCTTCGTAGCCGTGCAGGACTCGCAGGTGGCCTAGATCGACGCTGTTCTCTGTGATCTCCAGGGGATGCCCGGCGAAGCTCGACGTCCTCCACCTGGGTTGAGACCATCCGTCGGTGCCGGCGGCGGGGATCGTCCATCCCGGCGTGTCGCTCTGGGGGTGTCGCCACGCGAGGACGACGCCGTCCAGTTCCGCTGCCGGCCACATCTGAAGGCAAGCCCTGGCCGGGGCCCGACCGCCGTAACCGGTAGAGACGCAATGCCCGTCGGAGTCGAAAGCGAACCCGTGAAACCCGCATATCAGCCTTCCGTCACGTGTCGAGCCGACCTTGCCGAGGTGGGCGCCTAAATGCGGACAGAAAGCGCCGGCCACCTTCGCCTGTCCGCCCTCCGAGCGCCAGACGACCAGTTCGTGCCCGCCGACGTTAGCGGGGAGCACGCCGTGGCGATCCAAGTGCACGCTGGCAGCCACTGCGAACCACCCGGCTGGTTCGGGCAGCTGACGGCTCGTCAAAGCTTCGACCAACTCCTACCACCCTTTTTAGCTCTAATCTTGGAGCTGAGCATATGCGAGCCCGACGCCTCAGCGCGCAGTGCCGCTCGGCGCAGCCTTCTTACCGCTCGGCGCAATGTGACTTTCGGCGCTAGCGCTCCGGGCGGATCTGATTACGATTGGGTAGCGCCGAGAGCGCCGCCGTGACGCTTCCCGGCGCCTTTGCTCGGCTCGGAGCGCCAACTCTGAGACGTCGGGATCTCAATAGAACGCCGGAGGTGCGGTTGTGGCATTGTCGGAAAGCACGTCACCTGTAGGAGTCGGAGCCATATATGAGGAGGTGCACCGCAGAAGCATCGCCGACCGGGAGGGTTTCTGGCGTGAAGCGGCGTCCGCCGTATCGTGGGAGCAGCCCCCCGGCGAGCGCATCTTGGACTCGAGCCGCCCGCCTTTTTACCGGTGGTTCCCCGACGCGACGCTCAACACCTGCTTCAACGCTTTGGACCGCCACGTCGAAGCCGGCCGTGGCGACCAGGCGGCGCTGATCTACGACAGCCCGGTTACTGCCACGAAACGCACGTACACCTACAAGGAGTTGCGCGACGAGGTCGCGCGCCTGGCCGGGGTCCTCGCCGGTCTCGGTGTGACGGCCGGGGATCGCGTCGTGATCTACATGCCCATGGTCCCCGAGGCGGTTATGTCCATGCTCGCCTGCGCACGCTTGGGCGCTGTCCACTCGGTGGTGTTCGGCGGTTTCGCGCCGCACGAGCTCGCGCTGAGAGTCGACCACGCCCGCCCGAAGGTCGTGATCTCCGCGTCGTGCGGGATCGAAGGCTCCCGGGTCGTCGAGTACAAGCCGCTCCTCGATCTGGCTTTAGCCGAGGCGGAGCACCCGCCGTCGTCGTGCCTGATCCTGCAGCGCCCTCAAGCTGTTGCAGCGATGACGGAGGGACGCGACCTGGACTGGGTCCAAGCGATGGCTGCTGCGTCGCCGGCGCCGTGCACCACCGTCGCTGCGACAGACCCGCTCTACATCCTCTACACGTCCGGCACGACCGGAGTCCCCAAAGGCGTCGTCCGTGACAACGGCGGCCACGCAGTAGCGCTCACCTGGAGCATCCCCAACGTCTACGGCGTCAAAGCCGGGGAGGTGTTCTGGGCTGCGAGCGACGTTGGGTGGGTAGTCGGTCACTCCTACATCGTCTACGCGCCGCTCCTGGCCGGGGCGACGACCGTCCTCTATGAAGGAAAGCCGGTCGGAACCCCAGACCCGGGCGCTTTTTGGCGGGTCGCGTCCGAGCACCAAGTGAGCGTCCTCTTCACCGCGCCGACCGCTATCAGGGCCATCAAGAAGGAGGATCCGGCAGGCGAGCACCTCCGCCGCTACGACCTTAGCTGCCTGCGATACCTTTTCCTCGCCGGCGAACGCCTAGACCCCGACACCTACCACTGGGCGTCGGACTTGCTCGGGGTGCCGGTAGTCGACCACTGGTGGCAGACGGAGAGCGGCTGGCCGATCGTCTCCAACTGCATGGGCATCGAAGCGTTGCCGATCAAAGCCGGCTCGCCTACCAAGGCGGTCCCCGGCTACGACGTCCGGATCCTCGACGAGGACGGCCACGACAGCCCCGCCGGCCGGGAAGGCGCCGTCGCCATCCGCCTGCCGATGCCACCTGGGACGCTACCCACCTTGTACCTAGACGACGACCGTTACGTGCGCTCCTACCTTTCGCGCTACCCGGGCTTCTACCTGACAGGTGACGGCGGGCACTTGGACGAAGACGGCTACCTGTTTATCATGGGACGCATCGACGACGTCATCAACGTCGCAGGGCACCGCCTTTCCACCGGGTCCATGGAGGAGGTCCTCTCCACGCACCCTGACGTGGCGGAGTGCGCGGTGATCGGCGTCGCCGACCAGCTCAAAGGCCAGGTGCCGGTCGGTTTCGTCGTCCTAAAAGCCGGGGTAGACCGGGAACCTGACGACGTGGAGGCGGAACTGGTCGCAATGGTCCGCGACCGGATCGGCCCAGTAGCGGCGTTCAAGCGGGCGCTGGTCGTCGCCCGCCTGCCAAAGACCCGCTCGGGCAAGATCCTCCGAGCGACCATGCGCCAGATCGCAGACGGCCAGCAGCCTAACGTCCCGTCGACCATCGACGACCCGGTGATACTCGACGAGATAGCCGACGCATTGAAAGGGTGAGCGCGGGCTGACCAGTCTCCGCTCGCAACCCGTAGGGCTGCGAGCGGATCGACTGGCCCCCCCGTGCCCGCCGCGACGGCGCCGCCCGGGGCCGGCGGATCAGCCTCCGATTCCCACGATGGGGGCGTTTAGGTGTTGGTCTCCCATGCTGCCGTAGAAGCCGGCGTCTCCGAAACTGAAGACTCCGCCGTCGGCTGCGGCGAGCCAGTAGCCTTTGCCGTCGGGTGTGGGGGTTATTGAGACGATGGGGGCGTTTAGGTGTTGGTCTCCCATGCTGCCGTAGAAGCCGGCGTCTCCGAAACTGAAGACTCCGCCGTC
>JAKBBA010000005.1:32090-108865 GCA_021808665.1 Actinomycetes bacterium
CGGCTGCGGCGAGCCAGTAGCCTTTGCCGTCGGGTGTGGGGGTTATTGAGACGATGGGGGCGTTTAGGTGTTGGTCTCCCATGCTGCCGTAGAAGCCGGCGTCTCCGAAACTGAAGACTCCGCCGTCGGCTGCGGCGAGCCAGTAGCCTTTGCCGTCGGGTGTGGGGGTTATTGAGACGATGGGGGCGTTTAGGTGTTGGTCTCCCATGCTGCCGTAGAAGCCGGCGTCTCCGAAACTGAAGACTCCGCCGTCCGCGCCAGCGAGCCAGTAGCCGGCCACCGGCGAAGAGGTAGCGCTTGTAGTGGTCGTGGTCGTGTTCTGTGCGGCGGCGAAGACCGTCCCGGTCATCTCGGCGATGTCGGGACTGGACGACGAGTTGACGGTAACCGTAGCGCAGCCGGCCGAGTTGACGGTCGTGGCGTCTGACGCCGGAACCCACGAACTCGTCGCCGGATTCCACCACGAGATGGTGTCCGACGAGGCCAAGCCGCACACCGTGAAGGCGATCTGGGTGAACGAACTTCCCGACGTCGCCGAAACGTCGAAATATGACGCTCCGGCGCTGAAAGCTCCGACCGGGTCTGTCGGATAGGTGGCGACGGTGATCGTGCCGGTCCCCACGGCGGAAGCTTGGACGGTGGTCGTGACACCGTTAACGGCGCCAGACGTCGTCGCCGAGGGGTTCGTCCCCGACCCGGTCGACGTGGATGACGTCGTGGCCGCTGGGGGGGCTGCTACCGCCACGGTGTAAGGTCCGGTGGTAGCGTCAGGACTGACCCCGTTGGAGGCGATGACCGAGAAGCTAAAGCTCGCCAGACCGGCCGGTACTATGCCCGTGACAAGCCCGGTTGAGGGATTGATCGAAAGCCACGCCGGGGCGTTTGAAAGACTGAACGTGGGCGCGGGGTCTCCAGAGGCTCCAAACGACGCGGAGTAACCGTAACCTTGCGTGGCGACGGTTGGTGCGCTCGCAGACGTGAACGTAGGTGCGGTCTCCGTCACAGTCAAGGTGGCCGTGCCCGAGGAGCCGCTAAGGGTTGCGGCCCCTGAGTACGTACCCGTCACGGTGATGCTATTTCCCAAGGGTGCGTTCGTCGAGATACACTTTGCCGTACCCACGGTGGAGACGTTGGCGGTGCACAGCGTCGCGCCTGCGGCGGTGAAGGTGACAGTCCCGGCGGCTGCGCCCGTGACAGTGGCGGAGTAGGTCACCTGGCTTTGAGCGGTAACCGTCGCCGATGACGACCCGTTGACCGTCACCGTCGTGGAAGAAGCTGTGCCTGCGACAGCTAGCGCGCCGTACCCAGCCGAAGCACCGTAGTGTGTGTCGCCGCTGTACACGGCGAGGATGGTGTCGTCGCCGGCCGGAGCGACAGTCGCCGGGCACGAACCCTGAGCGATCCCGAACTCACTGGAAGACAAGGCGGACAACGTCGCGGTGCACAGAGTGGTGGAACCGACGCTCATCGTGACGGTTCCGGTCGGGTTGGAGGAGCTTGTCCCGCCGGCTGCGTTATTGACGGTCACGGTGTAAGTCACCGACCTGCCGGCGGAAGCCGAAGAAGCTGAAAGCGAAAGTGTCGCGAGAGACTCCGCGCCGCTCGTCGGGGAGCTGGGCGGCGTGAGGGAGGCCGAACCCGCGGAACCGCCGTAGGTGGTGTTACCCGAGTACACGGCAAGCACCGGCGTGCCGCCGGAGCAGCCTGAGGAGCCTGAGGAGCAGTCGAACGGGATAGGAGTTTCTGCCGACGAGCACGATCCGCTCCCGGTGGCACCCAGGGTGATCGTGCACAGCGGCACTTGAAGGCCGACGTAGCCGCCGAGGACCTGCACGGTCCCTGTCGGAACCGGAAGGCCAGTAGAGCCCTGAGCGGGGGTGACCGTGACGTTGTAGGTGATCGTCTCACCTGCGGTGACGGCGGTGGTGCCGGCGCTTGTGGTGAGCGACGTGACGCTCGGCGTGCTGGTGACGTTTAGGCTTGCAGTCGCAGACCCATAGTGGAAGTCGTTCTCGCCAGTGCCGTACGAAGCGGTGACGGTGGTGGGCCCTGCGGGCGCGTCAGACGCCGCACACGACGCGATCGACTGGTTCGCCGTCGACGTCGGGAACAGCTCGGCGGTGCATAGCGGCTCCTGACCATCGACGAAAGTCACCGGCCCGTCGGGGTAAGCATTCGACCCGCTGCTCGTGTTGGTGACGGTCGCGCTGTATAAGACCGGCTGACCTGCGGGGGCGGATCCGCTGGACTCGCCGTTGACGGCGGCGGCCACAGAAGTGGTGTAGAAGACCTGCTCGAATCCGTCGCCGGTGGAGCCGCCGAGCGTCGATCCCGTCGGCGGGGTGAAAGTCGCGACTATCTGGTCTGTGCCCGCAGGTGCGTTGCCTGACTGGCACGACCAGTCCCCGGCGGAGGAGGAGTAGGTGGCATTGCACAATGATACGGGCGTGCCGTAAGTCCCCGCCGGGCTGGTCGGTTCTGCGGCAGCTCTGAACGTCACCGTGCCCGTCGTCACGGCGGGGCCGGTCGATGTTTCCTTGACTAGAGCAGAGTAGGTTTGGCTGGTGCCGTAGTCGACTGGTCCTGATCCTGCCCCTCCTCCCTGGGAGGTGACCGTCGTCGTCGTAGCGGTAACCACCGTCGCGGTAACGGTCTCGGGCGTAGAAGAGGTGTTGTAGTTGATCTGCAGCGCCACGTCCGGCGGGTTGGTCGGTGAGCAGTCGAAGCCGCCGATAGGTACCGTACCCCCGTTGGGGATCGCGGCGCTGCCAGATCCGTTCGGGCCGGCCGAACTCAACGTTCCGGTGATCGACGACGCCGAGACGAGCGTGTAGACGGCACCGACGGGCGGCACGAAGCACGACGAAGACCCTGTTTGGGGAGAGGCGTTCACCTCGACCTGCGCCCCGCCCAAGGTCACTGTCCCAGCGGAGGTGAGCTCGGAGTTGTCGGTACCAGCCGTGGCGGTGGTGCCAGATGAGGGACCTGCTATCTCGAAGCTAAGGCTGCTCGCCGAGTCGAAGGTCGCTGACGCAGCGGACAGAATGCCCGGAGCCGACGAGCCCGGAGCTGACGAGCCTGAAGTTGGGGCGGGGAACACTTGAACGGCCGAGTCGGTGGCTGTGATTGCGCCGATCGACGGCGGGTTGGTACTGGTACCAGATCCTTGCAGGCTCACGTTGGACAAGCTGACCGTCCCAGATGTCTCAAGGCTGGTTCCCGGCGACAACAGCACAGTACCGTTATTGGAGGGAAACCCGCCGGCGGCGAGCGTCGGCCCTGACGCCGTGAACGAGCCGGGAGCAACGGTCCCCGACAGGCTGAGCGTTGCGGGTCCGGCGCTACCCGGGCTCAAAGACACGGTTAAGTTGTTCGTGCCGGTGACGCCCCCCGTCACGTTCAGGTCTGCGCCGGTGATCGCCCACGTTTGGGCGGCGCTGAGAGCGAGCGGAAGGCTGAGCGTGTCGGAGGTCGGAAAAGTCGCAGTTGAGGGTGAGGACTCGGTGATACCGCCTGAACCGACGCTGAGACCGTCGCCTGAGATCGAATAATGCCCTCCGGTCAGGTCCAACCCTGTTGCGCTAACTCCCGAAACGTCGTCGGTTGACGTGTAACACGAGCCAGACGGTGCGCTGTCGCAAGAAGACAGGTCGGGGAACGTCAAGGTGCCGACAGAGCTGTTGGCGCTCGGAGCCGAGCCGCCCCAGTTAGCGGTGTCACTCCAGTTCGCTGAACTGGTCGAAGCGCCGGTCCACGTGTAGCTGGTGCCCTGGGCGGACGCGGTCGACGCCGGGAGCGCGACAACACCGACAGCGAACGGGGCGACCGTCGCAGCTAGCGTAATAGAGATCCGCCGGGCGAGCCGGCCAGGCTTTGGACCGCGCGGGTATGGCGCGTGTTGTCGTGTCATGTCTCGCTCCTTCGCTCATCTGGCAGCCGTCATCGACGGCCAACGCGGCGGCTTCCTCCAGGAGGAAAGATAACTGCAGGCCAAGCCGACTACCAGAAGCAGTCTGTATTAATTTGAGACTCATGGTCCGAAAACGTACCTGCGGTGAGTCTCGCTGTCTGATGGCCTCCGCTGCTCCGGGCTGCGGGCTTTTGCGCAATGGTTGCTCTGCGCACCACCGCCAAGGCCGCTTTGGGGTAGGGCCGGTGCGTCGTGGGTTAGAGCGGGCTAGGGGGCTGCTGTGACCAAACGCGATTCCAACCGGCAAGAAAAGCTCGATCAGATGATCGACGCCGGCTTGGTGAAGCTTGGGAGCGCCCCGATAGACATGCTGCGGGCCGCCCTCAACGCCTCCTCCCTCGGTCTGGCAGCCGGAGTGCCCAAGGACACCGCCTACAGGGTGTTCCGCTCCGCTGACCCTTCCAGCGCCGATCCGGTGCTAAGAGCGATATCCCGGGCCGCTGCGGACCCGTCGTGGGCTGGTTTCGACGGGTCTCTCGGTGACATGGCGGCAGCTTTCGACGAGGTGCTGCGAGCGGAGGTGGGCTTCGAGGAGGCGATCGTAGCGTCGATGGCCGCTAACGTGGAAGCCCAGTTCAAAGCCCCGGGCGGCCCAGCCGGTTGGCTCCTGCAGGCGGCGGCCATCACCGCCAGCGAACGGTGGAAGGGTCCCAGCGCGCTGAGCGACAAGGACGCCGAAGTAGCGCGTGAGCTACTGGCGGACCGGGCGCGCCTTTACGGTCGTATCACCGACGAGCTGGCGCCGATCCTCGCCGCTACGCTGTCGCTGCTCGGGCGGCGTGTCAAAGCGCCTCTCGATGTTAGGAGGCTCGTCTCGTTGATGCACGCGATGATCGACGGGGCGGTGCTACGCCTGTACGTCGAACCGGACGCCTTTTCACCCCGGCTGGTGGGCGACGGGATCCTCGCCCTGGCGCTCGCGTTCAGCGAGGAAGGCTACGACAGCGACCCCCGATGCCCCACCGACGCCGCCGGCCGCGCCGTCTACGAAGCCGTCGTCAGCGTCGCCCGTGCCTCATGGCCATCCGGGGCTTTCGGCGACGTGAAAGCCCTCGCTGAGCTCGCAGGGGTGGACGCTGAGATGGCCGGCAGGATCTTCCCGAGCCTCGCTGACGTAGCTGACAGCGTCATGTGGGGGGCGGTTCTCGCAGGGGGCTCCTTGGAGGCGGGCACCTCCGACGGCCGTCTCCAAGGCTCCGAAGGCGAGCTGTCGATGCTGTTCGCGCTCCTCCGGCGGCTCCGCTCCGTCGTGGACGGGCTGCCAGGGGCGGGTGAGGTCCTCGCCGGGCAGCGCCCGGGGCTCGGCCCGGGGGTCAGATCAGAGCTGGAACGCCAAGGGACCGGAGTGCTCACCTTGCACTGCCCTGGCGTGGACGCTCAAGCGACTATGGACGAGTTGCTCGGCGCCGCGCTGGGCGGCAGCATCACATGGCCGGCCGCCGAGGCGCTGATGCGGGTGCTCGTGCGAAGCGCAAGCACCCGCTGAGGCTACCAGGAGCGAGCTTGCGCGCCCTGCGCGAACGGGTCAGCTCAGCTGGTGACAGGAAGATTGGCCATGGCCGCAGCGACAGCTTCGTCGCTCAGTTCGTGGTCGATGAGATCCCCGGCCAGGTAACGCCCGTAGGAGGGAAGGTCGAGCTGGCCGTGCCCGCACAGGGCTGTCAGGATCACCTTGGACTCGCCGGTCTGCTTGCACGCCAGCGCCTCCTCGACAGCCGCCGCCAGGGCGTGAGTCGGTTCGGGCGCAGGGATGATCCCCTCCGCGCGGGCGAAGCGCACACCCGCAGCGAAGCACTCCGACTGGGGCTTCGCGACCGCCTCGATCAGGCCGAGCTCGTATATGTGAGAGATGAGCGGGGACATACCGTGGTAGCGAAGGCCGCCAGCGTGGATCGGGTCGGGGATGAAGTCGTGGCCGAGGGTGTGCATCTTGAGCAGCGGGGTGAGCCCAGCCGTGTCGCCGAAGTCGTAGGCGTAGCGCCCCTTGGTCAAAGACGGACACGACGCCGGCTCAACGGCGCGTATCACGGGGTTCATCCGACCGGCGAGCTTCTCGCGCAGGAACGGGAACACCAACCCCCCGAAGTTCGACCCGCCTCCGGTGCAGCCGACTATCACGTCCGGGGTTTCCCCGGCCATCTCCATCTGCGCCAGGGCCTCCTGGCCGATGACCGTCTGGTGCAAAAGCACGTGGTTTAAGACGCTCCCGAGGGCGTAGCGCACGGCGGGGTCGGCCGCTGCCATCTCGACAGCTTCGCTGATCGCGATCCCCAGGCTTCCCGGGGAGTCGGGGTGCTCGGCGAGGACCGCCCTTCCCGACGCGGTCAGATCTGACGGGCTGGGGTGCACCGAAGCCCCGAAAGTTTCCATCATCATCCGCCTGTAGGGCTTCTGGTCGTATGAGGCCCTCACCTGCCAGACTTCGCATTCGATGCCGAACAGCGAACAGGCGAACGACAGCGCCGAACCCCACTGGCCTGCGCCGGTCTCCGTCGTGAGCTTCGTCACGCCCTCCTGGGCGTTGTAGTAAGCCTGGGGTACGGCGGTGTTGGGCTTGTGTGAACCCGCCGGGCTCACCCCTTCGTACTTGTAGTAGATGTGCGCCGGCGTGTCCAGAGCCTTCTCCAGCCGCCGGGCACGATACAGCGGGCTCGGCCTCCACAGCCGGTAGACGTCGCGGACCGCTTCGGGGATCTCGACGTAGCGCTCCGAGGTGACCTCCTGGGCTATCAACGCCATGGGGAACAGCGGAGCCAGCGCTTCTGGGCCCACCGGCTCGTGCGTCGCCGGATGAAGCGGCGGTGGGGGAGGGGACGGCAGGTCCGCAACCACGTTGTACCAGTGGGTAGGAAGCTTGTCTTCGCTAAGCAGGTATTTGACCGTGTCGTCCATGCCCAAAGGCTAGCCGGACCGCACGCAACCCTGCCGCTGATCGATCCCTGTGGGCGCAGGCCGGCGTCGGGTGTGGACGGTTGCCTAGAGTGTCTGGGGTGACAAACTTCGAGTTCAACGGTGCCGTGGCGGTCGTTACCGGAGGAGCCGGTGGCATAGGAAAGGCGGTGGCTTCCCGGTTCACGGAGCTGGGAGCTCGCGTCGCGGTGGTAGACCTGCATCTCGACCGGGCCCAGGAAGTCGCGGACCGCATCCCAGGGGCGATCGCACTCGCAGCCGACGTGGGGGATCCTGACGCTGTATCCGCTATGACGTCGGCGGTTGAGGCTTCGCTCGGCCCGATCGACCTGTACTTCTCCAACGCCGGCATAGCGACCGGGCCGGGTCTCGGTGACGACGAAGCGTGGCAGCGCTCCTGGCGTGTTCACGCTATGGCGCACGTTTACGCTGCGCGCTCTGTCATGCCAGCAATGGCGCAGCGCGGGAGCGGCGCGATGGTAATCACCGCTTCTGCCGCGGGCTTGTTGATGATGATGCAGTCGGCTCCTTACACCGTTACCAAGCATGCGTCGGTAGCGATAGCCGAATGGCTTGCCGTCAACTACGGTTCGAGTGGTGTCAGCCTGCACTGCCTGTGCCCGCAGGGGGTCCGCACGCCTATGGTCACCGGGGGCGACGGTGCCGGACGCACGGAGCTCGAAGCGAGCGGTGAGATCCTCGATCCCTCGGTGGTGGCCGACGAGGTTGTCGCAGCGTTGAACGATGGCAGGTTCCTGATACTTCCGCACCCTCAGGTCCACGAGTACGAGAAGGCCAAGGTGGCCGACCGGGACCGCTGGCTGGGTGGTATGCGACGCCTGCTGGCGCGCGTCGCGGGTAGTTGAGATAACTGCATGAATTCGACCCGAGGCCCGGCTGTCGGCGTGGACGTCGGCGGCACGAAGCTCTTGGCGGTCCTCTTGGGCTCCGACGGCGACGTCATCGAGGCGACCAAGGAGCCGATAAGAGGCGCAGACCTCGTTTCACAGGTCACCGACGTCGCAGTGCGTATAGGTGGCGGGACGCCCGACTCGGTGGGTATCGGGGTGCCCGCTTTGATCGACTCCGCAGGAACGATCCTCTTCGCCCCCAATCTCCAGTCGTCGATCGGAACTCGCC
The DNA here is from genome assembly GCA_021808665.1 of Actinomycetes bacterium. The sequence continues at coordinate 40,111 of JAKBBA010000005.1, forward strand.
TGGGAGAACTGGTGTCGCATCGTCTCGGCGGGACCAGACTTTGGATCGGTAACGACGCCACCTGCGCAGCCTGGGGGGAATACGTCTCAGGAGCGGGCAGGGGCAGCGCCGACATGCTCATGGTGTCTCTTGGAACCGGTATCGGCGGTGGGATCGTCATAGACGGCCGCCTCTACGAGGGGACCAACCGGATGGCCGGCGAGTTCGGTCACATGGTCCTCGAAGTAGACGGACCCCCCTGTCCTTGTGGGAACAGAGGCTGCTGGGAGCGTTTCGCGTCGGGCAGCGCCCTAGGGGAGCTCGCCCGACAAGAGGCCGGCAGTGGCCGGGCCCCACTCGTCCTCGACCTCGCAGGAGGTGACCCGGCCGCGGTGACTGGCGAGCACGTGACTACTGCCGCAATCGGCGGTGACCCCGACGCGCTGCGCCTGATGGCCGCCCTCGGGCGTTTCGTGGCGGTCGGGATCGCCAACCTAGTGAACATCTTCGACCCGCAGGTCGTAGTCGTCGGCGGCGGGATGATCAAAGCCGGGGAAGTGCTCATGGCCCCGATTAGAGCCAGTCTCGACGGACTGGCGATGGGCGCACGGGTCCGTCCGCAAGTGCCAGTTGTCCCAGCCTTGCTAGGAGAGAAGTCCGCTGCGGTCGGTGCTGGCCTCATGGCGATGGCGATGGCGATGGCCGCAGAAGGTGGCGTGGTGTCCTGAACCGGCAGGTCTAGTAACCTCAGTTCGTGGAATTCCGTCGGATAAACGGGCTGCCGCCCTATGTCTTCGCCATTATCAATCAACTTCGCGACGAGGCACGTCACGCTGGGCGCGACGTGGTCGACATGGGATTTGGGAACCCAGACATCCCAAGCCCCGAGATCGCCGTCGAGAAGCTGGCTGAAGCAGCGCGCAACCCTCGAAACCATAGGTATTCAGCTTCGAAGGGAATCCCGAAGCTTCGCCTTGCCATCTCCAACCTGTACCTGCGCCGCTTCGGGGTTGAGTTGGACCCTGACAGCGAGGTGGTCGCCACCATAGGAGCTAAGGAAGGCTTGTCGCATCTCATGTGGACGCTCGTCGGGCCGGGTGACACTGCGCTCGTTCCGACGCCCAGCTACCCGATCCACATCTATGCGCCGCTGTTCGCTGGAGCCGACGTCCAACAGGTCCGGCTCGGACCTGACCAGGACTTCTTCGCAAACCTGATGAACAGCTGGGAGTCCACTTGGCCCCGCCCGAGGGTCATCGTCTTCTCTTTCCCGCATAATCCGACCACCGAGTGCGTCGACATAGCGTGGATGACCCGCCTCGTGGAGTTCGCGCGGGAGCACGACGTTGTACTCGTACACGACTTCGCCTACTCCGACACGTCGTTCGACGGCTACCAGCCGCCGTCGATCATGCAGGTCCCCGGAGCGAAAGACGTGGCAGTCGAGTTCTACACGCTGACTAAGAGCTTCTCCATGGCAGGGTGGAGAATGGCTTTCATGGTCGGAAACCCACAGATCGTGGCGGCACTGACAAAGCTCAAGAGCTACCTCGACTACGGAACCTTCCAACCCATCCAGATAGCGTCCATCGTGGCGCTCAACGAGGCGCCGGACTACCCCAAAGAGGTCAACGAGATCTACCAGTCCCGCCGCAACGCTCTTTGCGACGGCCTGAACCGTATCGGCTGGCAGGTCACTCCGCCCAAAGGAACCATGTTCGTCTGGGCTCCGATACCTGAGCCTTACGCGGAGATGGGGTCACTCGAGTTCGCTAAATTCCTCGTAACCGACGCCGAGGTGGCAACTTCTCCTGGTGTCGGCTTCGGTAAGGGCGGCGAGGGCTTCGTGAGGTTCGCGCTGATCGAGAATGAGCAGCGCATCGGCCAGGCTGTTCGCAACTTGCGCAGGTCCTTGACGAAACTGGGGTAGAAAGATGGCCTACTGGGCTTTGAAGATCCTCCTGACGCCGCTTCTGCGTCTGGCGTTCCGGGTGCGCTGCGTCGGGAGGTCCAACGTGCCTAAGTCAGGTCCAGTCATCCTTGCAAGCAACCACCGGTCGTTCATCGACAGCATCTTCTTGCCGATGTGCGTTCGCAGGCGGGTCACCTTTGTCGCCAAGGCCGAGTACTTCGAGTCGGCGAAGACCGCCTGGTTCTTCCGCGCGGTGGGGATGATCCCCCTAGCGCGCGAGGGTGGTTCGGCGTCCGAGCGCGCACTGGCAGCGGCCCGACAGGTTCTCGACGGGGGCGGCGTGCTCGGCATATACCCCGAAGGCACCAGGTCGCGTGACGGGCGTCTCTATCGGGGCCACACGGGGGTGTCCCGTCTGGCGGTCGACTGTTCGGCGGTCGTAGTTCCGGTCGCTCAGTTTGGCACTGCAGCGGTTCAACCTGTCGGGGCTATGTTCCCGCGGCCGGGTAAGAAGGTGACCGTGATGTTCGGCCCCCCGATCCGTTTCGCCGCTCGGGAGGCCGCGATGTCCCCGCTGGGACCGGAAGACTTCAGGCGCATGACCGACGAGATCATGACGGCGATAGCAGCAATGTCAGGTCAAGAGCAGGTCGGTTCCTACGCAAAACACGACCGTGATCGTCTCGCAGCGCCGGGCTCGGAGGCGGAGCCGCTTCCCAGCGGAGACGTTGACCGCTGAGGGTCCGGCCGCAACGTATGGCACGGCAGGCTAAAGCAGACTCAGCTGTTCGGCGCGTGCCATGCGGTCGGTTAGAGCTTCCCACGCCATACGAGCCGTTTTGTCGGACCGTCGCACGTGGACACGATCGAGGCGCAGGCTGCGAAGCGCTCCGTTGGAGTCGCGAACTCCGAGACTACCGTCGAACTCGATGTGCAGGGCTACCCCGCTGCGCCACCGGCCGCCGGGCGTGACCTGCCAGCGCACCGCCTCACCCGGGCTCAGGCCAACCGAGCCAAGTTGGAGACGAGGCCGATTCGGGGCGGCCGGCTCAGTTCGAGATCGTCGGGTGCTTGAACTCATTGAGCTCCGGCCAGCCGACGAGCATGTCTAGAACTTTCTCCACGGTGCGGATTGCTACCGCCGAGTCGCCCCGTGGGCCGCGCATGAGGCGGACGAAAGCTGCGTCGTGCCCGGCGATGAAAGTTGGAACCCCGAACACGGCGTGTTCGTCCACCGCCTTGGTGTGCTCGTCGCGAAGGGTGAGCAGCGGCCAACCGGTGTCTATCTCGGCGAGCACTCCGGCTCCGTCGACGCCGACAGAGTCCAGAACCTTTCCGACTATCGACCGGTCCCTCAGGTCGAGGGACTCGTCGTGGCGGGCCGAGAACAGCGCCCTGTGAGCGCGCTTGAAAAGCTCCGGCTGGTGGTCCCGCACGACGATCCCAGCGAGATTCGGGAGCATCCCCGGATAGCGCTCCGGTTCTTCCCACACCGGGGTCTCACCGTCTTCGACGTGGCTTTGGTCCAACGAGAACGCTAGGCAGGTTACGTCCCAGTCGGCCCCGGCTTCGAGTCCGGTAAGGATGTGGTCGTGGGCGATGCGAGCGAACGGGCAGCGGTAATCCCAGGTAACCGAGAAACTTTGGGGCATGCCTATACCAACCACTCAGCCCCCTGTGTCATTCCTCTACTGGTACAAGCCTACGGACCATCTCGCCTAGAAGTATCCCAGTAGCCACGCCGCCGACGACGTCCGAAGCGTGGTGTATCCGAACGTGTACCCTGCTCACCGCCACTATGACAGCGAGCAGATAGTACACGGGCCACGCCGGGTCGTCGTCTCGCAGCAAGGCGGCGCCGAAGAAGGCCGCTGCCGCATGGCCACTTGGGAAGCTGCTCGTTCGAGGTTGTCGCAGGTGCATCGGCCGGGGTCCTTCATGCGACGGTCTGCTCCGGCGGAACAGCAGCTTGACCGGACCGTTGACCACCACGGACTCTACTGCGAGACCAACAGCCACCCTCCCGAATCGTCGCCGCCATGAAGCGCCGCGCTGCGCGCGCCTGGCCGCCTGCACCCCGGCGATAGCAAGCCACACGACGCCGTGATCCCCGACGGCACTGGCAGTGTACATGACCATGTCAACTGCGCGGCTATTGCGCAGTTTGCGCTCGAAGAAGGTGTCCGCCACCTTGTCCAAAGGCTCGAAGATACGAGGTAAAGGGATCGTCGGCATGTTCCTCATTGTGTAGTGTCCTAGCCCGTAGTCACCGTGGCGGTGCCGGCGTGGGCTCCTGATGCTTCGAGGAGCCCCAGGTCTCCGCCCACGGCCGGGCAGTAGTCGCGATAGGAGCAGTAGGAGCAGAGCCTGCCCGGCTTTGGCCTGAAATCTTCCCGATCACAGGCCGTCACCACGGCCGACCACAAAGCGCCGGCTTGGCGGCGAAGTGCGGTCACCGACTGTTCGGACGGGACGGTTGAGATCACGAGCGGCTCGCGAAGGTGTAGAAGCTGGACCCTGTCGGGGCGACGGCCCAGAACCTCGGAGCACAAGAAGGCGTAGAAATGGACTCCGCCGAGCTTGGACTGCTCGAAGTTGGCACCAGGCGCGCGACCGGTCTTGTAGTCGGTGACAACGAGGTCGTCGCCGTCGAGCTCCAAACGGTCGATTATTCCCGAAAGGCGCAGCGAACCGAGTTGGGCTGACATGCGAAGCTCGGTTCCCATCACTCGGACGTCGTTAGGATCCTCAAGCCTAAAGTAATTGTCGATCAGGCTGACAGCATCGTCGACGAAGTCGGAGCGCTCCTTCTCCGACAAACATAGGCCGCGGTACTCGGCACTGTCGAGCACTTCCGGTACTGCCACGGCCAGCTTGCGAAGAGCAGTTTCGCGTGTTCGATCTGGCGGCTCCTCCTGCCACATGAGAAGCTCCAACGCCCGGTGAACAAGAGTTCCTTTTGCGGCGTAAGGCGACGGCGGCTCCGGGAGCCGTTCGATGACGGAAAGGCGGAACGCCAGGGCGCAGTCCTTGAAGGCGGTGACCTTGGAAGGCGACAGCGAGCTAGGAAGAGGCAGTGCCACGTCAGAACGATTCGGCGAAGGCCCGACCGACTTCTCCGGGAGCGGTCATCGGTCCGAAGTGGTCGAGGGATTCGAAAGAGCGGAACCGTCCTTTTGGGATTCGGGAGGCGATCGTCTCCGCCCACGAGCCGACCGGGTCGTCGCCTTTCCTGCCGGCGAAAACCGTTACCGGCGCTTGGATCGCCCCGAGGAGGTTCCAAGTCGGGCTGGCAGGTGCCATGTCGAACACGGCGGCTTCGTCGTCGGGCCTGCAGGCGAGGCTTACGGAGCCGTCGGCGTTGTCGACGAAGCCGTGCTCGACGTAAAGCTCTAGGCACGCCGGCGAGAACTCGGCGAAAGGGGGTTTCGAGCGGTAGTTGGCGATCGCGGCGGAACGCGAGTCGAACGTCGCTCTGCGCTTCCTGGCGAGAGTGGCAAGCGAGACGGAAGTTCGCGTCCGCCCCGGCCCCTGCGTCTCTTCGGCGGCTGCTGGCGGGGTCCCGTCAGGGTCACGCGCCCACGGCGGGACCACCACCGGCTCGTAGCAGCAGATCGAATCGAAAGTCCCCGGGCGGGCCGCCTCGGCGAGCAGCGCTACGCCGCCCCCTAGGGAATGGCCGCCGATCCGCCAGCCGTCACCGCCCAGCAAGTCGATAACCTCAAGCAGGTCTGAGGCGAGAAGCTCCCACTCGAAGCGGCCGTCGGCGGGCCGATTCGAAGAACCGTGCCCTGCCTGGTCGAGCGCCCAAACGCTGAAGCGGTCGGTCAACTGTTCGGCCACGGGAGCCCAGCAGCGACCGTGGAACCCGGTCGCGTGAGCGAGCATGAGCGGCGGGCCGTCACCGCCGAGGCGGTGCACTGCGAGCTTCATCGTCGAAGGGCCCCGCACGGCTATCCACGTCGTTTCCACCGAAGTCAACCTAGACGATCGACCGTAAGCCTTGGCTCTCGGGGCTGGGACGCTTTGGCCTTCGGGGGCGGGCCGGCACTGGGAGGCGGGTCCGCCCTGGAGCATGCATGCGAGCTGGTAGGCGTTGACAACCGGAGCCGAACCCGGACCGTTGCCCATGACTATGTGGGTTTCTGATGCGGAGCCGGCTAGGTCGCTGAGGGTGCCCACCCAGCCTTCGAGCTCCGCCCGCGAGTAAAGGTGTGCTGATCTCCAGTTCCGGGAAACCGTGCCGTGGGTTCCGGCGAACCGCACGAACGCGAGATCCGACGTGCACGCCACCCGGCGGGCGGCGCCCCTGGGGTCCCCGACTGGGGTGGCGGTGCAGACAAGGGCGACGTTACGGTCGTCGAGCCACTCCAAGAACCCTTCCTGATCGCTCGACGGGTACCAACGCGTCGACGGCAGCTCCACAGCCACCGCTGCGCCGCCGAGGTGCGCCACTGCCGCCTCTATGGTGTCGAGGTTCTGCCGGCGGGGACTGAACCATCGCGGGTAGCGCAGCAGGACCGCCCCAAGGCGCCCGGCCTGGAGGAGAGGTCGAATCGAGTGAACGAAACGTTCCCAGCACTCCTCGACCACTTCGGCTGGGAGATGTGCGGCGTAGAGCTGCCGGCTGTCTTTAAAGCGGGGAATCACGCTGCCCCGCAGGTCCGGCCACAAAGAGTCGGGCACGGTAGGGCAGCCGGTGAGAAGCGACCAGGCGCTCACGTCGAAACGGAACCCCGCTGCGGAGCGCTGCACCCATCTCGACGTGACGTCAGCGCTGGGCGGGTACCGGAAAGTGGTGGTCACCTCGCACACCGAGAACGTCGACGAGTAGAACCCGAGCCGTTGGCTGGCGTCCATGGACTTTCGCGGGTACAGCACTTGCGATTGGACAAGCCCCCGGTCAGCCCAAGAGTCGGTCCCGACACGCACCCCTGAGCGCGCGAGGTCGGCGAGGCAGTCGAAAGGGGTCACGCCACAAGGCTAGGTTGGCAGTGTGACTGAGTGGGTGGACCCTGGGCTTTGGGGGGTTTACCCCGGCTTTTTCGACGTCGCCGGCGTCTGGCACGAAGCGTCCGACGAGGCGGTGCGAGTCGTGCTGGAAAAGATGGGGGCGACGGCCAGCGGGCCGCCCGCCCCGCTGGCTGTGACAGTCCGGACGGATCACCCGCTGCCTTCGCTCGGCCCGGGGATCGTCGTCCTCGAGGACGGTACGGAGATTCCGGCGTCGGCCGGCCTTCCAGGAGGCCTGGCATCTGGCTATCACAGCTTCGTATCCGACGACGGTGACGTCACCCCGCTCGTCGTCAGTCCTGGTCGCGCCCCTTGTCCTTCCGAGCACGAGTGGGGTTTCTCGGTTCAGCTGTACGCTTCGCGCTCGAAGCGCAGCTGGGGTATAGGCGACCTGGGAGATCTGGAGCGTATCGGGCGCTGGGCGGGCGGTCTAGGAGCCGGTTTCACCATGGTGAACCCGCTGCACGCACCGTGCCCGGGTGCTCACGTCGAGCCGAGCCCCTACTATCCGGGCAGTCGCTGCTTCAAGAACCCGCTTTATATCGACGTGGACGCCCTGGCAGTGCAGGACACGACGGCTGCTCTGGTGTCCGGCGTTGCGGAGGAGGCCCGAGGTTTCAACTCCACCCGGCGGATCGATCACAGCCGGGTGTGGCACGCCAAGTCGGCGGCTCTTGAGGCGATCTTCGCGGCGGCCGGCAGTTTCGACTCCGACCGCCGGCTTCAGGACTACATCGATGCGCAAGGTGAAGGCCTAGCCGTGTACGCCACGTTCTGCGCCCTCGTAGAATCCTACGGATCCGACTGGCGTCGCTGGCCCACCCACCTGCGCGACCCGGCCGTGGCCGCAGACCTTTGCGCTGGAGGGCCCGCCGAGTTCCTGCGACGGGTGCGCTATCACAGCTGGCTTCAGTATCTCCTCGACGGCCAACTTGGCGGGGCTTCCGCTGCGCTCGGCCTCGTATCCGACCTAGCGGTGGGTGTCGACCCCAACGGCGCCGACGCGTGGATGTACCGGGGTTGCTTCGCGGAGGGGACGCGGGTGGGCGCTCCGCCCGACGAGTTCAACACCCTCGGCCAAGACTGGGGGCTCGCCCCGTTCGACCCGTGGAGGCTTCGCTCCAACGGGTACCTTCCTTGGATACGGGCTCTTCGAGCTACCTTCCGGCACGCCAAGGGGATTCGCGTTGATCACGTGATGGGCCTGTGGCGCCTTTACTGGATACCCGAAGGCCACGGCGCTGCCGAAGGGGTTTACGTCCGCTATCCCCACGACGACCTGCTCAACATCCTCACATTGGAAGCCGAGCGCGCCGGGGCGCTCGTGGTAGGCGAAGACCTGGGCACCGTCGAGGAGGGAGTCCGCGAGGAGCTCTCAGCTCGCCAGGTTCTCTCCTACCGCTTGTGGTGGTTCGAGGACGCTCCCAGCGCCACCTGGCCTGAGATGGCTATGGGGGCTGTCACCACCCATGACTTGCCAACCGTCGCCGGCGTGTACAACGGCTCGGACCTGCAGGCACAGCGTTCCATAGGCGCCCGACCCAACGAGGAGTCCTCGGCTCATCTCGCAGCGAAGGTGCGGGCGGTGAGCGGCGGCGGGGACGCAGGCATTGCGGATTCAGGCGGTGGGGGCGACGGCGGCGCCGCAGGGGCTGTGTCGGCCGTCTACCGAGACCTTGGCCGATCGCCGTGCAGGCTTTTGACGGTGACTCTCGACGACGTGGCGGTAGTCGAGGAGCGCCCGAACATGCCCGGCACGACACGAGAGCAGTGGCCGAACTGGTCGCTGGCGCTACCAATGCCATTGGAGGACCTTGAGGACAGCCCAATGGCCGCCGACATCGCTTCGAGCGTCTCGCGTAAGTGACGTTACCTCTGACGCCGCCGGTCGAGCCGATGCTCGCCCGCTCCAGCGCGGAGATCCCGCCAGGTGACTTCTTCTACGAGCCGAAATGGGACGGCTTTCGTTGCATCGCCTTCTGCGACGGACCGCAGGTGGAGTTGCAGAGCCGCAACTGCCGTTCGCTTAGCAGGTACTTCCCCGAGCTGACAGCCCACATGGGCGAAGTGCTCGCTACGAAGTGCGTTCTAGACGGCGAGATCGTGATAGCCGGTCCTAGGGGACTCGACTTCGAAGCCCTCTCGGGGCGGATCCACCCGGCGAGCTCACGGGTTGCCGCGCTCGCAGAGACCCACCCGGCGAGCTTCGTAGCTTTCGACGTCCTTGCAGTGGGAGACACGCTGACAACCGGCGAGCCGTTCCACCTGAGGCGCGAGATACTTGAGGGGATTTTCGCGGACAGCCGGCCGCCGCTTCACTTGACGCCGGTCACCAGGAACCTTCTAGTAGCACGGGAGTGGTTCTCCCGCTTCGAAGGAGCCGGCCTGGACGGCGTAGTCGCCAAGCCTGCCGACATGGCGTACTTTCCGGCGAGGCGGGAGATGATCAAAGTGAAGCATCGTCGGACGGGAGATTTTGTGGTCGGCGGGTTCCGATGGTATCGGTCGGACACGTCGATGGTCGGTTCGTTGATGCTCGGGCTGTACGACGGACCGGACTTGCATCACGTCGGTGTGATCGGGTCTTTCCCCGTTGCACAAAGACGCAAGCTCGTCGAGGAGCTCGCCGGGTACCGCAACCCACCCCGACACCCGTGGGTCGCAGCTTCATTCGACGGTGGGCCCGAACGCGAAGGCGCAGAGGTGGGACTTGACGAGCGCATGGGGATACGGCCGAGCCGGCCGAGCAGGTGGAGTGCAGGCAAGGACCTCTCTTTCGAGGCGTTGCGCCCGCATCTCGTCGTCGAGGCCGAGTTCGAGCAGCTCCAGGCGGGCAGGCTCCGCCACACCGCCCGCTTCGTTCGCTGGCGACCGGACCGGGAGCCCTTTAGTGCCACCTTCGACCAGCTCGACGTGGCGGTCCCGGTACTGCTCAGCGAAGTTTTCGGAGCTGGATCGGCCGGCGTCGAAGGAGCCGGATCAGCCGGCGTTGAAGCGTGACATCATCTCGAACAGGAAAGCGGTTTCCTCCCCGGCGCTCGCCGGGACGCTGTAGCCGGTCTCGTCGTGTATCTCAGAGAGATGGTCGGCTACGTCCTCCACGGTGAGATCCGGGTTGAAGTAGCCCTTCGTCATCCCTACGAAGAATCGTGCCACGCGCCCCGCTGCGACGGTGAAAACTTCTCCGCTCACCGAGCACTCCTGCGACGCCAGCCAGGCGACCACAGGGGACACCAACTCGGGGCGCAGCTTCTCCACGGCGTCCCCCATCAGGTCCTCGGTCATCCTCGTTCGGGCTAGAGGCGCTATGGCGTTCACTTTGATGTTGTACTTGGCGCCTTCGAGAGCCAGAACCCGGGTGAGGCCCACCAGCCCCATCTTCGCTGCGCCGTAGTTAGCCTGGCCGAAATTGCCGAGCACGCCCGACTGGGAAGTCGTGTTTATGACACGGCCGTAGCCCTGCTCGCGCATTTTCACCCACGCCGGCTGGGTGACGTAGAACGCTCCTTTCAGGTGCACGTCGAGGACCGGCTCGAGAAGCTCCGGGGTGAGGTTGTGGAAAGTCTTGTCCCGGAGGATGCCCGCATTGTTCACGACGATGTCGACCTGGCCGAAAGCCTCCAGGGCGTGGTCGACGATCGCCTTTCCGCCTTCAGCGGTGGCGACGCTGTTGGTGTCGGGGACCGCCTCGCCGCCCGCCTGTGCTATCTCGTCCGCAACCCTCTGTGCCGGCCCGCGGTCCGCACCCTCGCCGTGAACGGACCCGCCGACGTCGTTGACCACGACGCGCGCCCCTCTGGAGGCCATAAGCAGGGCGTGCTGGCGGCCGAGACCCCCGCCCGCCCCGGTAACGATCGCAACCCGTCCGTCGAAACCTATCTCTGTCACGGCGGATACGGTAGCGGCGAACTATGACCGCTTCCAAACCGGGGGTGGGCTCACCCGTTGGGCGTCGCACGGTAAGCGCCTGGCCTGGCTAGCATCCCCGGCCTCCAGCGCTGAGGGGTTGCAAGGACTGCTCTCGGGTAGTCCTCGAACATCCAACGGGCGAAGTTCGATCGGCTCCAGTCGCTCCAGGAGATGATCGACAGCGCCTTGGCGGGACCTCCCTGGCGGGCCAGTACGCTCGAGAACACGCGCGACATGCCATGGTCTATCTGCATGCCCCAGCGCAGCGTGCGCTCGTAGCTCCCGGCCGCCTTGTCCGGCCGGCAAGGGCCGGCTCGGGAGATGCAACTCACGGCGAGGACGCCTGTCTCAAGCGCCTGGGCGATGCCCTCGCCGGTCATCGGATCGCACGATCCGGCTGCGTCACCGCAAAAAAGGACCCTCCCTCCCAGTGCTGACAGAGGTGCGCGCCCCAGGTAGGTGGGGATGGGCCACGAGGACCACCGTCCCGCGGGGACGGTGCGCGGCCCCAGAACCTCAGCTATGCCCGGACGGCTCGTCCAGTCCACGCGCTGGCCGCGCAGGCCGCTCGCGTGGGCTTGGCTGTCACGCAGAACTCCGTAGCCGACGTTCACCAGCCCGTTGGCGAGCGGGAAGGACCAGGCGTATCCCGGTAGCATGTCAGGCTCGAAGAAGACCCACAGGTCCCTTGCCAGGGGACCGGCGCCGGCCAGGTACTCCCGGCCTGCGACCCACTCGCCTCGGTAGCCGGGCTGGTCCGAGCCGACCAGCTTGCGGACAGCGGACCACATCCCGTCGGCGGCAAGCACGTAGCCAGCTGTCAAGCTCAGATCGGAGGCGGTTCTCACTTCGACCGACGAACCAGAGGGTGAGCCCTTCACGCTTGTGACAGCCTGCCCCTCGAAGACCGCCGCCCCGGCCTTTCGTGCTAGGTCCACCAGGGCTGCGTCGAGGTGATATCGCCTGGCGCTGACGGCGAACAGCCCTTCGGCGGGCAGCGGCAGCTCAAGTCTCCGCAGCCCGGGAGCCGCCACGACAGCGCGCGACGCCGACTGCCATGACTGCACCGAAGCCGGCGCCAGGCCCAGAGCCTCCAGGCTCCGCAGGGCAGCCGCAGTGAGACCATCCCCGCAGCACTTGTCCCGCGGGAACCGGGCTTTGTCGATGACGGCCGTCCGCAACCCGTGGCGAGCTGCTGTGATGGCAGCAGAGGCGCCGGCCGGGCCTGCGCCGACGACGACGGCGTCGAAGCGCGAGCTCACCTCCACCCCACTTACCTGCCTGCCATGACCTCGACGTGCACGACGACGAAGACACCCTCGGGGGTCTCGGCCCAGCGCGACCAGGCTTGGGCCATCTCCTCCAGGTCGCCTCTGGACGCCAGGCCGTAGCGGACTGCCTGGGAAGCGAAGCCGGAGTCGACGCATCGACGGGACCACGTGCCGCCCCAGAACTGCCGCGAGGCTTCGTCGGCCATCGTCCACGTTGAGCTCGAAACGGCGAGATCCGTGAAACCAGCTTCTCGTACCTGGGACGGCAACTTGCGTCCCGCGTCGCTGTCGGCGCCGTTGCGTTCGCAGACAGCCTGGTACACGCTTCGCCACCGGTCGAGTCGATCGTCGTCGGGGTACCAGGTGAACGCAGAGTAGACTGCGTCTCTCACTGCGAGAAGGCCGTTGGGTCTCAAGACTCTGCGCATCTCCGACAGCGCCGCTACCGGACGGCTTAGATGCTGCAGCACTTGATGGGCGTGGACCACGTCGAAGCTGTGGTCGGCGAAACCCAGAAGGTACACGTCGCCGACCTCGAAACGGACCGAAGACGCCACAGAAGTGGCCTGGTCGAGCACCGTGGGCTCACGGTCTACACCCACCGTGGGGCCCGGCGCCACCTTCGCCGCCAGGTCAGCCGTCAAGGTCCCAGGCCCGCAACCCACGTCGAGTAGGGACATCCCCGGGCGCAGCCTGCCTAGGAGGTAGGCGGCCGAGTTTGCGGCTGTCCGCCACCGGTGGCTTGCCAACACAGCTTCGGAGTGCCCGTGGGTGTAGGTGTCTGCGCCGCCTTGGCCTTCGCTGTCCACGACGGGTCAGGTTACCCCGGGGAGCGCAAGATCGGACTTAACTGCCACGTGTCCGACTGCAATCTGACCGGACGGCTGGTTAGCTTTCCCGCTGAGTCACATCTGGATCGCAGACGCAGACGCCGCCGGCTACGGCGGTTAACCTCGCGTGTCATGGTGGCGAACCCGGAACTGCGCGGCACGGCACACCCCCTTGACAAGGCGAGCGGAACCACGACTTATTACGAGCAGGCGGTAGAGAATTTAACCCGCTCCTACCGGGCAGTGCCGAAAGGGGAGAAGGTCCGCCTGGCCAAGAAGTCGTCTAACCTTTTCAGACAGCGTTCGGCTGGCAAGGTTCACCGCCTCGACGTGTCAGCCTTCGGGTCTGTGTTGTCCGTTGACCCTCAGGGGCAGTGGGCGGACGTAGGGGGCATGGCAACTTACGAGCACATCGTCGATGCCCTCCTGCCTCACGGTGTCATGCCGAAGGTGGTGCCCCAGCTCAAGACGATAACCCTCGGCGGGGCGCTGAGCGGGCTGGGCATAGAAAGCACCTCATTTCGCTCGGGCATGCCCCACGAGACGGTGATCGACATGGACGTGCTGACCGGCGACGGCCGTGTGGTCACAGCACGCCCGGAAGGCGAGCACAGTGACCTTTTCTACGGCTTTCCTAACAGCTACGGGACGCTTGGCTACGCTCTTCGAGCGAGGATCGAGGTCGAGCCGGTCTCCCCATACGTGCGGCTGCGCCACGTTCGATTCGACTCCTTCGAGGAGGTTGCTGAGTCGATCGGGGTTCTGTGCGAGACGAGGCGTTTCGAGGGGGCGCCGGTCGACTTTCTCGACGGCACGGTGTTCTCCCGGGACGAGTGCTACCTGAGCGTGGGAACCTGGTCCGACGAAGCCCCCCTGACCAGCGACTACACGCGCGACGACATCTACTATAAGTCGATACAGCATCGCAGCAGGGATTGGCTATGCACCAGGGACTACCTGTGGCGGTGGGACTCCGACTGGTTCTGGTGCTCGAAGGCGTTCTACGCGCAAAATGCCGTCGTGCGTAGACTGGCCGGTCGGCGCTTCCTTCGCAGCGACGTCTACTGGAAGATCATGGCATTCGAGGAGCGCTATAAGATCAAAGCTCGCATTGACGCCCGCCGGGGTCAGCCCGAGCGCGAAAATGTCATCCAAGATGTCGAGGTCCCCGTCGAACGCCTAGCGGAGTTCCTCGACGGCTTCACCCGGGAGGTTCCAATCCTGCCCGTTTGGCTGTGCCCTCTACGTCAACTGGATCCCGCCGTTACCTGGGACCTGTACCCGCTGGACTCGTCGAAGACCTACGTCAACGTCGGCTTTTGGTCCTCGGTGCCAGTGCGTAAAGACGCCGGGCCCGCCTATTACAACCGATGGGTCGAAGACGAAGTAGAGCGTCTCGACGGCCGTAAGTCGCTCTACTCGACAGCCTTTTACGAGCCAGAACGCTTCTGGGCGCTCTACAACGGTCCGGTCTACGAAACTCTCAAAGGTCGCTACGACCCTGACAGTCGGCTCACAGATCTGTACGCTAAGTGCGTGAAAGGCAGTTGACACCCGTGTTCGAGCCTCGTAACAAAGGAGCTGAAGAGATGCTCTCATCCCGCAGCCAAATAGCCAACGTGCTCTACAGCGTAGTCGGTCGTGGAATGCCCCTCGCGATAGAGTCTTACGACGGCAGCGTCGCCGGCCCACCGGAGGCGTTGTGCACTATCAAGATCCGCGATCCGAGGGCGCTGAACTACGTTGCGACAGCTCCGAGCGACCTGGGCTTGGCGCGGGCCTACGTGTCGGGATATCTCGACTTGGAAGGAGACGCCTTCACCGCTTTGATGATGCTCGCAGGTGAGCACATCGGCGAGATCAGCTGGGCCGACAGGCTGAGAGTCCTACGGGGTCTCGGTCCGAAAGTCCTTCGCCCGATCCCGCCGCCCCCCCAAGAAGTACATCCGGGTCTGTGGTGGGGTCTGCGTCACTCCTTGTCGCGGGACTCGCGGGCGATCAGCCACCACTACGACGTGTCGAACCGTTTCTACGAGTGGCTGCTCGGTCCGACGATGGCCTACACCTGCGCGGTGTTCCCGAATGCCGACGCGACCCTTGAGGAGGCCCAGGAGGAGAAGGTCGACCTGGTCTGCCGGAAGCTCGGACTAGCCCCCGGGCAGCGTCTCCTCGACGTCGGCTGCGGTTGGGGGACGATGGTAATCCACGCCGCCCAGCATTACGGTGTGAAGGTGATAGGCGTCACCCTGTCGCGTCAGCAGGCGGAGTGGGGACAGCGGCGCATTGCCGAGCTAGGCCTTGGTGACCTGGCACAGATTCGCCACGACGATTATCGCAACGTGATCGAAACGGGCTTCGACGCAGTGAGCAGCATCGGCCTTACAGAACACATCGGAGCGAAGAGCCTTCCCGCGTACTTCCGTTTCCTTGCGGCGAAGTTGCGCCCGCAGGGCAGGCTTCTCAACCACTGCATAACCCGCCCTGTGAACTCGTCTCCAAGCCGAACCGGCGGTTTCATCAACAGGTATGTCTTCCCCGACGGGGAGCTCGAATCAGTTGGGGCGATCGTGTCGGCGATCCACGACAACGGCCTCGAAGTCCGCCACGAGGAGAATTTCCGCGAGCACTACGCCCGAACTTGTGCAGCTTGGGGGGCAAACCTCGACGCAAACTGGGACAAGGCCGTGGCCGAGGTCGGTGAGGGAGTCGCCAGAGTATGGCGACTGTACTTGGCGGGATCCAGGCTCGGATTCACCCAGCGCCGTATCGAACTGCACCAGGTGCTTGCGGTCAAGACCGACGAACACGGTTCGTCAGGCTTCCCTCTGCGACGTCTCGACTATTCGAGGCCCACCCGAGTCTAGGGATCCCGGCGGAAGGCCTCAGGCGGGCACGGCCCTGCGACGGTCTATCGTCGCGCGGTCCGGCCAGCGGACGTCTTTCACCAGGCGGAACTTCTCCATCGCCTTGATCAGGCCGGCGCTCAGGTCCACCTCGAAGGTCCTCACGCCATGTCGCGCAGAGGAAGGCTCCGCGTGATGGAAGTTGTGCCAGGACTCCCCGAAGGAAAGTATCGAAAGCCACCACACGTTCTGGCTGCGGTCCTTGGTCTTGAACGGCCGCCTGCCAGTGATGTGGCACACCGAGTTAATAGAGAAAGTCACGTGGTGCAGTACGAATATGCGGACGAGGCTGCCCCAGATGAACGCTGTCAGGGCTGCGTTCCAAGACCATCCCCACAGCCCTCCGACGAGGGGGGCTATGAGAAGGGATAGAGCCACCCATGCAATGTATAAGCGTGAGATGAACACCATGTCCGGATCTCCGACGAGGTCAGGGGCATAGCGCTTTTCGTTCGTCGTCTCCCAGTCGTAAAGCCATCCCACGTGAGAGTAAAAGAAGCCTTTGGTCAGAGCTTTAGCGCTGTCCCCGTAGCGCCACGGGGAGTGAGGGTCCCCGGGCTTGTCGGAGAAGCGGTGATGGCGCCGGTGGTCGGCCACCCACTGGATGGGTGTGGCCTGCAGGGCAAGGCAACCGGCTATGGCGAGCCCGATCCGCACCGGGCGGCTCGTCTTGAAACCCCGGTGGGTCAGGTAACGGTGGTACCCGACTGTGATACCCAAGCCGCTGACCGCATAGAGAACACCGGCGATGATGGCATCTCGGTAGCCCAGCCCGCGGGTCCAGGTGAGGGGAACGGCTAGCACCGTTGCAACGAAAGGCAGGACTATGAAGACCGTCAGTGTGATCTGTTGAGTCCAAGTCTTGGACCTTGGCTCCGAGGTGTCGTCGGGGGCCAATTCGACTGGATCAAGAACGGACTCTGCTGTGGTCATGAACCCCTTCTCTCGGGCTGCTAAGTCGGACGAGACTGTATAGACAGTCTGCCAGCTATGACCGGCTAGTACACTGAATGGTAACGAGCACGGCGAGGAGCTGCAGATGTCGAGTAGCGCTCAAGTTATCCCTAGTGGCGCTCGCCGTGTCAGTCACGTGCAAGCCTCCAAGATCCTCGCTTCGCGTAGTCCTGCTATGGCCGGTCTCGTCGCTGTTTGCGGACCGATGAAACTCGAAGCTTCGGGTATCTCCCACTTCGCGTCGCTTGTACGTTCGATAGTCCACCAGCAGCTTGCCGGGTCTGCTGCCTCAGCCATTCACGCGAGGCTTCACGCGGCTCTTCAAGGTGCTGTCAGCCCGGAGACGATCGCCGCAACTGGGCGCGACGTGCTGCGCTCGGCTGGCCTGTCGAATGCGAAAGCGGCATCTATCTGCGACCTAGCCGAGAAGGTCCTCGATGGTACCGTCGACCTCGAGCCAAGGCGGATTGGGCGTATGACCGACGAGGTCGTGGTGGCCGACCTTTGCAAAGTTAAAGGCATAGGCGTGTGGACAGCTCAGATGTTCCTTCTGTTCCAGCTTCGCCGTTTTGACGTCTGGCCTGTTGGGGATCTCGGGGTGCGCAGAGGATACGGCCTCGCCTTCGGGGTCGAAGCTCCCAGCCCGAGGGAATTGGAGGACCTCGGCGACCAGTTCCGCCCCTACCGGTCGGTGGCCGCCTGGTACTGCTGGAGGGCGACCGAAGTCCTGTCATCTCGACGTAAGCCGTGAAGGCCCCCGAATCCGGAGGTCCCCGTGCGGACCGGCCGGAACCTAAGAGGCTGCTCGTGGTCCACCACACGGTCTCACCGTCGACTCACGCTTTGCTGATCGCGTGCCTGGAAGGAGCGAGAGACCCGGCGATCGAGGGAGTGGTCGTGGTGGAAGTGCCGGCACTGCGGGCCTCGGCCGCGGACGCTCTCAACGCCGACGGGGTCGTAGTGGTCGGTCCCGTGAACCTAGGCTACCTGGCGGGGGCGATCAAGCACTTCTTCGACCAGGTGTACTACCCCTGCCTGGAGTCGACCGCATCCCTGCCCTATGCGGCGGTGCTTCACGCTGACGGCGACGCCACAGGGGCTCTGCGGGCGCTGGAGTCGATAACGGCAGGCCTGCGCTGGCGCCGCGTCGCCGATACTGAAGTAGTCATGGGCTCTCCGACGGCGGGCCACCTAAACGCCGTCCGGGAACTGGGAGGTGTCGCGGCGGCGACCCTCACCATGTAGGTGTCGATCCGCCCGGAGGCTAGCCAGCCGGCCGGGGCGAGGGCTGGGACATGGACGCTACGTCGGCGTCGATCCCGTCGGTCATGGACTGTGCGACGGCCACTCTCGCCCGGCGCTTGGTTGTCGCGACCGAATCCCTGTCCAGCCCGGCGAGCATCCTGGCACGTTCAAGCGTTACCTGCTCCAGGGACTCTGCTTCCACCACCGTGTCGATGAAGCCGGCGGCCACAGCGCTAGCGGGATTTGTGAGCTCTCCGAGGATGACGCAACGGTCGAAGTGGCCTCCTGCGAGCCTGTAACGGGCGAGCGACACCGCCCAAGAGGGCAGGGCAAGGCCGATAGTCACCTCGTTCAGGCCGATCTTCGCCTCGCCGCCGGCAGCGAGGCGGTCGTCGCATGCGAGGAGCATGAGCGCTCCCGCCGCCAAAGCGTGGCCGCTGCAAGCGGCCACGAGCGGCATTGGGTGCATGAAGAGGCGGGCAATCAAGCGGCCGCCGGCGGCCACCAGAGATCTCATCGACTCAGCGTCGCGGTTCATCGTCGCGAGGTCAAAGCCGGCGCAGAACCGGCCGGGCCTGCCCACGATCACGGTTGCGCGGAAAGTCCGGTCCGCCTCTACCGCATCGAGGTGACGGTGGAAATCTTCTATGACAGCGTGGCTCAACACGTTGGCCTTGCCGTCGTCGAATCGTAGGACTGCGACCGCGCCGTCGCGCTCGAAAGACACTGACATGAATGCAAGGCTAGCCACGCACGGCGCCACTCGCGGGTGTCGCCGGCAGTGGAGCGCGATGATGGTCGACATGACAGCACAAACTGACCAGTCATGGGACAACGGCGTCCTGGCACTGAGCAGGCTCGCTGGTGTCGAAGAGACCAGCGTCAAGCTCGAAAGCCTTCCGCCGGCATACAAGGAACGGACAAGGCCTGCGGAGGCCGTCGAGGAACTCGAGGTGATACGCCGCCTCGACGGCAACGCAGGGCGTTTCGTGGTGAGAGAACCCCGCGATCCTGACAGCTCTTTTCGGATCAGGCGGTTCTCGCTGCAGCGCGCCGAGCTGGCGGAGATAGTGCCGGTGCTGGAAAGTTTCGGTCTCAGTCTGGTCGAATCAATCCCGATTCAGATTCCCGCAGGCGGCGCCCGCAGGCGTGTAGTGCACGTCGACGACATGGGTCTCAGAGTCAGAGGCGCGGATGGCTGCCGAGGTGCCCTGGCGTATCCGACAGGCTTCTCGGAGCGCTTGGTCGACGCCTTGTGTGCTGACGAGGCCGGCCTCGTCGACGTCGACCCCCTGAACCGTCTTGTGCTCGTGGCGGCGCTCACCTGGCGTCAGGTGACTGTGTTGCGCGCCTACGTGCGCTACTGGTCCCAGGTGGTTGTTACTGTCGAACTCGACGCCGCGGCCGACTCCCTGGCCGCATACCCTGAGCTAACAGCGGCGCTCGTTGCCTATTTCGAAGCGCGATTTGACACCGTCCGAGGGACTGCTTCGACTTCGGCGGCAGCTGTCGACACCGCTCGGCAGGCCTGTGTCGACAATCTTGCTTCAGTCACTCGATTAGACGACGACAGGTTGCTTCGCGGGCTGCTAGCGCTGATCGACGCCACCTGGCGAACGAACTTCTATAATCCTGAATGGCGAAACGCTCCAGACGGATTGCCAGCGTCCCCTCCGGCGCTGGTGTTGAAGCTCGACGGAAGGGCGGTGCCCGAGTCGGTCCCGCCGCGTCCCGAGGTCGAGACGTTCGTGCACTCTACGGCGGTGGAGGGAATCCATCTAAGGGCGGGCCGGGTGGCTCGTGGAGGTATCCGCTGGAGTGAGCGTCCTGAAGACTTCCGCACGGAAGTTCTCGACTTGGCGTTCGCTCAGGTCAAGAAGAACGCTCCGATCGTACCGACTGGAGCCAAGGGGGGCTTCGTGGTACGCCAGGTGGCCGGAGGTTCCGGGCGCTTCGCTAGTCGGAGTCGACCGACCCAAGAGGAAGTGGCATCCGCTTACGAGAGTTTCATTTCTGCGTTATTGGAGATAACCGACGACTACCGAGACGACCAGGTGGTCTCGCCCCCAACGGTGCTTGCCTCGGATGGTCCGGACCCTTACCTCGTGGTAGCTGCTGACAAAGGCACTGCCACTTTTAGTGACCTGGCGAACTCGCTGGCGGAGCGCCGAGGCTTCTGGTTAGGCGACGCGTTCGCCTCGGGAGGATCGCGAGGATATGACCACAAAGCTATGGGCATCACCGCAAGAGGTGCCTGGGTGGCGGTAAGCCGCCACTTCAAAGAGCTCGGGATCGACGTTTCCGAAGATCCCTTCCGTGTCGTGGGCGTCGGCGACATGTCAGGCGACGTGTTCGGAAACGGCATGATCCAAAGCTCAGCTATCGAGCTGGTCGGCGCTTTCGACCACCGTCACATCTTCTTGGATCCCGAACCGGATCGGAAGCTGTCCTTCGAAGAGCGTTGCCGGCTCGCTCGCCTGTCGCGTTCGAGCTGGGACGACTACGACCGGAGCCTGATCTCAAGAGGCGGGGGGGTTTGGCCTAGAGACTCCAAGTCTGTTCCTGTCAGCCCCGAGGCGGCTAAGGCTCTTGGCATTACCCCTGGAGATACCAGCCCGCCGGAGCTAATGTCGGCGATCCTCGCCGCCCCGGTGGACTTGTTGTGGTTCGGTGGTATCGGGACGTTCGTGGCGGCCCCCGAAGAGTCAGACGCGGACGTGGCCGACCACGCAAACGACACGGTCCGGATCACCTCTGAGCAGGTGAGAGCCCGCGTAATAGGAGAAGGTGCGAACCTCGGGGTGACCCAGAGGGCACGTCTGCGCTTTAGCAGGAGGGGTGGTCGGGTCAACGCCGACTTCATCGACAACGCCGCGGGTGTGGCAACCTCGGATCGGGAGGTGAACCTCAAGATTCTCCTGGCACTGGCCATCTCGGAGGGCCGGCTCTCCGAGTCTCATCGGGACGGGTACCTCGAGCGGGCAGAGCCAGAAGTGGCGGATGCGGTCCTTGCCCAGGTAGACCACAGCGTGGTCGCTCTCAACCGAGCTGCTAGACGCAGCGAACGGGAGCTTGACTCCTACGAGTACTTGGTCGACTCCCTCGAAGGCGACGGACTCTTCGATCGTGGCGTAGAGGTCCTCCCCGATCGCGTCGAGTTCGAGGTGCGCAGGAGGGCCGGAGCCGGCCTGATCAGGCCTGAGCTTGCGACCCTGCTCGCGTATGCCAAGTCGGACATCGTCAAGTCATTGGAGTCCAGCGGCGCCGCGGCAGACCCCGTCTTCGCCGAGGCGGTGCACGCTTATTTCCCCTCCGAGCTCCGTAGGGTCTTCTCAGACCTGATACCGCGCCATCGCCTCTACAACCAGCTAGCCGCTACCGACGTTGCAGGTGAGATGGTCGACCGGATGGGGATCGTCTGGGCGCATGACTTGGCTAGCGAGCTCGGTTGCAGCCTGGCTGACGCGGCCCTAGCCTTCTGGGTCGCTAGGCGGGTGTGCGACGCCGGTACGATTTGGGCTCGGCTGGACGTTCTCTCTGCCAACCTCGAGGCCTCCGAGGAGGCGGAACTAAGAGACGAGCTGGCCGCTGCCGTGGGCGGCCTCGCCAGGTGCTACCTCCTAGAAGCCGTCGACCGCCCGGCCGACCAGCGTGCTGAAACCTACACGACGATCGTTTCGCGACTCGAAGAAGGTCTGTCTGCTCGGCCCGACGACGCTGACGGGGACGACGAGACTGGGGAGACAGCGACCTTGTCCCGTCAGGTTCGCAGCGCAACCCGCCGGGCGGAGATCATAAAAGCCGTAGGTTCGGCTCATGAGAGCAATGTGAACCTCGCGGACGCTCTCAAGGCGTGGGACTCCCTCGGAGCCTCCGGGTCGTTGGTGGAGCGGATAACGGCGATCGTCGACACGGCCATGGAGTCCTCCCCGCCGCCATCGAAGCTTCTGGTTTGGCAGGCGCGTTCGATCATGGACGACCTGGCGGAGTGGCGCCGTGACGTCTCCGTCCAGGCGGCGCGCCTGGAGGGGAATACCGCGACGAGCAGCGACCCAGGCGCCTTGCGCGTGCCGGCCGCATCCGAGGTTCTCGACTCGTCGGCTGCGAGCTGCGGGGATCGCCTCGCAGCAGCATCCCTCTCTCTGCGCCGTCTACGACGCAGCACCGCCTGAATCCGCCGGCGCCTGGCGGCCGTGGAGCACGCTGAGAAGCACCACTTTCCCAGAACTACGTGGCGGGGCCTTTCTCGGTGACGATCAGCGATTGTATCGACCGGCCTATTGTCCCGGCGGTGTCGAAGATCCTGCTTTCAGCGTGGCCGGTGCCCTGGTTGGAGACGTGACTGGCCATCTCGAATCCGATCCATTCGTCTCGGGGTGGCCGGGATATAGCGACAGTGAGATCCGCGTTTATGAACGTGTGCGTTTCGAAGTCCACGACACGGCTGATCCCGTTAGCGAAGTCAGCGGCGGCGGCCGCCCTTTGCATGGCGGTGACAGGTTCTTGGTCCACGACGGGCAGCAGGAGCCTCGTCCAAAGCGTCGCCGGCCCCAGCTCCTCCCAGCTTCCCTCGACGAAGCGCATTTCCACTGCAGAGGCAAACGGCGTGCGCCGAGCCCCGCTAGGGGTGGGCTGGGGGGAGGGGATAGCCGGTGGGGGAGTAGCAGCCTGAGAAGGAGCGGCGACCTCGAGGCGGCGGAGGTTGAGCCCTCGGGCTGTCGCCACATCGACGCCGTCGGCGCTGATTGTAGCGTCGATGACCGTGACGCTACGTCCGGCTTTCACGATTCGTCGCGTCAAGCTCAGCGACCTCAGAGGAACCGGCCGGAGCAGTTCTACCGTGATTCGAACCAGCGCGCTCCCGGCGCCGGCTTCCAAGGCGCCCGCGAGCAGAGCGGCGACAGGGCCGCCGTGCTGGGCGTCGGGATTCCACGGCCCTGCGGTCACCGGCTGGGGATGGTAGAAGCGCCCGTCGAAGTGGTAGAGCGAGCCTGGAGCGACGTCCGCCGCCTGGGCCGTGAGAGACGCCTGGGTCACTTCGTGCGTAGATCCAGGCCCAATGAGCGCAGCTGCTCGGCCGGGCGGTGATAACCGCGTTCGAGGTGGTGCACCCCGTGAAGTAGAGAAGAGCCTTCAGCCGCCGCTGCGGCTATGACGCTGGAGAAGCCAGCCCTGACGTCGGGGATGTCTACTTCTGCCCCGGTCAGCTTCGACACGCCACGAACTACGGCCGAGTGCAGGTAGCTCTTCTCGTGGAAGCGACAGGCCGACCCGCCCAGGCACGTCGAGAACAGCTCTATTTCACAGCCCATCTGCTTGAGGGCCGGAACGTACACGAAACGGTCCTCGTAGACCGTCTCGTGCAGGACCGACATCCCTTCGCACTGGGTGAAAAGGACCATGAGGGGAGTCTGCCAGTCGGTCATGAACCCTGGGTGGACGTCGGTCTGCACTGCTGCCGGCCGCAACCCGTTCGGCGCTGACGCTGTCAGGCCGGAGTCGTCGATCTCGACAACTGCTCCCATCTTCATCAAGGTAGTGATAGCAGTGACCAGACGGTCCTGGTTGCATCCCACGACGCGCACCTGCCCTTTCGTGAGCAGACCGGCGATCAGATAGCTGAAAGCTTCGTTGCGGTCGCCTTGAAGGCGCGTCCTGGCCCCGTGGAGCTTGGGGACGCCCTCGATTATGATCCGCCGGTCGGGGCGCAACTCGATGCACGCTCCCATCCGCTGCAAGAACAACGCCAACTCCAGGACTTCCGGCTCGTTCGCTGCGTTGCGGATGACGGACTTGCCTTCGGCGAGCGCGGCACACAAAAGAGCCGACTCGGTGGCTCCCACGCTCGGGTAGGGAAGCTCGATGATCGCACCTTTAAGACCTCGGCAGCGCGCTGCTATACCCTCGGCGGTGACGTCCACTTCAGCCCCGAAAGCCCT
Source organism: Actinomycetes bacterium (assembly GCA_021808665.1). The sequence goes on from JAKBBA010000005.1 coordinate 64,066, forward strand.
GAGGGCCTCGACGTGGAAGTCGACGGGTCGTCCGCCTATCTGGTCGCCTCCGACCCTCGGAACGAAGGCCTCCCCGGTCAGGTGCAGGAGGGGCCCCAGCAGCAGCACGGGGATCCTGTTGAGCCCGCTGAAAGACAGAGGCACCGACGAGCCGGGCCCTTCGGGAGGCGTAACAGTGATGGCGTCGCCTCTGCGCTCGACTCCCGCTCCGAGGGCTGAGAGGATCTGCGCGGTGATCTCGACGTCGCCGACTTCGGGGACGTTAGAGATGGTGCTGGGTTCCCGGGCGAGTATCGCCGCTACCATGTGCTTGGTCACAGCGTTCTTGGAGCCGCGGACCTCCACTTCACCCCGCAGGGGACCGGAGGGTTCGATCAGCCAAGAATCCGACATGCTAGCGAGACTACCCGCCGCGCGGCGCTGCCCGGAGCGGACAGCTAGCAGCGCGGCTTGCCAAGGCTCCTCTGGGTGCGAGAAGGTGGGGTGTGCACAGCTTCGACGTCGGCGGGGTTTTCGTGGTCGCCTCCGCCCAGGCCTCCTCTTCGACGTCGCCTCCGTCCACTTCTGTGGCGCCCGCGTCGACGCTACCCCGGGGGGCCGGGTCTGTGATCACCATCGTCGGCGGACCGAACGTCACCGTCGCCGTGCCCGGCCCGCAGAACGACGCCGCCGACCTCTTCGGGATCGTCCCCGTCCTGCTCGGTATCGGTGCTGCTATCGCCGGCGCCCGCTGGCTCTTCGGGCGGTCCGGCGGGAAACCCACCGGTCCCGGTAGCCTCCCATCGGAGAGCGATCCGACACCCACGGGGCGGGAGGCGCCTCGATGAGCCTCGCCAGGCGCAGCAGGACAGTGTCGTAGTTCACCCGCCACCCTCTCCACTTCTCCCAAGCCAGGTCCAGGTCTTCTACTACTGCCACCCCGCCGTCGCGCATCTCGGATATGGCCTCGTCCCATTCTTGCCTGGAGACGCTGACCGGTCCGTCCGGGGCGGGATCTGGGTCGTAGGGTATTCCGAAAGCGTCCGCGATCCTCCTGAGGGACAGGAAGCCGGCGCGGATGCACAGGTGGGCGTTCGGGTCCGCCGGGTGCTCGACGGCTGATATCCACAGTGCGGCTCCGTCGAGGAGAGCTCCGGCTGCTGTCACCCAGGAACGTTCACCGTGAGGCGACCGGAAGAACACGAGTATCGGGAAGGTCGTGTGGGACTCTTCGATATCGGCGAACCACTGCTCCCACTGACGCCACAGGTCGGTGATCTCGGCAAGACCGTTGTCGATTCGCCGGAAACGCAGGAGCATCGTCGTCGCCGACGGAGGGTTCCCGGCACGGACCTCGAGCAGGGTTACGCCGGTCTCGCGGCGGGTGAAAGCCGAGTACATGCTGGGTAGGTAGCTGATAACCAATGCGACGATGAGCAGGCCCACGCCTGCTTCGGAGTCGCCTAGCAGCGAAGGCCAGAACCGGCTGTCGGAGACGGTTCCCAAAGTGACGATGGAAGATCCTGACAGCTCCGCTGAGGCGGCCAGGGAGCGCCCGGTGACGCAGAAGAAGATAAGGCTATAGGCGACGGTGGTAACGAGAAGCCACGAGACGAGCATCGCCAGCAGCGCAACTGGCGCAAACATGGCCATCAGGTGATCACGGCGCAGGTAGTCGTCGTGGCGTCTGACTCTCGCCCGAAACAACAGGCGCAAGGAGGTGATCGTCATCTCGGGGATCAGGCCTTGGGAGGCTCGTGGCAAAACCACGGCCCTCAGCGTCGACGTGAGGGTGGCAGCCACTATCCCGATCCCCGCGACGAGCCCGACGGCGTCCGCTAGGCGATTAAAGGTCATATGCCACTAAGCCTGGTTCTCATCGTCGCTGCTGGCCGGATCTGGGAACCTGAAGCCCCCGGGCTGGGGCTAAACCTCGGTTGGTTCCCACGAGGCGAGACGCGCTAAGCGAGGATCGTTCGAGAACATCTCCACGATCGGCGATGTGAGGCCCAGACGCTTCTGGATCCGCTCTACGGCAGCCTGCTCGTTCCACAGCACGAGTGTCACGGCGAGCCCGGCGCGCCCAGCGCGGGCAGTCCTACCGGAACGGTGCAGGTAGGCTTTGTGGTCATCTGGCGGGTCGAAGTGGATGACTACGTCGACGTCGTCGACGTCGAGGCCTCTAGCTGCGACGTCCGTGGCGACCAGCACCGCCAGACGTCCTTCGCTGAACGCTTTAAGGGCCCGCTCCCGCTCCTTTTGGCGTAGATCGCCGTGGATCGGGCGGGCATCCACTTTCATCTGGCGGAGATTCTCGGTCAGCCGGTCAGCTGCGTGCTTGGTACGTGTGAAAACGATCGCCCGGCTCGAGGCCCGGCATACAGCGGCCGCAACCTTAACCTTGTCCATCTGGTGAACCTGCACAAAGCGGTGGGCCATCTCCGACACCGTCGAGGACTCAGACATCACCTCGTGGTGCACAGGGTCGGAGAGCTCGTGACGGACCAGCCTGTCGACGTCAGAGTCGAGAGTCGCCGAAAACAGCATCGTCTGGTGTGTTCCGACGAGGTGACGTAGAAGCCACTCGACCTGAGGAGTGAAGCCCATGTCGGCCATCCTGTCCGCCTCGTCGAGGACCACGACTGCCACCTTGGCGAGGTCGATCTCGTCGCGTTGACGGAGGTCGATCAATCTCCCGGGGGTTGCGACTACCACGTCGCAGCCCTTTCGGAGGCTTTGCACCTGATCGTCTAGGCTAGTGCCGCCATAGCAGGCGACGAGGCTGAGGTGGCGGGCAGCGGCCAAAGGGGTGAGGACGTCAGCAACTTGACCGGCAAGCTCTCGGGTAGGTACGAGCACTAGGCCTCGCGGAGCAGGAGAGCCTGACGTCTCGGAGCGCTCGCCGAGACGTTGTATCAGCGCCACGCCGAAAGCAAGGGTCTTCCCCGAACCTGTCTTGGCCTTACCGCAGATGTCGCGTCCGGCGAGAGCGTCGGGTAACGTCAGCTTTTGTATGGGGAACGCCTCGCTGATACCGAGCGCGCTAAGCGTTCCCACGAGGTCGGGTTCCACGCCGAGCGACGCGAAACCGGTTCCACTTTGCTCTGGGATCAAAAAACGTATCTCCTGCTGGCCGGCTTCGGCCTCCAGCGCATAGAGCTTAGCCGACCCCTGAGAGTCCTGGTGGTGAGCGGGTTCGTCCGTTGCCCCGAGATGATCCCCACGCGATGTCCCATCCGCTGGCTAGCCTGATACGGGTGTCCCTGAGCCTGTTCGACGACCCGACAGCCGGTTTCCCCCGGCGGGTGACCCTCGTTCGCCTGGCAGGTGAGATTGCCCGTTGCGTAGCCGGCGTCGGTCCTGTAGTCGTGGACGGTGAGGTCTACCGGCCGACGACCACCAAGGGTGGTTGGGTCTATTTCACTCTCAGGGACAGAGCCGCCCAGATTGACGTGAAGATGCCGGCGGCAGTCGTCAGGCAATACAGGCCGGCCGCTGGCGAGCGGGTGGAGGTCGCAGCAACGCTCCAGTGGTCCAATGATCGGGGCCAACTGGCTCTGCTGGCGCAAGGCGTGACTCCGGTCGGCGCTGGAGCCATCGCCGCTCTCATCAAGGCGACCCGCGCTCGTCTAGGCGCGGACGGATTGCTGGACCGGCCCCGGCGCCGGATCCCGATGCTGCCCAGAGCGATTGGGGTGATATGCGGTGCTGACGCCGCCGTGCGTAAGGACATCGAGTCCGTGGTAGCCGAGCGCTGTCCGGGTTACCCGGTCGTGTTCTTCGAGACCACAGTGAGCGGCCCGACCGCCAGCCGGGGGATCGTCGAGGGGATTCGGGCGCTGTCGAGCGATCCTGCCGTGGAGGTGCTCGTGCTGGCGCGAGGAGGAGGGGACGCACCGTCGCTTTTGCCGTGGAGCACCGAGGAGGTCTGCAGGGCGGCCGCCGCGTGCCCCGTTCCGGTCGTGTCGGCGATCGGCCACGAGTCCGACAGGCCTTTGTGCGACGAGGTGGCCGATCTTCGCTGTCCGACCCCGTCGCTTGCAGCGATGGCCGTGGTGCCCGACGTGGCCGGGTTGACGCGAAAGGTCGACGAGGCTTTGCGACGTGCGGCGTCCGCTGTTGAGCAGTCCGCCGGGAGAGCTGAGCGGCGACTGGCGGCCGTCCAAACCCGAAGGGCGTTAACCGGGCGACTGGAGCAGGCCGCTTTCAGGGTAGAGCGGGTCACGATACGACTAGGAGGGTGCCATCCTCGAACAGCGCTGCGCCTTGCCGAGGACCGCCTCGCGGGAACACCGTGGAGGCGTCACGTTTGGGAGGAGATGGGGAGGGCGGCGGGTCGCCTGGAGTCTGACGTCCGCCACCTTCGGGCGCTGTCCCCACAGCGGACCCTGGAGCGAGGTTACGCCGTCGTGACCGGTCCGGCCAGAACCATCGTCCGGCGCGCCGCTGACCTGTCGCCTGGGGATGAGCTGGCGATCCGACTCGCCGAGGGCTCACTGCTGGCCTCCGTCGCTAGCCTTAACTCTCTGCCCGAGTTGGGGTCACCTGCGATGGTGCGACCATGACCGCGTCCGACACCGATGGCGGCTCTATGAGGGAGTCGTCGCAGCCTCACGGCTCGGATCGCGACAAGACCTTCGAAGATCTCATGGAGGAGCTCGAAAGTCTCACCGCCCGCCTCGCCGCCGGTGACGTGGGTATAGAAGCGACAGCGGACCTCTACGAGCAGGCGGAGGCCGTCCACGCGCAGGCTAGGCAGAGGCTCGACCAGGTGCGGGCCAGAGTGGAGCGCCTCGCTGGTGGCATACCGCCCGTGCCGGACGGCTGCGCAAGCTCACTCCTCGGGGGAGACGAGATCGGCGAGCCTGCCGGCGATGGTGCCCCTTAGACGCTGAGCGAGCGAGACGTTCACGTCGAGACGTTCGAGTATCTGAGCCAGACGCACCGGGCTCAACGTGAGGTCCCTCGAAGAGCAGAAAGCCTTCACTCTTGCGGCCACCACAGGATCGACGAAACTGGAGGTGGATTCCAATATCCTCACTAGGAGGCTGTGGGGCATCCGGGCGGCTAGCTCGTCCCAGTTCGATTCGACCCAATCCCACGCTTGGTCGGCTGCTCCGCGCTGGCCCATCAGTGTGGCTATCGCCAGGGGGGCGTCTTGGGATCGCACCTGAGATCCCAGCGTCATCTGCAAGGTCCGCTCCCGTAAAGACTCCGACGTCGCTTCGGCGAGAGCGAACAGGTAACGCTGTTCCTCTTGGGGGGACCCGGCCTTGGTGTACGCGTCGAGGACGAGGTTCCACTCGTCCTCGCCGCCCGACCCGACAGCGACACGTGCGCAGACCCCCACGAGATCAGCTGCCAGCCCGTCTGGCCCTGGCGGCGACACTAGGTGCTTGCGAAGACGTGCGACGCTCTGCGCTACCACCGCCGGGTCCTTGGCTATCTGGGCTAGGACCGACAGGACCCTCGCTCGGGCTGTCGCGGTTCTTTCCGGTTCGCCCTCGGTGGGGATCCAGCCGAGCGAGCTCCACACCGGCGCCGCCAGCGACGCAGCGAAGCGGGCCACCGCTGCCCGGTCCTCGTCGTCGCCTGCGAGGTCCAGCATGTGCAGGCCCGAACCCAGAGAGGTCCAAACGTCCGGGTCGCTGTCAGGACCGAGCGCAGCGGCGCCCGCAGCCCAATCCTCCACCTCGGCGGTTCCTGCTACCACCTCGGCCCAGGTATCGCTTAGATAGTTGAAGCGCTCCATAGGCTCCGCTACCTCAGCCAGGCCGGCGTCGAGCAGGCGCCGTCTCAGCTGAGGGCTGTAAGAGCAACGGTAGAAACCCCATCCTCCGGCGTTCACGATCAACCAGTCGACCGGAGCGTCGAAGGACACGGTGGAGCCGTCCGCATCAAGGAGCAGTCGTTCGTCGCGTACTTTGCCACCGGCAGACAAACGCAGGTTAACCGGAACCTTCCACGTGGCCGCGCCGGCGCCGGCGGGAGCCGGGCGGTAGGTGAAGCGCCTCTGGGAGAGCGCCACTGAGGTCCCGTCGGCGCCGAGAGCAGCCTCGACGAGGGGGTGACCTCCCTGGAAGATCCAAGAGTCCATAATCGACCGCACCGGTTCGCCCGAGACCTGCTCCAGCGCGTCCCAAAGGTCGGAGGTCTCGGTGTTCGAATGGGCGTGCGACGACAGGTAAGCCGAGATGCCAAGCCGGAAAACCTCGGCTCCGAGGTAGCGCTCCAGCATTTTGAGGACCGAACCACCTTTTTGGTAGGTGAGCAGGTCGAACATGCCCTCGGCCTCTTCCGGGCGGCCCACCGGGTACTCCACCGGCCGGGTCGACTCCAAGCCGTCGACGGCCATGGCCGCCGCCTTGCCAGCTGCGAACGCCGCCCACATCTGCCAGGCGGGTTTGAAAGCGTCGGTGGTGGTCAACTCCATGAAAGTAGCGAACGCCTCGTTCAGCCAGATCCCGTTCCACCATTTCATCGTCACCAGATCCCCGAACCACATGTGGGCTGTCTCGTGCGCGATCACAGAAGCGACTCGGGCCATCTCCGTCTGCGCCGCGCGGGCAGAGTCGACGAGAAGTGCCGTCTCACGGTATGTGACAAGGCCGAGGTTCTCCATCGCCCCGAAGGCGAAGTCGGGGATAGCCACGTGGTCGAGTTTCGCCTCCGGGTAAGGAATCGCGAAGTAGTCGGACAAGAAGCGCAGGGCATGGGCTGCCGCCTCAAGGGCGAAAGGCGTCAGCGGCTGCTTCGAAGGGACCGTCGCCACCCTGACCGGCACGCCTGAGACGTCGACCGGTGCGGTCAGCTCGAAAGGTCCGACTATGAAAGCGACCAGGTAGGTGGACATCGGCATCGTCTCCGCGAAGCGCACACGGGTCCATCCATCCCCGAGTGTCTCCTCGGAGGCGACCGGGCCGTTGGACAGCCCTACACAGCCGGCGGGGACGTCCAAGGTGACCTGGAAGGTCGCCTTGAAATCAGGCTCATCCCAGCACGGGAAAGCCCGGCGGGCGTCTGTTGCCTCGAACTGTGTTGTCGCTATCGTCACTTCCCGGCCGTCAGGGGACTTGAAAGTGCTGCGGTAGAAGCCGCGAAGGTGGTCGTTCAGCACGCCCCTGAAAGCGAGGGACAGCCGGTAGCCGGCCCCGGCCTGCGCTGGAGTTCCGAAGCGCAGTTCGAGGCGCTCCTCCTCGGGATGCAGCAGCGCTGTGGGCACGAGGACTGCCCCTGTCGGGCTTGCCAGCTCCGCGGAGGATATTTCGAGCTCGGCGGCGTTCAAGACGATGCTGTCGGCGTCCTCCAGCAGGTCGAGGTCCACGGATACGGTGCCCTCGAAGGTCGCAGTGTCGAGGTGCGGCCGCATCGCAAGGTCGTAGCGGCGTGGGACGGCAGTGCGCGCCAGACGGTAGCTGTCGGTGTTCGCCATGTGTGGTCCTCTCGGAGTTTCTCGTTGCCAAAGCACCAACCCTAGTGACTGGCCCGGCTACCGTCTTCGGGGTGCAAGACAGCCCACGTGTAGTTACCATCGGCCACGCCATCGTCGACGTCTTGGCGTCCTGCGACGACGTCTTGTTGGAACAGCTCGGGCTCGACAAGGCGACGATGAGCCTCGTCGAGCCGGAACGGGCCGCCCACATCCGTTCTCAGGTAGAAGTGACGAAGATGGCGTCTGGGGGATCTGCCGCCAACACGGCCGTGGGCCTAGCGGCGCTCGGTGTTCCGACGAGCTTCGTCGGGCGCGTCGCCGACGACGAGCTCGGAGCGTTCTTCGCCGCCGACTTGAAAGCTGGCGGTGTTAGCTTCGCAGACCAGCGATCCGAACAGCGATCCGAACGCAACGACGCGCCGGTCGGCGGACACCCAGACCAGGTGGAAGCTGGACATCCCGGCAGTCCCGCTACAGGCATCAGCATCGTAATGGTCACTCCCGACGCAGAGAGGACCATGTGCACCAGTCTCGGAGCGGGAGGCGAGCTTGCCGCATCGGACGTGGACCCGCTCCAGGTTTCCCAAGCCGACGTTGTCTATATAGAGGGCTACCTGTGCGGCAAGGTTGTGACGGACACGGCCGTCGCCGCGGCGATAAAAGCAGCGTCGACATCGTCGACGCTGGTGGCCCTTTCGGCGTCTGACCCTTTCTGGGTCAGCTTGCACCGCGACGACATGAGAGAACTGCTCGACTCGGTGCAGTTGCTCTTCGCGAATGAGGAGGAGGCCCTTGTCCTGAGCGGCAAACCCGACACGCACTCGGCGCTGCGGGAGCTGTCCGCCGTCTGCCCGACGGTTGTCGTCACCTTGGGAGCACAAGGTTGCGTGGTGGCGGAAGACGGGAAGACGCTGCGGGTCGGCGCACCCAAGGTCGACAGGGTCGTCGACACAACCGGCGCCGGTGACAGCTTCGCTGCCGGCTACCTTTACGGCGTCGTCAACCGCCTCGGTGCCCGGCGCAGCGCCGAGACCGGCGGTCTCATGGCGTCGAAGGTGATCACCCGTTTCGGTGCCCGAGCGGAAGCCTCAGACCTTATTGGGATCAGCGGCCCCTGTTAGGTTTGCGCCCGTGGTTGGCCTTGTTGCGCCGCGCCCGTGAGCGAGCCTTGTGAGTGCGTTTCGACATAGCGAAACATCTTAGGGGCATGTTGGCAAGGCCCGCCAAGTGAGCGCAGAGCAGTCCCAGGAGGGCAGAGTCGGTAGCGCAAAGCCGGTAGCGTGGAGCAGATGGAACGTCTCGGCATCGTCGGTCTGGCCAACTCCGGCAAATCGAGCCTGTTCAACGCCTTGACCGGCGGGTCCGCCGCCGTCGCAGCCCACCCCTTTTCGACCACCGAGTCGACCCAGGGGATCGCGCGTGTAGCTGACAGCAGGCTCGACCAGCTTGCCGTTATGAGCTCCAGCCGCAAGGTGGTGCCGGCGACCGTGGAGTTCGTCGACATAGCCGGGCTCGTTGCGGGCTCGTCGAGCGGCGAAGGTCTCGGAAACCGCTTCTTGGCCGGAATCCGAGAGGTTGACGCCTTGTGCATGGTGCTTCGCTCGTTTGAGGACGACAACGTGGTCGGCGGGAGCGACCCTCTCGAAGATCTCACGGTGCTCGAGCTTGAACTGGTGCTCGCCGACGCGGTAACCGTCGACAACCAGGTTGACAAGCGGCGCAAAGCCGCTCGGTCCGACAAGAGCCTTCAAGGTGAGGTTGACGCCCTGGAGAGGGCCAAGACCGTCCTGGACTCCGCAGTGCCGATCTACCGGAGCGATCTGAGCGTCGAAGAACGCGCAGCGCTGCGGCCGTTCTTCTTGCTGACCAACAAGCCGGTGCTCGCCGTCGTCAACCTAGGCGAAGACCAGCTCGCAGAATCCGAGACCATAACCAAACCAGTGGTCGAACACCTGGGCGGGCACGGAGAAGCCCTCGGGGTGAGCGTGGCGCTCGAAGCTGAGGCCGCGATGCTCGACCCCGACGAGCGCCTCGAGCTGCTAGAAGGTCTCGGACTCGGCGAAGGGGCCCTTGCCAGAGTTACCCGGGCCGCCTTCCACCTGCTGGGACGTAGGACGTTTTTCACCACCGGGGACAAGGAGAGTCGCGCATGGACGTTCCGCGCCGGCGCCCGAGCTCCCGAGTGCGCGGGGGTGATCCACTCCGACCTGCAGCGGGGCTTCATCCGGGCCGAGGTGATCCACTGGGACGAACTTCTCGGGATCGGCTCGTGGAACAAGGCCAAAGAAGCCGGGAAGCTCCGCGTGGAAGGCAAGGAGTACGAGGTCCGCGACGGTGACGTGCTGGAAATCCGCTTCAACGTCTGACCCCGATGCCCTGGCTGATCAGAGACGGAACGGTCCTCGCAACTCTCGACGAGCCCGGGGCGGACACAGCAGCGAGGTCCGGTGTCACCCTGGTGGGAAGGTGGGGCCCGGTCAACACCGTGGGTTCTAGGCGGAGCCTCGACGTCGCATGGTGTGAGCGTCTGCCCGACGGAGAAGGAGCCGAACGCCTCGTGGTGAAAAAGGCCCGTACCATGCGATCCCTGAGGGTGCGCATGCCAGGGCTGCGCGGGGCTCATCTACTAGTCGCCGACGCCGGCAGCTTCGAGCGCTGGTCTCTTCGCGCCGGGGACGTCTTGGAGGTCCGCTCCAGTTGAGCGGCCCGGCAGGCACGCTCGTAGTGGTCGGAACGCCGATCGGCAACCTAGGGGACTTGTCCCCCCGGGCGACAAACGCGCTGGCCGAAGCGACCATCGTTTTGTGTGAGGACACGAGACGCACCCGGAAGCTCTTCAGCGCTATCGGTGTGAAAACCCCCCGACTCGTCCGTCTCGACCGGAACAACGAGGCTGACATGTCGGCTCGCGTCGTGGCGACTTTCGCAGGCGAAGAGCGAGTGGTGCTCGTAAGCGACGCGGGCATGCCAGCCGTGTCTGACCCGGGAGCCGATGTTGTGCGAGCAGCCGCGGCAGCCGGGTTCGCGATCTCAGTCATCCCGGGCCCCTCGGCCGCCGTCGCCGCCGTGGCCATATCGGGCATACCCGGGGACGGGTTCACGTTCGCCGGGTTCCTGGCACGCAAGGGCACGGCGCGCCTCGAAGCCCTCGGGCGGATCGCCTCGTCACCACTCACGACCGTCATCTACGAGGCGGGCAACCGGGTGAGGGCCACCACAGTCGACCTCGAAGCGGCCTGCGGGCCAGGCAGGGTCTACGTCTGGGCGCGGGAGCTCACTAAGGTCCACGAGCAGGTCTGGAGGGGGACCCTCGGGGAGGCGGTACTGGCCTTCGAGCGCGCCGAAGTCGACGAGCGGGGAGAGTGGGTCCTGCTCGTAGGTCCCAACGTCGACGAAGTCAAGCCCGACGTCGCCGACAAGCAGGTGGAGGACCTGCTCAAGAGGGCCGTCGCCACGGGGTCGTCCCGGCGCAGCGCCGTCGACGAAGTAGCTGCAGCTACGGGAGTCAAACGAAGGCAAGTTTACGAAATAGCGCTGAACCTGGATGAAGGAGCTGGCCGCCAGACGTTGTAGCCACAGAATGAGCCGGCACGGCTCCGCCGTCGCCTACCCTCGTGGTCTGTGGCCCGCTTCTACGTGACAACCCCCATCTACTACGTCAACGACGCTCCTCACATAGGCCACGCGTACACCACTGTCACAGCCGACGCTCTGGCCCGCTGGCATCGCATGTGCGGCGACGACGTGTTCTTCTTGACCGGCACCGACGAGCACGGGCTCAAAGTCGCACGCGCTGCCGAAGCCAACGGCATCACTCCCAAGGAGCAGGCCGACCGGACCAGCGAACGCTACCGGCAGGCGTGGGAAGCCCTGGACGTGTCCAACGACGACTTCATCCGGACCACCGAGGAGCGCCATTACAAAGCGACCGCCGAGCTCATGCAGGCAGCGTTCGACAACGGATGGATCGAGCTACGCCCCTACGAGGGTCTCTACTGCGTCTCCTGCGAGGCCTACTACGTCGAGTCCGAGCTCGACGAGGGTATGACCTGCCCGATACATCACCGCCCGGTCGAGGTGCTCTCAGAGGAGAACTACTTCTTCAAGCTGTCAGGGCTTTCAGAACGCCTTCTCGCCTGGTACGAGGACAACCCAGGGGCAGTGACACCAGAATCCAAACGCAACGAGGCGATAGGCCTGATCCGGGGCGGCCTGCGTGACATTTCCATCTCGAGGACGTCGATCAAATGGGGCGTGCCGGTCCCGTGGGACGCCAGCCACGTCTTTTACGTGTGGTACGACGCGCTGATCAACTACGCCACTGCGGTCGGCTACGGATCTGACCCCGAGCGTTTCGAGCGTTGGTGGCCGTCCGTGCACCACCTGATCGGCAAGGACATCCTTCGCTTCCACTGCGTTTACTGGCCGGCACTGTTGATGGCCGCAGGCCTGGCCCCCCCGAAGCGGATCGCAGTGCACGGCTATCTCCTGGTCGGCGGCGAGAAGATGTCCAAGACGGCCCTCAACCAGATAGCGCCGGCCGATCTCATCGCCGACTTCGGGGTAGACGGTTACCGGTACCACTTCTTGAGGGATCAGGCCTTCGGACCCGACGGGGACTTCTCCTACGAGGCGATGGTGTCACGCTACAACTCGGACCTCGCCAACAACCTCGGCAACCTCCTGGCGAGAGTGTCGACGGTCGTGGAACGCAAGTGCGGGGGCGTGGGGCCCGCGCCGAACCCGGACAGCCATCTGCGGGCAGTCGCCGCGGAGGTCTACGAACAGGCCTCCCATGCGTGGCAGAGGATCGCACCGAGCGAAGCGTTGGAGGCCACATGGAGGCTCGTGCGCGAAGCGAACGCCTCCCTGGAGCAAGCCGAGCCGTGGAAGGCTGACCCAGGGCCCGACGTGGACGCAGTCCTCGGAGACTGCCTCGAGGTTCTCCGGCTGGTGGCACTGCTTGCCAGTCCGGCTCTCACCCGGGCGTCGCAGGAGATCTGGCGCCGCATCGGGCTGTCAAGTGACGTGACAGCCCAACGCCTTCCAGACTCCGCCCAGTGGGGAGGCTACCCGGGTGGCCTGAGCGTTCAGAGAGGCGCGCCCCTGTTCCCCCGGATGACGGCCTGAGCCCGACGGGAGCCGAACAGATGTGGACTGACAGCCACTGTCACATACCCGACGATCCCTCGGGAGACGAGATCGTCGCTCGGGCCGCTGCAGCGGGCGTCACGCGGATGGTCACGATAGGCACCGACCGCGCGCGCTCCGTCGCCGCGATCAACGTCGCAGGGCGTCACCCCGGGGTGTCAGCCACCGTCGGCCTGCACCCTCACGAAGCGACAGCCCGCTCCGAGTCGATCGCCGATCTGGTCGATCGGTCGCCCCAAGTGGTGGTCGGGGTCGGGGAGTGCGGCCTCGACTTCTTCTACGAGCACTCACCGAGGGAAGCCCAGCGCAAAGCTTTTGCCGACCAAGTGCAGATGGCAGCCGAGCGCGACCTCACCCTTGTGATACACACTCGTGACGCGTGGGACGAGACCTTCGACATCCTGGGTGGCGAGACGTTGCCGAACCGCTGGGTCCTTCACTGCTTCAGCGGGGGACTACGAGAGCTCCACCGATGCCTGGACCTTGGGGGGTACGTGTCTTTCAGCGGCATCGTAACGTTCAAGAAGGCAGACGACGTGAAGGCGGCCGCAGAGGACTGTCCTCTAGATCGGATGCTCGTGGAAACCGACAGCCCCTACCTTGCGCCCGTTCCCTTCAGAGGCAAACCGAACGAGCCGGCCTGGGTCGGACTCGTCGGAGCCGCCGTCGCGGCACTGCGCGGGGTCAGCCCTGAGACGATCGCAAAAGCCACATGGGACAACGCCACGGCGGCGTTTCGGCTGCCAGACCCCCAAGGATGGACGCCAATCCCAGACGGCGGCCGCGCCAGCGCCGGCCAAGCCGAGCGGTGACGCTGAAACCGACGGAGGTGTCTGCGCTTCTGTCGACGTACAGCATCCGTCCCAGTAGGGCGCTCGGGCAGAACTTCGTAGTAGACCCGAACACGGTTAGGAGGGTGGCTCGTCTCGCCGGAGTCGGGCCCGGCGACCGGGTAGTCGAGATCGGTCCGGGTCTCGGGGCGCTCACGCTTGCGATCGCAGAGACTGGCGCCGTCGTGAAGGCCATCGAAGTCGACCGTCACCTCTTAGCGGCCCTCGGGGAGGTCGTCGCTGCTTCCCCCTATCCGGGCAGCGTCGACGTCGTTCACGCCGACGCCATGAAGCTCGACTGGGCTGCGGTGCTCGGTCCCACGCCCGGCTGGGTCCTCGTAGCGAACCTCCCTTACAACATCGCTACGCCGCTGATCGCCAACGTCCTCGACGAAGTGGCGTCGGTGCAGCGGATGCTCGTGATGGTCCAACGTGAGGTAGGCGAACGTCTCGCCGCTGGTGTGGGAAGCCCCGCCTACGGTGCAGTGTCGGTGAAAGTCTCATATTGGGCGCAGGCAAAAGTGGTCGCAGCAGTGCCTGCAAGCGTGTTCAGGCCGCGACCGAACGTGGAGTCGGTCCTGGTGGACATCCGCCGCCGTCCCGCCCCGGCTGTCGACCCGGCCGTCGTCAGGAGGGACGACCTCTTCGCTCTGGTCAGGGCCGGGTTCGCTACCCGCCGCAAGATGCTCCGCAAGTCACTAGCTTCGCTCGTCGGGCCAGCAGCGTTCGCTGCGGCAGGCGTGAACCCCGAGGCACGCGCAGAAACGCTCGACGTGGTGGACTGGGGCCGCCTCGCCTACGCGGTGCTCTCAGAGCGCGCAGCAGGAACCTCCCCAGGATCGCTTATAGGACGTGGAGGTTTCGGCGTTGATCGCGACGACTGAACCGACGGTGCTGCGCGCCGCAGCAAAGCTGACCCTCTCACTGAGAGTCACAGGCATGCGAGACGACGGCTACCACCTCATCGAGTCCGAGATGGTAACGGTCGACCTGTTCGACGTGTTGGAGGTCTCCCCCGGTGACGCACTTGTCGTAGAAGGTCTCGGGGCGGAAAGCGTCGTGGGCAGCGGCGACGACAACCTCGTTAGGAAGGCACTCAGACTGGCCGGGAGAACCGCCTCGGTCACTCTGCGCAAGGCGATCCCAGCGGGTGCTGGACTCGGAGGTGGATCAGCTGATGCCGCGGCGATCCTGCGCTGGGCTGGCTACAGCGACCTTGCGGCCGCTTCTCGTCTGGGGGCTGACGTGCCGTTCTGCATGCTCGGAGGGAGGGCTCTGGTCAGCGGGATCGGCGAACGCGTCGAACCTCTCGACGTGCGTTCTGTTCTGGGGAGGCAGTTCACCCTGCTCGTTCCACCGTTGCACGTGGCGACGGCGGAGGTGTTCGCCACGTGGGACCGCCTGGGCGGTCCCACCGGCGACAGTATGAACGACCTCGAACCGGCTGCAGTGGCGGCCTTCCCTGAGCTGGCATTTTGGAGGGACAGGCTCGCCGCCGCGACAGGACGGACCCCCCGGCTGGCTGGCAGCGGAGGAACCTGGTTCGTCGATGGCGCCTACCCTGGGGAGGGCCGCCTGGTCGTGTCGGTGACCGGCTGACGGCCGTAGCAGGGCGCGCCAGCTCAGGCCCTGGGCGTCAACGGCCAGCTCTGCGCTGCCAGCGCGTGGCCTTCAGCATCTTCTTGTGCTTCTTCTTGCGCATGCGCTTACGGCGCTTCTTTATCAACGATCCCATTGCGGACGGACAACTTAGCCGCTGCGCACGGTTGGAGCGAACCGACCGAGCTGTGGCATCCTGGCGAGCTATGGGGACCAACAGACGCGCCGAGATCAAAATGTCCGACGAGGAGGTGTACGCCCTCTTGAAAGACTGCAAGACGGCCACTATGGCGACGATGCACCCCGACGGGTCGATCCACGCGGTGGCAATGTGGTACGGGTTCTTGGACGGTGTCATAACCGTCGAGACCAAAGCGAAGTCCCAGAAGATCAGGAACCTCCAACGCGACCCGCGCGTGACTTTCCTAGTCGAGGCCGGGGAGCGCTACGAGGAGCTGCGGGGCGTCGAGATCGTCGGTACGGCGAAGATCATCGACGATCCGGACGCCATTTGGGAGCTAGGTTTGTCGGTGTGGGAGCGCTACATCGGCCCCTACGACGAAACTCAGCGGGAGGCTCTACAAGCGATGCTCGCCAAGCGAGTTCTAGTAACCCCCGAAGTCACGAAGGTCGTGTCCTGGGATCATCGCAAGCTGGCCTGACCGGCCTCAGGAGCGCCCACCAGCCCGCTAGGCCGGCCTGGTGGGCCTTTTCAGGCCGGCGGACGGACCTTGGGTGGCGGAACTCCCAGGCGGGGCGCGGCAACGGCCTGGTCGGGCCAGCGTCGCCGTGACACCACTGACAGCTTGCGCAAAAGAGCTACCGCCCCCGGGTCGTCGTCGCCGGGCCTGGTCTCGATGACCCCGTCGGAGACCATGGCGTCGATGATCTCCCTGCCGGTGTCGGTGCGCACCAAGGTGAGAGTCCAGTCGTTGAAAGCGCCGATCCCGCCGGTGGCTATGTCGGCGTGCTCGGCGGCGAAGTCCGGGCAGGTCTTGCAGCCCTCTCGTGTCCATGCGTGAGCCTCCTTGAGGGGGATCTCGTGGTAGGCCCCGTCACGCATCCAAACCTGCAGTACACCTTTAATGTTCATCTTCACGATCTCAGACCTGACGAGACCGTATCGCGCTTCGAGAAGCTCCTCGAAGATCGCGTCGTCGAAAGTCTTCGAGCACAAAAGGCCGATGGAAAGAGCCAACCTCCGAGCGGGCTTACCGGCTTTGCGCGCCTTCATCATCGCCGGTACTGACGCCTGGCAGCTCATTCCGACGAGCGCCAGCCTTTCTAGACCGGCTTCGATGGCCCTGGTGTAGGCGAGGGTGTTAGCCGAGTACGTGTAGCGAGATCCTGCTGCGGCGAGAACCTCGTCGCGGGTGCGGGCGAGGCCGGGAAGGGCCTTCCAGGTTCCGGCTTCGCCTTCAAGGTTGGATACCAAGGCCGCGTCGATGCGGTCGTGCTCGAGGCACCAGATCAAGATCGCCGACACGAGGCCACCGTCTTGGCCGGCAGCGTGTACGGCCGGGTCGGTAGCGCGGGCCAGGAACACATCCTTGGCAACCCCGCTCATCTCGCCGGCTTCGCGGGGACGGCCAAACAGGAACGAGTCCACCTCCGGCTCCCAGTCCCTAAAACGCGGGCACGCCCGTGTACAGCTCGTGCAACCCCGCACGCCGTGGCCGCAGTCCCCGGGGCCCAGCTCCTCCTCCAGGTGGTAGGGGCGGTACACGCCGTTGGTGTCGTCGTAGCCGAGGACATCGTGAGGGCAGGAGATCACGCACCCGGCGCAGCCGGTGCACAAGCCCGATGTCACGACTTCGCTGAAAAGTTCCGCCCACTGGGCTCGCCAACGGGTCTTGGCCGGCGCAACGTCGGTAGCTGTCATGCCTCGGAGAGTAGCGCTTGGTGACCATGGCTGTCCCGGCGAACGCGTGCCGCGTAACCAGCACTGGCTACAGGGCCGTAACGCGCCTGCGCTGGGAGCCAACGCCACAACGACGCTACCGAGTACCGGAGGAACCGGTAGTCAGCCTCCTCCCGCAGGCCCCATGGGATATCCAGCCGGCGTCGCAGCCGCGCGGGCAGCCCGCCGAAAGCCCCGAGGCGCAAAAGCGGGGTGATGACACCCGGCTGTAAAGCTCTTGTCCAGGCGGGCAGAAACTTCAGCTCCATGTGCCGGTCGTGTAGTGCCATGTCGACGGCTTTCGCTGCGGCGGGGGTCATCTCAAGCACTTCGTCGACGTGGCGGTCCCACTCGGCGGCGAAGGTAGCCCGGTTGGCTGGAACGGCCGACATCGAAACCCCGTAACGCCGGTACCACTCGACCCCGTCGAGGTAAAGCTCCTCCCTGTCGCCCGCGGAGAGGCGGCGGTGGTCGAAACGGTCGGCGACCATCTCGGCTGCGTACTGGAAAGTGGCGTGCGCCCACCAGAACGTTGACGGCTCGAGCGCCCGGTACGAGCGTCCGACGGCGTCCACCCCTCGGATCGACCGGTGATAGCCCTTTATGCGCCGCCCGAGCGTCTCAGGGTCGGGAAGGTAGACGACCCCGAGGATCTGAGGGATCGAGCGGATAATCCTTCCCCAGGGGTCCCTGAAGAAGTCCGAGTGCTCGACGACCCCGGCACCTATCGCAGGGTGCATGAGCTGAAGGAGGCCGGCCGATAGCCCGCTGAAGGCAAGCCTGTGGTCGCCCGCGTAGCGCCACAGGAGGCTGCCCGGCCCGATCGGTCTCATAACGCACTCGGGCGTCATAGTCGTCACAAGCCTATTCGTTGCCACGTCCAGGTGAGCGTAGGAGGACGGGGCCGCTATGCGAAACCCGGCAGCGGGGGCGGTCCGGCGAGCCGCCTTGAGCTGGCAGGGGAGACTTGGGGCTGGCGGGGGAGGACTCGAACCTCCAACATACGGCTCCAAAGGCCGTCGTTCTGCCATTGAACTACCCGCCACTGCAGTGGCGGCTTAAGGCTACCCGCTGGACGGACCGCGAATCGAGAGATAACGTCGCTCTTGGTCCGGGCAGACGCCGCCATCCAAACTTGAGCGGGTCGCCCCGGTGGCCTTGGGTTCCGTCTGCTTGCTAGAAACTGTCGACGTGGCGCTCGAACCCCGACTCTCCGCAGTGGTGTTAGCGGCTGGCGAGGGTACCCGGATGAGGTCGTCCAAGCCGAAGCCGCTGCATTCGCTCGCGGGAAGGCCGATGGTCGTCCACGTCCTGCATTCCTTGTCGGCTGTGGACCTAGACAGGGTCGTCGTCGTCGTGGGCTTCGGCGCGCACGAGGTCACAAAGGTGGTAGGTGACCACGCCCCGGAAGGCTTGAGGGTGGACTTCGCGCAGCAAGAGGTGCAGCGCGGGACCGGTGACGCAGTGCTCGTAGCACTCGGCGTGCTACGCAGCGATCGAGACGACCAGGGGGACCACATCCGGGGCGACGACGTCATCGTCGCCCCGGGTGACACGCCGCTTTTGCGGCCTGAGACGCTGCGCTCTCTCGTGGGCACTCACCGTCGCAGTGGGGCAGCCGTGACCCTGCTCAGCGCTCGTGCGGTCGACCCTTCCGGCTACGGCCGGGTGGTACGCGACGAGGACGGTTCGGTGTCTCGGATCGTGGAGGACCGTGATGCCACCGACGAGGAACGGCTGATAGATGAGGTTAACACCTCCGTATACGTGTTCCGTAGGTCCTTTCTCGCCACGGCCATCCGCCGCCTTCGTCCCGACAACGCTTCGCGTGAACTTTACCTAACCGACGTCATAGCGGTCGCCCGTGAAGCCGGCCTCTCGGTGAGTTGTCTCCAAGTTCCTGACGCCGCCGAGGCCTCGGGGGTCAACGACAGGCACCAACTGGCCCTAGCCGAAGCGGTGCTGCGACGCAGGATCAACGAGGTCTGGATGAGGCGAGGGGTCACGATGATCGACCCGGCCGCAACCTACGTTGACTGCACCGTCGAGCTGGCGCCTGACGTCGTGCTGTATCCAGGTACAGTTTTGGAGGGGTCGACTGTGATCGAAGCGTCGGCCGTCGTAGGGCCGGGAACCCACCTAGTCGACTGCCTTGTTGGTGTTGGCGCCCGTGTCGAGGCGACCTACGGGCGCGCCGCCAGTGTCGGTGCCGGGGCGACGGTCGGACCTTGGGTCAGCCTCGGACCCGGAGAGGCCGTGCCGGCTGCGGTGCAACGGCCTGTTTAGGTAGCCTTGGAGTGACGATCGGAGCGCAGGTGACAGACAGGAACGAACAAGCCGGCCGGCAGCGGGAGAGGAGTGCGTCGATCAACCTGACGCCAGTGCGAAAGCTGCGCCTGCTCAGTGGCAGGACCCATCCATCGCTTGCTGATTCGGTCGCCAGCCACCTCCAAGTCGAGCTCGCTGACCCGAACATCGTGGACTTCGCCAACGGGGAGATGAGACCGCGCTTCGTCGAGTCCGTGAGAGGCTCTGACGTGTTCGTCATGCAATCCCATGGTCAGACACCCGGCCGGTCTGTCAACGACTCGCTGATGGAGCAGTGGATAATGATCGACGCTGCAAAGCGGGCGTCGGCGAAGCGCATAACGGCTGTGTGCCCCTACTACGGCTACTCGCGCCAGGATCGCAAGTCCAAAGAGCGGGAGCCGATAACCGCCAGGATGGTCGCGGACTTCTTCGCCACATCTGGGGCGGACCGGATAATGTCCATCGACCTTCACTCCGGCCAGATCCAGGGTTTCTTCGACGGGCCTGTGGACCACCTGACAGCGGTTCCGCTGCTCACCGAGTACCTTCGCCAGCAGGTGCCCGACGGCAACTTCGTGATGGTTGCCCCCGATACAGGAAGGACCAAGGTCGCCGAGCAGGCGGCCCGCCATGCGGGACCGTCTGTAAACGTCGCTTCGGTCTACAAGCGCAGGCCCAAGGATGCCGTTAACCAGGTGCAGGCGCTCGACGTGATGGGCGACGTCAGAGGGCGAATGTGCGTGCTCATGGACGACATGATCGACACGGCTGGCACCATATGTGCTGCGGCCGAGATCCTCCTCGCCAAAGGTGCCACCGATGTATGGGCGATGTGCACGCACGCAGTGCTTTCGGATCCTGCCGTGGACAGACTCAAGAACTCCCCGATCTCAAGGGTGGTCGTAACTGACACGTTACCGCTGCCGCCTGAGAAGCAGATCGACAAGATCGAGGTCGTCTCCATAGCCCCCGTCGTGGCGCACTGCATTGAGGCGGTTTTCTCTGACAAGTCTGTCTCGCAGATCTTCGATGGCGAGAACCAGACATGAGGGGCCCTGCTCGTTGCTAGAATCGAGCTTTCCGCAAAGAGCCTAGGAGCAAGCCGAGCAATGGCAGAGATAACCCTTGCAGCCGCGCCGGGTCGGGTAACCGGCTCAGCTGAGTCACGTCGCCTGCGCGCCGCCGGGCGCATACCGGCCGTCGTGTACGGCCACGGCGGGGAGGGCGTCGCTGTATCCGTTGACGGAAGGGAGCTGCGCCACGCCCTGTCGGGGGAGTCCGGCACGAACCAACTGCTCGACCTGAGGATCGCAGGCGAGTCTCAGCTGGTCCTGACCAGGATGATCCAGCGTCACCCGGTACGCCACACTGTCACCCACGTCGACTTCCAGGTCGTGCGCCGCGACGAGATCGTGAGCGCCGAAATTCCGGTGGTCCTCGTCGGTGAGTCCGAGGCCGTCAAGGCGGTTCGGGCGAACGTCGAGCAGGTCCTGTCCACGCTGACGGTTCGCGCCAATCCGACGAAGATACCCGTCTCGGTCGAGGTGGACATGAGCCGCCTCGAGCCTGGGGGAGTCATTCGAGTCGAGGACCTTCCCCTCCCAGACGGTGTCACCGCCGACGTGCCCGGCGACGAAGTCGTCGTTCTGGCTTCCAGCGGTGAGTTGCAAGACGGCGCCGAGACCTCGGGCGACGGAGAGGGAGCGTCGAGCTCCGAGGAGGGCTGACCGCTGGCCCCTGCGGACCTGCCGGCCCGCCAGGGGACCCCGGCGGACGTGCTCGCGGTGGGACTCGGCAATCCCGGATCGGCCTACATCGGAACCCTTCATAACGTCGGTGCTGACGTCGTAGCCCTGCTCGCCTCTCGGCACGGAACAGCGCTTCGCCCTGACCGCTGCCACTCGCTCAGCGGCGAGGTTCGTGTCGATGGTCCCGGCGGGGAGCGACGCCTAGCCTTGGCTTTCCCCCAGACCTACATGAACGACTCTGGCAGAGCGGTCAGGCTCCTCATCCGCCGCTTCGGGGTAGACGACCTGGCAAGTCTCGTCGTCGTCCACGACGAGCTCGACCTTCCCGTCGGGGCGGTAAGAGTGAAGATGGGCGGCGGTTTGGCAGGCCACAACGGGCTCCGATCGATCAAGGCGCACCTTCACTCCGACGACTTCGCAAGAGTTCGCATCGGGATCGGCAAGCCACCAGGAGGCAAAGAGCGCGGAGCGGAGCACGTCTTGAAAGTCCCAGCGAAAAAGACCCGTGCCGAGCTCGACGTGAGCATCGAAACCGCAGCCGACGCCGTAGAGTGCATTCTCAACGAAGGTGTAGCAGCGGCTCAGAACCTGTTCAATGCGTCACGTGACTGACCTGGCCCGGGTCTACCGGGCTTCCGGACCTCTAGGAGCGCTGCTGGACGTTTCGGGCGACGACGAGGTGTTCGAGCTTGCGATCGATTCGCCCGGCTCGGTGCTGAGCGTCCCCGAAGCTGCGCGAGCGTTCGCCGTTGCCAGTTTGGCCCAGAGGCTTCGGCGGCGGCTCGTGGTGGTAGCGACGCCGACCCACTCCGAAGCTGAACGTCTCGCCGGCGACCTCGAAGTATTCCTTGGGGCGGGAACAGTAGACGTCTGCCCCGCCTGGGAGACCCTGCCACTTGAGCGGGTCAGCCCAGCGACAGAGACGATGGGCCGCAGGGTGAGAACCATGTGGCATCTGCGCTCCTGGGCCTCGCAGGGCGGGACAGGATCCGCGCGGGTTGTCGTCGCTCCAGTCAAAGCTCTCCTGCAGCGCCTCGGCCCCCACGTCGAAGACACCGACCCGGTCGTGGTCTCCAAAGGCGACACTGTGGATCTCGACGACTTGGTCGCAAGGCTTGTGGGTCTGGGGTATCGACGCGAGTACCAGGTGGAGCACCGCGGCGAGATAGCGGTCAGAGGCTCGATAGTCGACGTGTACGGCTCTACGGCTGATGTCCCCGTGCGCATCGACCTTTGGGGCGACGAGGTGGACCGTCTAAGCGAATTCTCCGTCGGAGATCAACGTTCGAACGCTGACGTCGGGCGTGTAGAGCTGTTTGCCTGCAGGGAGCTACGTCCCACCCAGGAGATACGAGCCAGGGCGGCCGAACTGGTGCGCAGCGCCCCTTGGGGTCGAGCCCAGTGGGAGCGACTAGCAGACGGAGCCTTCTTCGACGGGATGGAATCGTGGCTCGCGTGGCTATCCGACGACGAGCACCTCTTGGGCGACTTGGTTCCCGACGACGCGCTGGTCCTTCTGGTCGAACCACGCCGGATGCGCGATCGAGCGCTTGACCTGATCGCCGAGGAGGACTCCTTGGTGTCCACCCTTGCTCGCACCTGGAACGTCGAAAGCAACGGCCTACCTCGCCTGCACCTGCCTTTCGACCGGCTACTGGCTCGAACCAATGCGCCGACTTTGAGCATCACGGCAGCCCCGGAGAGCCCCGACACGCTCACGGTCGGAGCGTCTGGATGGGATCCCCTAGCCGGAGGAGGCGAACGCCTGGTAGGACAGCTCAAAGCCCTCCAAGCCGAACGTTACCGGGTTGCGGTCTGCGCCGACGGCCACGCCAGCGCGTCACGTCTGAGGGACCTTCTCGAATCCCACGGCGTTGCGGCCACAGTGGACGAGAGGCCTTCGGGCTTCGACGACGGCCGTGCCCACGTAGTGGCCGCACCCCTCGAACGGGGCTTTTTGTACCGCGAGCGCAGGGTTGCTGTAGTAGCCGAGAGCGACCTGACCGGCCGGAGGCGCACCCACCGCCGCCCACGGCCCAAAGCCCGCAACTCCGAAACTTTCTTCGACGACCTTCGTAGCGGCTCCCTTGTGGTGCACCACCAACACGGAGTTGGGCGCTTCACCGGGATGGTGAAACGCTCGATCGGTGGGGTGGAGCGCGACTACCTACTACTTGAGTACAAAGGCGGCGACAAGCTCTACGTCCCGTCAGACCAGGTCGACCTGCTTCGCCCATACAGCGGAGGCGACAGCCCCGCTCTAAACCGTCTCAACGGGGCGGAGTGGCAGCGGACCAAGACCAAAGTACGCTCGGCTGTCCGTGAGATAGCCCAAGAGCTCGTAGTCCTCTACCAAAAGCGGATCACCTCCCCCGGGCACGCTTTCGCCCCGGACACCCCCTGGCAGGCCGAGATCGAGGAGTCCTTCCCCTACCAGGAAACCCCGGACCAGCTCACGGCGATCGCCGATGTCAAAGCCGACATGGAACAGCCGAGCCCCATGGACCGGCTGGTGTGCGGCGACGTAGGGTTCGGCAAGACCGAGGTTGCGCTGCGGGCGGCTTTCAAAGCGGTCCAAGACGGAAAGCAGGTGGCTGTCTTGGTCCCGACGACGCTTCTCGCCTCGCAGCACCACCAGACGTTCTCCGAGCGCTTCGACGGCTACCCGCTTCGAGTGGAGATGCTTTCGAGGTTCTTGACGCCATCCCAGTCTAAGGCCGTCGTCGACGGTCTGGCGGACGGCAGCGTCGACATCGTCGTAGGTACCCACAAGCTGCTGTCGTCGGATGTGTCTTTCAAAGCGCTCGGGCTGCTCGTCGTAGACGAGGAGCAACGCTTCGGCGTGCACCACAAGGAGGCGATCAAAAAACTTCGCGCCGACGTGGACGTTCTCACTCTCACCGCGACCCCGATACCTCGCACCTTGGAAATGAGCCTCACCGGCATCCGTGACCTCACCTTGTTGCACACCCCTCCCGCGGACCGCCAGCCAATACTCACGTACGTGGGGGAACACGACGAGCGCGCCGTCGCAGAAGCGATCCGCCGGGAACTGCTCCGAGAGGGGCAGGTCTTCTATGTGCACAACAGGGTCGCTGATATAGAACGCAAGGCGGACGAACTTCGTAGCCTGGTTCCAGAGGCCCGCATCGCGGTGGCGCACGGCCAGATGGACGAGGGGGCCTTGGAGAGAGTCGTCTTGGACTTCTGGGAGGGAGCCTACGACGTGCTCGTCTGCACGACGATCATCGAGTCGGGTATCGACATGCCTACCGTGAACACGCTGGTAGTCGACCGAGCAGACCGCCTGGGACTGGGACAGCTCCACCAACTGCGCGGCCGGGTGGGACGCTCCGGTCAACGTGCCTACGCCTACCTCTTCTACCCGCCGGACCAGGTTCTCTCCGAGGAAGCCTACGAAAGACTCAAGACGATCGGCGAGCACACCGAACTCGGGTCGGGCTTCAAGATAGCCATGCGCGACCTGGAGATCCGAGGTGCGGGGAACTTGCTCGGTGGAGACCAGTCCGGCCACATAGCCGCCGTTGGATACGACCTGTACGTGCAGATGGTCTCCGAGGCGGTGGCTGAGCTTAAAGGCGAGCCGCTGCGAGAGCCGGCGGAGATCAAACTCGACCTTCCGGTGAGTGCAAACCTTCCCTCCGACTACGTCGCCAGGGAGGACCTCCGCTTGGAGGCCTACCGCCGTCTTGCCACGGTCAGCTCCCGAAGCGCAGTGGACGACATTGAAAGCGAATGGCTGGACCGTTTCGGTCCGCTACCCGAGCCGGCGCTCGGGCTCCTCAACATAGCCATGCTGCGAGCCGAGTGTGCGCGTGTAGGGGTACGCGAAGTGACTGTCGTCTCCAGCGGCTCTGGCTTGGCAGGAGGCGGGTACACGGCCCGGATAGCTCCGGTAGAGCTCAAATTTTCCCAGACGGTGCGCCTAGGTCGTCTCGCCCCCAAGGCCGTCTACAAGCAGGACACCGGCCAGTTAGTAGTGCCTCTGTCAAGGAGCACCGATCCCGTCGAGCACGTACGCGTTTTGCTTTCGGAGCTGTTCCCCCCGGTAGCATCGGCGACGCCGTGAAGAAAGACGCAGTGACGAATATGGATGACAAATTGCCCGCATTCCCGATCCAAGTCCTAGACAGCCCCCGACTGGCGAAGGTGCGCTCCCGGCGCCGGCCGGCCGCTCAGGAGGCGCCGCGCGCTCGTAGGCGTCTCAGGGCGGCGGTGCTCGCGTCAGGGGCGCTCGTTGCCGCGGTTGGTCTATCAGCATGCAATGGGTCGCCCTACGCAGCGACGGTGAACGGGCAGGTGGTATCCGTCGCTGCGCTAAACCACCAGCTCGCCGAGTGGACCTCGAACGCCACGTACGTCAGCGACGTCGACAACGCTAACTCGACGGCACAAGGCGGAAGCGGAGTGGGAGTGTTGGGAGCGGGAGGTCCGGGTACCTACAGCAGCGCTTTCGTGGCGAACATCTTGGGTTACAACGTCAACTTCGACATCCTCGCCCAGCGCTTGGCCGCCACTCACCAACTTCCTGGGCAGGACATTTTGGAGGCGGCACGGGCTGTCAACGAGTCCCAGGCCAGCTACTGGAGCGGCTTCCCCGCTTCCCTTCGAAGCTTCCTCGTGGACGACCTTGCGTACGAGGCTGCCCTGGTGCCCTCCAGCGCCTCGACGTCAGCCTTGAAGAGCTCCTACACCAAGGTCGAGCCTTACCTCTTCTCCCAGCTGTGCCTGCGCCAGGCGACGGCCACCACACTTTCCGAAGCCAAGAGCCTCGCTTCGGGTGGTTTCGTGGGATCGGTTTCATGCTACGACCAGGCTGGCGTCGAAGCTCAGAGCTCCGCGTGGCAGGCAGCCGCGCTCAAGTTGGCAGCGAACGGGGACGTCTCGGCACCGGTCAAGACGGCCTACGGTTACGCGGTGCTGGAGCGGGTGAGCAAGACCTCTCCGGGTCGAACCCCTGGAGTGGACCGCGTCCTCTCGTTGCTCAACGCTCAGAGCGAGCCGTCGCAGTTGACAGCTGTAGCCAACTCTGCGCACGTCAAGGTGAATCCGGCCTACGGGTCGTGGTCCAACGGTCAGATCACTCCGCCCGCCGCTCCTAAAGGGTGACAGGTCGGGTGGTCGTCGTGGGGTTAGGCCCCGGTGACCCGAAACTGTTCTCCCTGGCCGCGACCGAAGCGCTCAGTGCTTCGACAAGGCGGTTTTTGCGGACATCGCGCCATCCGAGCGCTCACCTCGTGTCGCCGGCCGAGACCTTCGATCATCTCTACGACACTGCAGAGTCGATGGGCGAGGTCTACTCGTCGATAGTCGAGGCGCTGGCCGTTGCAGCCGAGGAAGCCTCCGAGCGACACCAAGCGGTGCTATACGCGGTTCCCGGCTCGCCATTGGTCGCCGAGCGCACCGTGGCGATGCTGCGCGACGACCCTAGGCTAAGCGTGGAGATAATCCCAGCACTTTCTTTTGTCGACCTCGCATGGCAGCGACTGGGAATCGATCCGATGGCGGCCGGTGTCCGCTTAGTCGACGGGCATCGCTTCGCTAGTGAGGCTGCCGGCAGCTCCGGCCCGTTCCTCGTCGGCCAGTGCGACACCAAGATGACCCTGTCCGACATCAAGCTGTGCGTCGACGACGGGCCCGAGGTAACTGTGATGGCTCGCCTCGGCCTCGCCGACGAGAGCGTGTTCAAAGTGGGCTGGTCGGAACTCGACCGCAGCTTCGAAGCGGACCATCTGACATGCCTGTGGATCCCGCGACTGGCGTCGCCTGTTGCTGGGGAAATGACACAGTTGGTAGAGCTCGTCAGGTTGCTGCGAGAGCGCTGCCCTTGGGACCGCCGCCAAACGCACGCCAGTCTGAGCCGTCACCTCCTAGAAGAAACCTACGAACTGCTGGAAGCGATCGAAGGGTTGGAGAATCCCGGTGGCTACGAGCACCTTGAAGAAGAACTGGGCGACGTGCTGTTCCAGGTGGCTTTCCACGCGAACCTCGCGGCTGAGGCGGGAGAGTTCGACCTCTCCGACGTCGCCAGGACGATTCACGACAAGCTCGTCGAACGCCACCCGCACGTTTTCGGACCGCCTGGCACCGAAGTCCCTAACTGGGAGGAAGCCAAGAAGCTGGAGAAGGCCAGGACCAGTCTTCTCGACGGCATTCCGGTGACTTTGCCGGCCCTGCTTTACGCCTACAAGGTCCAGTCGAGAGCCAGCTCTATAGGCTTCGACTGGGACAATGCGCCGGAAGCGTGGCAGAAGGTGAACGAGGAGTTACGCGAGCTCGAGGAGGAAATCGAAGCTGGCCCTGCCGGCTCGTCGGCCATCAGCGACGAGCTAGGCGACGTGCTCTTCTCGCTCGTCAACGTTGCCCGCCACCTTCGCATCGACCCCGAGGCAGCGTTGCGGTCGTCGGCTGCCAAATTCAAGTTGCGCTTCGCAGCGATGGAGACGCTGGCCTCTGATAGAGGTGTAGCCGTCACAGACGAGTTGTGGAACGAGGTAAAGGCCGCGCAGGGCGACCCTGGGTAGCGAGCGGTGTGGAGGGTGCTTCCGCGCCGCCGTTGGGCAGGGTAGCGTTTAGCATCCGCAGCCTAGGAGTAGCCCCGGTCTTATGAGCCAGATTGAAGCACTGCAAGCCATCGAGATTCTCGACTCGCGAGGCAACCCGACGGTAGAAGTCGACGTCCTGCTCGACTCCGGCGCGACCGGTCGGGCAGCGGTTCCGTCCGGCGCGTCGACGGGGAGCCACGAAGCCGTCGAGCTTCGCGACGGGGACGGGCGCTATGGCGGCAAGGGCGTCCTTCGCGCGGTGAGCAACGTCACCAATGAGATAGCAGCCGCAGTAATCGGGATGGAAGCTCTCGACCAGCGGGCGCTCGACGCAGCCCTAGTGGAACTCGACGGCACCCCCGACAAGGGCAGGCTCGGGGCTAACGCTCTCCTGGGAGTCTCCCTGGCGGTGGCCAGAGCCGCTGCTGAAGAGGTAGGGCTGCCCCTTTACCGTTACGTCGGCGGGACTTCCGCTCATTTGCTGCCGGTTCCGATGATGAACGTCATCAACGGTGGGGTCCACGCAGACAACAACGTCGACTTGCAGGAGTTCATGATCGTGCCCTTGGGAGCCGCGAGCTTTGCCGAGGCGCTTCGATGGGGTGCGGAGACTTACCACGCCCTTCGAGGTCTGCTCGGGGATCGAGGCCTGTCACGGTCGATCGGCGACGAGGGCGGCTTCGCTCCCAACCTCGCTTCGAACGAAGAGGCGGTCCAGATTCTCGTCGAAGCCATCGAACGAGCGGGCCGCACGCCTGGCGGCGAGGTATCCATAGCTATAGACGCCGCAGCGTCGGAGTTCTACAAAGACGGAATGTACCGCCTCGGCGGCGAGGATCGCTCGGCCAGCTCCGAGGAGATGGCGGAGTACTACGAAAGCTTGATAGATCGCTACCCGATAATTTCGCTGGAAGACGGCATGGCCGAGGACGACTGGGAGGGTTGGGCGGCGCTCACCGCCCGGCTGTCCGAGAGGGTGCAACTCGTCGGTGACGACATCTTCGTCACGAACCGCGAGCGTCTAGCGCGCGGAGTACAAAGCGGAGTAGGGAACTCGATCCTGATCAAGGTGAACCAGATCGGGACTCTAAGCGAGACTCTCGACACGATGGCGTACGCGACACGGTACGGCTACACGTCGGTCATGTCGCACCGATCCGGGGAGACGGAGGACTCGACTATCGCGGATCTAGCCGTCGCCACGAACTGCGGGCAGATCAAGACTGGTGCCCCGGCCCGCTCGGATCGGGTGGCCAAGTACAACCAGCTGTTACGTATCGAGTCCGGGCTGGGGGATTCAGCGGCCTTCGACGGGCGCGACGTGTTCCGGGCGTTACGAAAGTCTGTCGGATGAGACGCACGGTCCGTCTCCTTCTCGGCGCTGTGTTACTCGGAGGGATCCTGTTTCTCTTCGCCATCCCTGCCCGTACCTGGCTTTCCCAGCGCTCGGCGATGTCGACTGCGAGCAGGCGACTGTCAGAGTTGACCGCAGAGAACAAGGCACTCGACAGGCAGGTCGCCCAGCTCCAATCGCCTTCCTATGTGGAGCAACTCGGACGGTCGCAGTTCGGGCTCGTGATGCCCGGGCAGCCTGCTTACGAGATCCTGCCCGCACCTAGTTCCTCCGGCTCGTCCGGCTAGTGATGCACAGACGTCCCGGTAACGGTATGGTCTACACACAACAACTTTCGACATGGAAGGGGAGAGCCGAACAATGAAGGTTTCGATGACCGTCAACGGTGCCCGCTGCGACCACGACGTAGAGCCACGCACGCTGCTGGTTCACTATCTGCGGGAGACGGTCGGCCTTACCGGTACCAACATCGGTTGTGACACTTCTTCATGTGGCGCCTGTACGGTCCTCGTGGGCGGCGAGTCCGTCAAGTCGTGCACGATGCTCGCCGTTCAAGCCGACGGCGCCGACATCACGACCATCGAGGGGCTCGCGGGCGCTGACGGAGAGCTGCACCCGGTCCAGGAGGCTTTCAGAGAGAAGCACGGTCTGCAGTGCGGTTACTGCACGCCTGGCATGGTCATGGCGATCGTCTCTCTTCTCAAGGAGAATCCGCACCCGACAGAGACCGAGGTGCGCGAGGGCATCGAGGGGAACCTGTGCCGCTGCACGGGATACCACAACATCGTCGCAGCGGCGTTGTACGCAGCGGAAAGCGCCAAGGCGGGGGCGGCGTGAAATACAGAGAAATTTCAACCAGCCGAGTCAAAGGAGCCGACCAGTGATACCCGCATCTTTCGACTATCGACGTGCGTCGAACCTAGACGAGGCTCTCATGATGCTCAGTGACGGCGGCGACGACGCGAAGTTGCTCGCCGGGGGACACTCCCTGCTTCCGCTTATGAAGCTGCGCCTAGCGGCTCCCTCGACGCTTGTCGACATCGGCAGGATCCCCGACCTCTCCTACGTTCGTGAGGAGGGTGACGCTTTGGTCATCGGAGCGTTGACCCGTCACCGGGATGTCGAGACGAACCGCCTGGTGGGCGAGCACGCCCCTCTCGTGGCTCACGTGGCCGGTCAGGTCGGGGACCCTCAGGTGCGTCACCGTGGAACGATAGGCGGGTCAGTGGCGCACGGCGATGCCGCCTCGGACCTTCCCGCCGCGTGCCTGGCGATGGGAGCAACGTTCACAGCGGTAAGTCCTACGGGTACCCGTACGATCGACTCCTCGGAGTTCTTCCTGGGCTTCTTGGAAACCGCCCTTCGTCCCGACGAGATATTGACTGAGATCTCGGTTCCCAAGGCCACAGGAGCGGGATGGTCCTTCCAGAAGTTCAATCGACGTGCCCAGGACTGGGCGATCGTCGGGGTGGCAGCCTTGCGAGGTGAGCGAACCGGCGTGAGCCTCGTGAACATGGGCTCGGTGCCGGTTCGGGCCTCTGCCGTGGAAGCCGCGCTCGCCGGGGGCGCTGACGAGACCGAAGCGGCATCCCACGCGTCGGACGGGCTCGAACCACCTGCGGACCTCAACGCTTCATCCGAGTACCGGCGTCATCTCGCCCAGGTTCTTGTGCGTCGTGCGCTAGAAGAAGCTCGAGCGGCGTAGTCTGCGGGGGTGACAGGCCCGCAGACTTCTCAGACGTCACCGGTCGACGGTGGGTTCCGACGTAGCGATCTCACCGTCGAGTCGGTCAGCGACGGCCTCTCCGCTAACGGGTATTTAGCGGATGAGGCCCTTTGTACTTCGATCTTCCTGGCCTTGGCGCTACGCCGGCCGCTGCTGCTAGAAGGTGAGGCTGGCGTCGGCAAGACCGAAGTAGCCAAAGTCCTCTCTGCCTGGACTGGAGGAAGACTACTGCGACTGCAGTGCTACGAAGGCATCGACGTGTCCCAAGCCGTCTACGAATGGGACTACGCCCGCCAACTTCTTCACCTTCGCGCTGCCGAAGCATTCAAGGGTGCTGCGAGCGGGGAGACGATCGAAGACGAGGTCTACAGCGAGAAATTCCTAGTACGTAGGCCTCTGCTGTCGGCGATCGATGGTCGGGATGGACCACCAGCGGTCCTTCTAATAGACGAAGTCGACCGCGCCGACGACGAGTTCGAGGCTTTCTTGCTCGAATTTCTCTCCGACTACGCGGTGACGGTACCGGAGCTCGGCACGTTCAGTGCTTCTGAGCCGCCGGTGGTGATAGTGACCTCCAACCGGACTAGGGACGTGCATGATGCTTTGAAGCGACGCTGCCTCTATCACTGGGTGGAGCACCCCGACTTCGAGCGCGAAGTGGCGATCATCGAGAGGCGAGCGCCCCAAGCGCTGCCGGAGCTAGCCCGCCAAGTCGCCGCGGCCGTGGAAGCGCTGCGCGGCATGCACCTCTACAAGCCGCCTGGCGTAGCCGAATCGATCGACTGGACCGCGTCGCTCGCGGCGCTGGGTCGGCGCGTGATCGACGGACGCTCCGTCGAGTTGACCCTCGGCAGTGTCCTTAAATACCAAGAGGATCAGAATCGCGTTCGAGCTAGCGGTGTCGCTGAGCTGGTGAAGGCGGCGCTCGGCCGTGCGGGATGAGAGCCGCCGCTGACAGGGTTGCGGTGCGGCCTGAAGTCGCAGGTGCGCTGTTCGGTTCCGGGGGGCTTCGAGGGTGACAGGGGCCGATCCCAGCCGTCTTTTTGCCGGGTTCGCTGGGGCGCTGAGAGCGTCAGGCGTGGCAGTACCCACCGGGGCCGTCATCACTTTTGCGGAAGCGGCGGGTCTCGTGGGATTGGAGAACCCTGAGCGGCTGTACTGGGCGGGCATGGCAACCCTCGTTCGCCGTCCCGAAGATGTCGACGTCTACCGGCGGGTGTTCGCTGCGTTCTGGGGCGGTGTCGGGGCGCCGGCCGTTCTCACTGAGGTTCACCAGTCTGTCACCGTTGCTCTTGACGACGATGAAAGCGACCCAGCCGCCGAGGACGAGATGTCAGAGGCGGACGGAGACGTGAAGGCACTGCGCTGGTCGTCAGTCGAGGTTCTCGCCGACCGGGACCTGTCGGGTCTGAGTGAGGAGGAGTGGATAGAAGCGAACCGCCTTATCTCCGCGATGAAGGTGACGACCGATCTTCGACCTTCTAGGCGTACCCGGCCGTCGAGGCGTCGCGCCGGGCGGTACCCGGATCTGCGCTCGACGATGCGGGACAACATTCGCCACGGTGGGACCCCCATTCGCAGGGCTTGGCGGGAGCAGGTGGAACGTCCCCGCAAGATGGTCTTCATACTCGACGTGTCGGGCAGCATGGACTCCTACGCAAGGGCGATGGCACGATTCGCTCACGCGGCTGTCTCCTCCCGGCGGGCGGGCAGTGTCGAGGTTTTCACCGTCGGCACCCGTCTGAGCAGGGTCACCAGGCAAATGGCGAAATCCGACCCTGAAGCAGCTTTACGCCAGGTTGCTTGCGCCGTCCCGGACTGGTCTGGCGGTACCCGCCTCGGTGAGAGCATCGGCGAGTTCAACCAGAAGTGGGGTGTGAGAGGCATGGCCAGGGGCGCGGTGGTAGTGATCTGCTCCGACGGGTGGGACCGGGGTGACCCTGAGGTGATGGACGCAGAGATGGCCCGCCTCGCGCGGGTCGCTCACAAAGTTATATGGGTCAACCCACTCAAGGCGACACCGGGTTACGCTCCTCTTGCACGCGGGATGGCAGCCGCCCTCGCCTACGTAGACGTGTTCGTCGAGGGACACTCGGTATCCTCGCTACAACAGCTTGCCCGTCTCGTCGTCGGCCAAGCCAGGACGCCCGGTCGAGCCCGGGCCTAACGAAGAAGGTGCGGTCGCCGTGAAAGAGATCTTGGATGACATCGAACGCTGGCAGGCGCAGGGCAAGAGGGTGGCCCTCGCTCGGGTAGTAGCAGTCGAAGGGTCCGGGCCGAGACTGCCCGGGGCTGCTATGGCCGTATCCGAGAGCGGGGAAGTGGCAGGATCAGTGTCAGGCGGTTGCGTCGAAGGGGCCGTCGTGAGCGAAGCTCTCGCAGTGCTCGAAGGTACGGGAACGCCGAAGCTGTGCACCTTCGGTTACTCCGACGACGAGGCGTTCGCGGTGGGGCTCACCTGCGGTGGTGTCATATCGGTCCTGGTAGAACCGGTCGAATGGTGACCTCCATGTTCGAGGTGCTGGCCGGCGACATACGTTCGGAAAGGCCGGTCGCTCTGGCAGAGGTTATAGAGGGACCCCCCGAAATGCTCGGCTCTAAGCTCGTCGTGCGTCCAGGACCGCCCGAAGAGGTCCTTGGATCGCTCGGCAACCCCGACTTGGACCGGGTGGTTCGACGCGACGTGCTGGGAGAGTTAGCAGCCGGTATCAGCGTGACACGCCACTACGGTCTCCACGGCGAGGCACGCGAGAGGGCAGTGTCGGTGTTCATCGAGTCGTTCGCTGCGCCACCGAAGATGGTCATCTTCGGAGCCGTCGACTTCACCGCCGCCCTGGTCAAGGTGGCCAAGGTGCTCGGCTACAGGGTGACGGTCTGCGACGCCCGACCTGTCTTTGCCACCAGGGCACGCTTCCCTCAGGCCGACGATGTGGTCGTCTCCTGGCCTGACCGCTATCTCGGCGAGGTTGGGCCCACCCTTGGACCCCGCGATGTGGTGTGCGTGCTGACCCACGACCCGAAGTTCGACGTGCCGGCCATAGTCGCAGCTCTTGCTACGTCGGTCGGCTACCTCGGTGCTATGGGTTCAAGGCGGACCACCGACGAGCGCAACGAGCGCCTAAGGGCTGCCGGCGTCGAAGAAGCGGACCTGGCGCGGATCATGGCGCCGATCGGCCTGGACCTCGGGGCTCGCACCCCCGAGGAGACCGCCATCGCCATCTGCGGCGAGATCATCGCTCTGCGCGCCGGCCGGCATCCCCAGTCGCTGCGTGACCAGGCAGGTCCGATTCACGCTGACAGGGCGTTGTCGACCGACCGGTGACAGTCGAAGCCCGTCCGCTTGCAGGGACCGCTGCTGTGATACTCGCTGCGGGGGCGGGAAGCCGGTTCAATCCCGGCGAGGATGCCGGCCACAAGCTGCTGGCCGGCCTGCACGGGCGCCCCGTGGTGTGGTGGTCCGTGGTAGCTGCTCTCGAGGCGGACATCGGGCCTGTTTGGGTGGTCACCGGGGCGGCCGACCTTGCAGGTGCTCTGCCCTCCGGGGTCGTCAGCATCGCCAACGAGCAGTGGCGCTCAGGTCAGGCGTCGTCTTTGCGGACGGCTGTCTCTAAGGCCCGTCAGGCCGGTCTAGAAGCGGTCGTGGTGGGACTCGGCGACCAGCCCTTGATCGGAGCCGAAGCGTGGCGGTCGGTGGCCGCTTCTTCGAGCCCTATTGCGGTAGCCATCTACAATGGTAGACGACGCAACCCCGTCAGGCTGTCCTCGACAGTGTGGGAGCTTCTGCCCGCAGCCGGCGACGAGGGCGCAAGGGGCCTGATCAAAAATCGGCCTGACCTGGTCGAGGAAGTACCCTGCGTAGGAGAGCCAGCCGATATCGACACTAGAGAGGATCTGACCAGATGGAGTTGAACAACGAGTTCCGAGTCGCGGTTCCAGTAGCCGACGCGTGGAAGGTGCTCACAGACGTGGAGCGGATCGCACCGATGCTACCCGGAGCTCAACTCCAAGAAGTCGAGGGCGACGAGTACCGGGGCGTGGTGAAAGTCAAGGTCGGGCCGATCACAGCCCAGTACAAGGGCACGGCGACCTTCGTGGAGAAAGACGAAGCAGCCGGCAAGGTGGTGCTCAAGGCCACAGGCCGGGACACGAGAGGTCAGGGCAACGCCAGCGCTCTGATCACGGCGACGATGCTGGCCGACGGCGACGCCACCAAGGTGACCGTCGCGACCGAACTTACCGTGACAGGAAAGGTGGCCCAGTTCGGCAGGGGAGTCCTCGCCGACGTCAGCTCGAAGCTGATCGGCCAGTTCGTCGACGCGCTCGAGGCTGACCTGGCCGCCGGACGAGACGAGCCCAGCGCTCAAGGCCCCGCCACGTCGGCGTCGCAGGGCGGAGAGCCCTCGCCGGAGCAGACCGCCTCGGCGGAGTCCCGCGAGGACTCCAAGGTCAGCTCCGACGGAGCGGGCCCCTCGAAGGAGCCGACGGGGCCGCGCCGTATTGACGCCCCCGAGGCGGAGCCTCTCGACCTGCTCGCCGTAGCCGGCGGTTCCACGATGAAGCGCTTCGCTCCGCTAGCCGTAGTCGTCGCTGTCGTGTTGGCTTGGCTCGTCCGCCGCTCCAGGCGCGCCGGGGATTGACGCCCACGGAGGTGACCTCGGCTGGCCGTGCGGACCTCACCGACGACAGAGCGGTCGTGACCAGACTCCTCGGTCGGGAACCGCTCGGGGAGTTCGCCGTGGCCCTCCGAGACGCCTCGGGCCTGCCGTTAGTCATCCACAACGCTCCGGTGCTTCGCAACGGCACGCCGATGCCCACGAGGTTCTGGCTCGTCGGTCCGGCCGAGCGCAAAGCCGTCGACCGTCTCGAAGCGGCCGGCGGTGTGCGTGAAGCGGAGAAAGCCGTGAGCTCCGCTTCTATCGAGACGGCGCACAGGACCTACGAAGCCGAACGCCAAGCGGAGATGCCGCCGGGGTGGGGCGGTCCGCTGCCCAAAGGGGGTGTCGGGGGGACGCGCCGGGGCGTCAAGTGCCTTCACGCGCACTACGCGTGGTTCTTGGTAGGCGGCCCGGACCCGGTCGGGCTTTGGGTCGCCGGCCGGCTCGGCAGTGCCGATCGCGGAGATATCGCTGTCGCCGGCAACGGTCGTGCCGCCGGGGCTTGGGGCTCGTGACTGTCGGAGTGCACCCGGCTGGCCCGGTGGCTGCGATCGACTGCGGGACGAACTCGACCCGACTGCTCATAGCTGACACCGACGGCACTACCCTAGAGCGGGTCAACCGTATTACCCGTCTCGGAGCCGGCGTCGACCGCGATGGACGATTGGACCCGGCAGCGATCGCTAGGACCGTGGCAGCGCTTGGCGCCTACCGGGGTCTCCTTGACAGGCACGGGGTTCGCGCCCTGCGGGTGACGGCGACCTCGGCGGCCCGTGACGCCGCCAACCGGGATGAGTTCTTCGACGCTGCCGAGTCCGTTCTGGGCGCCCGGCCGGAGCTGCTCGACGGGTCAGAGGAGGGTCGCTTGTCGTTCGCCGGCGCCCTTCTAGGCCTCGGCGCGGTGCAAGGTCCGGTCCTGGTGGTCGACATCGGGGGTGGCTCGACCGAGCTCATAGTCGGATCCGACGTACATGCCGGCCCGACAGGGGTGTACTCGATGGACGTAGGTTGCGTCAGGCTTACGGAACGCTTCTTGGTTTCGGACCCGCCGACCGCCGACGAGCTCGAAGCGGCAAAGCTCTACGTGCACCGCCAGATTGACGCTGCACTGCTCGAAGTCCCCCAGCTGTCGCAGGCGAATGCGATGATCGGCCTCGCCGGCACCGTAGCGTGCATGGCGGCGACAGACCAGGGGATCGACGGGACTGAACGGCACCGGCTTCACCACTACGCGCTCTCTCGGAGCGCCGTTGAGAGGATCCGCTCGACGCTGGCGGCGATGACAGCCGATCAACGTCGAAGCGTGCCGGGGGTGGAAGACGGGCGTGCGGATGTCATAGTGGGAGGGGCGGTCGTGCTAGGCGAGGTGATGGCCCGTTTCGGCTTCGACGTGTGCCTTACCAGCGAAGCGGACATCCTCGACGGTCTGGCCGCGAGCATCAACCGCTGAGGGGTTTACCCCAAGCGGAGCGGGGGGACCTCTTCGGGCGGACCGGCGCAGGCTCGCGCTATTGCCTACGATCTGAGGCATGGTTCTAAGCGATCGCGTCCTGATGGGGCCCGGCCCCTGCAACCCCTACCCTGAGGCGACTGCGGCCTTCTGCCGGCCGATGCTCGGCCACCTCGACCCGGAGTTCATCGCCGTTTTGGACGAGACTATCGACAGGCTCCGCCAGGTCTGGCAGACGGCGAACCCGCTGACCCTGCCAGTGTCGGGGACCGGCTCGGCGGGAATGGAAGCGGCGTTCGTCAACACCGTCGGCCCCGGGGACGTGGTGGTGATCGGAGTTAACGGACTCTTCGGGGAGAGGATGTGTGACGTTGCCAGCCGCTGCGGGGCCCGGGTCGTGCGGGTCGAGGCCGCCTGGGGTACACCGCTCGATCCCCAGGCCCTGCTAGACGCCCACCCCTCGCCGAAGCTGATAGCCCTCGTGCACGCCGAGACGAGCACCGGAGTCGAGAACGACGTGGCCTCGGTCGCCGAAGGAAAGCGCGACGCGCTAGTGCTCGCGGACTGCGTCACGTCGCTCGGCGGGATCCCCGTTGACGTCGACGGGTGGGGTGTGGACATCGCCTACAGCGGCACGCAGAAATGCCTGGGCGTCTCGCCGGGTCTGTCGCCGTTCACGATGAACGAGCGGGCAAGGCAACGCCGGGTTCCGACACCCCAAAGCTGGTACCTCGATTTGGGCATGATCGGTGACTACACGTCAGGAGCAACACGGAAATATCATCACACTGCTCCGATAGCCATGATATTTTCACTGCATGCAGGCCTGGGGGCGGTCCTCGATGAAGGCCTCGACGCCGCATGGCAACGTCACCGGTCCTGCGGCAGGGCCCTCCAGGACGGGCTCGAGGAGCTCGGCTTTAAGCTGTGGGCGACCGAAGGGCACCGACTGCCCGAGCTGACGACGGTCTTAGTCCCAGATGGCGTCGACGACGCGGCGGTTCGGCGATCCCTGCTCGATCAGTACGGGATCGAGATAGGAGGGGGTGTTGGCGAGTGGGCCGGGCGGGTGTGGCGTATCGGATGTATGGGCAACACCGCCCGCATGGCGAACGTAACGCTACTCCTCGGGGCTCTAGCGAAGATTCTGGGCAGGTGAGCTGGCCGCCCTCGGTGCGTCACCCGCTGGCCTTGATGGGCAAGCGGGTGATGTTGCGACCTTTGGTAGCGGGGGATTTCGAGGCTTGGCGGGAGGTCCGGATCCGGGCGCGGGACTGGTTGGTGAAGTGGGAGCCGATGCCCATACCCGGCCAGCCCGACGCCACGCAGGACCGGCGGGTGTTCGCCTTCCGCTGCGGTGCGAGGGAGAGGGAACGCCAACTCGGCTCCGGGTACGGTTTCGGAATCTTCGTCGGTCCGACACGGGACCGTTTCGCCGGTGAGATCAACCTATCCTCAGTCCAGCGGGGCCCCTACCAGAACGCCTATGTCGGCTATTGGATGGACGAGGCGCTCGCAGGGAACTCCTACACCCCGGAGGCCCTCGTGGTGATCTGCCGGTTCGCTTTCGAGGATCTCGGATTGCACAGGGTGCAGGCGTCGATAATCCCCCGCAACGCGCCGAGTCATCGTGTAGCCGAGAAGGTCGGGCTCCGCAACGAGGGCACGGCGCTTCGGTACTTGGAGATAAACGGCCGCTGGGAGGACCACGTACGCTACGCCATAACCGCCGAAGACTGGGTGGAGCGCCGCAGCGAGTTCTTGGAGCGTTGGATCGTCTCCAGCGCCTAGCTGGTTGGGGGAGGTGAGCCCACTTCGCCGCCCCCGGCGCTGCCCTTCTCGGTGTCGCCCGGCCACCATGCGACCCGCTGAGCCGGGTAGTAGCGGTAGACGACTATCCCGACGATGTCCGCTACGCGGATCGTACCGAAGTGCCGGCTGTCCGTGCTCTCGCTGGGATTGTCACCTCTCAGGTCGAGCGCGCCGTGTCGCCTTTCATGCACGCGTTTGAGCATGAGGCGCCTGCTTGGAGATCCCTGAGGTTGGCGAGGGTCGTAGAACGCGACCACGTCGCCGGGCCGCACTCTGTTCGGTTCCGGCCTAATAGGTCGCAGCAGGGTTGGGTGTGCGATAAGGAGCCTGTCGCCGGGTTGGAAGGTGGGGTGCATGCTCTCGCCCGTGACAATGAGGCGTCTTAGCGCAGTTACACTTCGTCTGCGTTGCACGTTGTCCAGAGTAGGGTGTGGGGGCGAATCCCTCTAGAGACTAGGAGCGTCTGATAATGGTGTTGGTAGCTCGTGTGTTGACTTTCGTTGACTCTTTTCGTGCGCCGGTGGCGGTGAGCGCGCATTGTGATCTGCCGTGCGGTGTGTATGACCCTGCTCAGGCTCGCATCGAGGCGGAGTCAGTGAAGGCTTGTATGGAAAAGTTCAATGCTTCTGATGACAACGTGTTCAAGACGCGTGCTGTTTTGATCAAGGAGGAGCGGGCCGAGCTGGTCAAGCATCATCTTTGGGTGTTGTGGACGGATTATTTCAAGGCGAACCACTTGGAGGCGCACCCGGGGTTGCATGACCTGTTCTGGAAGGCGACGAAGTCTGCGGGTGAGTCCAAGAAGACCAACGACACGGCTGTTGCCGACGAGTTGCTGGCTCACATAGCGGAGATCGACAAGATCTTCTGGGAGACCAAGAAGTAGACAACCCCCAAGGGCCTTCCCACTTGTCGAACTAGCCAGAGGGCGCCCGCCGGCCAGTTCAAGTGAACCGCCACGCGACCTGGCCGGCGCACCCCGGGTCTACGGACCCCACTGTGCCAGAAGGCGCCGGGACGCTTCGGTAGCAGGGTGCTCGGATCCGAGCGCTTCGAGTTCGTCGTCGCTCACCTGCCGCAGCGTGCGGATAGCTTCGTCGATGTCGCCGATTTCGTGCATCAGTTGAGCGATTACACCCCGGGTGACGAGCGTGTTCACGTGTCGGT
The DNA here is from genome assembly GCA_021808665.1 of Actinomycetes bacterium. The sequence goes on from JAKBBA010000005.1 coordinate 103,745, forward strand.
CGCCGAGCGCTGCTTGTTGGGCGGGTAGTAGGGCCCTCAGCGAATCAAGCGCTCGTGCAGCGTCACCGGAGAGTGCTGTCCACACAGCAGCCCGGTAGCGATTCGCAAGGATGGCAGGCGACAGCGGGTCTGCGACAGCCATCTGGTCGGCGAGGAGGTCTTCGTACAAGCGGGCAGCTTCGTGCGCGTCGCCGAGCTCGCCTACAGCTTCGCACAGCCGGGAGCGGGCCTCGAAGGTAAGGGGATGTTTCCTACCGAAGGCCCGCCTTCGGTTAGCTAGGACCTCCTCGGCTTCGCCTACCGATATAGAGATCTTTGGAACCGGGACTTCGTCGAAAGGTCCGAAGGCCCTAGTAGGGGCGTCGGGCTTCCGAAGTCCCGCCCGCAGTAGCGACACAGGGTCGCTCACCCCCGCTTCGGAGAGCCTGAAGGCTACCTCGTACGACGGTAACGGTCGGCGGCGGCGGCATCGCCGGCATTTAGTGAAATACAGCGGAAGCTTATGGTCGAAGTAGTCGAAACGCCGCCATACGCTCGCAGCGCTGGCGTCGCATCTCGGGCAGCGCACAGTCACGCCTACGAGCCTTTGTGCGCTGATTATGGTGCCTACGGTCCCGTTACGGCCGCTAAGAGGCCGTCCAGTGGTGGTGACGTAGGTGAGTCGGTTCCTCCATTCAGGGCCGAGACTGGTGTCGTGTGGCGATCCCACGTTTCCTAGCATCGCGCAAGACGCCGCCGAGGCGGAGTCTGAGCTGGAACTGAACGAGTGGGCGCGGAGGGATTCGAACCGTCACCTCCGGGATCACATCGGTGCAGTTCAGAGCGTGTTCTCCCTGGTCAGGGGGTGTTTCTGGGGTGACCGTCCTTGACCGCGGGTGGCCGCGAATGGCCATATTTTGGGGTCCTATCGGGGTCCTGCGGGTCCGATTCGGGTCCTGACGGGCCTACCCCTGCCGGGGTGGATGAGAGGGGTGCCACTCGGGCTCAGCGGGGCCCGTCGTGGGTTCCGCCGGCTTCGAGCCCGGAGATCAGATCCAGCAGCCCGGACACCTCCCATGAGCGGTTCCGCGCCGATGTGGACAGCGGCGCAAGCACCCCGGCATCGACGAGCTGGCCGATGGCGGTATTCACCGACGACTTCACCTTTCCGGTCAGCGCGACGGCCACCGACAGGTTCACTACCGGCTGGCCGGCGAGCACCTCGATCAGATTCCAGGCGGCCGCGTCGGCCCGCGGCGGGTTCGGGGTGGCGGCCAGCGCGTGACGCCATGACTCCTTCAGATCGAGGACCTGTCCGAGGTAGCGGCGGGCGAGGGCGGCCGACTGGGCCGCGGCCACCGAGAACCGTTCCAACCACAGCGCCAGGTCACCTTCGCGGTAGGCGGTCAACCCGGCGATGTAGGACGCCTTGTCGCGGGCGAGGATCACGCTGATCGGCGGCACGTAGGAGGGGGCCAGCCGCCGGCGCCGTAGCAGCACGTGAATGAGAGCTCGGCCGGTCCGGCCGTTACCGTCGGCGAAGGGATGGATCGTCTCGAACTGGGCGTGGGCGAGCGCCGCTTGGACCAGCGGCGGCAGCGTGTCTTGGTTGGCGAACCCGCACAGGTCGTCGAGTAGGGCCGGGACCTCGGTCTCGGGTGGAGGGACGAAGTCGGCGCCGCAGGGGTTGTAGTCGTTTCCGCCGATCCAGTTCTGTTCGTTTCGGATCTTCCCGGCGATCTCGGGGCGGCTGGAGTTTCTCATCAGCACGCGGTGGATGGAGACGAGCCGGTCCAGCCCAAGCACCTGCTCGGCGGTGGCCTCCTCGACGGCGAAGGTCATGGCGTCGATGTTGGCCAGGATCTCCGCGGCTGTTGCGGACACGTTGGCGCCGAGGTCGGCTTTGGCTTCCGCTCGGGCCAGCGAGCGGGCATCGACGGCCATGCCTTCGACTTTGGATGAGGCGATCGACTCGGTTCGAAGCAGCAGCCTGGCCAGGGGGGCCAGCGCTGGGGTCGCCGCGGAGTTCAGCGCTCGTATCTCCCCCTCGGCATCGGATATCACCCCGGAGAGCTCGGCCGGCAGGCTGAAACGGTCGCCGACGAGTCGGTCGGGGACGAACGCCTGGTACTGGCACGCCTTGCGGTAGGCCGGAGGGGCGTACAGGTCGGGGTGGTACTCCCACACGCGGTCCTCGAGATGGCCTCTCACCGGCGCGCCGTCCCAGGGCTCACTTGCGCCTTCCCGAACCAGCGCCCATCACTGGTAGAGGATAACAGCTAAGTCGAACTACAGCCCACATATGGTTCGAGAAACTCGATAAGTCGAACTACAGTCGGACGTTGGTTCGACTTGGGCGACACGACGGCGGTCAGGCACCGGTAGTGGCGCAGCCCTCAACGGTCGCGAGAGGCGCGCAAGGAGACCACGTCGTCACGCGGCCGCGCCGCCGCCTTTCGGCGCTCTTCCAGCCGGTCCGTCAGCGCTTACTGGACGCCCTCGAAGAGGTGCCCGTACACCCGCAACGTCAGCGCGGGATCGGCATGGCCCATTCGCTGAGCCACGGCCAGCGGGCTGGCCCCCTCCTCGATCAGCTGGGAGGCATGCGAGTGGCGGAAGTCGTAGGTGCGGAAGGTTTCAGGCAATCCCGCCTTCCGAAGGGCCGGCCGGATGATCTTGGCCCGGAATGTGTCCCGGTTGATCGGGCGTCCCTCCTTGTTGACGAACAAGTGGTCATCTGGAGATGGATGGACGTGCCTGCCGGCCAGCATGGCCGCCAACTCATCACACAGCCAACCCGGGAGCGGGATAGTCCGGTCGCCGGCGTCGGTCTTGGTAGGCCCCTCGACATACTGGCGGGCTCCGCCGTCGAAACCGGGGATGGGTGACCATGTTCGGTCGATGTTTACGAGGCGGTGGATGAAGTCGACATCACGCACGAGTAGGCCGCACAGCTCAGCTGGCCGTATCCCCGTGTAGACCAGCACCCAGATCGCGGGCCGGTAGTGCTCAGTGACATTCTCGACGAAACGAACAGCCTGATCCATGGTGAGCATGTCACCCTGCCGGATGCGCTTGCGGGAAACGCTCAGATCGTGGTCGGCGGCAGGGTTGTCCTTCCGGGCGTTGGCCTTGATCGCACACCGCATGATGAGGGAGATCACCGTGACCATCTCGCGGACGTGCTTCTTGCTGTGGCCGGCCTTGAGCTTGTCGGCGATGAAGCGCTCGACGTCCATGAAGTCGATCGAGGCCATCGGCCAGCTACCGAAGCGGGGGAGGACATGATTGTGGAGCAGCAACCAGTGGCCGCGTCGCGTGTTAGGCAGGAGCTTGACGGTCGTGGCCCACCAGTCTTCGGCCCATGAGTCGAACCTGACGCGACGCTTTGCCGGGTCGATCCAGTCGCCGCGCTGGATATCGGCACCATTGCGTTCGAGAAAGTCCTCGGCGTCGCTCTTGCGATCGAAGGTCAGGGAACGGGTCCGTCCGTCTTCGTCCCGGTAGCGAGCCTTGTAGTGCGCTCCGGGTAGGGCGTGCTTGTACCGGCGCCCATCTGCCCTTTGGCGCCACTCGAATCTTGTTGGCTCGATGAAGCCCACCTGTCCCGTCTCCTCGCGACGACCTATAGGAATCAGGTCGGCCGTGATGCGGGCCGGCAAGCGCCAAGAGATGTTATCGGCGAGACCGCGGAACGGGGCGGCTACGCCCGAGCGGCTGGCTCGCGGTGGTGCTCGATGAGGGCGTCCAGGTCGTCAGGATCGAACATGATCCGGCCGCCGATGCGGACACAAGGGATTCGCCGCTCCGCGCGCAGCCTCCGGATGTACCTCTCACCCAGGCCGGTATAGGCACCGGCCATCGGGACGGTCAGCAGGGGACGCCGGGGCGACTTGTCACCTTCGCCACGGACGCTCACACGCTTACTCCGGTTGCCGGGGCGAGTTCCGGAGTGGCTGAGGCCTGGGTTCCTTGGTGTGCCCATCTCCGGTGGGCGAGCTGGGCGGTGTAGGAGAGTCGGGCGGCCATGCGTTCGGGGATGTCGGGGAGGGCTCGGCGGACGGCGAGGGTGTCGCCTGAGCGGGTGGCGGCTCCGAACATGACCATGCGACTGAGGGTTCGGGTTATGGGGGCGTTGCGGCCGAGGTGGGCGCTGAGGCCGAGGCTGATGGCGAGGTCGGTGATGTCGATGGCGGCGCCGGGCCGGGCGGCGGCTATCCGGCTGAGCCTCGAGAAGCAGAGCGTGGTGCTGGGGCCGAGAATTCCGAGCCAGACGGCTTCGATGTAGGGGCTTCCGGGGCGGTGTCCGTGGGTGTCGATGTTCGGGTCGGGCCAGGGGACGACGTTGAGGGTTGGCGGGCATCCGGTGGGGAACGGCGGGCGGAATCTGCTGTCCGAGCGGGTGTCGGTCATATATGGATCCTTTCGAGGCGGGCGGACTCTGGGCGGATGTGGATATCGACCGGATGGGGTGAAGCCCTGGCCCGGATCGGCGCTGGGGGCTGGAGCCCGAACACGGAGGCGGCGGCTGTGAGATATCGCTGCTTGGCCGCCGGGCTGAGGTTGGTCGTGGCCTCTCGGACGGCTCTGGCGAGTGCCTTCGGGTCGGGTAGATGGTGGGGGTCGTGATCGGGGAAGGCGGCTTCGGTCAGGACGGCGCCGCAGTGGCGGGGACGTAGTACTCCGCTGTGGTCGTCGAGGCAGCCGAAGCGGGTGACGGCTCGTAGGCCGTCGGGGCCGCGCGCTGCGAGCCAGCTGGCGGGGTCTTGGCCTTCGGGCCAGGTGGTGATGACTGACTCTCGGCCTTTGGCGAGGATGCGGCCGGCCCAGTCGAGGTTGGCTTGTCGGCCGGGTTGGTCGCCGTCGCCGGCGAGCACGGGGGCGCGGGGATGGTTGGCGAGGATGAGGTCGATCTGGGTGTCGGACAGGACCCGGCCGCAGGCGGCGACCGGCGAGTAGTAGCGGGAGAGGCCGGCTGCGGCGGCGTGGGCGGCGATGGCGAGGGCGTCGAGGGGGCCTTCGCAGACGATGGTGCTGGCCTGGGCGTCGAGTCTTGGTGTCGATGGCCGGTAGAGGACCTGGTTCTTGTGGTAGGTGGCGGTGTGGGGCGGGTTGAGGTAATTGTGCTGGGAGCGTCCGGGG
>JAKBBA010000138.1 GCA_021808665.1 Actinomycetes bacterium
TGGAGGCCCACACGGATGCCGTCGCGGTCAGCGCTGAACTCGGCTATCCGGGAGTCTCGGCTGGCCAGAGGTGGGGCGTGTGGGCGGCCGGCCCTCCTGGCAGCGTCACTGCCCGTCGGCGGGACGGCCGATGGACGCTCGACGGGATCAAGTCGTGGTGCTCGGGCGCCGCTTCGGTTACGCACGCGCTCGTGGACGCCTCGGCCCCCGACGGTCAGCGACTGTTCGCCGTCGAGCTGGACGATCCAGGTGTGCGGATCCTGCCGGCTACGTGGCGTGGGGTCGGAATGCGAGGCTCGGGCACCCGTTCCACCTCGTTCACGGGCGTCTACGCCGATGCGGTCGGACAGCCCGGCGAGTACCTCTCGCGACCAGGCTTCTGGGCTGGGGCGATCGGCGTGGCAGCATGCTGGCACGGCGGTAGCAGGACCGTCGCTCAGGCCCTTTACACCCGCGCCGGTCGCGACAAAGCCGATCCGATCTTTCTCGCCCATCTAGGGGCCGTGCACACCGCCCTGGCGGAGAACGTAGCAGTTCTGCGGTCGGCCGCAATCGAGATCGACCGCCGTCCTGTAACCGACCACGCTGTCCTCGCCCTGACGGTCCGCGACACCATCGAACGAAACGCCACCGAGATCATCGACCGCGTCGGCCGCGCTCTCGGGCCGGCGCCGCTGGCACACGATGGCCCCCACGCACAGTCGGTTGCCGACCTTTCGGTCTATGTGCGCCAGAGCCACGCCGACCATGATCGCGTCGAGATCGGCCGGCGGCTCATTGGAACAAACGCGTGAACTTCGATCAGCCGGCTCGGGATCTGCAAGGAGCCGGTACCCCCGAAAGTGTCTGGGCAGACTGCCATCTAGCGGAGCGACTTCCACAATGGCAGCCCGAGCAGCCGGCGAACGGCCGGGTGATCGTCGTCGCACCTCACCCCGACGACGAGATACTCGGAGCTGGCGGGACCGTCGCCCGGCTTTCACGAGCGGGCGCTTTCGTGGAACTGATAGCGGTAACCGACGGCGAGCGCAGCCATCCCGGCATGGAATCCCACCTACGTTGTGTGCGTCCCCGAGAATCCCTCGCCGCCGCAGGGCGCCTCGGGATCCGATTCCGCTCTACCCGCCGCCTGCGCCACCCTGATGGCCGTATCGACGAACCGACGCTGGCCCGATCCCTCGCAGAACTGGTCGGCCCCGGCGACTTAGTTCTCGCGCCGTGGGTCTGCGACGGACATCCCGATCACGACGCTACAGGCCGCGCTGCCGCGCAAGCTTGTGCCCGGAATGGCGCCGACCTGCTCGCCTACCTCGTCTGGGCGTGGCACTGGGCGAAGCCCGACGACCTACCCTGGAGTCGAGCGCAACGCGTCGACATCAGCGATCTGGTCGCGCCCAAGCGATCCGCAGCCGGCTGCTTTCGCAGTCAGATCAAAGTCGAGCCGGTGGTGCTGCCTCCGCATGTCCTGCGCCGTCTTGTCCGTCCTTACGAGGTCCTGCTGCGCCAGTGACCCTGCCCGACGATTACTTCGACGACCTGTATGCCCGGTCGGACGATCCATGGGGGTTCCGGACCCGCTGGTACGAAACCAGAAAACGGAATGTGGTCTTGGCCTGTCTCCTATCGGAGCGGTATTCGACCGGGTTCGAGCCGGGATGTTCGATCGGCGTAACCACCGCATCTCTCGCTGCCCGCGTCGATCATCTAGTCGCGATGGATGTCGCCTCCCACGCTCTCGAGCAGGCCCGGAACGCAATTGGGGGCGGTGTCGACTTCCGGCTGGGACGAGTGCCTGCCGACTGGCCCGACGAGCACTTCGACCTGGTCGTTATTTCCGAGGTGGCGTATTACTCGGAAGAGGCCGATTGTCGGAAACTGGCAGAGCTAGCGTGCGGGTCGGCGGACGAGCTGCTCGTCGTCCACTGGCGACACCCGGTGGCCGACTATCCGTTGCGAGGCGACGCCGTCCAGAAGCTTTTCGCCGCTGCTGCGACTGACCATACCCTCAAACACCAACTATCGCATGTCGAGGCGGACTTCCGAATCGACAGCTGGAGTCGCGATCACCGTTCGTTGGCCGCGCGGGCGGCCTGGTTACCGTGAGCGTCGTCCGCCAAATGATTACGGTGATCCCGGCGCGCAATGAGCAGGCGCTGCTGGCGGACTGCCTTGCGGCGGTCGCTGACGCCGTTGCGAACTGCCCGATCCCGGCCCGGACGATCGTCGTGCTCGACAGTTGCGCCGACGCTTCGGTCGACATCTGTTCCCGACATCGAGTGGAAACAGTCGAGGTGGGGTTCGCAAACGTAGGCCAGGCACGCCACGCCGGCGTGGAACGGGCTTTACGGCTGCCGATCCCGTTCCAATCGATGTGGATCGCCAACACTGATGCCGACTCCCGGGTCCCGCCTGATTGGCTGTCAGAACAGATCCGCCTCGCCAATGACGGCGCTGACATCGTCCTCGGCGTGGTCACCCTCACCGACGAGGTTCAGGCATCAGTTAAGCAAGTTCATCAAACGGCGTACACGCATCGCTTTCGACCCGACGGATCGCACCTCCATATCCATGGTGCCAATCTCGGCATTAGAGCCAGCACCTACCTCGAGTCTGGAGGCTTCCCGCCGCTAACCGATCACGAAGACAGAGAGCTGATCCGCCGGGCGCGGGCGCTGGGCCGAGCGCGTGTGGTCACGAGTACAAACCTCCGGGTTCAGACCAGCGGGCGAACCGAGGGACGCTGCCGCGACGGCTTCGCCCGGTTCATCGCCAACATGCCTGCATCTGTAGGACTCGCATGAGCAAGGGACTCTCGGATATTTAGATTGGAATTCTCCGTCCGCAGGCACGTCGAGTCGTCTCGGCGAACCAATGCCGCTTCCACGTCGACGGACGTGGGTATGGAGAAAATAGGCAGTCGGACGTTTAAGGAGGACAACGAGTGGCAGAGACGGGTGCAGATGTGGTGATTGGCCGTTCGAGGAATGGGAACCCGGCCCCTTTTGGCCGCCAGCTATGACCCCCCAGCTCGACTGGCGCCGCGCCCGCTTCGCCACCGTTGTCGCCCTGTCTGCTTGGGGGTTCGGCGCCTGGGTGATCCTCACTTGGACACTAACCGCCGAGCAACTCGCCTTCGGTGTCGCCATTTCCGTAGGTGTCGCCGTAGCTCTTGCTCCTCTGGGCCCTGCCCGGGGGCCATGGTGGCTGTTACACCCACGACGGCTCCCAGCCGCCGTCTGGTTGATTTTCGTCACCGCCTACCGGGTGGTGGTTGCCAATGTGAAGCTGTCAGCGCGGATCTGGTCGCCGCGCCGACCTTTGTCGAGCGGGATGATCGTTGTGGCTACCCACGAACGAAGCGACGGTGAGCTCGCCGCAGTCGGACTCATCTCCTCCCTGATCGTGGACAACCAAATCGTCGACCTGGATCGCCGATCCCGGCACCTGCAGTTCCACGCAGTGGCCGTCCCCGAAGGTGACCGAAGGGCCGCCCGCGCCAAAGTCAACGGACCGGTCGAGGTTCTGCTTGCCCCGCTGGAGAACCGCCATGGCTGACCTGTACCTTGCCGTCGCACTGGCTGAAGTAGCCATCAATGTCCTCCTTCTCATTCGCTTAGCGGTCGGGCCGACCGTGTCCGATCGCATCGTGGCTCTAAACACAATCTCCACGCAGGTGGCGCTCGCGGTCATGTTCTTCGCCGCGTACGCCGACCGCACTATCTACCTCGACGCCGCAATCTGGTTGGCATCGTTCAGTTACCTCGGAACGATCATCTGGGCCCGTTACCTGGAGCGGGGACTGCTGTGACCGAGACCGTCGTGGCCGTCCTGTCCGGGCTCGGACTTCTCTTCTCGCTGTCTGCAGCGGTCGGGATCCTCCGCATGCCCGACGTCTACTGCCGGATCCAGTGCTCCTGCAAGACCGTCACGATGGGCGTACTGCCGGCCCTCGCCGCCCTGGTCGTCGGCGAAGGGCCGATCACCACTTATGGGAGCCGAGCCCTTATCGTCGCTTTTCTCATTCTGATAATCAGCCCCACTGCGTCCCACGCGCTCGCCCGCGCCGCCTACAAGTCGGGGGTGCCCATGTGGGCTGGCGCAGTCCGAGACGAACCGCACCACGACCAGCCGAGCACAACGCGAGACGAGCGCGAGAAGTGACCGGGTTCTGGGTCCTCGACGATCTTTGCCTGGCGCTGGTGTTGGCTGCTGCTGTGATCGTCATTAGGTCCCGGAACCTCAACGGAGCGGTAATGGCCCTGTCTGCGGTGGGCACCGTCTTATCCCTCCTGTTCGTGGTCCTCGGCGCCCCCGACGATGCCCTCTCCGAGGTGGTCGTCGGCACCATCGCCCTGCCCACCCTTTACCTTATCGCCATCGGCAAGTCCCGCACCGACGTGACCGACACCGGCGATCTGGGCGAGCAATAGACCTGTGGCTGCTCAGCCTCCCAGTTCGCCGGGCGCTGGGCGACCGTCCCGGCCCGAACGCCACGAGCACGAACCCGCACACCTCCCAGTTGTCGGCGCCTTCGTCGTGATCGGCCTCGGCCTCGTGTTGGCCGTCGGCTTCGTCCACCTGCCGCGCCAGTCCGCCCCCATCCCTGCGGTGGCCCGCTATGCCCTCCAAGTGGCGCTGCCACGCTGGGGCACTACGGAGCCGGTCAACGAGGTCGTCTACGGCACTCGCGGTTTCGACACTTTCGGCGAAACCTTTCTCCTTCTCGCTGCGGTTGTATGCGTCACCCTGCTGGCCCGACCCAGAGAGCCCCGAGCAGGGTTCATCGGAGAACATGAGGCTGGCGAGAAGGAGCAAGCCGCAGACGACCCCGCCGGGGGCGGTGGCAGCTCTGAAGCTCGCAAGGCCGAGACAGCTGAGACCTCCACCGCCAACAGAGGAACCGATGCCGTCCGCGTGCTGCCCACGCCCGACTGGCAACCCCTCGGTACCCATGCCCCCGAACAGGCCCAGGCGATGACCGTCATCGTCCGCGTTTCCGCCCGCCTGACAAGCCCGCTCCTGGCCGTCGCCGGGATCTACCTGGCCGCCTGGGGCTACTCGCCGGGCGGCGGCTTTCCTGCCGGGGCGGTGTTGGCCGGGGTCGCATTGCTCGTCTACGCCGCCTTCGGCTATGCGAAAGTCGCCCGTGTGGTCCGACCAGGTGTCCTCGAACCTCTCGAACTGGCCGGCGCCTTGGCGATCATCGCCTGCGAAACCCTCGGGCTGGTCCTCAAGGGATCCTTCTCGGCCAACTGGCTGCCGCTCGCGCCACCGGGAACTATCCGCTCCGGCGGGATCCTCCAGGTTTTCTCCGCAAGCGAGCTGATCGAGGTCGGCACCGGCCTTACCCTGGCCATCTTCGCCATGTTGGGCATGACCCACGACTGGACCGCAGGAAGCGGTGACACAAACGACAAGACACCCGCCGAGCCGAGCGCAAAGCAGTGATCCTCACCAACTACCTGGCCGCTGGCAGCCTTTTCTGTCTGGGCCTGTACACGGTGCTTACCCGCCGGAACCTCATCAAGATGGTCATGGGCCTGTCCCTTATGGAGGCGTCCACCTACCTGCTGCTCATCTCTATGGCCTACCGGCGCGCATCCACCGCCCCGGTGCTGCTTAACCCCCCCGGTCATCAAACCCCCTCCCAGCTTGCGAATGGCAACGTGGCCGATCCGGTCCTGCAGAACTTCTGCCTCACCGCCATCGTCATCGGGGTCGCCGTTACCGCCGTCTTCCTTACCGTGGTTGTTCGGCTCAGCCAGCACCATCGTACGCTCGACGCAGACCGCATCCGAGACCTGCGCGGGTGACCGGCGCCGGCCTGGCCAGCCTTCTTCCTCTCGCCATCGCCATCCCCATCACCGCCGCCACCGTCGCCCCACTGCTGGCCCGGGTGTCGAAAAGGGCTGCCATTGCCGTGTGTATTGCCGCGACCACTGCCGCTGGGGTACTACTTCTGTTGATGGCTCCCACGGTCTACCGGGGCCACGAGCTCACCCACTTCCTCGGTAACTGGGCGCCGTTCTCCGGCCACGAACTCGGCGACACCCTGGCCGCGGACCCCCTGGGGCTGACCTTCGCCCTGACGGTATCGGGTGTCGGCGTCGTCCTGCTCGTCTACTCGCTCTCCGAGCTGCCCGGACTGGGCCCTCGCGAACTAGGTGGTTACGCGTGCCTGTTCCAGCTCCTTATCGCCGCGTTGATCGGAGTAGCACTCACCGCGGACATCGTCAACCTGTTCGTCTGGTTTGAAGTCGCAGCGCTTTCCTCCTACGGCCTTACCGGATTCTTCCTGGAACGCCCGATCGCCCTCGAAGCCGCCTTCAAGACTCTGGTGCTCACCAACATGGCAGGCTTCGCCGTGTTCGTCGGAGCCGCCATGATCTACTCTGACCACGGAGCGCTGAATTTCGGACAGATCCACCAAGCGCTCATCGCCCACACCACGACCGCCGACTTGGTCGCTCTCGGACTGCTGCTCATTGGCTTCGCCACCAAAGCGGGCATCATCCCATTCCACTCGTGGCTACCCGACGCCCACACCGCCGCTCCCGGCCCCGTCTCCGCCCTATTCTCCGGTCTCATGGTGGAGCTCGGCGTCGTGGTCATCGCCCGCCTCGCCCTGCAGATCTACGGGCACACTGCAAACCACGCTCTACTCGGTCTGCTCACCATCGCAGGATGTGCCACCGCCGTCCTTGGTGCCGTCCTCGCCCTGGCACAAGACGACCTCAAACGACTCCTGGCCTACGACACCGTCTCACAGATGGGCATCCTCATTGTCGGGTTTGCGACTGGCAGTGCCAGCGGGGTGGCTGGCGCCGTCTGCCACCTCATCAGTCACTCATTGTTCAAAGCCCTGCTCTTCCTCTGCGCTGGCGCTATCGTGCACGCGACCGGACTTACCAACCTGTCCGAGATGGGCGGCTTGGCCCGGCGCATGCCTGTGATCGCAGCCGCCTTCGTCGTGGGCGCGGCAGCCATTGCCGGCGTCCCGCTACTCAACGGGTACGTCTCGCTCGGGCTGATTCACGACAGCCTCCGAAATACCGACCCCGTCGCATTCGCCGTGGTGATCGTCGCGCAGGTCGTTACCATCGCGGCCCTCGCCAGAGCCGCCCATCTCGCATTTTTCCGCCCACGTCGCCAACCCTACGAAGAGCTTGCGCGTCTCCACCCCGGTATGGTCGCCGGGCTGGCCGTCCTGGCCGTCGGCTGCGTCGCATCCGGCGTCCTGGCATACCCGATACTGCACCACATCGCCGAACCTGCCGCCGGGGGACTCCTTGAACCGGCCCGCTACGCCAACGGTGTGCTGAGTGCCGGCACCACATTTGCGGTCCCGCAGGTGAAGTTTGCCTACTTCTCCGTCTTGGGCATCGCGATCTCGGTCGGTACCATCGCCGCTGGCTTGCTCGTCGCGTGGGCGTACATTCGCCGATCGGAACCCCGGCTCGTCACCTGGTTGCGTGCGATCCATAACGGATCGGCCAACGACTACGCCACTTACTTTGCTGCCGGTGGCGCGCTCACCATCGCGGCACTGATCGTCAGATGATCCAAGCGAGCATTCCCGCTGAAAGGAGTTGGGGTCGAAGTCAACTTCGGGCGTTCACGACATATTCCATCAAGAGCGAGTGGGAGGCGTCCAGCTCGGTCGGTCCGGGACCTCAACTGCCGCCGCCACGGCCAGCAGCGTCCGCTCCGAACCCGGACGTCCGATGATTGTGAGACCGACTGGCAGCCCGGCGGCCAGTCCCACGGGCACGCAGGCGATAGGCCAGCCGGCGATAGCGGGGGCCATAGTCGCCGGTGAAGCGCTTGCCGGGTGGCCGCCGAGAAGCAGATCCGACTTCCACGCCGGACCCATATAAGGAGCCACGAGCACATCGGCGCAGGCCATGGCCGGCTCGAGGACCGAGTCGTGTGCCCAGGACAGGTTGCGCCGCCGGGCGTCTCGGTAGGTTTTGCCGTCTCGACCACCAAGAGCAAGGGCCTGCTCGAACAACTCGTGGCCGAACCAGGCCATCTCGACGTCGGCGTGGCCGTCCTCGTAGGCCACCACCTCGGCGAGGGTCTGAGGGCCGCCGGCGCCGCGGGTGGGGAGGTAAAGATCTAGGGCGTCTTTCAATTCGCACAACAGAACAGTGAGTTCGTCCTTCTCCGTCTTGACTGTCGGCTCGGAGGGGCGGACGTCGACGGTGGGGAGGCCGAGGGAGCGGATCCGCTCCACGGTCTCCTCGAAGAGCGAATCGGTCGTCGGATGCCCCGTTCGCCACGTCGTCGCCACTGCGACCCGGATAGACGAAAGCGGTGGCGGTTCGCCGTTAGCCTCCGCTGCCCCGGTTAGGACGTCGAGTAAGAAGCGCACGTCGGCGGCGGTCCTGGCCATTGGTCCGGGGCTGTCCTGGCTGGGGCTGATCGGCACGACCCCGGCTCTCGGCACGGCGCCCACCGCCGGCTTGATACCCGCCACCCCATTGAGCGAACAAGGACAGCAAATGGATCCGTCGGTCTCGGTGCCAATAGCGAGTGGTGCCAGCCCGGCGGCCAGGGCAGCGCCGGAGCCGGAGGAGGAACCG
>JAKBBA010000139.1 GCA_021808665.1 Actinomycetes bacterium
CGACGACGAGACCTTCATGCGCCTGGCCATCGAGGCCGCTAGTGAGGCGGCATCGCACGGGGAGGTTCCAGTTGGGGCGGTGGTCGTCAGAGGCGCTCTCCTAGGGGAGGCGGTCGTCGAGGGGGAAGTCGTCGGAGGGGAAGTCGCCTTGAGTAATCCCGAACGGATTCCAGGAGGTATCGACAGATACGGGCCTCGTGTCCTCGCTGTCGCTGCGAATCGACGTGAGGAGCTGGGCGACCCGACTGCACACGCCGAGATCCTCGCCTTGCGTGACGCCGCAATGAGGCTCGGAAGTTGGAGACTTAACGGGGCGACGCTCTATGTCACCCTGGAGCCCTGCCCGATGTGCGCCGGGGCGCTCGTCGCGGCACGCGTCCACCGTGTTGTCTTCGGTGCGCCTGACCCGAAGGCAGGTTCCTGCGGATCGCTTTACAACCTGTGCGTCGACCCGCGCCTCAACCACGAGGTAGAGGTGCGCAGCGGCGTCCTGGCAGATGAATGCTCCACGATGCTCTCGGAGTTCTTTGCGTCAAGGCGCTGAGCCTGGAGGCGTAGCGAACCACAATGCGCCATTCCCGGGTATCAGCATCTTGGCGGCTTCACCGCCCGTAGCCTCGCATGGATCGGTGTCGCCGGCATCGGTGTCGCCGGGAGCCGGGGCATGGCCAAGCGCGAGGCTCGACACCACGACAGGGCCGACAGCGATAGCTGCGGGCGGGATCTCGCGCGGGTCGTCCGAGCAGTTGACGACACAGCAGAATCGACCGTCCCTCGTGAAGGCAACTACGCCCGGCGGCCCGTCCAGCCACTCGAGTCCGGTGTCACTTCGAAGCGCGTCGAGCTTTGCTCGCTCGCCGATGGCCCGACGGTAGAGGTTGAGCGTCGACTTCTCGTCGGCGCTCTCGGCCTCGACCGAAAGCTTCGCCCACGAGGAAGGCTGTGGGAGCCAAGCTTCGCCCGTGGAGAAACCGAACGACGGCCCATTAACGTCCCACGGCAACGGCACTCGACAGCCGTCCCTACCTCGGACCTTGCCCCCGGTGCGCATGAAGGTCGGGTCCTGGAGAACCTCGTCGGGCAGGTCAAGCACTTCGGGCAGGCCGAGCTCTTCGCCCTGATATAGGAACACCGCCCCGGGCAGCGCCAGCATGAGCAGGAGCGCAGCACGCGCCCGCTCGACACCCACCTCGCCTCCCCCGTATCTCGTTGGGTGCCGAACGACGTCGTGATTTGACAGCACCCATGTCGGGATAGCCTCGACCTCCGCTAGGTTCGCCAACGTCGACGAGATCGTCTCGCGGAATGCGTCAGCGTCCCAATCGCATTTTAGGAAGTCGAAGTTGAACGCCATGTGGAGCTCGTCCGGTCGCAGATAACGCGCCAGACGGCCCGGGCCTTTCACCCACGCCTCTGCTAGGAACACCCGCTCCCCTGGATAGCTGTCCAACACCTTCCGCCAGCGTCTGTAGATGTCGTGCACGCCGTCACGGTCCCAGTAAGGGTGATCGCCGTCCGCAATGGCGCTTCCAGTACTGTCACTTTGTGGTGTCGGCCCGTCGTTCGATGCTAAGGCAGCCTCGTCTAGGTCAGGTAGATCCGGGTGCTTGACCATCCCGTGTGCGACGTCTATGCGAAACCCGTCGACTCCTCGCTCCAGCCAGAAACGCAAGACCTCGTCGAAGTAATCCCTCACCTCTTCGCTTTGCCAGTTGAGGTCAGGTTGGCCTGGAGCGAACAGATGGAGGTACCAGTCGCCATCCACGTCGGATACTCTGCTCCACGCCGGTCCGCCGAACACGCTTCGCCAGTTGTTGGGCGGCTCGGCGCCGCCCGGGCCTGACCCCGGCCGGAAAATGTATCTGTCCCGTTCTCTGCTGCCCGGTGGCGCATAGAGCGCCGCCTGGAACCACTCGTGTGCCGACGAGGTGTGATTGGGCACCAAATCGACGAGGACTCGCATTCCCATAGCGTGAGCCTCGCTCAGCAGTTCGTCGAAATCCTCGATATCGCCAAAAACCGGGTCCACGTCGAAATAGTCGGCCACGTCGTAGCCGCCGTCTTCTTGTGGTGACCTGTAGAAAGGATTGATCCATATTCCGTCGACACCGAGACCCCGGATGTATTCAAGGCGCGACCGCACCCCGGGAAGGTCCCCCACCCCGTCGCCGGTCGTGTCGACGAAGCTGCGCAAGTAGACCTGATACATCACCGCGTCCTGCCACCAGGGGGCCGGCCACTTCGAGCCGGCCGGTTCGCTAATGTCGGCTACGCGGTCCGAAGATATTCGCTGACGCTGCTCGTCGTCGCCCATCGCATAGACGCTAGCTTCCAGTCGCGGCTGCGCCCACCTGCCGGTCTCTCAGCTGTTCGCACGCCAGTACAGACCTGCCATCGCGTCGAACACTGAGCCCCCGCTTCCACGCCGCATCTCCAGGGTCGCCCCAAGATCCCGGTAGACGGCTCGCACATTGACCGCCATCCGCTCGGCGTCGTTCCACCCGGAATATGGCCCCGTGCCGATATCAGCCGCCGCCTCGGGCGCGCTCAACCCGGAGCGGAAACGCTCCCCCGCCTCGGCGGTCAACCACTCGAAGTAGCCGACCAGGTCGTCGAGCACTGAGGGACCAGCCAAGGGGCCGTGACCCGGCACGATCACCGACAAGTCGAGGGATGCAAGCCTCTTGCAAGCATCGACCCAGTTCGCGACCGGCCCAGCCCACACGATTGGGTGACCTCCGTGGAAGACGATGTCGCCGGTGAAGACAACCCGCTCGTCGGGTAGGTACACGATCACGTCACCGCCGGTGTGAGCCGGGCCGACTTCCATCAAGGCGACCCGCCGGTCGCCGACGCTAAGTTCGAGCTCTCCGTCGAAGGTCGTGCTCGGCGCGACGGGCTCGATGCCCTCAAAGTCAAAGACACCGAAAATCCGCTCCAAGAACCGCCCGGTGGCCCCCATCTCAGGCGTGTGAGCCATCATCTCGGCGAGCTCGGACGCCGGCGACTTCGCCATCTCCTCGGCGCAAGCCGTGGACGCGATGATCTGCGCCTCGGCGAGCAGCGAGTTCCCATAGCAGTGATCGCCGTTGGCGTGAGTGTTGACAACCGTCGTGATCGGGGCATCCGCGGTAGCCACCCTTCGCAACTCGGCGAGCATTTCCGCCGTCAGTTTCAGGTCGAAAAGCGTGTCTACGAGCAGTGATCCCGCTGACGCGTGAACCAGGCCGGCATTGGACCATCCCCAGCTGCCGTCCGGCTGGAGGTAGGCCCACACGCCGTCGGCGACCTCCACTGCCCCTTTCTCATACGGCGAACCCATTGCCGAGACGCTAGCCCACCGATTTTCCACGGTGCTAGCGAGGGCGTAGGACGGTGTAGGCGGGGACGAGTGTCTGTCGTGGGCTAACGATCCGACTCTAGTATGCTCTCTGCCGTCCGGAGGGGTGCGAGAGCGGCCGAATCGGACGGTCTCGAAAACCGTTGTGTCCAGTGGGCACCGTGGGTTCAAATCCCACTCCCTCCGCAAAAGGGTCCTTCCGACAGGTGGACCCAATAGTGACGAAGCTCCGGTCCGGCGGCCCTTTCCGGGTCCCGGGCCAGGGGCCATAGTCGCGCAGTTCGGAGATAGCGCTGCAGCCCAGCCGATCGTTCGCCCTGCCCGCTAACCTCGGCGAGCCCTGCCCCATAGGAGGCGGCCGACACCTCCGACGACGATCACAAGAAGAGTCAACTTGATGACAGTCCAAAAGATGCCGACCACCGCGTCGACCGCCGAAAGCGCAAACAGCGCCACGACCAGGATTGCGGTGCCCGCAACCGCGGCCTTGACCATCGAGTGACTGCGTCGGGCGGGTTCTATGGACATTCGACACCTCCGAGCCGGAATTCGACCTTTTTCAACAGTACTCTGAAGTGTGGTCCTGGTAGGAGCGGTCGTATTCATCGCTTCTGAGATCGGCGCGTTCGTCGCTGTTGCGTCCCAAATCGGCGTCCTATGGGCACTTCTGATCCTATTTGGGGTGAGTGCCCTTGGTCCGGTCATAGTCCGCCGGGTGGGACTTGGGGTCATCGCCCATACGCAGCAGCGCTTGGCGGCCGGCGGACTTCCGACTGCCGAGATAATGGACGGCTTCGTGGTCCTCCTTGGGGGCGCCTTTATCGCCATCCCAGGCTTCGTCGGCGACGCGATCGGCCTCAGCCTCATGCTCGCCCCGGTTCGCCGACTCGTTGTTAGGCTTGTCGGCAACCGCCTCGCGGGACAAGTGCACCGCTTCCCCTACGGCGCCTCGGGGGTCGTTGACGGCCGGTCGGGGGTCGTTGACGCCCGATCGTGGGAGCCCGATGCCCCCGGAGGTTCGCTGGAACGCCCGAGCGACCAGACTCCCTCCGACTGATCCGCGACCCTTACGAGGCGGTGCACGCGTGCCCGGGTGAGCCTCCAGTTGAAGAATCACCCGGGCGCGAAGCGGGCGTAGCCGCGAGGCCAGGTCTTAGCCGGGCTGCCAATTGTGGGGTAGCCGGCGCGTTGGATCAGGCAGCAGCCCCGCTGGATGCGGGAGCCGCAGGCGGGGGTCCAAACCCGAACGCAGTCCTGCTAGCGCCGATCTTGGTGACGTCGGTTATAGACGTCGCCGTTTCAGTTCCAGACTGAGTCACCGCGCTGATTCGTACCGTGTCCTTAGCCGCGACTGCGCCGATCCCGTTCGCCTGTGAGTCGACGACAGTCGAGGAGGTAACAGCGTAGGTGTGGCTGTAACCGTCGGCGCTCGTTACCGTGATGGAAGTCGACGACGCAGAGTTGACGGTCCCAACCTGGCTCTCGACCGTCTGGTAGGCGCCCGAGGCGGTCTTGACGGTGTACACCCCGTGCAGGACGTCGCCTCCCATCATCGGGCCGCCGAAGCCGCCGAAGCCGCCGGGACCGAAGTGGCCGGGGGTTCCGAGGGGCGCCGGTGTGGGTGTCGAGCCCGAGGAGCTGGACGAGGAGCTGGCCGATGACCCAGAGGAAGTCGACGTCGCCAGCGACGCCGACGAGCTGTGAGTGGAAGGAGAACCAGAGAGAGCGAACGCTGCGCCGGCACCCCCGAAGCCGAGGAGGGCGGTGAGGCCCACGGTGGCCGCCGCACGGGACATTTTCCTCTTCGGGCGTTTAGGCGCCTCGAAGGGCTGATCGTAAGGCTGATTGGTCATTTTTTTACATCCTTTCGTAGTTGCATTGGACGTCGGCCGGCAGCACCGGCACCGCTTCGACAACTCGATGATCGTTCGCAGCCCTGAGCGCGGACTTAGACATCCTTTGGGATCCTCTGGCTTTCGCCTTGGAAAAGCCTTGGAGAAAGGGGCCCGGAATCTATGTGGGCGCGCCCAGCGGAAGCGCCGGCGGAAAATATGCTGGCTGGGCTGATGTCCCTTCCTCCGCTCTCCTCCAGCTTCACGACGACCTCGATCCAGGCCGAAACGCCGCGGCCGTGACGTCACCGAATCGACTCGGTTGGCTTCGAGGGGGAGCCCGGTACCGTGTTCCGATCCTCGCAGTGACAGCTCTCATCGCTGCACTCTTCGCCAACCTGCTCCCGCCTTTCGACCTGCTCGTCTTCATCCGGGCGGGCCGAGCCGTCCTCGACGGGGTGAGCCCCTACTCCTCCGTCCACTCGAGCACGTTTCTGACGGGGCACGCCTTCGTGTACCCGCTGTTCGTGGCGTGGATCTTCGCTCCCGTTGCGTTGCTCCCGTTGCATGTTGCGGAGGTTCTCTGCGAAATAGCGTCCGTGGGGGCGGTCGTCGGCGGCTGCCGCCTGCTCGGTCGGCGCGAACCGCTCGTGCCGGTCTTGGTGCTTGCGAGCGCCACGACGATCGTCGGACTGCAGATGGGCACGATCAACGCCTTTTTGATGCTCGGTCTCGGGCTTGCGTGGCGATGCAGGGACCGGCATCCGATCCTCGCCGGCGTCCTGATCGGCCTGATCGGTGCGGGCAAGTTGTTCCTGCTGCCGCTCATCCTCTGGCCATTGGTCACGAAGCGATACCGCAGCGCTGTGGCAGCGTCGCTCACCGCTGCCTCCTTGATCGGGGCGGGGATCATCGTCGGCCCTGTCGGAGCGCGCAGCTATGTTGCGATGCTGGGAGTCCTGGAGCGAAACGAGGTGACCCACAGCTGGTCGCTCGCCTCCATGCTGAGCGCCCTCGGGGTCGCTGTCCCTTCTGCCACGAAGATCGCACCGTTGCTCGTCGCGGCGGGGCTCGCCCTACTTTGGGGCCGGCGGCACCGCTTCGCCGACAAGCAGGTGCTAGGCCTGCTCATACTGGCGAGCCTGTTGGCAAGTCCGATCCTGTGGAGCTCTTATCTGCTCTTAGCGCAGGCAGCGCTTCTGCTCGTTGGGGCAGGAGAACTGACCTTGGCGTTCGCCGGACTCGCAAGCTGGGTGTTGGTAACCCCTGACGTGGCCTCTCCGGTGCGCATCGCCATCGGAGCCGCTCTTAGCGGCGCCCTCTTCGTGGTCATGCTCGTAGCGTCCGGCAAGGGGCACAGGAGCGCTCGATGGGATATCACCAGAGCCCTTCGCAATGAGGCAACCGCTAAGGTCGCCCTCGCTCTGGTAGGCGTCGCCACGCTCGGATACCTCCTCCTTCCCCCGGCCCTGCGGAGTCCTCTCCCGGCCCTCGGGGCCATAGCCGCCGTCGGACTGTTGACGCTCCGTCCTTCAACCCGTTTCGCCGGAAGGGCGCTGCGCTGGGCCAGCCGCAGACCGGGTTGACCGGCTGCGGGTCGTAAGGTCCTTCTCTGCGCCTTGGGACGACGGCTCGTAGTATCGCCGTGCGTCGAGGCCTTCGGGCATGTAACGCTGCTCGACCCAACCGCCCTCGAAGTCGTGGGGATAGCGGTAGCCCTCCCCGTGGCCGAGATCGGCAGCCCCCGCATAGTGACTGTCGCGCAGGTGTGCCGGAACCGGACCCGCAGGCCTAGCGCGAACGTCTTCGAGCGCCGACCAGACCGCCAGTGCTGTCCTGTTGGACTTAGGGGCCATCGACAGGTGAACCACGGCTTGGGCGAGATTCAGCTGCGCCTCGGGGAGACCCACATATTCGACGGCGTGCGCTGCTGCTGTAGCCACAAGCAGGCTCGTCGGGTCTGCCATGCCGATGTCCTCACTCGCGAGCACGACCAGGCGCCGCGCGATAAAACGCGGGTCTTCCCCCGCGACGATCATCCTCGCAAGCCAGTGCAGGCCCGCGTCAGGGTCGGACCCTCTGATCGACTTGATCAAGGCGCTCACTACGTCGTAGTGGTCGTCCCTGCCCCAAGTGATCGCCCTGGCGGAGCGGGCAGTCTCCACGTCACCCAACTTCACGTGGCGTGAGTCGCCAGCAACGGCGATAGCTACCTCGAGGGTCGTGAGGAGGGCTCGACCGTCACCGCCGACCGAGCCGACCAGTGCGTCGGCAGCGTCGGGAGCGATCCTCGCATCTTCGGCAGTGAGTGCCCGCTCGAGCAGGGACTTCAAAGCCGGCTCGCTTAGAGGTTCCAGCCGCAGCAGGGTGGAGCGGGAGAGGAGGGGTCCGTTGACCTCGAAGTAAGGGTTTTCTGTCGTAGCTCCGATCAGGGTGAGAGTGCCGTCCTCGACGCTCGGAAGTAGGGCGTCCTGCTGGGACTTGGAGAAGCGGTGCACCTCATCGACGAGTAGCACCGTCGCGATCGACGTTTCGCCGAGGCGCCCCCGAGCCCGCTCCGTCGCGTCCCGCACGTCTTTGACCCCGGCCGTCACGGCGCTCAGCGCTTCGAATGCGGCGCCGACGGAGTCCGCGAGCAGCCGCGCGATCGTCGTCTTTCCTGTACCGGGAGGCCCCCACAGGATCAGCGACGTCAGGCGTCGGGTGTCGACGAGCGCCCGGAGAACTCCTCTCGGGCCCAGAAGGTGGTCTTGGCCGACGACGTCCTCGAGACGACGAGGCCGCAGCCTGGCAGCAAGCGGCCCTCTCGCTCGGAGGTTTTCTGCCAATGCGTGCTCGAAGAGGTTCGGCGAGGACCTCACATCAGCGGCCGTCGGGGATCGCCGGCCGTCGTTGTTCGCCACGACACCACTGTGGCGCATGGCCGGCCGCCCGCGAAACTCGCTAACTTCGAACGGCGCCGCCACTTACGCCTACCGAGGGAGGACACATGACTGGAGGTCCACTCGAAGGCCTGAGAGTCGTTGACCTGACAAACGACAGCGGCCGCTTCGCCACGAAGCTTCTTGCCGAGTCAGGGGCTTGCGTTCTCCGTTTGGGAACCGGCACGAGCGGTCCCAGGATGCTTGCGGCGCAAGCCGACGGCATAGGCGGCGTTGCGGACTGGTGGTATGACAACTCGAAGGTCCATGCCGCCGTAGAACTGGACACGCCAGAAGGGCGAGAAACGTACCGGGAGATCTGCATGCGCGCTGACCTGGTCATCGAAACGGAACCGACGGGCCGTCTCGCCGGTCTCGGCATCGATCACGGCGACCTTGCCAGGATCAATCCCCAGTTGGTGCAGGTTTCCCTAACCCCGTTCGGGCGCAGCGGACCGC
>JAKBBA010000140.1 GCA_021808665.1 Actinomycetes bacterium
TCCCTGACCATGACCATCTCGTCGTGGCCGAGATCGAACACGACCTCCAGATGGTCACCCGGGTCCTCGTCGATTCCGGCGAAGACTTCGGCGTACATTCGGGCGACCCGGGCCGGCGTCCCGATCAGCCCGTCACGGTCGGGGTCCTCCCCGACAGCTTCCAATATCTCCCTGATCGCCGCTTCGATGCGCGCAAAATCCACGGTCGGTGCTTTGGCCTGACCGATTAAAGCCCGGTTCGACTCACTCCTCGACATACGTAGCAAGGTATGGCAGGTTGCGGTAGCGCTCGGCGACGTCCAATCCGTAGCCGATCACGAAGT
Source organism: Actinomycetes bacterium (assembly GCA_021808665.1). Next base: position 324 of record JAKBBA010000140.1, read on the forward strand.
CGGGGGGGATTTCGAAACCCTCGTACTTCAAATGCAGGTCCACCGGTTGGAGTCCCTTCTTCACGAGAAGGGCGACGACCTCCAAGCTGGCGGGGTGGCGCGCGGCCAGATTCCGTTTCAAATACGAAAGGGTGAGTCCCGAGTCGACGATGTCCTCGACGATCAGGACGTGGCGGCCGCTCAGCTCAGCGTCGAGGTCCTTGACGATCCTCACTACGCCGCTCGTCCGCGTCGAGTTGCCGTAGGACGACACTGCCATGAAGTCGATCTCGACGGGCAGCTCTATAGCTCGGGCAAGGTCGGCAAGGAAAAAGCACGCTCCTTTGAGCACCCCTACGAGAAGCGGCACCCTTCCGGCGTAGTCCCTAGTGATCGCCGCCCCCAGCTCCCTGATACGCCTTTGAAGCGCCTCCGCTGACACGATCACCGCCCCGAGATGCGGATCCTCGCTGCGCGTGTAGACGGCGTTTTCGAACGCGCCAGGTTCCGCCGACAACGACTCGGTCCCGCTCACGGCCGGGTACCTTCGAGAGGCTCGACGCGCAGACGCCCTCGGCTACGGCGAATGCTGCGACCGCCGGAGATCTGACATGCACGTCGAAGTCCGCTCACCACTTCCATCACCCTTTCGAGCTCGGCCGACGACGGCGGATGCTGTTCACCTTCTTGATCCTGCCCGGTTGCGTCGACTCCTCGCAACCACAGGCGCAAAGCCCGGCGCGCTATCGCCGGAGGGGCATGCATGAGCTCTGTCGTCGACGTAGGGTCGAGCTTCGCTGCCCATTCGTCGAGCAGGGCCACCTCCTCGTCGATGATCGCCGCCTGCCGGGCGAGAACGGGCGTCAAGTCCCGACCCGCGATCTCGGAAAGAAATGGGAGGCCCTCGGCGCGCAGGCGGTTTCGACGGAACCTCAGATCCGAGTTGGACGGGTCGCGGACCAGGTCGAGTCCTGCGATTTGGCAGAGCCGCTCCGTCTCGCTTCGGCGAAGGCCGAGCAGCGGACGCAGCACGCGCCCGCCTCCCTCCCGGTGAAGCTCGTATCGCATGCCTCTGAGGCCGCTCAGCGCGGCGCCGCGTAGGACGTTTAGCAGGACCGTTTCGGCCTGGTCGTCCATGGTGTGCCCGGTGAGCACGCACGGTGGGAGGGCCGCATAGCGGGCCTTTCTCGCCCGCGCTTCGAGGTCAGGTCCTTCGGGGACAGTCACCACCTTCGATTCGAAGGAGAAGCCGAGAGCGGCCGCGGACGCAGCGACGACGCGGGCCTCCCCGTCCGAGCCGTCCCGCAGACCGTGATCGACGTGTACCGCGACCCCACTAAGACCCCTGCGCCGCGCGAGGATCATGAGGGCAGTCGAGTCTGGGCCACCCGACACCGCTAGAGCGACCGGTCCCTCGCTCGGCTCAGGGAAATGGCACCGGGAAAGCAAAGCGGCGGCTAGCCCCTGCTCGCCGCCTCCCTCAAGTGGCGACAGCCGCGCGCTCCGCCGCTCGCACCCGGGTGATCCAACGGTCCGGGCTGCGAATCTCCTCCCAGTCCGGAAGCCATGCCGGGCCCTCCCAGACCTTCGCTAGAAGCGCAGGGCCGCCGTCGGCCTCGATCGCAGCGATGAAGTCCTCCCCTTGCTTATATTGACGCATCTTCGCGTCGAGGCCTATGACGACCGACAGCACCTTTCCAAGTCCACGCTGGCGGCGCCTCGCGTGAAGCGTCGAACTGAACAAGGGTGCGTTCGGGATCAGCTCCACTCCAGCACGGTCCATCGTGACGTCGCCGTGACCTTCGAGAAGGCTCATCAGTGCACCGACGGAGACGATCGCCTCGTACTGCTCCGGTCCTGCGAGCAGCGTGAGAAGGCCTCCCTCCTCGAGGGGGTTACGGCCTGACCTGAAGCTTTGCGCTGCGCGTTGCAGTGAAGCGGCCAACTGTCGGGGATCGATGTCTATCCCGTCGAGTGTCTTGTCGACCATCGCCAAGAAATGGTCGCGAAGCCATGGCACCCCTGTGAACTGCGCCCGGTGCGTGACCTCGTGCAACGCCAGCCACAGCCGGAACTCGCTCGGGGCGAACCCGTAGCGCCGCTCGACCTGGACCACGTTCGTGCCGACGTAGTACACGATGTCCTGATCTTCGGGCGCTTCGTCTTCGATGAGCAGCTGGTCGTACTGGCCGAGCACCCGTCCGGACAGCCAGCCAAGGATCAACCCGAGCTCAGCTCCCGACATCTGACGCGTCAGGCCGACCGGCCTCAGGCGACGTCCACCGCTCTCCATACGCGCCGCAAGCTTCGCGGCGACCGGCCGAAGAAGTCTCTCGAAGGAAGCCACGTTCACGTCCACCCACTGGGAGCGGTCGGTGACGCGTGCCCTTGCGGGCCCAGCGAGTGACACGAGGCCCGTTTCGGCCTCGACCAAGCGCTCCGCTCGTTCGGTCATCTCCTCGAAGTCCGCCTCGAGGGAGAGCCGCTCGTATTCGCTCAGGGGCTTCTCGCGCTCAGCGAGTCTTTTCGCTACGCTTCGGGCGGTGTCCCAACCGATCAGCTCCGGCACTCAGTACTCCTCGCCATAAGGCATCGTAGCGCCCGAAACGAAGAAGTCTGCCCGCCTCGCCGCAACGAGCAGCGGAAGTTGCCCTCTCGAGGGCCGACAGGGCAGGCAACCGTCAGGCGATCTTCCGACCTCGGGTTCGAGGGACGACCATCGGCTCGTGCCTATGGCAGAACTTGCCGCTGTTGTAAATAGACAGCTTCGTGTTACAGCCGGGTTCCCTGCAGGTGCGGTTCTTGGCGAAGGCACGGGACGGTCGCTCGCTTCCGCTCATCGTGTGCCCACTTAGAGAACGCTCGCTCATAGTTTCCTCCCAACTTTGGCTGTGTCGGGTATCGATGCCAGTTTCAACGGTCCACCCCTATACGGTCCCAGGGGTCGATTCGGATGCCTCCGCGATCGCAGCGGCGATCCTGTCCTTGAGACCGCTCGGTGCATGCTCCCGGCAGGAGCGGCCGACGACGGCTTTGAGCTCGGCTTCGAAGTCGAACGCTGCGAGGCAGGGTCCGCAGTCGGAAAGGTGCTTCGAGATGGCGCTCTTGCGTTCGCTGGTAAGTTCCCCGTCGAGGAAGTGGTACAGCCTGTGCAGGGCGTCTTCGCAGTCGGACGGCTTGAAGAGATCCTCCACGTTGAAGTTACTTTCTCCCTGGTCCATGTGGATGCCTGACCGCCTCGATGGTGACTCGTACGAATGTGAAAAGCGCGAAGGTTGCAGCCGTCAACTCTGCAACTACGCAGGAGCCTCCGAGGCACTCGCCACGAGACCTCTTGCTACTCCAAATTCGTGCAACGTCTTCTCCAGGGCTTTTCTTCCCCGGTGCAGGCGGCTCATCACGGTTCCGATCGGCACGTCGAGGATCTCGGCTATCTCCTTGTACGAGAAGCCCTCGACGTCCGCGAGGAGCACCGCTATACGAAACTGTTCGGGCAGCATCTCGACCGCTTCCTTGACCTCCGACTCGGTGAAGTGCTCGAGAACTTCCTCTTCGGCGCTGCGGCTGGCCGCGACAGCTTCAAGTCCGCCGAGGCGACGGAAAAGATACAGGTCCTCTCCCTCGTCCAGCTCGGTCTGCTCGGGTCGGCGACGTCGCGCCCTGTAGGTGTTGATAAAAGTGTTCGTGAGGATGCGGTACAGCCAAGCCTTGAGGTTCGTCCCCTCCTGGAAGGAGCCGTAGGCCCTGAACGCCTTCAGATACGTTTCCTGCACGAGGTCCTCGGCGTCGGCAGGGTTCCGCGTCATCCGCAACGCGGCGCCGTAAAGCGAGCTCATGTACTCCATAGCATCGGAGCTGAACTGCCTGCTGTCTGCCATCTCGACTACCCTACCCGCAGCCAGTGACATCCGATCACGCGCCGCCGTCGATGCGGTCCGGAGACTCTAACGTCCATAGCGTCGGCGTCCGCCAGGTGCTCATCGGCGGTTACACGGGAGCGAGCGAAGGGGTGGCGACACGTTGAAGGTGACAGTTCTCGGAGCCGGCTCGTGGGGGACAACCGTCGCCAGCCTCGCGACCGCTTCCCATCCGACACTGCTATGGGCTCGCAACGCATCTCTAGCGAACGAGATCACCGACGGACATACGAACGGCGCCTACCTCCCTGGCGTGACCCTGCCACGCCGTCTGCGTTCCACCAGCGACCTCGAGGAGGCGGTCACGTCCGCCGACGTTCTGGTCGTAGGTGTACCGTCCGGCGGATTCCGCTCGACTCTGCTGGCCGCACTCGACTGGGTGAGGCCGTGGGTTCCCGTCGTGAGCCTCGCGAAAGGCCTCGAAGCCGGGTCGATGCTGCGAATGACGCAGATAATCGAGGAGCTGCTTCCAGGCCATCCCGCGGCGGTCCTGAGCGGCCCCAACCTCGCCCCTGAGATCATGGCCGGCAAGGCCGCAGCGGCTGTCCTTGCAACCGAGGACCCGGGCGTCGCGGCGGCGCTTCAAAGCGTCCTGCGACATCGCCTCTTTCGCGTCTACCGCAATCACGACGTGATCGGATGCGAGGTCGGCGGGGCCCTGAAGAACGTCGTCGCTATAGCCGCCGGTATCGGCGAGGGTCTCGGGGTGGGCGACAACACCCGCTCGGCGGTGATGACGAGGGGTTTGGCCGAGATAACGCGCCTCGCCGCTGCGATGGGCGCCCAGCCGCAAACCCTGGCCGGCCTCGCCGGTATGGGGGACCTGGTGGCGACCTGCATGAGTCCTCTCAGCCGGAACCGCACCCTCGGGGAGAAGCTTGGGCAGGGGATCCCCTTGGAAACGATCCTCTCCGAGATGAATATGGTCGCCGAAGGCGTAAACACGGCCCGCGTCGCTCTCGACCTGGCCGAACGCTACTCCGTCGAGCTGCCGATCTGCCAGGAGATCCACAATGTCATCACAGGGCGCCAGCGCCCGGCCGACGCGTACCGGGGGTTGCGTGAGCCGGGTCACGAGTCCGAACCCGGCTAACCCGCGGCTACCCTGCGCCGGTCACCTGCCGCTCGTAGCACCTCTGATGCGCCTGTCAAGGTCAAACGGTCCTCGCCGAGCGCAGCCTCACCGCTAGGGCGCTTCGAAGCATCGAGCAGGCGAGTGTCGCCCCGACGCCTTCGCCCGCACGCAGGCGCAGGTCGAGGAGCGGCTCGAGGCCGAGGGCGCCCAGAACGAGGCGATGGCCTTTCTCCCGACTTGCCTGGCCCGCGATCAGATACGCCGAAACCGCCGGATCGAGCCGAACAGCTACGAGCGCCGCGACCGATGTAGCGAGGCCGTCGAGGACGACGACGGCACCGCTTTTCGCAGCCCCCGACGCGACTCCCGCGAGGACGGCGATCTCCCCGCCGCCCAGGCAGGCCACCACATCGAGGGGCTCCATCCCGAGCGGCTCCTCGCCTGACTCTCCCAGTCCCCACGTGAGACGCACCCGCCTGATCGCCGCAGTTACGGCCGCCTGCTTTCGCTCGAGCATTCCGGAATCCGACGACGCGCCCAGGCCGACGACGTCGGCGGGTCGGCCGCCGAGGAACGCCACGGTGAGGGCCGCGGCGACTGTCGTGTTTGCCACGCCCACTTCACCGAGCGCGACCAGGTCAGCCCCGTCGCGGTAGAGCCGTGTCGCAAGTCGTTCGCCCATAGTGAAAAGCTTCCCCGCGTCGCGAAAGCTCAACGCGTCGCAATGGACTAGGTCGCCCGGCGGATCTTGGGGAGCTATGACTATCGCTCCCTCCACCGGCCGTCGCGCCGAGCCAGCGCCGAAGGTCTCCGTAGCAACCCCGGCATCGACTAGGACCACCCCAAGCCCGCAGCTGGCTGCGGCGGACGCTCCGACCGAGACGCCTGCGACGGTCGCCTCAGCCACCGTCCTCGTCACCGACTGGGGATACGCAGACACGCCGTGCGCGGCGATGCGATGATCGGCGGCCGCGATGACCAGGCGGCCGCCCGAGTCGGACAGCCCGCCAGGGTGCGAAGCGAGGATCTTGTCGACTGCACGGTCGAGGATGCCGAGCGCGCCCGGCGGACCAAGGACTGCGTCGGCTCGGTCGTGTGCCGCGACGACAGCACGTTGGTCAGGCACGACGGCACCGGCGTGCGTGTCCGCGTGCGTCGGGAAAGCCGCGAGCGTCGGGACGGCCGCCTGCGCCGGGACGGCCGCCTCCGCCTGCATGGCAAGGCGCGATCGTGGCGGCGCCACAGGCGGCTCGCCTTGCCGCAAGTCATCCCAACGCTCGCTGATAACCACGTCGCCGATGGGCTGGCGCGACGACCAACCGCGTCGTTCCAGGCCGGGAGCCGGCGGTCGCTCGTCCGGCCAGCCGACGCACAGCCAGCCAAGCGCCGCAACCCCCGGAGGTGCGCAGACAAGGGAAAGCAGGTCGACCGGGTCGAACAGCGTCACCCAACCGACGCCGAGACCGTGCGCACGGGCGGTCAACCACAGGTTCTGTATCGATGCCGCACACGACCACATGTCGGCGTCGGGAAAAGTGGCGCGGCCGAGCACGCCTGCTGCCGGCGCACGCCTGTCGCAGCACACCACCAGCCCGAGGGGAGCTTCGCGAATCCCTTCCAGGTCCAAGTCGAGCAACTGGCGTGCTGATTCGGCATCTAGGAGCGAGGCCTGGGCGATTCTCGCCGAGTCGGCCAGCGATGCTGCCCTCACCCTTGTCCGCGGATCGCGTACGACCACGAACCGCCACGGTTGTGAATGCCCGACGGACGGCGCCTTGTGTGCTGCGCAAAGCAGCTCCTCCAAAAGCTCGTCGGGTACCGCGTCGGGCCGGAAGCGGCGTATGTCCCTTCGCCCAGAGATGACCCGCGCCAACGCAGCCCGGTCGTCTACCGCCAATGCCCACGCGCTCGGGTCCCGGGAACGCTCCGAGGCGCTGCTTCGATCCCCGATAGTCGGGATCGGCCGAGGCCACGACGGTTCCATCGCGCCGTGATGCTACTCGCTAGCTTTGTGTGGTGACCCGAACGCGCTTCGCCTTCTTGGACCACCCGGCGCCGATAGCGTTCGCTCATCGGGGGGGCGCTCTCGAAGCACCCGAGAACACTTGGGAGGCGTTCCGTCACGCTGTGGATCTCGGCTACCACTACATAGAGACAGATGTACATGCAACCGCCGACGGGATCGTGGTGACCGCCCACGACCCGGACCTTTCGAGGACGCTGGGCCGGCCCGGCATGATCAGAGGAATGCGCTGGTCCGCGCTGTCCACCTTGCGGCCGTCGGGCAGCGACAGCCCGCTGCCCCGCCTGGACGAAGCCCTGACGTCGTGGCCGGAACTGCGATGGAACATCGACGCCAAACACGACAGTGTCGTCGGCCCGCTCATCGAGACCATCCACCGTTGTAGCGCTATCGACCGTGTGTGCATCACGTCGTTTGACGAAAGACGCACCGCCAGGATCCGCCGCGCTCTTGGGCCGCGCCTGTGCAGCGGAATCGGACCTTTCGGCACCGCCGTCCTGCGAATAGGGAGCGTCCTGCCCGCCGCTGCCGAGCGCCGAGCGGCAGGCTTGCTCGCAAACTACGGGGCAGCCCAAGTGCCAGTACGCCAGGGGCGCCTTCCGGTAGCCGATCCGAAGTTCATCGCTGCTGCACATCGGATCGGGCTGGCCGTGCACGTGTGGACCGTCGATGACGCCGACGAAATGCGCCGGCTAGTCGACCTCGGCGTCGACGGGATCATGACGGATCGACCGTCCACGCTCAAAGACGTGCTCGTCGCTCAGGGGCGCTGGTCCTGAACTCCGACACCCGGCGCGGACCTCGGCGACCCCGAAAAAGCATCGATGGGAAAAATGTCCACTCCGGGTAGTTGTCATTGCGTTACTCATTGGTTACTGTGACTGCAGTCACCGGGAACTTCTTCCCAGTGACATGTCAACCAACTGAAATCGGGGGTTCGATGCAATGACCGTGGCCGCTGCGGGCCGGACTTCAGGATCGAAAGGTATTTCGATGCTGTGGGACCGGAAACTCGATTCGTACCCGGAGACCGGGCCGCGAATTTTCTACTTGGCACTGACCGTCCTTGCGACGATCATGCTCTACTACGAACTGTACGTCGGCGGTTCCGTCTCGACGCTGTTCCTGCCGAAGCTGCACATGAGCTTCACCTTCTACGTGTACACCGTCGCATTCAGCAACCTGA
>JAKBBA010000141.1 GCA_021808665.1 Actinomycetes bacterium
GGACCCGGTCAGGCGGACTGGGTCCAGATTCATCGGCTTTCGTGCTCTTCGACCGCGTTGTCATATGCAGCTTGGTCAGTCTGTGGTTTCGAGGCGCTGTTTGAGTCGTTGCATGTTGGTGGTCATTTCCTTGGCGGCTTGGGGTCGTATGACCAGGGGGACGACGACCTTGCCGATGCCGTGACCGGTGAAGTCGATGGTGATTGTCACTTTGGACCGTTTGCCGTCGTCGAGCGGGTCGACGTTCACGTCGACGGCGGCTCGGACTGGGCCGTCGAGTCCGCGGATGGACCACGTGTGGGGCGGGTCGACGCCGGTGATCTCAGAGGTGACTGAGCGTTTGGCGAACCCGATCTGCCTCGTGTTGAGGCACTTGTCTCCGACCGAAGCGGGGCCGTTTCCGCGTCGGTGTCCGTCTACGACGCCGTTCTGCCACTCGGAGAAGTGGCTGGGGTCGGTGACGTAGGCGAACACCTCGGGCGCCGGTCGATCTATCTCGATGCTGGTCGATGTCGCCATCACTGGTCCTGACCGTCGATCAGTTTGGAGTACCGGTGCAGGTACAGCGGCCAACCTTGATCTCCTCCCACACCGTCTCGGACACCTTCCCAGCCCGGCCCGTGACGGTCCAGATGGCGGTGCTCCAGTTCCACTCTGGTCCGGGTCGGCGACTCGGCGTGGAATCGGACTTCTACTTCGCTGGTCCTGTACGGGTCAGTTTCGATCTGCCAGTTCGGGCTGATGTCCCAGCTGATGACCACCCGATCCGGCGGCTCGTAGGCCAGGACCCGGGCCCAGCGGCAGACACTGCCGTCGACGCCGCGGTCGAACACGTAGCCCCCCACACTCGTCTCGAACACCGTCTCGGCGATGTCCGCCCCGAGCAGGTTGTGCTCCGGCGGCTTGAACCGGCCGAAGTCCTCGGTGAAGACACGGAAAGCCTCCTTGATTGGGGCCTGCACCACGATCGAGTGGCGGATAGTGGTCGTCGTGGACTGCTGGGTCATCGCTCCTCCTGTGTGTCTTCAACGGTCGCTTTGAAGCTGGCCAAGGCCTGGTTCCAGAACCGGTCGAGCTGGTCTCGCAGGGCGGCCAGTGCGTCGGGATCGACGCGGTAGATGCGACGGTTGCCGACCGCCTGGTCGATAACCAGCCCGGCGTCTTTGAGCACCCGCAGATGCTGTGACACCGCCGGTCGGCTGACCGGCAGCTCCCGGGCCAGGTCGACCACCGCTAGGGGACGGTCCGCCAGCCGCTCGAAGATGGCCAGCCGGGTCGGATCGCCCAGGGCCAACAACCCGGCCGCTTGGTAAGTCATAACGAACCGTCATTCTACACTTACCAGGTTTGGTGTCAATGGCCCGGGCCGATCGAGCGCCGACGAGCCATGATGGTTGCATGACCGACAGGGGGCGGCACTGGGACGACGCCTACCGGAACAAGGGCTCCGAAGGCGTCAGCTGGTACCAGCCCGAGCCGGTCGTGTCAGTCGAGCTCATCGGCCTGCTCGACATCTCGCCGTCTACAGCGATGGTAGATATCGGCGGTGGCACCTCGTACCTGTTGGACCGCCTGATCGAGTCCGGACGCAGCGACTAAGCGTGCTCGACGTGTCACAGGTAGCTCTCGAAGGGATTCGACGCAGGCTGAAAGACCAACCGCAAGTGACCTTCATCCAAGACGATGTCCTTACCTGGCGGCCCACGCGGCATTTCGGGCTGTGGGACGACCGGCCCGTATTCCACTTCCTCGCCGACGCCGAAGACAGAAGCCGGTACCTGGCCACCATGTCGAAGCCCCTTGAACCCGAGGGGAGCGTCATCATCGGAACCTTCGCCAAGGACGGACGGCACACTGCTCCGGACTCGAAGTGGCCCGTTACAGCCCGGCCGAACTGGACGAACTCCTCGGCCCCGACTCCAACACGGTCGCAACCCGCAGAGAGATCCACCACACCCCGGGCGGAGTCACGCAACCGTTCAGCTGGATCGCCGCCAAGCGCCGCCGGTCACCGGAGTAGACCGAGAATCGTCGCCGGATCTATCCGCGCACCGAACCCACCTCCCAGAATGCGCCGCAGGTGCGCCCCATAAGGACGCCGGCGGCATAGCCTCCACCGCAGTCTCCGCGGTAATACTGTGCGCCCTCCGAGAGCGCGGATTCGCCGGGCATAGGCTCGCCGAGCCGGTCGACGCCGGTTAGGGGGGTGATTCTGCGTCGACGTGGCTACCTAAGTGTGTGCGTAGGCCAACTTGGCAAACACGAGGGCGCAGGGAAGTCCGATTCTGCACGTTCAGGGAGATCTTGACAGAGGACTCCGAGCGTTCAGCTGCGGGTCCACTCCGGCAAAGACTGGGCGATACGGACAGCTCCGGCTGTTGCGGCCACTGCGGCTATTGCCATGACAGCGACGGTGGCGATAAGCCGGGCGTTGAGCGGTGTTGCCGAGTCGCCGCTGAAAAAGGTCGGAGCTCGTTGCGCAATGAGGATCCACCACAGGGTGGCGGCAGCGAGAATGACAACTATGGCGAGTGCCACCGCGGTGGCCAAGCCCGCTTCAGCCGCAAGCAGAGATCGAGAGAAGGTCACGTTCTGGGCGGCGACGACGGCAAGCAGAGTCCACAACACCATGGTGACCACGACGAGCGCCGCCCATGTGAGAAACAGGACCCCGTAACCGGCTGAACCGCCGTTGCGTTGGTGGGAGGACAGGTGATGAGCCCATACCAAAAGCGGAGCGGTTACCCCGGCTGTAAGGGACGAGCAGAGTACCGCTCGGAGAACATGAGCGCGGATCGGTGGCCAACCACCCAAGCGCAGGCAACGCACGAACGCCGGCAGAGCCAACCCGACTGCCGAGATCACAATCAGCCCGGCAACCCCTGCGGCGGCCTGGATAAGCGTGTAGGAGATGTCGGGAAGATGATGAGCGCTCGAACCAGCTGCCAGGGCGTCGTCAAAGTGTTCGGACATCTTGGCGAAACTCGCTCCGGCAACGACCATTGCCGTCCAGGAGACGAGCACCATCAACACTCCCGCCCGGACCCGATCAGCGGGAGGGACACTGTCTCCGCTCAAGCCCGATCGCCAGACGCGTTCTCGAATACCACCGGTCGCGATCGACAGGCGCGCGGCCAACGGTGGCTTGCCAGGTCCAAAGCTGTCCTGCATGAAGACGAGGAACTCCTCGCCGTAACGGTCCCGCCACGCCGCTGGATACCAGCGAAGAAGCCGGCCCTGGTCTGCGGCCGCCATCACAACAGCCCCGGGCGCAGAGCCGAGACCTGGCCCAAGCGGACGGCACCCACCTCGGCTAACCGGCGCATCTCAGCCACCGCGTCAGCCAGCGCCGAAACACCCGCCGCGGTAATCCGATACGGGCGGCGACGGTCGTCGCTGGGCAACGGCTCGATCAGCCCGCGCTCTTCCAGACGAGTGATCGCACCGTAGAGGGTGCCAGGTCCCAGAGCGACTCCAGCGAAGGCTTCGATGTCCTTCGCCAGCGCGTGCCCGTGCTTGGGCCCCTCCGCCAGGCTGGTCAAGATGAGAAGCGGAGGATCATTCGAGCGTTGCAATCGACTCGCCCCGGAAGGTCGCCTCATAGAACCAATATACTACACGGGACGTAGCAACGCAAGACGTAGTATGGAGTCGCTCGGGGAGCAGGCCGCTCAATCAAAACCGGAGCCCAGAACAGCTTCGCAGCTCACGCCCCTATGGCCCGAGTCCAGTGCTCCCCAACGACGGAGCCCGCGACACCGCCCGAGGGGCCAACGTGTCCCAAAAGTCGGCCCAGAATCGCCCATTCCCGGTCGCCCAGACCGCCGGGTTGAGGGCAGCGCCCGATGTGCCGTCATGCGTTCTTGTATGGTGTCTGGCGGTGGTTGCTGTGGCGTGGCGATGAGCACGTGGGTGGAGGTTCGGGACGCGTTCGGTCAGGCGGCCGAGTGGTTCATGGGTGTCGTGCCGTCAGGGACGGGTCGCTGGGAAGAAACCGGGTTGGGAGAGTGGAGCGTCCGTGACCTTGTCGGGCACACGAGCCGAGCGCTTTTGACTGTGGAGGTCTATCTCGACAAGCCAGCCGCTGGAGCCGGGGTGGGGTCCGCCGTCGAGTATTTCCGTCTGGTGTCGGCCTCCGTCGGGGACCCCGCAAGGGTTGCGCAACGTGGCCGCGACGCTCTAGCGGGCACGCCGGTCGGCGGTATGCGCCTAGTGGACTACCTGCCGACCCGAACTTTCGAGCTCACTGTCCACACCTGTGACCTAGCCGCCGCCCTCGGACGACCCCTCGACGTACCCGAGTCGGCCGCAACGCAGAGCCTCGCCGTGCTCGGCGGGTTGGCCGTCCAAGCAGGCGTCGCGCCGTTACTGCTACTTTCGGCGACCGGCCGGCGACAGTTACCCGCCGGTTTCAGCGTCTTGTAAGAAAGTCCGCACGGCAGCCTACGACGGGGACAGGCCTAGTCGACAGGTGCGCGTGTCGAGAGGTGTCGTCCTAGGCTTCTTTGTGACCCGCCCGACCATGTGGGTGTCACCGCCAGCGGCCGCCTCGGCGGTCCGCTCTACCTCGGCGAACCCGTCGCTTGAACGTCAGGCTCGCGCGACTTGCGATCCACCCCCTCGGGTGCGCCGAGAAGTGTCGATATGCGGCGCGCTTAGGGAAAGGATGGTTGTTGTTCTGGCGCCGCTTTGTGCGAGCGGCGGGATGCGTGATATCGCCGATCACGAGTTCCTCGCTGATGTTTTCGCCGCCGTCGTTCGCTACGCCTGTGAACCGGCGGTATGGCCTCACCGGTTGCTCGGATAGCCGAACGCCATATATAAAGCGCTCGGAGCGAATGTCAGCTCAGGCGACTTCGCCACGAAAGAACCAGTGAACACCGAACTTGTCGGCAAGGTGCCCATAGATCCCAAACGGCATATCATGCAACTCATCGAGCAGGTCTGGATCTGCACCGAACGACAGATTATGGAAGACCTCTCGCAACTCGCAGACGGTTCCGCTCGTAACGTACATGGCTACCGTGTTGCCCTGCTTCGCCTTACGCGTCGCATGCATCCAGTCAGTAGCCGAAAATTCTACGGCACTCGATTTGAGGTTGGCGTAGACCACTTTGTGGTGATGCTCTGGGGGGATATCAGCTTTCATCGCAGTGTCGCCAATCCGCGTGAGGGTCAACTCACCACCGAGGCATGAGTGGTAGAAGGCCATAGCGTCTGCACAGTTCCCGTCAAAAAGAAGGAACGGTGTGAGTTTCAGCAACTCTCCCCCTGAAATCTTATTCGTGATGAAAACCTAGCATCTTGATGGTCCCAGGTTCTCGGCCTTCTGCTCAAAGAGCATCACACCTGCCAGCTTGTTCTGCTTAGCCAATTGCCGAGTGGAGCTTGTCGAGGCCCAAAACAAACCCTCAGGTATCGCCAATGGCACTGCAGGACGGCCACGAAGAACGTCGTCGCCGAGGGGCTGCTGGTACGCCTGATCGGCCTGTACATCTGGCGCTGAGCCCCTTCTCCATATGCAAGGCGCCCCAGAGGTGCAGTTCGGTGTGCCCGCCGCCGATCACGGGCGTGTCGTTCTGCGTTGACGATCTGCGTCCTTCCGCCCTCCGTGCACTGAAGAGGTAGCGACACCCGGCCCTAGTCTAGTACCATGAGGTCGTACCATAGTAGAAGGGTCCGCCATGGCAATCAGCGCTAGCGAGGCGCGCTCGCGACTGTTCCCTCTCATCCAGCAGGTCAATGACGACCACCTCCCGGTGCGGATCAGCTCAAAGGGTGGGGACGCAGTGCTCATGTCGGCTGCGGACTTCGATTCTTGGCAGGAGACGATCTACTTGCTGCGGTCTCCCGCCAACGCTCGACGACTCATGGAAGCCGTCGAGCGGGACAGGTCCGGCCGAGGCACTGTGGTGAAGACCATGGAGGATCTCCAGGATCTGGCCGGCGAGTAGTTGCGAAGCATCCACTTCGACCCCGACGCATGGGACGACTTGTTGTACTGGCTCGGCGCCGACCGGAAGATGGCGACGAGGATCGCCCGCCTGATCGGAGACATCCAGCGCGATCCGTTCACGGGGATCGGCAAACCGGAGCCACTCAAGGGCGAACTGTCGGGGTACTGGTCCCGCCGGATCGACGACGAGCACCGTCTCGTCTACCGGGCCGACGACGCAGAGGTCAAGATCCTCAAGGCGCGCTACCACTACGGCCAGTAGGTAGACGACAGAGGTCTCTCGCGGCCACACCGCCCGGCGGCAGCCAATTGAGTTCCCGAGGTGCCGTTCTGCGTGGCGGAGAAGCTCCGGGGACCCTGACGGCCCGATGATCTGGGCGGCTGTTCTGCTCAGGGATGGTGGGAGTTGCAAGTGATCGAACCCGTAGATCCGTCATCGTGGTAGGGGGCCTACTTTGGCGAGTTGCGCGCAACTGTTTCGTTCGGGTGGCCGAGAGCAGCTCGGACTGCGTCCGCAACTTCGGCGGTCGGGACCGGGGTCTCGGGGTTAGATTGGGAGGTCGGTCTGTCGTTTCTCGAGAAGCGAGTGGACGTAATCGGTCCGCCACTCCCAGGTTCCGTCAGGCGTCGGCTCCGTGAGCCCGGCGTACGCGAACGGCGCGCCGCTGGATTCGGTCACAGGATTCCTTCTGCGACCGCGGTTCGGATGGTTGGCACGGTCGGGCGGAAGCCAAGTGCTCGAGCGAGTGACCCGTCCATGCGGCCCGACCAGGGGTTGGGAAGCGGCGCTGCTGACGCTTCGACCGAAGCACCCGCAATCTCGACCATCTCCCACACGGTGACCGGCGCGTCGTCGGTTAGGTTGACGATCCGGCCGTCGGTGACGCCGGTGAGCGCGAGGCGGACCATAACGGCGACGTCGCGGTGGTGGGCGACTGAGTAGGTGTTGGCGGGGTGCAGCCCGAAGCGGCGGGCGAGCGCCGCTATGGAGGCGAGGTGCCCATCGCCGTCGCCGTACACGAACGGGAGCCGAAGGATCGACCAGTTCAAGCCGCTTTCTTGCAGCAAGTGCTCGGCCGCCACCTTGCTGGCCGGGTAGGCGGCGGTTGGCGAGCAAGGGTCGCCCTCGCGGCTCGGGCGTGAGGCGCTGGCGTCGTACACGTTGCCGGTGCTGGTCATGACGAAGCGCGCTGCGGGCGCGCCACTTTGCACCGCCTCCACGAGGTGGCGGGTGCCGTCGACGTTCGCCCGCCAGATCTCGTCCTCGTCGCCGGTCCGGAAGAGGGCAGCGAGGTGCACGACCGCGTCGATCCCGTCCACGGCGGCTATCAAGGAGTCGGGGTCGTCGAGGTCGGCGCGCACCGAGGTGACGCCCTCGGGTAGCGGGACATCGCGGCGTACGAGCGCCCGGCACGCGAAGCCGGCGTCAACGAGACGCGGCAGCAGCCGCGAGCCGACCAGTCCGGTGGCGCCGCTGAGCAGAAGTGTGGTCACAAGTCGTTCCTCCACAGGATCGTCAGTCTACCTGATGGTTAGCTTACACCTACGATCTCTGGATGGGCGACGATCGGGACCTAGGGCCAGGACTGCGCCGACGGCTGACCTATCTGCTCAAGTACGCGCTCGTGGCCCTCGAGGAGTTGCACGAGGAGCACTTGGCACCACTGGGCGTCAACGTGCGCGAGCTCGCGGTGCTTCTCCTCTTGGCCGACCGCGAGCCCGAGTCGCAGCAGCAGGCGGCCCAGCGTCTGGGAGTCGACCGCACCACGATGGTCAGCCTCCTCGACGGACTCGAAGCCAAGGCGCTCGTAGCGCGACGCCCGGACGCCGAGGACCGTCGCCGCAACGTTGTTGAGCTCACGGATCTGGGACGGGTGACGCTCTCCCAGGGCACGCAGGCCAGTGACCAAGCTGAGAAGCAACTGCTCGCGAACCTCAGCCAGGCCGACGCGAGGCGCTTACGCGAGCTGCTGACGCGCGTCGCCACGGGGGCGTAGATCCCCTAAGCCAAGAGCAGTACCTGTGCCAGGCAGGGCGCCGAACACCTTGTCTGCGCGGCGGACCGCAACGCGACGCGTGACCTGATCTCATACGAACGACGGCCACCACCCTCGCCACGGCTCACCAATGCCCCACCAAAACCCTGGCGCACCGAGCGACGCTGCCGGGACCCGAGAGGTCGCGAGCGCAGGATCACGCACGCCAGGTGGCCCGACAGCCTGGCGGCCTGGCATCGGAACCGGGGCCCGGGAGCGAATCGTCGGAGGCCGAGTTCCACCGCTCCCTACGTGCCGTTCTGTCCTCTCGGCAGCCAGTGGGTGGCTGTCGTTGTGGCGTGTCGTTCTGTGCGGTTTCGAGGAGGCGGATCGCCGAGTATGTGCGCGTAGAGGCGGTTGTATCGGGCTCGGCTTGGTGGCGCTGTCGCTTTGGACGCCGATCATCAAGGGCCACGGCATCCCAGAGACACTCGAGGCGATCGTGGTGCGCGAGAGCCGAATCCGGCCCCGGGTGCTGATCGCCAAGCCGCTGTCGGCCGC
>JAKBBA010000033.1 GCA_021808665.1 Actinomycetes bacterium
GTTACGGTGGGATCTTCGGTCAGGCAGTCGACTGTGGGGGAGGGTATCTCGTCACCATTCCCGGGGAGGCACCAGTTACGGTTTCAACCCCGCCAGTTCCGGGGAGACCGCCAGCGGCAGCACCTGCGATTCCGGCGACTACCGTACCTGCGACAACGAAGCCTCCGCTGGTCCTAACGGTTGTGCAGGGGGCCAACGGCCCCTGTATAGCCAATACAGCACAGGATCTGGCTGTGTTGGCTGCTTATACTCTCGTGCACATGGCCGTTTGTCCGTCGGCATCACAGCCGGCTAACAGACCGGTACAAGTGGTAAATCCGACGACGATAGCCGTGAACTTCTGGAGGACGATTCCGCTGCCTGTGCCGGTGCCTAAGGTTCCTCCCGGGTATGCCCTAGCTGGAAAGATGGCTTATCTAGTTACTGGTGGTACTGTCGACCCAGCACCATTTGAGGACAATACACCCTTGGGGCTTTTGACAGTAAAGGCTACCGGGAGCTATTTAGTTAACTGGGGCGATTCCTCTGCTTCTAGCTGGTCAGGACCTTACGATTTCGAGGGGCTAGCATACCCCGTTGGTCGGATAACTCATGTCTACGAGAACTCGGGGACCTACACGATCGGACTACGCGAGAATTGGTCAGCCACGTGGAGTTTGGCGGGATACTCGGGTGCCGTCAACGGCCTGGCGACCTCGGCCACCATAAAGAATCTCGTGGTGAAGCAGCTCCAAACGATCCTTGCGAACTAGACCGGAGGGGACGCCCAGCCTGCTTTCCTGGCCGGTAGGCTGAAAAGTCGTGCTGGAACGGCTAGATGGTCTCGAACGTGAATACGAAGCCGTGCTGATCCAGTTGTCGGATCCAGAGGTGATCTCGGACCAAAAGAAGCTCAGGGATATCTCCCGACGCCACAGCGAGCTCGAGCCGGTGGTGCAGGTCTACAAGCACTACCGTCAGGCTCTCGACGATCTCAGCGTGGCGAGAGAGATGCTCTCGGAGGCGTCGTCGGGCGAGGACAGGGACACGATGCGAGCCGAAGTCGAGTCCGCCGAGGAATCGGTGGCTCGGATGGAGGAGCAACTGAAGGTACTCCTGCTGCCGAAGGACCCCAACGACGGCAAAAACGTCATAGTCGAGATTCGCGGCGCTGAAGGGGGTGAGGAAGCGAACCTGTTCGCCAGAGACCTCTTCGAGATGTACAGCCGTTACGCGGAGCGCAAAGGCTTCGGGATGGAAGTGATGTCCACCGACCCTTCGGATATGGGCGGCCTTAACCAGGTCACTTTTATGCTCAAAGGGCCGGCAGCGTGGTCGCACTTCATGGCTGAAGGTGGGCCGCATCGCGTGCAGAGGGTCCCAGTGACAGAGTCGCAAGGCAGGGTTCACACTTCCTCGGCGACGGTGACGGTGCTGCCCGAAGCGGAAGAGGTGGACGTCCACATCGAGGAGAAGGACCTGAAGGTCGATGTCTACCGTTCCACGGGACCAGGGGGCCAGTCAGTCAATACGACCGACTCTGCTGTCCGGATCACCCACCTCCCGACAGGCATTGTCGTGGCGATGCAGGACGAGAAGAGCCAGATTCAGAACCGGGCTAAAGCCATGCTCGTACTTCGATCCCGTATCCTGAAAGCGGAACAGGACCGCCAAGCCGCTGCGGTTTCGCAGGCGAGGCGCAGCCAGGTGGGCGGGGGAGGTCGTTCCGAGAAGATCCGGACTTACAACTACAAAGAGAACCGGGTCACCGATCACAGGATAGGCCTGACGCTCTACAAACTCGACAAGATCATGGCCGGCGAACTCGACGAGATCGTCGACGCTCTCATGGCCGACGAGCGGGCACGCCAGTTGGCCGGCCAGACGGAGCAGTGAGTTCGGATCGCTCAGCCAACGTGACCCAACCTGCGCCGGAGTCAAGCTGGCTGGACCTGCAAGGGATCGCAGAGGTGGAGTTGTCGGATCGCCGGGAGGCCCGATGGCTCATCGAGTCCGTCGCCGGCTCTGGTACGCCTCTCGCTGGAACTCCTACGGACGCACACCGGAAATTGGTCCACGAGCTGATTTGCCGGCGGCGGGCCGGCGAGCCCCTCCAGTATGTGATCGGATCCTGGCAGTTCCGCTCGCTTGACCTCGTCGTGGATCGCCGGGTGCTGATCCCGCGACCGGAGACCGAGCAGGTAGTGGAGGTAGCGCTCGGTCATCTCCGCCGCCTGGCGGCAATGACCACATCGAGCTCGGACTCGCTGCCTGTCTTAGAAGTGGTGGACTTGGGGACGGGCTCGGGGGCGATAGCCTTGTCGATAGCAGCAGAATGGCCATGCTTACCAGGCCTATCACCCGTCCCCGAGGGCGGTGTGCCCGGCTCGTCGAGACCGGTGCTAGACATCGAGGTCTGGGCGGTGGACCGCAGCGTCGACGCTCTAGAAGTCGCCGCTGTAAACCGCGATCGCCTGGGTGAGCCGTTCTCGTCGAGGGTGAGACTCCTCCAAGGGGACTGGTGGCAGGGACTACCCAGTCACCTCGAAGGGACGATAAGCCTGGCGGTGTCCAACCCGCCGTACATTTCGAGCGCTGAGATGGCCGGTGTCGATCCGGTCGTGAAAGATTGGGAACCGAGGGAGGCCCTCGAAGCCGGACCTAGTGGGACCGAAGCCCACCGGGCTATCCTCCGCGACGCTCCCCGATGGCTGCGCCCTGGCGGGATTGTCGCCTTGGAGATTGCACCCCATCAGGCTGAAGAGGTGGCGGCGATCTCATCGCGATCTGGCCTGGTCCAAGTCGAAGTCCATCCGGACCTCGCAGGGCGGCCTAGGACGGTGGTAGCTAGAGCACGTTGACAGCGTGGTGAAACACGACCGAGGATGGACCTCATGGTCGAAAGAGAAGTCACGGCGCAGGGCTGCTTGATCATCGGAGCTCACGGTGACCCGCCGCCTGCTGGCGCCGTCCAAGTGGCGACCGAGGCGCTCCGGCGGGGCGCTGTGATAGGCGTTCCCACGGAGACCGTGTACGGGTTGGCTGTAGACCCCTGGCAACCTGGGGCGGCGGAACGACTTTTTGCGGTGAAGGCACGCCCTAGAAATGTGGAGCTTCCCGTGTTCGTCGCCGGCTTCGACCAGGCAGAGGAGCTCGTCGAGGACCTGCCGGAATCGGCCAGGCGTCTGATGGAAGCTTTCTGGCCGGGTCCGCTGACGGTGGTGGTGCGGCGTCGCCGTGGGCTGCGGGTTGACCTTGGGGACAACACGGCCACGATCGGCCTGCGCTGCCCGGCGCACCCGGTACCCCTGGCGATATGCGCTGCGTACGGTCCTTACGCCACGACCAGTGCGAACACCCACGGTAGCGCTCCCTACCAGAGGGCCGGGGATCTTGCCAGCGAACTGGCAGGCGTCGAGGTAGTCCTCGACGCCGGGTTCTGTGACGGCCAACCTTCTAGCGTGGTGGAGGTGCTGGGCGACAAGCCCCGGTCGCTCCGCGCGGGACCGCTGGATTGGGAGTGTATAGTCCAAATAGCCGCTGGCGTACCTAGGACCGGATAGGCGAGGCGTCCCGGAAATTCGGGAGCTCCCGAGTTGCCCTGGGTGCGTCGCGCGTGCGATGATTGGGCACGTGCCGGTTCGTCGACACGTCAAGCCCAACGCCGAAAGGTCAATTCGACCAGCGACACCCGATCTCTCAGAGGTTCATGGACAAGCAGCGACCGGGCATAATGTCCTTCGCCAGCATTGGTATGACCAATGCGATCTGCCTTGCGGCGGGATTGGTCGGCGGTTGGTACGCCGACAGGGCGCTAGGAACGCTGCCAGTCTTCTTGTTCGTCGGCCTTGTCTGTGGGATAGTCGCCGGAGTACTGGCGACACGGGCCGAGTACAAGAGATTCTTCTAGACAGCAAGCCTGTCTGACCTACAAACCCCAGAATTCGAGACGACGAGCGTAAACCTTGCTGACTGCCTTCCCTCTGAACGAAATAGAAAGAGTGGTGCGGCGCACCGCCATCGGAGCAATTGCTGTAGGAGCGATCGTATCCGGCATCGCGGCCTTGCTAGGGACCCCATATTTCGCCCCGGGGATGGCCATTGGCCTTGGACTGGCGATAGCCAACCACAGAGTGTTCCAGTCCTCCGCGATGAGGTTCACGACCCCCGAAGGTGCTCTTAGCCGCAAGCCGTTCGCCGGTAGTGTTTTGTTGCGCCTTGGCGCCTGCACCGTCGTCGCTTTCGGCCTGCTCATCTTGGACCGACCGGTCGGCTGGGGTGTCGTAGCCGGGTTAGCGATTTTCCAGGCGACCATGCTGGTCAGCGCGTTGGTATCGCTGCTTCGCTTCCAACGTCACTCGCCGACCGCCTTGGAGCCCGACGATGTCTAGCGCCGGACGTTTTGTCGCAATCAACATCCCTGTCGGAGACCACGTAACGGGGAAGCTTGGGGGCTTCACCCTAAACTTGGACACCATCTGGACCACTGGCGCCGCCTGCGTCATCGTCGTGGGGATGGGGCTCTACCTGGCGCGCAAGGCAACTGCGGGTGTTCCCGGTCGCCTTCAGATGTTTTGGGAAGGCGTCGTGGGGTGGATAACCGACCAGGTCGGCCAGAGCCTCGGACCTAAGTACCGTCACGTCGTGCCGCTGGCGGTTTCGCTTTTCATGCTCATCTTGGTGGCGAACTGGCTTGAGATCCTGCCGGGCCTTTTTCATAACACCGACTACAGTCCTGCGCCGACCGCCGACGTGAACCTGACCTACGCCCTAGGGGCGCTGGTGTTCGTGCTCACCAACGCGGCCGGTATCCGGGCCCGGGGGATTGGCGGTTACCTAAAGCACCTGACCCGAAAACCCCGGGTCATGACGCCGCTTCACATTCTCGAAGAGCTGGCCAAGCCTCTAACTCTGGCTCTCCGGCTTTTTGGGAACCTTTTCTCAGGCGGGATCATGATCGCTCTGTTGATCAGCTTCCCACTTCAGTTCGCCCCGGCTAGCTTGATCTTCACGCCCCTGTGGAAGCTCTTTGACATGTTCATCGGGGTAATCCAAGCCTTCATCTTTGCCCTCCTCACGATCCTCTACTACCAGTTCGCGATAGAGGAGGAGCACTAAATGAGCTCTCAGACCAACAAGACAGGAGATAGGTAGGAACATGGCAGTAGCAACCACCCAGAAAGCCATAGAACTCGCCGGTGCGTTCGCCGGAGGCGGCCTGGCGCTAGGCGGCGGCGCTATCGGCGCCGCTATCGGTGACGGCCTGGCCGGTAGCCAGACGATCGCCGGCATCGCCCGCCAGCCAGAAGTCCAAGGTCGCCTTTACACCACGATGTTCCTGATCGTCGGTCTGGTGGAGGCCATGTACTTCATCAATCTGGCTTTCGCAGCGCTCTTCGTGTTCGTCCTCGCCACCGGCAAGTAGGAGACCCATGGAAGTCGCATCGTCGAACTTCCTGGTCCCGAATGGGACCTTCATCGTCGAGCTTGCAGCTTTCCTGATCGTCTTGTTGATCTTGAGGCGCTACGTGCTGCCACCGATCTCCAAGATCATCGACGAGCGTCAGGCGACCATCCGCCAGGCTCTAGCCGACGCGGATGAAGCCAAACAGCGAGCCGCCGACGCTGGGGAAGAGTACAAGCGCATCTTGTCAGAAGCGCGCCAGCAGGCCCGGTCCGTCGTAGAGGAAGCCAACCGCCAGGCTGAGCAAGCCCGCGCGGACCGCCGAGAGCAGGCCGAGGCCGAATATCAGCGCATCGTAAGTGCTGCCTACGCTGACATCGAAGCTCAAAGCCGTCGCGCCCGCCAGGAATTGCGCGAGCAGGCCGCCGACATGGCGATAGCCGTCGCCGAAAGGGTCATCGGCCAAGGCATCGACCGACAATCTCAGGCGGCCCTTATCGACCGGACTATCGCCGAGGTAGCCGGCTCGCAAGACGGCACCCCTGAGCTGGCAGGGTCGCAGGCCGGGGGTTCGCTGTCTGCGGGGGAGACCGCCTAGGTGCGCCAGGCCATCAGAGGCTACGTCGACGCAACAGCCGAGCGCTGCTCAGCGGAGGGGAGTCTGTCGGACGTCGCTTCGCAAATGCAGGCAATCGCCGCACTGCTCGGCTCCTCGGACGACCTTCGATCCGTAGTCGCCGACACCGGGGTACCCTTGGCGTCTAGGCGTACGCTGTTGGACGAGCTACTGTCGGGCAAAGTTGGTGCGCCGACCTTGGCGATGCTGCGCTTCGTGTTGGAGTCCGAGCGAGGCCCGGACGTCCCAGCGGACATCGACTGGATCGCCCAACACGTGGGCGCCCTTTCGAGGCGCATGGAGCCGACGGAGAGTTCCCCTCTGGGTTTCAAGGCTGCCGAGGAGAGAGTCCTCGGTTACGCAACAGCTCTTCTAGAGACGGTGTCTGGTGACGCCGAGCTTGGGGAGATAGAGGATGAGCTCTTCAGGTACCGCCGTATCGTCGGCGCCTCGGACGATCTCCGGGATGCCATGGCCAACCAGGATCTCGCTGTGCAGGCCCGCAGCGCCCTGGCATCGGACCTGCTCGGTGGCAAGGTCGCTCCGGCTACGGTAGCGCTTGCCACTTACCCGGTTGCCGTAGGGCGCCCTCGCGACTACGAGCAGCTTCTAGACGCGCTGGTCGAGCGGGTCGCTGCGGAGGCTAACCGGCGGGTCGCAGACGTTCGTAGCGCAGTGGAGCTCGACGAGCGCCAGAGGCTGGATCTCGGTGCTGCGCTCTCGAAGGTTCTCGGTCGCAGCGTCGACGTGCGCGTCGAGGTGGACCGTTCCCTTGTCGGCGGATTCGTTGCGACTGTCGGTGACACCGTCGTGGACGCCAGCATCCGCCGACAACTTGACATTCTCAAAGAGCGCCTTGCGGCGCCCGAGCTAAACATCACGACAGGAGAACGCCACTGATGGCGGAACTGACCATCAACGCAAACGAGATAGCGGAAGCCATCCGACGCAACGTGACCGGCTATGACCCGGGCATCTCGACGGAGCAGGTCGGTCGGATACAAGAGGTCGGCGACGGTATCGCCCGGGTCAGCGGGCTGCCGAACGCGGCTGTCAACGAGATCCTCGAATTCGAGGGTGGCGAGATGGGCTTGGCCCTGAACCTGGACGAGGAGTCGATAGGCGCCGTTGTGTTGGGCAACGTCGACCGTATCGAGGAAGGACAGACCGTCAAAGCGACAGGTCGGATCCTTGCGGTACCGGTCGGTGACGCCCTCATCGGGCGTGTCGTTAACGCCCTCGGGGAGCCTATCGACGGCCTCGGACCCATAGCCACGGAGCTGAGCAGAAGGCTAGAGGTTCAAGCGCCGGGCATCATCGACCGCCAGCCGGTAAAAGAGCCGTTGCAGACTGGGATTAAAGCGATCGACGCTATGACTCCCATCGGGCGGGGCCAGCGGGAGTTGATCATCGGCGACCGCAAGACCGGCAAGACGTCGGTGGCGATCGACACGATCATCAACCAGCGCGGCCTCGGCGTGAAGTGCATCTATGTGGCGGTCGGCCAGAAAGGCTCGACAGTCGCTCAGACGGTCAACACGTTGCGAGAGTACGGAGCGATGGAGTACACCGTGGTCGTCAACGCTCCCGCCTCCGAGCCGGCGCCGTTCAAGTACCTCGCCCCCTACGCCGGGTGCGCGATGGGCCAGCATTGGATGGAGAACGGAGAGCACGCTCTCATCGTCTACGACGACCTGTCCAAGCAAGCGGACGCCTACCGTCAACTTTCCCTTCTCCTGCGCCGTCCACCTGGGCGCGAGGCTTACCCGGGTGACGTCTTCTATCTTCACAGCCGGCTTCTCGAGCGAGCAGCAAAGCTTTCCGACGAGCGCGGGGGTGGTTCGCTGACCGCCCTGCCGATAATCGAGACCAAGGCCGGCGACGTGTCCGCCTACATTCCCACGAACGTGATCTCCATCACCGACGGCCAGGTGTTCTTGGAGTCGGACCTTTTCTACTCCGGTGTGCGCCCAGCCATCAACGTCGGTATATCGGTTTCACGCGTGGGCGGCTCCGCTCAGATCAAAGCCATGCGCGCGGTTGCCGGAACTCTGAAAACCGATCTGGCCCAGTTCCGTGACCTCGAGGCTTTCGCCGCTTTCGGATCCGAGTTGGACAAGGTCTCCCAGGCCCAGCTCGACCGTGGTTACCGCCTGACGGAGATCTTGAAGCAGCCCCAGAACTCCCCGGTGCCTGTCGAGGAGCAGGTCGTGTCGATCTACGCTGCCACCAAGGGCTTTATCGACGACGTCCCTGTAGCCGATGTGCGGCGCTTCGTAGCTGAGTTGACGGCTAACTTCCGTGCCTCTCACCCCGAGTTGTTGGAGGAGATCCGCACCACCAAGTCGCTGCCTGACGAGGCCAAGCTTCGCGCTGCTATCGACACGTTCAAGTCGGTGTTCGCTCCCGGCGATACCGGCAACTAGGAGCGGGCGATGGCCGGTGGCCAAGAGCGGGTGCTGCGAAGGCGCATCCGCAGCGTAGAGTCGACGAAGAAAATTACCCGGGCGATGGAGCTGATAGCTGCGTCGAGGATCGTGCGGGCCCAGCACGCGATTACAGCGGCGAGGCCGTACGTCGCGAAGATGTCCGAGGTCGTAGGTCATCTCGCTGCGTCGCCTGACTCCGCAGGGCACCCCCTGTTCCGCTCGGCGTCCGAGACTCGCAGCGTGGTAATCGTCACCATCGCAGCCGACAGGGGCCTCGCTGGCGGTTACAACGCCAATGTCATCCGGGCAACAGAGCGCCTCGCCAGCGAGCACCGAGCGGCTTCCCGGCAGGTCCGCATGGTGACCGTGGGACGCAAGACCACCAACTACTTCCGTCACCGTCGCGCCGACATCTTGTTCTCGCTTACTGGCAGGTCGGACCGGCCTAGCTACCGGGATGCACGGGAAGTCGTGGCAGCGGTCGTAGCGGAGTTCGAGGCCGGCGCCGTGGACCGTATCGATTTGGTCTACACCAGATTCCTGTCGATGGGCTCGCAAGCCGTGACGGTGAGACAACTGGTGCCGATCGTGGCACCAGCCACCGAGGAGTTCGCAGCCGGCCTGGTTCCCACCGCCTACGAGTTCGAGCCTGAGCCGTCCGAGATCCTCGACCGGCTCCTCCCCAGCTGGCTCGAAGCGGAGGTCCTCGCAGCCCTCTTAGAGGCGGCGGCATCCGAGCACGCCTCCCGCCAGCGGGCCATGAAAGCGGCGACGGACAACGCCGACGAGCTGATCAAGACCTTGCGGCGGGTGATGAACCGTGCCCGCCAGGACGCGATCACCACCGAGATAATGGAGATCGTCGGCGGTGCAGAGGCACTCCGGGTGGTCCCCAGCGTGGACGCCGGTTCGTACAACGAGACTTACCAGCCGATGTCAGAGTCGGCCTGACCGAGGAGCAAAGATGACAGTAGTACAAAGCGCTGAGGCCGTCGAAGGGCGGATTGTCGCGATCGCCGGGCCGGTAGTCGACGTCGAGTTCCCCCCCGGTCACCTCCCTGAGATCAATCATGCCGTGGAGATGGAAGTCGACGACGAAGGGATCAAGGCCAAGATTACCGCCGAGGTCGCCCAGCAGATTGGCGAAGGTCGCGTGAGGTGCATCTGTCTCCGCCCGACAGACGGTTTGCGCCGGGGCACGGCGGTAACATCGACCGGCCGGGGTATCACCGTGCCGGTGGGCGACGCCGTCCTCGGACACGTATTCAACGTGACGGGCAAAGCCCTCGACGTCGACTCGATAGGTGAGCCCGACGACTGGTGGGAGATCCACCGCGACGCCCCCAACTTCGACGCCCTCGAACCCAAAGCCCAGATGTTCGAGACCGGGATCAAAGTCATCGACCTCCTCGAACCCTACGTTCAAGGGGGCAAGATCGGCCTGTTCGGAGGTGCGGGAGTCGGTAAGACGGTGCTCATCCAGGAGATGATCCGCCGGGTCGCCGATCAGCACGGCGGTGTCTCGGTGTTCGCCGGGGTAGGGGAGAGGACCCGCGAGGGCAACGACCTGTGGTTGGAGATGACCGAGTCTGGGGTCATAAACAAAACGGCGTTAGTGTTCGGCCAGATGGACGAACCGCCGGGCGTGCGCTTGCGTGTCGCACTGTCGGCGTTGACGATGGCCGAGTACTTCCGTGACGTGAAGAACCAGGACGTCCTTCTTTTCGTCGACAACATCTTCCGTTTCGTGCAGGCTGGTTCGGAGGTGTCGACCCTGCTCGGACGTATGCCCTCCGCCGTCGGTTACCAGCCGACCCTCGCGGACGAGATGGGCGAGCTGCAGGAGCGGATCACCTCGACCAGAGGCCGCTCGATCACCTCGCTGCAGGCGGTCTACGTGCCGGCGGACGACTACACCGACCCGGCTCCCTTCACCACGTTCACCCATCTCGACGCCACTACGGAGCTTTCCCGCCAGATTGCCGCCCTGGGTATATACCCAGCGGTGGATCCCCTCGCCTCTACCTCGACGGTGCTAACCCCTGAGGTGGTCGGCGACCGTCACTACCAGGTGGCCCGTCGGGTCCAAGAGACCCTGCAGCGCTTCAAAGAACTCCAGGACATCATCGCCATCCTCGGACTCGACGAGCTCGCTGAGGAGGACCGGGTGACGGTCTCACGGGCCCGGAAGATTCAGCGCTTCCTGTCGCAGCCGTTCTTCGTGGCCGAGGTCTTCACTGGTATCTCCGGTGTGTACGTGCCGGTTTCCGAGACGGTGGAATCCTTCGAGGCTCTCGTCAACGGAGACCTCGACGAGGTACCCGAGCAAGCATTCTTGAACGTAGGGGGCGTCGAAAGTGTCCTTGCGAAGGCCCGCGAACTGGAAAAGGAGAGCTGAGCCCGACTGTGGCTACCACCGAGCTTGATCTCGTTACACCCGACGCCACGCTTTACTCGGGGAGCGCCGAGATGGTCGTCTGCAAGTCCGTGGACGGCGAGATAGCCTTTCTGGCGGACCATATGCCCTACATAGGCGCTCTCGACCCCTGCGTGGTTAGGGTTGTCGGTCCCGGGGAAGGGACGGACGAGGTGAGGGTGGCAGTTCGAAGCGGTTTCGTCGAGGTGAAGGACAACCGGGTAATAATGCTTGCGGACGTCGCATTACGCGCGGAGCAGATCGACGTCGGCGCCGTCACTCAGGAGGAGGCGGAAGCCAACGAGAAGGCGGCGGCGCTGCCCGAGCCGAGCGCCGCCGTGGACCGGGAGATCAAATGGGCGCAAGCGCGCCTGGAACTGGCCCGTCTAGCCTGAGCGAAGCCCGAACGCAGTTCTAGGACTAGGGGTTTTAGTGCCCGGTTCTAGTCACACGGTGGGCCTTGAGCGTCCTCGTACGCCTACGAGGGTGAACAGTCCCACAGCGAGCGCGGCGACCCCGAAGGGGACGTCCCCGAGAGCCCCGTGGACGTAGGACGGGGCTAGCACCAGGCCTGAGAGCAAAGCGGTCCACGCCCACAGGATCAGCACCGACCTGGTCTGGCCGTGGCCGAGGCGCATCAGCCGGTGGTGGAGATGGTTCTTGTCAGCCTCGGCGGGGCTCATTCGACGGCCAGCTCTGCGGATGATCGCGAAGGCTGTGTCCAGAATCGGTATCCCGAGTATTAGGAATGGGATTAGGACTGGGGCGAAGAAGAAGAACGTCCGGCCACTGAAATCCTGGTCAGTCTGGCCTACGACCGACATCGTCGAAGCCGCCATGAGCAGCCCTAGCATCAGCGCACCCGCGTCACCCATGAAGATCCGAGCAGGGTGAAAGTTGTGGGGTAAGAAACCGATCGTGACACCAGCAGCCAAGGCGCTGAAGAGCGGGCCGCTGCCCGGTTGGATCGTCCCCGCCTTGATCAACTGCTCCGAATAGAAGAAGAACGCCACCGCAGCGATCGCAACGATCCCGGCGGCGAGGCCGTCGAGGCCGTCGACGAGGTTGATTGCGTTGGCCATGCCGACCACCCACGCAACGGTCAGGATCGGCACCAGTCCGTTCGACAACACCACGGTGCCGACGAAAGGGGTGCGAAAGTACAGCATGTTCACACCGAATATGTACAGGCCGAGGCCGGCGAGTATCTGCCCGGAGAGCTTGGCGGGCGCGGACATGTCTCGGACGTCGTCGAAAGCACCCACTGCGAAAATTATCGACACTGCGACGACAACCCCGAGAGGATCCGACGAGCCCTGAAAAAGCGATCTCAAACCCGGAAGCTGTGAGGCGACAACCATAGACACGAGAACTGCGACGTACATCGCCGTCCCCCCGAGGGTCGGCGTGGGCCTCTCGTGCACACGCCTTTCGTCGGGGGCTACGACGAATGAGAACCTCAACGCGAGGCGTCGCACCACGAACGTACCCAGCCAAGTCGTGGCGGCTGCGACGAGAGCGACCAGGCCGTAGTCGCCGTAGCCGGCGATCAGCCCATCCCCGTCACGGGTAGGGGGTGAACTTCGAGCACAGCACCCCGACTTCTTCGCGGATCTCGGCTCCGAGCGCCTCGTCGCCGGGGGAGCGCAGCACAGTAGCGATCATCCGAGCTATGTGAGTCATCTCGGCTTCGGTCATTCCGGCGGTGGTCACGGCCGGCGTGCCGATACGAAGCCCTGAGGTCACGAACGCCGAGCGGGGATCGCCCGGGATCGTGTTCTTGTTGAGCGTGATACCGCTTCGGTCCAATGCCTCCTGGGCGACCTTGCCGGTGAGCTCGGAGTCGAAGGAACGCAAGTCGACGAGCATCAGGTGGTTGTCCGTCCCGCCGGAAACGATCCTGAAGCCCTCCCCGGCCAGTGCGGCGGCGAGCGCACGGGCGTTGGTGACTATCTGAGCGGCGTAGACGGCGAAATCCGCAGTAGAGGCCTCTTTGAACGCAACAGCTTTGGCGGCTATGACGTGTTCGAGGGGACCGCCTTGCAGCCCAGGGAACACCGCCTTGTCGACGGCGGAAGCGAGATCCGTTTTACAAAGGATCGTTCCGCCCCGCGGCCCGCGAAGCGTCTTATGGGTCGTGAACGTGACGATGTCAGCCACACCGACCGGGTTGGGGTGGACACCGCCGGCTATCAGACCAGCGATGTGGGCTGCGTCGAACATGAAAAGAGCACCGACGCTGTCAGCTATAGCTCGGATCGGCTCGGGATCGATTACCCTCGGATAGGCAGTGGCTCCTGCGACTATCAGCTTCGGCCGGTATTGTTTGGCTAAGGCCTCCAGTTGGTCCAAGTCGAGGCGCTCGTCGCTGTCGGTGACCCCGTAGGAGACGAAGTTGTAGAACTTCCCGCTGATGTTCACCGGCGATCCGTGGGTGAGATGCCCCCCCTGGTCGAGGCGCATGCCGAGGACGGTGTCTCCGGGGTCGAGCACTGCCAGGTACGCGGCCAGGTTGGCGTTCGCACCCGAGTGAGGCTGCACGTTGGCGTGCTCGGCTCCGAAAAGAGCGCACACCCGGCGCCTGGCCAGGTCCTCGACCTCGTCGACGATGGCATTGCCCCCGTAGTAACGCTTGTGGGGGTAACCCTCGGAGTACTTGTTGGTTAGGACCGAACCGGTAGCGGCGAGGACCGCCTTGGACGCAAAGTTCTCGGAAGCTATCAGCTGAAGAGTCGTGTTCTGACGCTCCAGCTCTCGGTCGAGAATGTCGAACAGCTCACGGTCGTCGGTCACCTCCCCATCGTAGATGCTTCAGGGGTGTAGACGTTCGTCGCCGGGCCGGTAAGACTGTCAGGGTGCCGGGGCGTGTGAGGTTGGGTGTGGCGCTGATGGTGGACCACCCGACCGGACTTGAAGTCGCTGGTCTGCGGAGAGCTCTTGGGGATCCAAGCCTAGAGACGATCCCTGCGCACATCACGCTGGTACCGCCCGTCAACGTCAAGGAAGCGGACCTGCCCCGTGCGCTGGGGGTGCTTCGGGACGCCGCTGCTAGCGTCCCAGGACCTTTCGAGCTTAAGCTCGGTCCCCCCGCTAGCTTCCTGCCCGACAATCCAGTTTGCTACCTGACGGTCGGCGGTGACCAGGCTGCGCTTCGTTCGCTGAGGACCGTTCGCGACACGGTGTTCGCCGAGCCGCTCGAGCGGAAGCTTTCGTGGCCTTGGGTTCCCCACGTGACCATCCTCGACGGTGGCGAGCCGGACAAGATCCGGGCGGCCCTGAGCTGCCTCGGGTCCTACAAGGCCGCGGCTATCTTCGACCGCCTAGTGTTACTCGAGCTTGGACCTGGCCGTTCCTGGCGGCCCCGCGCTGACGTCCTCGTGGGCCGGCGGGTTCGAGTAGCCACGGGAGGATTGCCCGTCGAGATCACTTTCTCGAGGCTCCCCGACGCCGAGCTGCCCATGCTGGAACCGTCCGGAGTCGATCCGCCCGGCGCTGACAGGCTCGCTTTGGATCGGGCCGAGCCCGATTGGTTGGTGGCTCCGGTGTTCGCAGCAGCCCGTCGCGAAGGTTCTTTGTGCGGGATTGCCGGGGCTTGGGTGGACAGGTCCGGCCCTCTAGTGACGGTGTGGGTCCACGCTGCTAAGCGACGTCAGGGGATAGGCGCGATGCTCCTGGGGCAACTCGAATCCAGGCTTCGCCAGGAAGGATGGCGATTCGAGCAGCTCAGCGCTGTCGGACCTGGCGGCTTCTTCGAGCGGCGAAGCTCGTGGTGCGTGGCCGCTGGGCGTACCTGAGACGGCTTGTCACGCGAATGGGATCGAGGTGTAGGTGGCGAGCTTCTGGAACTGGTGGTGCGCTGTGATGCGCCGGACGGTGCCGGACTTGGATCGCATCACCAGAGATTCGGTGATGGCCCCCCTGGCGTCGTAACGGACACCTCGGAGCAACTCCCCGTCGGTGATGCCGGTAGCAGCGAAGAAGCAGTTGTCCCCGCTCACCAAGTCGTCAATGCCCAAAACTTTCGACACGTCATAGCCCAGTGCCGCAGCCGTCTTCGCCTCGGCCTCGTCGCGGGGTGCCAGGCGGCCTTGTATCTCTCCTCCCATGCTCTTGAGCGCAGCTGCTGCTATCACGCCCTCCGGTGTTCCACCCACCCCGAAGAGGACGTCGGCGCCCGAGTCCTCGCTGGCGGTAGCGATCGCCCCGGCGACGTCCCCGTCTGTGATCAGACGGATACGGGCGCCAGCGGTTCGGACCTCCTCGATCAGGCCCTCATGGCGGGGGCGGTCCAAGATCACGGCTGTCAGGTCCCTGACCTTTTCTCCCTTGGCCTTGGCGATCTCCTTTAGGTTTTCGGTAGGGGACAGCACCAAGCTGACCCGTCCCGCCGCCTCGGGACCTACCGCTATCTTCTCCATGTACACGCATGGGCCGGGGTTGAACATCGTGCTCCGCTCGCTGACGGCTATGACGGCGAGCGCTCCACCACGACCGAGAGCCGTGGGTCGAGTGCCGTCGATCGGGTCGACCGCCACGTCGGTCTGAGGCGGCGTGCCGTCACCGACCCGCTCCCCGTTGTAGAGCATCGGCGCCTCGTCTTTCTCCCCTTCGCCGATCACGACCACCCCGTCCATGTGGACCTGCGCCAGCACGATCCGCATCGCGTCGACCGCTGCTGCGTCGGCTCCGTCCTTGTCGCCGCGTCCCATCCAACGCGACGCTGCCATCGCAGCAGCTTCCGTGACGCGGACAAGCTCTAAGGCCAAGTTGCGGTCAGGGGCTTGCGGCTGGAATATCGTGTCATCGCTCACGCGGCGAATGTAGCCTGAACGGAAGGTGCCTGACCCCACCTCAGGGTGGCGGCGCAGGTATTATCTATCGGTGGTGGAGACGACCGCATCCCGACGCGCGCAGGCGTCGACCTCAGGTTCGATTGTCGAGACACTTTTCGGGGAGACAGTTCCCAGTCCCCTGCTCGTTGCTGCAGGCGGGATCGCTGTAGCCATATGCGTGGCTCTGCGTTTTTGGACTCCCAGCGCGCTGTGGCTAGACGAGACGATAAGTGTCGACATAGCCCGCCTCCCCGTGACTCAGATCCCGCACGCCTTGAGCCACGACGGTGCGCCGCCCCTCTATTACCTGATCCTGCACTTTTGGATGAGACTGTTCGGCGAGGGAGACTTCGCTGTTAGAGCCCTTTCGGGGGTGATCAGCGTGGCGACACTGCCGCTTTTCTGGGTTGCTGGTCGGCGTATCGGCGGTCGGCGCGTCGCCTGGGTGAGCTTCTTTCTTGCGCTGTCCTCCCCGTTCGCTATCAACTACGCGACGGTCACACGTATGTACTCGCTGATGATCGCCGTCTCGCTCCTCGGTTACCTGGCTTTGAGCTCGGCTTACGAGAGCCCTTCGCGGCGCCGCCTCGTCGCTCTAGGAGCGAGCACCGCCGCCGTGTTGTACACCCATTACTGGGGCATCTACCTGGTGGCAGCGGCCGGTGTGTGGCTGCTGTGGCGCATAAGGGTGTCAGGTCGGGGAAAGCCGGCTTTCAAGGCGATGTTCGTAGGGGGACTTCTTTGGATGCCCTGGGCGCCAGTGTTCGTGTTCCAGGCACTTCATACGGGTACCCCTTGGACTTCCGCAGCCAGCTTCTCGGACCTGCTGGCCATATTCGCCGACTGGAGCGGAGGCGGGCCGTGGGGGGGTCTGCTGATGTTCTCCACGTTCCTGGCCTTCATATTCGGGACTTTCGGCAGGACAGCGGCACCGGGGACGATGGTGAGCGTGCAGGATCGTCACGGCAGGGTCCGACAGGTGCCAGCCGGTCCGGCTGTCGTCTTGGAAGCCAAACCTCGGCCGGGGATGGCGCCGCTCGTGGGAATTGCGCTGGCCACACTTGTCATCGCTGTGGTCGGCGGGATGATATCCAACGCTGCGTTCGTCGCCCGCTACACGGCGGTGGCGCTGCCCCTGTTCTTGCTCGTCATGTCGACTGGGATAGTGACCCTTCCTGGACGAAGGTTCAGAGTTGGAGTCCTCGCAGTCCTCGTGCTCGCCGGGATCATGAGCGGCCAAGCCCAGAACTCGTCGCAGCGCACTCAGGCGGTTAGCGTCGCTTCGATCCTCAACACCCAGACCCAGCCGGGGGACCTTGTCATCTACTGCCCTGACCAGTTGGGGCCGGCGGTCAACCGCCTTCTCAGCGTCAAAGGCGTCCAGCAGATCACTTTCCCGAGGGCGATAAGCCCGGCTTTGGTGGACTGGGTCGACTACAAGTCGGTGATCGCATCGACCGACGTGTCGCAGTTCGCCCAGTCCGCTCTCGACAGAGTGTCGGGTGGCCAGACCGTTTGGCTCGTGTGGCGCAACGGTTACCCCGGCTTCGGCGGTGACTGCGGTTTCCTCGCCAGCTGGCTCGGCCTTTTGCGATCCCCCGGGGTGACACTTGTCCACGAAGACGGCGCCAAGTACTACGAGTACGAGAACCTGACCCGATTCAGCAGTTGACCCGTCGGAACGGATCCCCGAAGGTACGCTGCTACGCCGCCAACCCGCCGAGCTCGTTTCGTGGCCGTGCGGGTAAAGCCTGAGCTTTTATGAGAGGAAGCACGCTTTGACTGATCCCATACCCGAACTGGCCTCCGATGTCGTGATCGTCGGTGGCGGCCCGGCCGGGCTGACGGCTGCTTACGAGCTGGCCAAGCGGGGTTCGACGGCAACGGTGCTGGAGGCTGACGACGTGGTCGGGGGCATAAGCCGTACCGTCGAGCGCGACGGGTGGCGCTTCGACATAGGAGGTCACCGGTTCTTCACCAAGGTGGCTCCCGTCGAGTCGTTCTGGCACGAGGTGCTACCCGACGAGGATTTCCTGCTGCGACCACGCAAGAGTCGCATCTACTACAAAGGTAAGTTCTACGATTACCCGCTGAAAGCTTCGAATGCACTGTCGAACCTCGGTGTTTTGGAGGCGCTTCGGTGCGTGGCATCATACGCGTGGGCGCGGGTCCGTCCTCCCGCGGATCAACAGATGTACGAGGGTTGGCTTGTAGCGAGATTCGGCTGGAGGCTTTACAACCATTTCTTCAAGACCTACACCGAGAAGGTGTGGGGTCATCCTGCCTCGGAGATGCCGGCCGACTGGGCGGCCCAGCGGGTGAAGAACCTCTCGCTGGCGTCGGCTGTAGTCAACGCCTTGCTGCCTAAGCGTAACCAGAAAGACATCACCTCCCTCATCGAGGAGTTCCAGTATCCCCGCCTCGGTCCGGGCATGATGTGGGAGCGCTGCGCTGAGTTGACCCAGGCGATGGGAGCGAAGGTTCTCATGGGCACCAAGGCGACTCGTATTATCCACGCCGGCGGTCGTGCCGTGTGGGTCGTTGCTTCGCGCGACGGCGCGGAGACCACGTTGGAGGCTTCGGCCGTGATCTCGTCGATGCCTATAGCGTCGCTTGTGAGAGCGTTCGACCCTCCCGTCCCGGACGAGGTAAGACGGGCGGCTGACGACCTGTACTACAGAGACTTCCTTACCGTGGCTTTGGTCGTGCCCGCCGAGGCGGTCCCATGGGACGACAACTGGATTTACATCCACGACACGTCGGTGAAGACGATGCGAATTCAGAACTTTGGTTCGTGGTCACCTTTCATGGTTAAAGAGGGCCGCAACGTGCTCGGCCTTGAGTACACCGTGGAGGAGGGCGACGAGGACTGGACTGCTGCAGACGCCGACCTTGTTGCCCGCGGGGCTCAGGAGCTGGGTCGCCTTGGCCTGCTCGACCCAGACAAGGTGGAGGCCGGTTACGTCGTGCGTATGCCTAAGGCCTACCCCTACTACGACCTCGACTACGCCGCCAACGTCGACAAGATCCGGGCATGGATCGCCGGCAACGCCCCGAACGTGTACCCGGTGGGACGTAACGGCATGCACCGCTACAACAACCAGGATCACTCGATGTACACGGCCATGCTCACCGTCGAGAACCTCTTCGGCGCCGACCACGACGTGTGGTCGGTGAACGTCGAGGAGGAATACCACGAGATCAACTCCCGCTCCGACCCTCGGGCGACGGACCGTACGCCGGTCGCTGCCGGTTCGTCGGCGGCGGGCACAGGTCGGGCCGCCCCGATACTGCCGAAGCGGCCAGGGCGTTGAGCAGGATCTGGTACTGCCGCAACTGCGGTTACGAGGTCGGATCGCGGGGTCGCTGTCACGCATGCAAGGAGAAGCTGACGCCCTCAGCCCTCGCGGAGTTGTCGCCCGGCCCTGAAGAGGACGAGGTTGGTTATCGCATCGACGGTTGGGGTGGCGCCGAACGCGGTGAGCTGATCGTCCGCCTTAACGACCTGGGCATCCCCCACCGCTTTGAGGACGAAGAGCTCGTAGTGGACGCCTCCGACGAGTCGCGCGTCGATGACCTCGTCGCCGTCCTCGGCGACCTTCTCAGGCCGCGCCGCCTCAGAGTTTCCACGGCGAACGGCGCCGAAGGGGACGAGGATGCTGACGGCGAGGACCCAGACGGCGAGGACTTCGGCTTTGAAAGCGCGGGGGTGGCGGGTGGCGACACCGCCGGCGGCGGTGACACAGGGGTATCGGGAGAGGCCCAGGGTGACACCGGCCGGGTCGCAACTGACTCCGGCGGCGAGGAGAACTCTGAGGTTAAAGCCGCTGTCGAACTGCTCTCTGACGCTGTGTCACGCCTATGTGATGACCCGACTGACATGCAAGCGGACGCCGACGTGGCTGAGGCTTCGGCTTCGGTTTTCACCGTCGAACGTTACGGGCGTTTCGACGAGCAGCAGTGGGCAGCGGTGGGCCGGGTCACCCGCCAGCTGCTGGCCCTACTCGGCGCTGAGGAAGCCATGGACGAGGCGATCGCCACGCAGGCAGCGGTCCTGCGTCGCCTGCTCCAAAAGCCGTCGGCCGGCCCGGACGCAGCCCAGCTTGGGGAGCCAGCCGGCGCAGACGGTTCCGAGATCCCCGACGACGACCCATCCAAGGCCGGTGGCGCGACGCGCTCGGAGCGAACCGTCTATGAGCTCCCCGACTGGCTGCCCGACCAACGCGCCGAGCTCGAAGTGAGACTGTCTGCGGCGGGGATCGAATTCGAGTGGGACGGCGACGACCTATTGGTGCCCGCGGAGCGAGAGGAAGACGTCGACGGCATCTTCGAGGACATTATCGGCGCCGCTGGCGACGACGACACCGACGAGGAGCGCTACCAGGCGCTGACCGAGTTGTTCGCCTCGACCGGCAGACTAGCCGCCGACCCTGCCGACACCGACCGCCAGGAGGCGGTCCGAGAGTGGGCGTCGCTCGTCGGTGGCTCTCCCCTTTTGGGAATGGACGAGGTCGACTGGTTTCGGATTATGTCCAAGCTTCGCGCTCTCCTCGCCGTCCTCGACTTGGACGGCGAGTTCGACTCGGTCGGCGCCCTTGCGCAAGAGATGCACGAACTCCTGCGGACGGTCGTCTAAGCGGGGCTTCGCCCGTAGCATGGCCGGGACGCCGGGAGGTTTCAGCGGAACTGGGCGTAAAGCCTGGCGAAGGCCTCGCACGCTTGCGCTAGGCGCTCGACGGTCACGTACTCGTCGTCGCCGTGCGCC
The DNA here is from genome assembly GCA_021808665.1 of Actinomycetes bacterium. The sequence goes on from JAKBBA010000033.1 coordinate 20,442, forward strand.
TGGTCTATCGCTCCTGGCCCGCACACCACCGCCGGCATCTTGGCCTGGTTCCTGACGAACCTGGCGTCGGTCGTGAACGTCATGCCGATGACGTCGGGGTCCCACCCGGTGACCGACGCGACGCACGAACGAACCATCGACGCGAAAGGGTCGTTGGAGGGCATCTCGCTCGCCTCGCCGAAGGTGTCCACCTCGAAGGTGTAGCTGAGGCCGTCCGCTGCTGCCCCGTCGATCCTGGCGATGATCTCCTCTGTGGCGGACGAAACGGTGGCGCCTGGAAGAAGTCGGCGGTCGACTCCGACTACGCAGCTTTCTGCGACAGTGTTGAAAGCACTGCCTCCGTTTATGATCCCGACGTTGGCGCTGGGCGCGCCGAGCAGGGGGTGCTCGGGGCCGCCGAAGTCGGCTCCGTGCAGAGCAAGCACCACGCGCGCAGCGTGCTCGATCGCCGAAACGCCTTCCCGGGGGCGGCTTCCGTGCGCCGGCTTTCCCGCCACGACGACCCTCCCTTGGAGCAGGCCGCGCTCTGCGACGCACACGGCAAGGTCGGTCGGCTCGGGGATCAGGCAGGCGTCGCCGGCTATAAGTCCCATGTCGAGGAGGACGTTCGTGCCGAGGGCTCCGCCACGCTCTTCGTCGGCGACGAGATGGAAGACTATGTTCGCACCAGGCACACCCCCGGACCGCTCAAGCGTGTCTAAGGCCGTGATAGCGGCGGCTATACCCCCTTTCATGTCGGCGGAACCTCGCCCGAAGAGCTTGCCGTCGAGCACTCTGGGGCTGAAAGGGTCGCCGCTCCACGCCGGGGCGTTGACCGGTACCACGTCGAGGTGGCCGTTGACGATGAGAGTCCTCCTCGAAGGATCGGGACCGTCGGGGTGTGGGATCTCTGCCACGAGCGACAACCTTCCCGGCGAGGGCTCGATCCTGGTCCAGCGCGGATCCCAATGTTGCAGAGCGGAGCGGACCACTCCTTCGATGGGCGTTTCGTTCCCCGGTGGGTTGCGGGTGTCAACCGAAACCATCTCCTTGGTCAGCTCCAAGAGGCGTTCGACGTCGACGAGGGAGGATCCTGCGCTGTAGGTCACGGCACGAGCCTACGACGACTGGCGGGGCGCCCGGGTCGGCGGGACATACTTATCGGGACATGAAACCCTATGAGCGTGAAACCGCCACTATCCCCACCGTCGAGGCAGGGCGCAGAGATCCGGCCACGTTGTTCGAGGCGGCCAGGAGTGGTGATCGCGCCGCTTTGGGAAGGCTGCTTTCGCTAGTCGAGCGCTCTGGCCCCGCTGCTCGCCGGGTCAGCCGGCTCGTCTTCGCCGGCGGCTCCGCCCGCCACGTGGTTGGTATCACGGGGGCGCCCGGCGCCGGAAAGTCGACCCTGACCGACAAGCTGATCGGGGTGATCAGGTCGGAAGGGTCCAAGGTCGGGGTGCTCGCTGTAGACCCGAGCTCGCCGTACTCGGGCGGGGCGATACTAGGGGACAGAATAAGGATGTCAGGTCACGCGACCGACGACGGGGTCTTCATCCGCTCAATGGCGACTAGAGGCCATCTAGGTGGCCTCGCCCTCGCCGCGCCGGAGGCGGTAAGGGTCCTCGCTGCCTGCGGGTACCCGACGATCCTCGTCGAAACGGTCGGCGTCGGGCAGGTAGAGGTGGCGGTTGCAGCGGCAGCCGACACGACAGTCGTCGTGGTGAACCCCGGTTGGGGTGACTCCGTACAGGCGGCGAAAGCAGGCCTCCTCGAAGTCGCGGACGTGTTCGTCGTGAACAAGGCGGACCGTCCCGGCGCCGAACAGACCAGGCGGGACTTGGAGTCGATGCTGGACCTTTCAGCCGGGGCGTTGTCCAGCCGGCACGCACGGGCGGCCGCCGCTAGGGACGTAACGGCGTGGAGGCCTCCGGTGCTCGCCACGGCGGCGGCTTCGCCGGCGGGCGAAGGGATCCGCGAGCTATGGGAGGTCATCGAAGCGCACCGTCGACATCTGGAGGAGACCGGCGAGCTCGAAACTCGCCGCCGCCGGCGGATGCTCGAAGAAGCCCGTTCTGTGCTCCTAGCGCAAATAGTGTCCGAGATAGAAGCAAACGAGCTTGGTGAAGGCTACACGCGCATAGAGGCTGCCCTGGCACGGCGCGAGATTGACTCGTACGAAGCGGCGGCAGCACTGAGAGCCGCCTTGGGGGTCAGCCCCAGGTGACGCAGCCGAGCTCGAATGGATCTGCGAGCCCTTCGTGGTTGGGGACGACCCTGACTGTGTAGCCGTGCAGGCCCGAGCGGTCGCAGATGAAGCAGCCTTCGTAGCGGCCGCCGTCCGCCCTGAGCAGGTCGACGACCGAAGTGGACTTCATCTCCCCGCCAGCGCCGACTGGGCCGTGCAGGATCTGCACCTTGACGTCGGAGGGTTCGAGGTCTCCCAGCTCGACCTGAACCGAAACGTTGCGCGGCTCGCCGAGGTCGACGTCGACGACGTTACCCCCGTCGTCGACGTCGAGGACCTTAACCTGCGGCCATGCCTCCGTTACCCGCTGCTTCCACGCGGCAACGTCCTTAGCTCCCCTGTAAGCGTCCGCTGCGAGGCGGGTCGCGTGCGCGGCGGACGGCTCGTAGTAATCCTCGACGTACTCGCGCACCATCCGGGAGGCCATCACCTTCGGGGCGAGAGTAGCTACAGAGGTCTTTATCTTCGCCACCCACTCGCGAGAGTGTCGTTGCGTGGAGCGCTCGTAGAAAGCCGGGATAATCTCCCGCTCGATGATCGAGAAAAGGTGGTCGGCTTCGACCCTGTCCCTCTGGTCGGTGTCTTCTAGAGTCTCGGCCGACGGGATAGCCCACCCGTTGCGGGGGTCGAACATCTCGTCCCACCACCCGTCGAGGATCGAAAGGTTCAGCACTCCGTTTAGGGCCGCCTTCTCGCCGGACGTGCCGCTGGCCTCCATCGGCCGTCGGGGAGTGTTGAGCCACACGTCGCTGCCCTGTAACATCATCCTCGCCACGGCTATGTCGTAGTCAGCGACGAACGCGATCCTCTGGCGGACGACCGGGTCGCTCGCGAAACGGATGATTTCAGCGATCATCTGCTTGCCGAGGTCGTCTGCGGGGTGAGCTTTGCCGGAGAACACCAGCTGAATCGGTCTGCGGTCGTCGAGAAGCAACGCCTTGAGCCGCTCCGGCTGGGAGAGGAGCAACGTAGCCCGCTTGTAGGTGGCGAAACGACGGGCGAAGCCGATCGTCAAGAAACGGGAGTCGAGCAGCTCCTCGACCCAGGCCTGCTCGGCTACGGGCACGCCGCTGGCGCGCAGGGCTCGGCGTTGTCGGTCCCTTACGAAGTCGATGAGGGCCTCTCGGCCTTGGTCTCTGGCCCGCCACACTTCGTCGTCGCGGGCATTGGAAATTCTCGCCCACTCGTCGGGGCCGGCGTCGTTCCACGCCGGCGAGACGTACTTGCAGTACAGGTCGTCCATGGCCGCCGACACCCAGGTCCTGCCGTGAACGCCGTTGGTCACCGAGCCGATCGGCACATCCTCGGTGTCCACAGACGGCCACAGCCCCTGGAACATCTCCCTGCTTGTCTGACCGTGCAGCTTCGCAACCCCGTTGGACCTAGCAGCCAGTCGCAAGCCCATCACGGCCATGTTGAAAGGCTCGAAGGAGTCCTCGCCCGGGAAGTGCCCAACGGACATCAGCTTGTCGAAGGAGATTCCACACTCGTCCGCCAAGCCGGAGAAGTAGCGCTCCATCAGCTCGCGGGGGAAGCGGTCTATGCCCGCTGGGACAGGAGTGTGGGTCGTGAACACCGTGCCAGCTCTGACAGCTTCCACCGCCTCGTCGAAGGACAAACCGCGCCTGGTGACAAGCTGGCGCACCCGTTCCAAGCCGAGGAAGCCGGCGTGGCCTTCGTTGGTGTGACACACTTCGGGTTCCAAGCCGAGCGCCCCGAGGGCTCTCACTCCGCCGATGCCAAGGAGAATCTCCTGGCGAAGCCTGTGCTCTATCCCACCCCCGTAGAGACGGTCAGTGATCTTGCGGCTCTCGTCGCTGTTGGGCTCGGTGTCGGAGTCGAGCAGGTACAGCTTCACCCGGCCGACCTGGACCAGCCATACCCGCGCCGACACGCTTTCGCCGGCCATGTCGACCGACACGGTCAGATCATCCACCAGCTCTGTGGCCATCGCGTGTGGGTCGAGGATCGGGAAACGCTCCTGCTGCCACCCGCTTTGGTCCAGGTGCTGACGGAAATACCCAGAGCGGTACATCAGGCCGACTCCGATGATCGGAACCCCGAGGGTACTAGCGGCCTTTAGGTGGTCGCCGGCTAGGATTCCGAGGCCCCCCGAATACTGGGGAAGAGCCTCCGCGATGCCGAACTCGGGGGAGAAGTATGCGACGCAGCTCAGGTGGTGCCCGTCGCGCTGCTGGAACCACTTCGGCGCTTCGAGATACCTGGTCAGTTCGTCGTAGCGTTCGGAGAGGAAGGCCGTGAAAGTCGGATCGCTTGCCAGGTGCTCCAGGCGGTCCCGGCTGACCAAGTTGAGCAGCCTGATCGGGTCGTGCGTGCTTGTATCCCACACTTCGGGGTCGATCCAACGAAACAGATCCTGGGTACGGGTGTCCCATGACCAGCGCAAGTTGCAGGCGATCTCCCGGAGCGGAGCCAGCGTCTCGGGAAGTCTGGCTCGTACGGCGAAGCTGCGAAACGCTTTCATGGACATTACGCTATCGCGCCGGGCGGGGCCGTCTCGCCGGCCTGGCGGTCGCTGAAGCGGTCAGCGTCCCACTCAGGCTGGTAGCGTGGGGTCGTGAGAGGGGAACACCAGGCGGCAAGCTCGTCTAGCAGCGCTTCGAGCCGGGGGTCAAACCGGTGACGGGGCGACTCGTACTCGACGGCGTGAGACCTCGGACGCCTTCGGGGTTGCAGCCGGCGAAAAGCGTCGTGGGCGAGACAATCAAGGTAAGCGTTGTCATGTTCCGCGACGGGCACGATCCGATAGCCGGTCGGGCCAGGCTTTTCTTGGAAAGCGCACGTTCCAAGGGCAGGCCTGCGCAGCTGTCGCTTGTGGCGGAGTCCCCTCTTGTCCCGCTCGGCAATGACGAGTGGGAGGCGAGCCTCGTCGCCGAGCAGGTCGGTCCGCACCGCATCGTCGTCGATGGCTGGACGGTTAGGTTCGGCTCCTACGGCGCCGAACTGGACGCCGAAACCGCGGTAGATCTCACCTCTTCGGACCCGGCGCCTCTGTGGGTGGACAGACCGCGGGCTCTTTTCGGCGCATGGTACGAGCAGTTCCCCCGTTCCGTCGGTGGACTGGCCGGCGTGACCGCACGTGTCGGAGATCTCGCCGGGCTCGGTTTCGACGTGGTGTACCTACCGCCGATCCACCCGATCGGCCGGACGTTCCGCAAAGGCCCCAACAATACTCTCACCGCAGGCCCAGGCGACCCTGGAAGCCCTTGGGCTATCGGCTCGGCGGAGGGAGGTCACACTGCCATCCATCCGGAGTTGGGAGACGAAGCCGACCTTAGACGCCTCGTCGATGTGCTCGCTGCGAATGGCATGGAGTTGGCTCTCGACTACGCCCTCCAGTGCTCACCGGACCATCCGTGGGTGTCCGAGCACCCAGAGTGGTTCCACCACCGCCCAGACGGGACGATCGCCTGCGCCGAGAATCCTCCTAAGATCTACCAGGACATCTACCCGATCAACTTCTGGCCTGAGCGTGAGGTTGACCGGGTGGCCCTGTGGAAGGCCTGCCGGGATATCTTCGAGCACTGGATCTCATTCGGCGTGAAGATCTTCCGGGTTGACAACCCCCACACCAAGCCCGTCGCCTTTTGGGAGTGGGTCATAGACGCTGTCCGCTCCAAACACCCCGACGTGATCTTCCTCGCCGAAGCGTTCACCCGGCCCCACGTGATGGCACGCCTGGCTGAGGCCGGGTTCAGCCAGAGCTATACCTACTTCACGTGGCGGACCACCCAGCACGGCCCGGACGGTATCTGGGCTTACATGGAGGAGCTCGCTCACGGGCCGAAGGCGGACTACATGCGCCCGAACTTCTGGCCCAACACGCCCGACATCCTCTCAGGCCCACTCCGCAACGGTCCGCCTAGCGCTTTCGCCCTCAGGTTCGTTCTGGCGGCAACCTTGTCGCCTTCTTATGGCATCTACTCGGGCTACGAGCTCTACGAGAACCAGCCTGCGTCTGACACCAACGAGGAGTACCTCGACTCGGAGAAGTATCAGGTCAAGGTCCGTGACTACCACGCGCCCGGCAGCCTCTATCCGCTCATATCGAAGGTCAACTCCATCCGGCGTGCCCACCCCGCTTTGCAACGCCTCCGGAGTGTACGTTTTTGGTCTACGAGCAACGATTCGGTGATCGCCTACTCCAAGACGAGCGACGACGGCGCCGACATGGTCCTGTGCGTCGTGAACCTCGACCCTGACTCAGCCCAAGAAGCCCTCCTTGAGATCGACCCAGGTGCTCTGGGTGCCGGCGCCGCCTGGCCCCTGCGAGTCACCGATCTGCTGAGCGGAGAGGTCTTCGTCTGGCCTGGACCGGAACCCTACGTGCGGCTCGACCCGGCGACGCGGACGGCTCACATCTTCGCCGTCGAGACAGCGAAGGTTGCGCCGTGAGCAACTGGTACCAAAACGCAGTATTCTACGAGGTGTTGGTTCGCGGGTTCTACGACGCCAACGGCGACGGAACGGGCGACCTCGCCGGGCTGACTTCCAAGCTCGACTACCTGCAGTGGCTCGGCGTGGACTGCCTGTGGCTCCTTCCTTTCTACCAGTCCCCTCTTCGTGACGGCGGCTACGACATAAGCGACTTCTGGACGATCCTCCCCGAGTACGGGGACTTGGCGGACGCCGTGGAGCTCGTAGAGGAGGCGCACCGCCGGGGGATCCGGATAATCGCCGACCTGGTCATGAACCACACGTCCGACCAGCACCCTTGGTTCCAGGAGTCCCGCCGCAGCACCAACAACGCCAAGTCGGACTGGTACGTGTGGCGGGACAACGACGAGGAGTACCGCGACGCCAGGATCATCTTCGTGGACACGGAGAAATCCAACTGGACTCTCGACCCTCAGCGCGGCCAATTCTACTGGCACCGGTTCTTCCACCATCAGCCGGACCTTAACTACGACAATCCCGAAGTCGCCGACACGATGATAGACGTCTGTCGGTACTGGCTTGACATTGGCTTGGACGGATTCCGCCTCGACGCGGTGCCTTACCTGTTCGAACGGGACGGCACCAACTGCGAGAACCTTCCCGAAACCCACGAGTACCTCCGTCGCCTGCGTAAAGAAGTAGACGCTTTGTACCCCGGCCGTCTCCTGCTAGCCGAGGCGAACCAGTGGCCTGAAGATGTCGTCGCATACTTCGGGGACGGAGACGAATGCCAAATGTGCTTCCACTTCCCTGTCATGCCGCGGATGTTCATGGCCGTTCGGCGCGAGCAGCGCTACCCGATAACGGAGATCCTCGCCCGCACCCCTGAGATACCGTCCGGGTGTCAGTGGGGGATCTTCCTGCGTAACCACGACGAGCTGACATTGGAGATGGTCTCAGACGAGGAACGCGACTACATGTGGGCCGAGTACGCCAAGGACCCCCGCATGAAACGAAACATAGGCATAGGCCGTCGCCTCGCGCCGCTTGTGGACAACGACAGGCGGGTAGCCGAGCTTCTCCACGCCCTGCTGTTTTCTTTCCCCGGCTCTCCCATCCTCTACTACGGCGACGAGATCTCCATGGGGGACAACATCTATCTCGGCGACCGGGACGGCGTGCGGACCCCGATGCAGTGGTCGCCGGACCGTAACGGCGGTTTCAGCACGGCGGACTTCGCCCAGCTGTACCTTCCTCCGTTGATGGACCCTGTCTATGGGTATCAGGCTGTGAACGTCGAGGCGGGAATGCGCAACCAAAGTTCGTTCTTGCACTGGATGAAGCGCATGCTAGAAGTTCGCCGCCAACACCCTGTCTTCGGTACGGGCTCCTTCGACGTCATAAGCGCCGACAACCCTTCGGTCCTCGCATACGTGCGCACGCTCGACCCTGTGCCTATCGGCTTGCCCGGCGGAACGGCTGACCCTGCATCCGAGGAGGTGACGGTGCTCACTGCTGGCGAAAACCGTTTTGAGCTCCCGGCGCGACGGGTAGAGCAAGACGTAGTGCTGTGCGTGTGCAACCTGTCCAAGCTTGCCCAGCCCGCCGAGCTGCCTTTACAGCGCTGGGCGGGTCGGACGCCTGTCGAGCTGATGGGCAGGGTGCCTTTCCCCCGAATAGGAGAGGAGTCCTATTTCGTGACCCTGCCGCCTTACGGCTTTTACTGGTTCGGGCTGGCGGACAACCCCGAGGGAATCTGATGGCCGCTGCCCCCGCCGGCACGTCCTGGGTAGACGGGTTCGTCGCCAGCCTCGGATCGTACCTGTCAGGGCAGCGGTGGTTCGCTTCGGGCGAGAGCTCAGAAGGGCCCGACGTTTCGTTGGTGAGCGCCACGCGTCTGTCAGGAGCCCAGGCGTTGGGATCGCTTTGGCAGGTTCTCGTGAAAGCCAAAGAGGACGTTTACCAGCTGGTGCTCGTGCTGCGCGAAGCTTCCGAGCCCAGCGGGGTGGATCCAAGGACGGTGATCTCGGTCGTGGGCGACCTGGCTGTGTGCGACGCACTCGGGGACCCCGAGGCTGCTATCAGGCTGCTGGAGGTGATTTCTGGCGGCGGCGAGAGCGCCGAGCGTTGCAGGCCGGTAACGGCAGAGCAGTCAAACACCTCGGTGATCTTCGATGACCGGCTCATTCTCAAAGTGTTCAGACGTCTGCGTCCGGGGCGCAACCCCGACGCCGAGGTGACATCGGCGCTCGCAGGTGCCGGCTTCGCGAACGTCGCCTCGCCGGTCGTGCTTTGGGGCGACGAAGCCTACGACTTCGCCTTCGCTCAGACCTACCTGGCGGGCGGAAGCGACGGTTGGGCCCTGGCTTTGGCGTCGCTGCGTGACCTCTACAGCCTCTATGACGCCTCAGGGGGCCCCCAGCCGGCTGAGGCAGGCGGCGACTTCGCGCCAGAGGCGGCGAGGCTCGGCCAGGTGACTGCCCAAATGCACCAGTATCTAAGCAGGCTCTTCCCTGCGGGGTCCCCCGGCCAGGCTGGCGAAACGTGGGAAGGGCTGATCGCGTCGATCCGGAGGCGGCTCGCCGTCGCGACCGACAGACTCGGACGGGACCTGGGCGTCGCCGTCGAGCCTCTAATAGCTCGCGTCGCTTCGCTGGATGGTCCCGGGCCGGCAATAAGAGTCCACGGGGATCTCCACCTGGGTCAGGTGATGCGCACCGACCAAGGGTGGTTCGTGCTGGACTTCGAGGGGGAGCCGGACCGTCCCCTGGCAGAGCGGCTGGCGCCGGCCTCGGCGTTGAAGGACGTTTCTGGCATGCTCCGCTCGTTCCATTACGCCTCACAATTTTCCCTGCGGGAGCGGGAACCCCACGAACGCCTGCTGCTGCGCCCGGCGGCGCTCGCGTGGGAGCTCCGCAACCGGAGCGCGTTCCTGTCGGGTTACCGAAGCGAGGCCGGGGTGGCCTCTCTGATCCCTGACCCGGCCGCCGTCCCTGACGTCACGGCCGTCTACGAGTTGGACAAGGCCCTCTACGAGCTCGACTACGAAATGGCGCACCGGCCGGAGTGGGTGGACATACCTCTCGAAGCACTGGAAAGGCTGGTCGATCCGATGAGCGGCGAACGCGACGAGCAAGAAGGGGAGGATCGCAGTTGACTCAGGAGCCGACCATGGCAGGAGTCGCCCGGGCCGCCGCCGAGGCTGTTACGGGGGCCGGGAGAGCGGCGGAGGGGGCCGGATCGGGGCTAGCCGACGACATAGATCGCCTCGTGGCGGGCCGTCACGGCGACCCGCACAGGGTTCTCGGCCGTCACGGCAGTGCCGTGCGGGCATACCGACCTGGGGCGTCGAGGATGCGGCTTTGCTGGCAGGGGGCAGACCCCGTCGAGATGACCCTCATACACCCGGCGGGCCTGTTCGAAGGGATACGCCCCGAGACCGCCGCCGGGGACCCTGCGGGGGCATACGAGCTCGAAGCGCTCTACGGAGACGGGCCGTCAGGGCGTAGCTTCCGCTTCCACGACCCCTACTCGGCGTGGCCTACCGTGGGAGAACTAGACCTGCATCTTTTCGGGGAGGGTCGTCACCACAGGCTCTGGGAGGTCCTAGGGGCGCACAGACGTGAGCACAACGGCGTCGCCGGTACGGCGTTCGCTGTTTGGGCTCCCAACGCGACGTCGGTACGGGTGGTCGGCGACTGGAACTTCTGGGACGGCCGGGTCCATCCGATGCGCTCGCTCGGATCCTCCGGGGTTTGGGAGCTATTCGTGCCCGGGGTGGAAGCGGGTGAGAGGTACAAGTACGAGATCCTTACGTCGTCTAACCAGCTGAGGATCAAGACCGATCCGATGGCGTTCCAGATGGAGCTCCCCCCGGCAACGGCCAGCGTAGTAACCGCCGGGTCGGCCTACGAGTGGGGTGACAGCGATTGGCTGGAACGGCGCAGGGGAGGCGACCTCCTGCACGAGCCGATGTCGGTCTACGAGATGCACCTTGGGTCCTGGCGTTGGACAGGCGGCGACGGTGAAGCCTCCCGGCCGCTCGGGTACGCGGAGCTCGTCGAGATCCTCCCCCGATACGTGGGTGACCTCGGCTTCACCCACGTCGAGTTCATGCCAATCGCCGAGCATCCTTTCAGCGGATCCTGGGGATACCAGGTGTCGGGGTACTACGCACCGACATCACGCTACGGCGACCCGGACGGATTGAGAGCCCTCATCGACGCCTTGCACCGGGCAGGGATCGGAGTGATCGTCGACTGGGTGCCGGCGCATTTCCCTAAGGACGACTTCGCTCTCGCCCGTTTCGACGGAACAGCCTTGTACGAGCACGCCGACCCTCGCCAAGGAGAGCACCCCGACTGGGGAACGCTCATATTCAACTTCGGGCGTAACGAGGTCAGGAACTTCCTGTTAGCGAACGCCCTCTACTGGGTCGAGCAATTCCACGTCGACGCCCTGCGGGTGGACGCTGTCGCTTCGATGCTCTACCTCGACTATTCGCGCAAGGACGGCGAATGGGTGCCCAACCGCTTCGGAGGACGCGAGGACCTCGAAGCGGTCGAGTTCATAAAAGAGGTCAACGTCGTCCTCTTCGGCGAACACCCCGGTGCAACAGTGATCGCCGAGGAGTCGACCTCGTGGCCTGGGGTGTCACGCCCCGTGTACCTGGGCGGGCTCGGTTTCGGTTTCAAGTGGAACATGGGCTGGATGCACGACACTCTCGACTACTTCCACCACGACCCGATCCACCGCCGCTACCACCACGGGGAGCTCACCTTTGGGTTCCTGTACGCGTGGTCAGAGAACTTCGTGTTGCCGCTTTCCCACGACGAGGTGGTGCACGGCAAGGGGTCACTGCTGGCGAAGATGCCCGGTGACCGCTGGCAGCAGCTCGCCAACCTTCGAGCTCTCTACGCGTGGATGTGGGCTCACCCCGGAAAGCAACTCGTGTTCATGGGAGCTGAGCTCGCCCCCGAGACGGAGTGGGATCACAACCGCCAGCTCGACTGGTGGATCCTCGAACGATGGGACCAGCACCGTCAGGTCGGAGACCTTCTAGGCGAGCTCAATCGGGTGTACAAGCGACTCCCGGCACTCTGGCAGGCCGACGACGTTCCGGCCGGTTTTGAGTGGATCGAAGCGGACGACTCCGACCAGAGTGTCCTGGCGTTCCTCCGACGGACGGCTCGCGGCGGGGAAACGCCCGGCGAAGTGTTGTGCATCGCTAACCTAACTCCCGTCGTGCGATACGGCTACAGAGTCGGGATCCCCTCAGGCGGATCGTGGAGGGAGATTGTCAACACCGACGATCCGCGTTGGGGTGGAAGCGGCGTCGCCAACCCCGGCGAGTTGCACTGCGAGCAGTTGGATTGGCACGGTCGCCAATGGTCGATGGAGCTGACCTTGCCCCCGCTTGGCGTGATTTGGCTGGAGCCGCTCAGGCGTTAGCGGCCAAAGCGGACCGCAGGTCCAGCGCCGCCCGCTCAGGGGGCGTCACGTTGATGAACACCCCCGAGCCCATCTCGAAGCCGCCCCGGGTGGAGATCTTGGGTATCACATGAACGTGCCAGTGGAACTCCGAACGCGTGCGGAACGGCGCCGAGTGGAACATGATGTTATAGGCGACGTCCCCGACGCTTGACCGCATAGCCGACAGGGCGCGTGCCACCGCCGCAGCCACGCCGGCCAGGTCGTCGTCGCTGGCGTCGTGGAGGTGGGTCTCGTGCCTGCGGGGGATCAGCAGCATCTCGTAGGGTGTCCCACTCCAAAACGGGGCTATTGTCATCACCGAATCGTCAGAGTGCACGATGCGCTGGCCTGCCTCCTCCTCGGCGTCGACAGCCGCGCACAGCAGGCAGTTGCCCTGGAAGCGGGCGAAACCGGCTAGCTCGTGGGCAGCTTCGCCGGGTATGAACGGCATGGACAGCAGCTGGCCGTGAGGGTGCTCCACAGACGCCCCGGCTTCCCTGCCCGAGTTCACTACAGCCTGGCTGTAGCGCAACCCGGGCGACTCGGCGTGCTCGAGCATCCTCGCCTTGATAGCAGCGGTTATCAACGCCGACTCGCCCGGAGTCAGATCCGCCCAACTGACGTCGTGGCGGTCGGACAGCACGATCACCTCGTGGGCTCCGCTTGCGGGAGCTTGGGTGAAAAGCGGACCGAGATGGCTCACCACCATCGGTTCGCTACCGCTGAAGGCCGGGTAGAGGTTCGGCAGCACCCTGACAGCCCAGTTTCCGCTGGGGCCGGGAAGCTCCAGTATCGGCGGCAGCGCCGGCCTGGTGTCAGGACAGAACGGGCACGGGCGCAGCGGGTCGTCCTCGACGGGAAGACGTCGGGGTAGGAAGTCCGACGGCCTCTGGGCCCGCTCCCCGGCTACGACGACCCACCGGCCGGTCAGTGGGTCAAGTCTTAGGTCGCTCACTTCGCTGAAGGTTGACAGAGTCCGATAAACACACCTCGACGGTAGTCCTCCCCGGAGGTGATGGCGCGCCACGCTCCCGCCGGCGCTACGCTCGCCTGTGTGGCTGTCTACTTGGACCACGCGGCCGGCGGCCCGATGCACCCTGACGCCGTGGCTGCGACGGTCGGCTGGATTACCTCGGGCTTTGGGAACCCGTCGGGCGCTCACCAGGTTGCCAGGCGTGCCCGCCAAGCGATCGACGAGGCCAGAGAGCAGATCGCCGATCTGATCGGCTTCACCCCAGGTGGGATCGTATTCACATCTGGGGGTACCGAAGCCGACAACTTGGCGCTGCTTGGCGCGTCGGCGCCCGGCCGGGGAGCGTTAGTGGTGAGCGCAGTCGAGCACCCGGCTGTCCTCGAAGCTGCGGTTCGCAGCGGCCGCGAGGTGAGGGTGCTCGGAGTTGGCAGTGACGGCAGGGTGGACCTCGACCATCTCAGCCGGCTATTGGATCCAGGTGTTGCGGTGGTGTCGGTACAGCTTGCCAACCATGAGACCGGTGTCGTCCAGGATCTCGACGCCGTAGCAAAGCGTGTCCGCAAGCGCTCCCCGGGTGCGGTCCTCCACACCGACGCGGTGCAGGCGGCCCCTTGGATGGACCTCCGGTCGGCGGCGGCGTGCGCCGACCTGGTCTCCATCAGCGGGCACAAGTTCGGTGGCCCTCAGGGTGCCGGAGTTCTCGCAGTTCGACCAGGCGTTCAGATCTCCCCGATCCTCCACGGTGGAGGTCAAGAGCGGCGCCGGCGAAGCGGAACCCACAACGTGGCCGGGGCGCTTGGAATGGCGGCCGCTCTCAGAGCGCGCAGCGAGCAGCGAGCCGAGATAGCTGCCAGGGTGGCCGGCCTACGCGACAGGCTTTGCGATGCGGTGACGGGCGGTGTCAGCTCGTCGGTGGCTACGGCGGTGGACTCGCCGAGGGTCCCAGGGCATTGCCATCTGCGTTTTCCCGGCGTCGAAGCCGAGTCGTTGCTGTTCCTGCTCGACGAGGCCGGAGTGTGCGCCTCGGCGGGGGCGGCCTGCGCGAGCGGTGCTTTCGAGCCGAGCCCGGTGCTCATGGCTATGGGCGTCTCCAAGGAGGAAGCCGGGTCCTGCCTCCGCCTGACGCTGGGCCCTGACACCACTTCGTCCGACGTGGACTTCGCTGCCGAAGCGGTCGTAGAGAGCGCGACGCGCCTCGGAAGCGACGCAGCTACGAAGGCGTTGGTTTCACGATGAGGGTTCTGGTCGCGATGTCGGGTGGCGTGGATTCCTCCGTCGCTGCGGCGCTGGTAGCTGAGGCGGGACACGACGTGGTCGGGGCCACGATGAAACTGTGGGGTGGCACCTCGGATCGAGGTTGCTGCTCTGTGGGGGACGTGGAGGACGCGCGGCGGGTGGCCCAGCAGATCGGCATCAGTCACTATGTGTTCAACTTCTCGGACGACTTCGATCGTCACGTCGTCGACCCCTACGTGGAGAGCCACGCGGCCGGTTTGACACCCAACCCTTGCATCGAATGCAACCGACACCTCAAGTTCGACCGTCTGATCGCCCGGGCCGACCAGCTCGGGTTCGACGCAGTGGCAACCGGGCATCACGCCCGCATCGTCGAAGGACCAGACGGCAGGATTTGGCTTGCCCGGGGGGCCGACGCAGCCAAAGACCAGTCCTATGTGGTTCACATGCTCGACGCCGAGACACTCCCCAAGGTCATGTTCCCAGTAGGCACCCTGACGAAGCAGCAGGTGCGGGAGAAGGCCGTGTCGCTCGGCCTTCAGACGGCCTCCAAACCTGACAGCCAAGACGTTTGCTTCATATCAGCTTCGGGGGGTCGGACAGCTTTCCTGTCCGAGCGGATAGCCCTGCGACCGGGAAAAGTGCTCGACGAGGCGGGCAGGCTCCTGGGGGAGGTGCCAGCCCTAGAGCTGGTCACCGTCGGTCAGCGCCGGGGGCTGGGCCCCGCTGTCGGTGCCCGCTACGCGCTGTCCGTAAACGTGCAGGCGGCTACCGTCACCGTCGCTCCCGCCGACGACTTGTTGGTCACTGAACTGCGTCTCGACCCGGTCTGCTGGGTGCGCGAACCTCCAGGTGGGGACGAGAAGCTCCTCGCCCAGGTGAGCGCCCACGGGGTTCCCGTCCCTGCGCGCTGGGAGGCACCGGGTCGGGTCGTATTCGAGCGTCCGCTGCGTAAGGTTGCGCCCGGCCAGAGCGTCGTGCTCTACCGGGGCGACCTGGTAGTCGGGGGTGGCACTGCCGCCCGCTGAGCAGTTCTGGTGTCCCGATGCGTCGCTTCGCCGGTAACGTCTTCGCGTGGCCGGTAGAGACCTAGCAGCGAGAGCAGCGGAGCTCCGAGCGCTCATAGAGCACCACAACCACCGCTACTTCGTGCTCGACGACCCGGAACTGACCGATGCCGAGTTCGATGAGCTGGTCGCCGAGCTCGCCCGCCTCGAAGCCGACAATCCAAGTTTGGCCTCCCGGGGGAGCCCGACCGCCCGCGTGGGAGGGGAGGCGTCGACGCTGTTCGCGCCTGTCCGCCACGAGTCGGCGATGATGTCTCTGGACAAGACGACCAGCTACGAGGAGTTGATCGCGTGGGGTGCCCGTATGGAACGCCTCGGGGCTGGCGGCTCCAAGGGGATGCGGTTCACCTGCGAGCTCAAGATCGACGGGCTCGCTCTGAGCCTGCTTTACGAGCACGGACGCTTGGTCAGGGCGGCTACCCGGGGCGATGGCGAGGTGGGTGAGGACGTGACCGCAAACGTGGTGACGGTGGCGGCCATACCCCGTGCGCTGTTCGCCGGGGACAAGTCGGGTTCTGCCGGCACGGGTTTCGCAGGTGGCGTCCCCTCTCTGGTCGAGGTCAGGGGAGAGCTTTACATGCCAATCGCGTCCTTCGAGGACCTCAACCGCCGCCAGGCGCTCTTGGAGGCACGCCAGTTCATCAACCCGAGGAACGCAGCAGCCGGGTCGCTGCGTCAGAAGGATCCGGCGGTGACAGCGGGCCGCGACCTCGGCTTTTGGGCCTACCAGCTGGGGGTCGTCGACGGAGGGCCCGGCTTTTCCCGTCACAGTGAGACGCTTGAATGGATGCGCGAGGCGGGGTTCCCTGTCAACCCTCACATCCGAGTAGTAGAGGGCCTCGACGAGGTCGACGAGTACTGCCGAACCTGGCAGGACAGGCGCCACTCGCTCGAATACGAGATTGACGGGGTGGTGGTCAAGCTGGACGACCTGGCGGAGCGCTCCGAGCTCGGGTCCACTTCTAGGGCGCCCCGGTGGGCGATCGCCTACAAGTTTCCCCCGGAGGAGAAAACGACACTCCTACTCGACATCATGGTGTCGATCGGACGAACCGGCAAAGCGACCCCTTTCGCCGTGCTCGAACCGGTCGTCGTCGGCGGGGCCCGGGTGGCCCTCGCTACCTTGCACAACGAGGATCAGGTTCGCGCCAAGGACGTGCGACCGGGCGACACGGTCGTGGTCAGGCGCGCCGGTGACGTCATCCCCGAAGTTCGAGGTCCGATTGTCGCCCTGCGCCCGGAGGGAGTCCCAGCGTGGCGGTTCCCGGACCGCTGCCCTGCGTGTGGGGAGCATCTCGTGAGGTTGGCGGGGGAAAGCGACACCTTCTGCGTCAACGAAAGCTGCCCCGCCCAGGTCGTCGCTCGTATCTCGCATTTTGCGTCGCGGGGGGCGATGGACATCGAGCACCTCGGGGAGGCGACGGTCCGCCAGTTTGTCGAAGCGGGGATCCTCCACGACGTCTCGGACGTGTACTACCTGGACTACGACAAGGTGGCGACCCTTGAAGGTTGGGCGGGTACTTCGGTAGCTAACCTCAGAGCAGCGGTAGAGGCCTCCAAGGGTCGAAGCCTCGCGAACCTGCTCGTCGGGCTGTCGATCCGCCACCTCGGCACGACAGGAAGCCAGCTCCTCGCCCGCCGCTTCGGCTCACTCGACGCTATCGCCGCCGCCGACGCCGCCAGCCTCTCCGATGTCGACGGCGTCGGCGCGGTTATAGGGGCGAGCGTCG
>JAKBBA010000142.1 GCA_021808665.1 Actinomycetes bacterium
GCGTCTACGAACCCCGATCATCCAAGCCCTACGCCACCACGGCTACGTGAACTTCGACGACGGCGTCGAACGCTCCCTCGACATCGGCCCCCTCACCTCAGACAACCACCAAACCACCCCCACCACACCCGCCGACCAGGCCGACCAGACCGCCCCGGCCCCCACCGCCCCGGCCCCCACCGCCCCGGCCGACCAGACCGCTCCGGCCGATCCTGCCCCCGATGACATCAGGGCCGCCGTCGAGGAGGACACAGCCGGCCGATGAGACAACCCTCGTCCTTTATCGCCGCCTTTCGACCGGTATGTGCCACACTCCAGTCGCGGTTTCGCTTTGGGGAGCCTTCGGCCGGAGGATCGGACGCCAACTCGACTAGGGACGAGGCCACCACGAACCTTCCGACGGGTCCCAGTTAGTCACCGGCCTCCTTTCCTCCCCTGGCGAGGCCCGCTCACATCGAGAAAGCCTTCCCGTATAGAACCGTAATCATACGGACAGGCTATACTTTGCCCATGTCGAGGACGAATCCGTACTCACCAGGAGCCGGTACCCGCCCCCCGGTACTGGCCGGCCGCGCCGGCCAGCTCGCGCTGGTGAGAAGCATCGCTGACCAGGTGGAGGTGGGGCGTGAGGCAAACCCGCTCATCTATACCGGGCTGCGGGGGATGGGAAAGACGGCTCTGTTGAAGGAGGCACTCGACGAGTTACGTCGTCGGGGCTGGCTCGCCGGCTACTACGAGGTCCGCCGGGATGTCGACCCGGGCGCAGCGGTGGCCTCGATCGTGGACGACGGTGCTCGACTGGCTGACGGCGGCATACGCAAGGCTTTGAAAGACGGGATTCATCGGATCGGACAGGCGAAGCTGGCAATCGGGGCCGCCGGAGTAAGCCTGGAGATCATGCCGGCAGACTCAGCTGGCGCGGCCGCATCCGACCCCTATCCGGCGCTGCTGACCTTGTTGAGGGATCTCGGCGAGTCAGCCAGGAAGACCGACACAGGCGTGGCGTTGCTCGTCGACGAGCTCCAAGTGTTCCGCAAGCGGGATCTCGCCGTGCTGATCCAAGCTTTGAGCGCTGTCAAAGAGCTCCCGGTCGTCCTGATCGGCGCCGGGTTGCCCTACCTCCCTTCAGAGATGTCGAAAGCGAACACCTACGCCGAACGGTTCCGATATGAGTCCGTCGACAGCCTCCGAGAAAGCGACATCCGCCTGGCGGTCACCGAACCCGCCAAGAAGGCAGGCGTAACCTGGGAGGACGCCGCAGTCAACCGGGTCGTCGAACTTTCGGCCGGGTACCCGTACTTCGTCCAGCTCTACGCCAGCGAGACCTGGGAGGCCGCCGACGACGCCGCCGACATCACCGCCAACGACATCGACGCAGCGCTCGTCCCGGTGCAACGCCAACTCGACACCGGCCTCTACGCTGCTCGCTACGAACGGCTGAGCGAAACCGAACGAGCATACGTCCACGCCATGGTACGAACAATGGACCTTGAACGATCCGAAACCCCCTTCGACCTGCGCCTCCAACCCGAGCGAGTCGGATCCGGTGACGTGGCAGCCAACCTAGGCAAGTCGATCAACGCTGTGGCTCCCACCCGTGACCGTGTCATCCGCAAAGGAGTCATCCACTCCCCGCAGTTCGGGCTGCTCGAGTTCTCAGTCCCCGGGTTCGCCACCTACGTAAGCCGCCGCATGCAGTCCGAAGGCCTCTGAACGCCCAACCCCCGCCGAAAGAGCCGCCGCGCAGAAGGAGACGAGCTGAAACACGGCAAGCCGGGGGGCCATCCCGAAGCCGGTTCAGTGATGTCATCGATGACGTCAGGGCCGCCGTCGAGGAGGACACAGCCGGCCGATGAGACAACCGTCCTCCTTTATCGCCGCCTTTCGACCGGTATGTGCCCCACTTCGGTCGTGGTTGTGGACGCGGCGGGTTCACGCCAGCTCCCCTGTGGGAAGCCGACCGGGTCTGTAGGTAGGCGAAAGGTGGGCGGGGTTGGCTACCGGGCGGCAGCCCGGAGCTTGGCTTTTAGTCCGGCGATTAACCCTGAGACCGCTTCACGGTCTGCTGGGGAGGGTATTGATGTTGCCGCGGCTGGCTTGAAGTTGTTCATGGGGGGTGCGGCGCCGGTTGACGCACCCTCTGGAGGGGATGATCGGCCATCACTGTCCGCTAGGACAGTCGAGCGGTTCTCTGCGGCTCCGCCCGACGGTGGCGGGCTTGTCGCAGGTTTGGGGGCTGCTGTTGGGTGGTGGGCGGTGATGACGCAGTAGGAGGCCCGCTGCCGGCGCCTGGGAGCCCCCCCAGAGGCCGTAGCAGCGGCGGGGATCCGCAGGTAGTAGGAGTTCGCCTTCCGGCGACACCACCGTCCCCCAGGACCGCGTATCGGCTTGGAGCGGTACACCACCACATAGCCGAGTGCTTCCGCTTCCGCCCGGTAGCGGCGCACCGACCGGTCACACCGGCCGATCCGCTCCCCCATCTTCACCTGGTTACCCCACACCGGTTTCCCCGCGTCGTCAGACCGAGACGCCAACAGCAACAGCCACGCCTTCGCCCCCGACGTCAACCGCACATCCCTGCTGATCCGATCCAACCACTGCCGACGCTTCGGCCATCCGGCCCGACGCGCCGCCCTGTTCGGGGCCGGCCGGTCCCAGACCTCCTGGTCCGAGACCCCATCGTCTACAGGGCCTCTCACGCCGCCACCCCCACAACCAGCCCGACAGAAGACTCCCGCCTGGCCGCCGGCGGCTGCCAGGCCGCTACCAGCTCCACATACCAAACACCCAGGCGGCCTGCCGGCAGACCAGCAGCGATCCGGGCCCGGCGAGCCGGCACGGTCCCCCCCCACACCCCGAACCGGTATCCGAGGACCTCCTCGAGCGCCAAACCGGCCCACAAACACAACTCCGCCACCGGACAGCCCTCACACACCCCGCCAGGCCCCCCAGACCCCCTACGGCCACCGAAGAACCCGTCACAGCCGGCATGCGCACACGCCGCCCAACCATGCCAACGCCCATCAGCGTCGACCAACACCGTCGATACCTCCACAACAGCCTCCTCAAAGCTCGTCGAAGAACACCGACGACCCCAAGGACTTCCATCCGCCACCCAACCGAGATACGATCAGGACCAACGTTTTTGGTGGATGCGGTTCCCTTGACTGGGGGTCGTCAGCAGTTGATGCGAGGACCGGTTACAGCCGGTCCTCGTTGCATGTCCGCCCCCCAAAGGAGGCGACAAGTCAGCCAGTCGCTAGGCAACCCCCCTGCTGAGACTCAACGGTCAACACCCACTGACCATCCGGTCGGCGCCGGGCGCGCCCGTGCTTGGCCATCAGAGCAAGGTGCTTCCGAGCGTTACCGATGTGAATGTCGGCCAGGTCCGCCAGCTCCTCGGCGCTGACGGACCCGTACTCAGCGATGATCTCAGCCGAGCGCTGCCAAGCGGGAGGCCGGGCTGGGGTGGGACGGCGCTTTGCGCGGCGATCCCAAGCGTCCAGCACTTGACGGTCGATGTACCACCGGCCGTTCTCGCTGGACGCAGTGATGTAACCGAAGTTGATCATCCGGCGAATCACGTCCTGGGTCCGCCCAGTCAGCGCTGCCGCTTCGGTCGTCGTCACCAGATCATTAACCGACGTGTCCATGAACAGGCATCTTGGCAGGCGTCCCGCGCGGGACCGCGGATGGTCAGAGAGTCCCAGGGCAACAGGAAGCAACCGGACGGCGCCTGCGTCATCGAAGAGGCCCGGCCGGCGATGCGATCGCTGACCTGGTCCCCCCCGACGCGTGAGTTGAGCTGGGGCTCACCGGTGGCGGTAGATCGTCGACGTCGATGGCGATCTCCTCGAGTAACCGCGGCGGAGCAGGTCCTCGGCCAAGCTCATCCCGCCGGGGGCCGGTTTT
Organism: Actinomycetes bacterium; assembly: GCA_021808665.1. Next base: position 3,913 of record JAKBBA010000142.1, read on the forward strand.
CACCGCAGCCAGAAACCCCCCCGCCGACAGCGTCGTCCCACTCCCGTTGGGGGACGGACCACGACGCTGACCTCTCTGCCCAGACGTCGACCTGCCGGTGGCGCTGGGGGCTCCTGACGGCGACCTCCCTTCGGGCACTTGGCATTCCGCTTCGGGTCCCACGGGGGGGGCCCGGCGCGTGGATACTCTCGCGGTCAGATGCGAAGGACAGGCAGATCCTCGAGGCCGGGAGCGCCCAACATCCGCTCGTCGGTGGTCATGAGCGCGGCGCCAGTACGGCGGACGAGCACGACGTAGAGCGCATCGGCAACGGTCAGGTTCTCTCGGAGCGCCCACGCGTCCACGATGAGGTCGTCCAGCGCCGCCGGCGTCACGAGTTGCGTAAGCCTGGCAATCGCGAACCGGGCACGGTCTCGCTCCACCTCGCCCGAGCGTTCGAGACGCCGAAGGGCACTCGCCCCTTCTACAAGAAAGTGCGATGGGGCAATTACCACGGCATCACGAGATTCGAGCGACGTGAGCAAGGCCTCACCGCGGGTCGTGCGGAGGACGATCTCGACGCCGGCCGAGGCGTCGAGGACAACAAGTGTGCTCAATCGCTAGTGGAATCCCGAATGGCTCGGACGAGCTGTGTCGGGGAGGTCTCCAGGGTGACGCGCTCGTCGTCGGCAAGGATCGATCGCCAAGTCCTTGCCGGGACGGCTTGGTCAAGTGGGCGCTCGTAAGTCACCATCCCAGCGGGGCGGGGCAACTCGCTCGCAGACTCAGGCATTAGTTTTCATTCTACCCGACGCTCAAAGCTCGAGGGCCCCCGGTCTGGGGTGACGAGCGGGGAACGGGTGAGGCCCCCCCTTGGATGTTCGGCTTTACCGGCGCTTACGGCCCGGCCCGGTGCTCCGCACCGCGTGGCCGGCGAGCAGCGTCTTGACCTCTGCCGGGCTCATCTCGTCCATGAGCTTGCGCAGCGCCAGGCGCACGACGGCGCTGCGCGACACGTCGACCTTGGGCCGCGAAGTCAGGCCCTCAACCCGGGCAGCCTCCATGAACTCGTCGGTATCACGATCCACGTACAGCGTGACCTTGAACGTCGCCCCCAAATCGAGCGGTGCCGGCGCTGGGCGACGCTGCTGCGGCTTGGCAGCGGACGGAAGGGCGGGCTCGACGGGTGCCGGAGGGTCGGCTGTGGTGTCGCTCTCGGGAGCGTGGCCCTCGACGGTTACCGGATGCCGGGGGGCCGGCATCGACCGCCGAGCCCGCTCGCGCTGAGCGCTGAGACTGGCGAGACCGTCAGGTGGGGTGTCGCCCATCATCCGTGCGCTTTCACGAAACCGGCCAGGTTGTGCAGGCTGCCGACGAAACCCTGGTACGCCTTGGGGATCGGGTCGTCCGACGTGATCGCAACCCGCTTCTTGCGGGTTTCGATCCCCCGGACGTAAGGGATAGGTTCCGCCACGGTGACGGGAGTGCCCTCCACGATCTGCGCTACCCGGCGAATCTCCGCTGCGCTCGGCACTCGGGGGACCATGTTCGGCACGATGACTAAGGGATAGTCGGGCATCTCTCGCACCATGCCCTCGGTGGCGTTGAGGTCCTTGGTCTTGAGCGGCACCGGCACAACCACGACCGAGGCGGCCGCGATCGCTCCGTCACCCGAAGGAGAGCCACCGCCGTGGGTGTCGACGACAACGAAGTCCTGGTCCCACTCCCCCGCCCACCGCACGAGCACATCGGCCATGTCGTCGGCAGCCGGCTGGTTGAGCGCGAAATCCGGGTGGCAGGGCACGAGATGGGGCTTGTGGTAGCCGGCTAGAGGCCGGGGGGTGCGTCCCGACTCCAAGGCGTCGAGCAGCGGGACCCGCAGCCGGGTCTCGTGCCGGTAACCCCACATCCGGGTCGCAGAGCCCTCGTCGAACTCCAGGTCGACCAGCGGCGCGTCGAGCAGCCATGCCAGCTCATAGGCCAGCGTCGTCTTCCCCACCCCGCCCTTACGGGCGGCGACAGTCACAATCTTGGACACGAGCCATTGTAACGCTCTAATGCCGGGACGGTGCAACGCTGGGATGGTGCAACGTCTTACCGTCTCGGCTGTTGGCAGTTCAAACATTACAACGCTACAACGCTACAACGTTCCAATGCTCCGCCTTGGCATGACCCGTGAACTCCCCAGCGAATCCGATCGGGGGGCCCCTCCGAAGCCCCCCGTCAAGCAGGGGGGCTTCCGTCGCTGCCTCCCAACCATGTCCGGCCTTTGAAGCACAACAGAAGTTGACCTATTCACATTTCGTGATACGATAATGAAAGTGGAGTTCCTTCCAGGTGCCTGCAAGCACGGGGTCACCGAGGACTCCATCCGCCACGTAGAGCAATCCCTCGCGTCAGAAGAGATCGGGGAGGATCCGGAGCGCTGGCTCTTTCTCGGTCCTGACCCTGCGGGCAAACCTTCTCGAAGTGGTGGTCGTCGTCCGACCGGATCACAGCCTCCTGGCCGTGCACGCCATGGGGATGCGCTCCAAGTACCGGCATCTCCTGCCATAGGTGGAAGGAGCATCAACCCAATGAGCGAACCAAAGAACTACGGCGTCTCGAGCGACGGCACCGTGCTGACCGAAAAGGTCATCGAGCGAGTCCAGGCCGAGGCCGAGGCCGGCTACGACGTAGACAAGCTGCTGAAGCAACGCCAGCGGGGCCGGCCCCTGATGGGTTCGGCAGCCGCCGACGCCCTGCCCGTGCGGATGGACCCCGACCTGCGAGCATCCGTCGTCGAGCGCGCCGAACACGACGGGGTGCCCCAAGGCGAGGTCGTCCGCAGAGCGCTCCGCCAGTACCTGGCTTCCTAACCCCAACGAGCGTCCTTGCTTCAGTCGGTTCGGGGCCGCGTGCGCCGTGTGGCAGCCGGCGGCCTGGCGGCCTCGGCGGGTGGGGGAGTGGGCTGGTCGAGTTGGGTTTGTAGGCGGCGGGTTTCGTCGCGGGCCCGGCCGGCCTCGGCTCTGAGGTCGTCGACTTGGGCGAGGAGGCGGGTGACTTCCGCGCTGCGGGCTTCGGCCAGCTCGGCGGCACCTTGGGCGCGGGCTTCGGCTCGGGCCAGGTCGATCTCGGCTCGGGCTCGTACACTGTCGAGCTCGGCGGCGTGGGTGATACCGAGACGTTCGGCGGTCTCCCGTCGGACCTCGTCGAGGGCGGTGGCGTGCTCGACGCGAAGACGGTCAAGGGTCTCGGCCTGTGCGATGCGGGTGGCGTCCAGCTCGGCTCGCAGCTCGCCGGCGACTCCCTCGGCTCGGGCCTGGGCGTCGCGTGCGGCGGTGACGGCGGCGGCGGCCTCGGTACGGGCTTCGTCGAGGGTACGGGCCAGCTCAGCGCGCAGGCTCTCGACGGCGGCGGTGTGCTCCACCTGGAGGGAGTCGACGGCCGCAGCGTGCGCCTGGGCGGCTTCTCGGGCGTCGGCGACCGCGGCCGCCAGGTCGGCGCGGAGTTGGGCGTTGTCGGCTTCCAACGCTTCGACGCGTTCCCACGCCCCATTGGCCGCCTCTTCAGCCTCGGCCCGCTCGCTAGCCGCCTGACGAGCCGCCGTCTCCGCCGCAGCGCGGGTCTGGTTGGCCTTGGCGGCGATCTCCTCGGCTTGAGCCACCTGGCGGACGGTCTCGGCCCGGGCCGTCGCCAACTCCTCGGCTACCGCCTCAGGGTCGGCCAGAGCGGCGATGGCGTCCTCCACCCGGGCCACCTCGCCGGCGATCGCCGCCTGATGGCCGGCGACCAGCTCCCGTAGCCGCTCGAGGGACAGCGACAGGCTGGCCTCCGCCAGCCCAGGCGAAGGCGCCGGAGCCTCCTGGCCACTCTCGGCCCGGCGGGCCCGCTGGCGTTCCCGCCACGCCCGGGCCCGCTCGGCACCATCCGCGTACAGCTTGACCCGCCCGCCAGTCGCCGGGCGGTCCCCGACCGGAGTGATGTCCTCGGTGTCTGCCATAACGAACATCCTACCACCGTTCGTACGAACGATCAACTCATACGAACGTACGTAACGAACGTACGAACGCTAGCGATTAGGCCTGCGAGAGAGCAGGGTCGACGCGGGGGCGCCCCCCGCCGCGTCGAAGAAAGGAACGGAGATAACCACCGTCGATCATTTCGCACCACGCCCGTGGTACGGTGGGGGTGATGTTCGGGGAGGTGATGTGGACCGAAGACTCCGAAACCCACATCGGCCGGCACAACGTGACCCCGCTCGAAGCCGAACAGGTTCTATACAGCCAGCCTCGCCTCACCGTCTCCGGCCGCGACGGCACCACGGAGGTCCTGGGCCAGACCGACGCCGGCCGGCTGCTGCTCGTCGTCGTCACCGAAGCCAGCGACGGG
>JAKBBA010000034.1 GCA_021808665.1 Actinomycetes bacterium
GATACCCACTTCCGACGCCGCCGGACGGACACCCAACCCCGGAAGCGACCCGTCAAAAGGCGCACCGCCGAAAGCGAACACCCCGCCGTCAGCACCGACAAGCCAATACCCGCCACCAGGGGCCGCCGCGATACCCACTACCGGCGCCGCCAAGCTCAGCGGGCTGCTTACGCTGTATTGGGGTGTGGAGGACGGGGCGATCGTGTACACAGCTCCGTTGTCTGCCGCCAGCCAGTAACCCCCGCCGGGTGAAGCGGCGATACCTACTATCGGTGCGCTGGGACGGACGCCAAAGCCTGGCAGCGACCCGTCGAAGGGTGCGCCCCCGACGGCGAACACCCCGCCGTCGGCGCCGACTAGCCAGTGGCCGCCGCCCGGGGCGGCTGCGGCGCCCGCGATGGGAGCTGCCAGTTTGACGCCCTGGCCTGTGATCGACGCCGCAGAGGCGACTGTGGCAGCTTCGAAAGTCGTGGTGGTCCCGCCGGCTTCTGCGACCAGGTAGCTAGCTGGGGCGGCGGGAGGCGGCGGAGGGGTGTACACGCCTTGGACAGCCCCAGCGTCGCATGCCCCCGAGCTTACGGTCCCCCGCTGGTCGGTGGTAGGACACAAGGTGAACGACGAGCCGCTTGCCTGGGCGAAGGCTGCTGTCCCGGTTACCGGGATGGCCGCTATCGCCGGGTTGCCGGCAGCGGGCTCCGCTGTCTGCGTCGGGCCGCCGAAGTTGCCGAGGCCGGTCAGGTCGGCCGCTGCCGGCGATGCCACGTCCCCAGCGGCGGGGGTTGCGGCGAAGCAGGTCCCGTCGGTGCCGGCGTTGTAGCCGCCGTCATTCCAGGTCGAGTCGTAGTAGCAGCCGGTGTTGGCGAAGACATCGGCCGCTACGGCGAGAGTCGCAGAGTTGGGCGCTTCGACGTCCTCGTCGATAGCCCCGCCGGTAGGCGCGCTGTCGCCTACGAAGGTGGACGCCACGACGCTGAGAGACGGACCGTGGGAGCCCTCCACGTCGATCGCCCCGCCCTCTCCGGACGCGCTGTCGTAGACGAAAGTGGAGTCGGAGACGGTCACGTTAGGTCCACTAGTGCCGAAAGGCTGCGCAACGCTGATGGCGCCGCCGGCTATGCCACCGTTGTTGTGGTCGAAAGTCGAGTCGCTAACGCTGATCGGCTCACTAGGCTTTGCCGATACGAAGATTCCCCCGCCGGCGGTAACCGCCGTGTTGCTGGTGAAAGTCGAGTCGCTGACAGTGGTGGTCCCGTTCGCTATGACACCTCCCGCGGCCACGAAACAGTCACCATTGGCGGAGCCTGTTGACGTTCCGGTCCCCGTACAGGTTGTCCCGACGCTGTCGGAGTTGTCCGACAGCGTCGTGTCGCTAAGAGAGAGAATGGCCTGCGATGACGGCGAGCGGACCGCAAAAGCCTCGGCCCCGGTGATGATACCCCCGACGCCGTCGACGAACGGGGCGGAGCAGGTGTTGTCCGACACGACCACACCGCTAAGGGTCATGGTCCCGTCGTTTGCTATACCCCCGGCGCAGGTGTCGGAGCCGGTGGACGTGTTGGCCGTGACGGACCCGCCGGTCATGTCGAGAGTGGCGCCAGCGTTGTTGTAGATGCCGCCTGCACCGACGACGTCGTCGTCGGCGGTGTTGCCGGTGACGTCGACGTCGGTGAGGGTCAGGGCTCCGGCGTTGTCGATGCCCCCCGCCCCTTCGAACTCGCCGACGCCCGTGCCGCCGGTGATCGTCAGGTCCGACAGGGTGACCGTACCCGAGTCGACCGCCACCGCTGGGCCGCCCGAGGTGCCTTGGAGGATGGTCAGGCCCGGACCTGCGCCCTCCAGGGCGACGCTCTGGCTGATGACGAGCGTGCCCGTGTAGGTGCCGGCGGGGATCGTTATCGTCGAGGCTCCTGTAAGCACCGCCGCGTGCAGTGCGCCGGCGAGGCTGCAAGGTTCCGCCACGCTGCAAGAGCCGCCCGGGGCTCCGCCGTTTGCGGCAACGTGGAGGATTCTCGAGCCGCTGGGGCCGGAGATACCGGCGGAGGCGACCAGTCCACCGGCTAGTAGGGCTGTCGCCGCTGCGGCGGCCCACCGCCGGGTACGGTGGTACCGGTCGGGGGCGGAGCCGGTTCCTCCGACCGGGTCGACCGGCGTGTTAGGCGTGGGCGGCTTTGTCATACCATGACCTCTATCCTGGCCTTGGTGGCCTGCGGGTTGCAGTCAGCGACGGTTTCGCCCGGGCGGGCCGGGCCGCCCTGTCGGGCTGCTCTCGCTGCGGCGGCGACCTGCTTTGCCTTGAAACCCGGGTCGGTCGGGCAGAGCGTCGCCGCCCGGCCGTAGGCGTGGGCGGCCCCGGCGTAGTCACCCAGTTGGAACTGGCAGAAACCCACGGCGTCCCAGGGCATCTCGGCGAGCAGGCGCAGGTCGTAGGCTGGATCACCGGGTTCAGCGGGTTGCGACGCGAGGTCGATGATCCCTTGGAGGACCTGAAGCGCTTGGCTATAGCGGCATTTGGCCATCAGCGACCTCGCGTAGGTCCATGCAACGACGAGATTGCGAGGGAACGCGGCGAAGGCTTCTTCCACAAGCCCTATGGTGTCCTCGCCGCGTCTCGCCCGGAGGCGGATCAAGTCGACGTAGGCCAAGCTTGCCAAAGGGTCGGCTGCGGGCATCCTCCGGGCGAAGTCGACGGTGTCGACAAGTACTTTCTCGGCTCCGTCGGGGTCGCCGAGGCCGTCAAGGACCCGGGAGAGGTGGTGACGGGCGAAGAGGTTCGACGGGTCCGCTTCAACCTGGCGGCATAGGAGCGGCAGGTTGCGCTTGTGCTTGGCGGTCTGGTCACCCTCGTAGCCGACGTGAAGGAGCCGAAGCTCCGCCAGGTCGACTCTCTTGGAGTCCTCTTCGGCGACGCGGTGAATGGCCGGGACCACCCTCTCGTGGATGACACCGTCGAAGCGGATACGGCGGTCGTTGCGCCACAGCCGGTACTCGCGGTAGGCGCTCGCCGTCGACACGGGGGAGAGCCACAGCCTGTACGCGACGACGTCCGGGGCTTCGAGAAGCCCGGGCAGGTCGACGCGGTCGGCGGCGGCGAGACGTTCGTCGGCGTCGATGTAGAGCACCCAGTCGCCGCTGGCGTGGTCGAGCGACACGTTGCGGGCCTCGGAGAAGTCGTCGCCCCACGGGTGGTGAACGATTTTCGCGCCGTACTCCTCGGCTATGTCCACGCTGTCGTCGACGGATCCGGTGTCGACGATCACTATCTCGTCGACGACGCCTCGAAGCGACTCGAGGCAGGCACGGAGATGGCAGGCTTCGTCGCGCACGATCATCGCAGCGCTGAGCGTCTGGGGGCTCACAGCGCTCCCGCAGGGAACGAGCGGCCCAAGGCTGGGAGACTTCCGGGACCCATCGTCGGCTCAGCCGATGGTCTGGTTCGACGCGAACTGGTTGGGGAAGTACTGATTGGGGAACGTCTGGTTATAGAAGTACTGATTAGGGTAGCTCTGGTTGGGGAAGAAGGAGGCAAAACGTTCTTCTTGATTTCCGAAGACGAGGTCCGGGTCGGTCCCAGTCTCATCGTCGGACGTGGGAGTGGCGTAGGCGGCGTCGAGGGCGAACGAGGCGACCACGGGGGCGGCGAAGCCGATCAGCGCCATCCGCTTGAGGAAAGTCCGCCTCGACAGGCCTCGGTCGTCCGGCGGGCCCCCTACACCGCTTTCAGCTTCCAACGACTTCTCCGATCGATCAACTTACCTCGATTAGCGTACCGCTCGGGTGTTAGAAGTTCAAGAGCCTGGCGGCTGGACGACGAGGCCTTCGCGGTCGAGGGCGGTGATGCAATCCTCGACCAAAGAAACCGGGGGCTCGGGGAGGCCGAACAGGTCGGCCAGCTCGACCGCGATACCGAGGGTGTCGCGCTTCCCGTCGCAGAGCTCGAGGATCACCGCTGCGCTTGAGTTGAGAGCGTGCACGCGCCCTCGGATTTGCTCGTAGACGACGACCCCTTCGTCTGTCTCGGTTATCTCGAGATCGGCGGCTCTGAGAGGAAGGGCGGGCACCGTGGTAGTGCTGTCAACATTTTCCAAACTATCTGTCCTCTACTCGACGCCGGCGTCAGGTCGAGCGCGCCGGACGGCCCCATCGTAGGCTGTCGCTGGCCCACGAGGCTCCGCCTCACGTCGGCCCATGTGGAGTCCAACAGCGTCGCGGAACGCCGCGCCTACCGCTTGTGGACTGTACGCGGCCCGGATACTCGCTGCTCGGGCGCGGACGTCGTCGAAGCCCTCCCGTCGAAAGCGGAAAACGTCCCGTAGCAGGCTCGCTGCGTGGTCGACGTCGGGAGCCGCCCAACGCTGGTCGGGCGTCACGCCCTGCGTAGCGCTCGGATCCTCCGCGGGGACCAGCTCGAAGCGCACCAGGTGAGGGGAGCCTTCCAGGTAGTCGAGGTGCCCGCCCCAGCCGGTGGTGACCACCGGGTTGCCGGCGGCTGCCGCGTCGAAAGCCCCGACACCCCACCCTTCCCCCCGGCAAAGCGACACGTAGCAGTCACCTCGACGGTGCAACGCTGCTATCTGGCGGTCTGAGACGCCGGCGGTCACCAGCCTGATCTCCGCAGCAGAGCTGTGCCTGCCGACGATCCTGGCCAATGCCAGGGCTGTGCTTCCCGGCGCGAGCGCCCCGGAGCGAGACACTCGGTGAAAGTAGCGGTCGGCCCGCGAGGTCTTTACTACCAGCAGCACCGGGTCGGAGTGACGAAAGGCCCGCAGGTAGGCTTCGATTGTGGCGTCAACCCCTTTGCGGTGGGTCCAGTCGGCGATCGTGTAGAAGACGAAACGGTCGTCTTCTACACCCCACAGCGGGTCGAGCGGGGCCGGCTCGCAGTTCGAAATGGCGTGGGGGACCACTTCGATCGGTGTGGTCGTGCCCGAGGCGGCAAGAGCCTGCGCGGAAAAGTTCGACGGCACGACGAGCAGGTTGGCTGCGTCGAGGCATTCGCGCCAGTGGGAGGGCGGCTTGTCGGTCTCCCACGCCGTGTGGCCTACCAGGAACGCCTCCCGGCAGGAAGCCCTAAGTCGAGGGTAGTACTCGGGAACGTGATGGGCGATCACGACGTCGTCGGGTCGAGGATGGGTGTCGAAAGGGTCGTAGCCGAGCGGGACTGCGTAACCCAGCCCCCACCGGGGGCTCGGGATCATCGGCGTCCAATCGACTTCGACCCCGGTGGCCTTGAGAGCGTGCAGTGCTCTTCGTGCGGCGGTGCCGTAACCTGAGTCCTCGTCGGGGGACAGGTACAGCCACGGCCGGCCGGACGTTTCTCGGCTTGTCCCGGGTTGCCTGCGGTGACCAGGTTCCCCTGCGACCGACCAGCCGATGACTGGAGCGGGCAGGTAGGGGCGCGTGAACCTGGCAAGGGTAGTCGACGCGCGGCGCAGGGCAGATGGGGTACACCAGCCTGCGTGCACCGGAGTGAAATCGCGCCGGCGGCGGTCCCACCAAAGGTGCGCCCACAGGTGAACGCTGACCGTGCCGTCGGGTACCGGCCGGTCGGCGAGCAGGAGGCCATATAGGCTAGCCGGGTCTGTCCGAAACGGGTAAAAGGTAGCCTCGGCTTCGACGTGCACGTCGCCGGGCATCTCGACGCCCAGGCGGTGCGCGAGAGCTCCGCTGTGGCTGCTCCACGTCCCGTCCAGAGCCGACGCCATCTTGTGACGCCATCCTCTTGCGAAACGCGACCCGGGCTCGGACATCATGAGGGCGTTGCAGAGCGACGGGCCGGTCTCGCCCGTGAGAGGGTTGGTGACTGGGGGTTCCTCGCCGATCACGAACGGCTTTTCGTACAGGTCCGGCGGTGGCCTTCGCAGGAAGATGGTGTCGATGTCCGCGTAGATACCGCCGTGCGCGAGGAGTGCGTCCAACCTGACGAAGTCGGCGTGATGTGCGTAAAGGTAGCGTTCAGGAACGACTCCCGAGCTGTAGTCAGCGGAGTCGACTGCTGCGACTAGGCCGACCTGCATCGGGGTCACGTGAGGGGCGATTCGGTCCCACCAGGGGCCCCACGGCTCGTGGTGGTAGTGGAAGTAGATGGTGTCGGGCTCTAGGACCCGACGGGCGGACTCGACGGCGACGTAGTGCAAGAAGTGCATCGGCTCGTCCTGGGCGCGCAGGCCGAACACGAAGTGCACGGTGTTGGGTATCACCTCGCCGGCCTGCCCGTCCCCGCCGGCCGGCCGTTCGTCCGCGCCTTGGCGATCAGCTCGGCCATCTGAGCGCCTGCCGCGGCCGGGCTGTAGCCCCGGCTGACGAGCTCGAATGCTTTCGCTGCGAGAGCTTCCCCGAGGGGGCGCCGCTTGAGGACTCGTGCCGCTAGCCGGGCTAGGTCGCCGGGACTTTCACCTACGAGGAGGTGCTCGCCGTGCGTCACTTCAAGGCCTGCCGCTCCCGCCGGGGTCGTCACCACTGGAACCCCGGCTGCGAACGCTTCGAGCAGCTTGATCCGCGTCCCGCCGGCGCGCGCGATCGGGGCGACGACGACACCTGCACGCCTGTATTGCACGCCGAGGTCGTCTACGAATCCGGTCAGCGTCACCGCGTCGCAAACCCCGAGCCCGCCGAGCGGCCCAGCCGGGTTGTAAGGTCCGACGATGACCGTCTCCACTTTGCGTCCAGTTTCGCGTCGCAGCTCGGGCATGACCTCCAGGGCGAGCCGGGTGGCGGCGTCGACGTTGGGCTGGTAGGTGAGGTTCCCCACGAACAGCACCGTCGACCGGCCGTCCTGGTAGGGCGGGCGGTGCGCCGGCACGGTCACGGTGTTAGCGACCGTGACGACTTCGATTCCGTGGCGGCGCGACATCTCTGCCGCCTCCCGTGGTGACGCTGCAGAAAAAGCCGACACTCGCGGCACCACGGCCTTCATGAGCCGCCTGACGTTCGCCGCCCCCTCGACATCGCCGGAGCTTTCGAGGAAGGCTTCGTCGTCGTCGTCCAAGTCGACTGCAACCCACGCGGATCCGATCGTCTCAGCGAGAGCTATCGCGGCCGGCGCCAGGTAGCTGCGCACGGCTAGCACAGGGGTGCCGGGCGGCGGCCCCAGCAGGTCCGCCAGCGTTACGCCAGCGCGCTCGGCGTCTCGTGCCGCCGGGTTTGCGGCAGCGCTCGACGCGTGGAGGACAGTGACTCTCAACCCGGCCACACGTCCGGCGTCGCGCACCCGCCCGGCGACGGGGATCACCGCGACATGCACGTCGTAGCAAGAGCCGGCTGCGACGCAGATGTTGGCGACGCGCATGGACAGCCCGTTTCCTGTAGTCCGTGGCTCGATCGGGGCGACGACCAGCAGGGGCGGTAGCCGAGCGTCCACCGCAGACTACTCCGCTGAACCGGACGCGCTCACCAAGGGCAAAATAGCACCCCGCTGCCGTCGGGCACCCTGCGGCGGTTGAGCTAAGAATGGTGGATGCCACAACCGCCGGGAGTCCTCGAAGGGATCGCCGTCGGCGTTACCGCGGAGCGGCGGGCCGGCGACCAGGAGGTAATGTTCCGCCGTCTGGGGGCGCAGGTCGTTCTCGGCCCGGCCATCTCGACGTCCATGACAGCCGACTCGCCGGAAGTGCGCGACATGACCTTCGCAACGCTAGGAGAGACACCGGATTTCCTGATAGCCGATACGGGGATCGGCCTGAGGGCGTGGTTCGAAGCCGCCCGGGGCTGGGGGGTATTAGATCAGCTGATCTCAGCACTCGGGTCGTCGCGCATAGCAGCGAGAGGGCCCAAAGCGGCGGGAGCGCTGTCGTCCTACGGCCTCAAGTCCTGGTGGAAAAGCCCGACGGAGCGCCTCGACGACCTGGTAGACCACCTCGTAGCGCAAGACGTGCGCAAAGCCCGGATCCTGTTCCAGCTTCACGGGGAGGACTCCGAACAGGTCGTCGAGCGCCTCCGGGACGCTGGAGCGACCGTCGTCACGCTACAGGTCTACCGTTGGGGGCCCCCGGTGGACTCCCGGCCGGCCCAGTCGCTGGTCGAGCGTTGCGTCGACGGTTCGATAGACGCGCTGACGTTCACCGCCCGGCCGCAGGTGGGGGGCTTTTTGCAGATAGCGGATCGGGTGGCGTCAGCCTCCAGGCTCGTCGAGGCGCTGCACGACCACGGCGTAGTAGTCGGCTGCATCGGACCGGTCTGCGCTGAGGCCGCCGTGGCGCACGGGTTTCCGACCCCAGTGGTGCCCTCAGCGTGGCGTCTCGGGTCGATGGTCAAGACGGTCACCGAAGCCCTGGCTGAACGCCGGGGCTGACCTCCCGCCGGCCAGCGAAGCTCAGGCGAGGACGAGCACCCGTATCGTCTCGGGCATCGCCCGAAGCTGGGAGAGCATCTCGGGGGTGCACTCGGTGGCGCTGTCGGTTATGACGTAGCCGACCTCCCCGCGGGTGCCGAGCGCCTGGCCTTCGATGTTGACCCCATGGTCGGCGAACAGGGCGTTGAACGCGGCGAGCACGCCGGGCGTGTTGCGGTGCACGATAGCCAGGCCGTGCGCGCCGGCCCGCACGGGCAGGTCGACGTGGGGCATGTTGACCGACAGGGCGGTCGAGCCGTGACTGACGAAGTCGACGAGCTTCTTCGAGACGAACTGGCCTATGTCGACCTGTGCTTCTTCTGTGCTGCCGCCGATGTGGGGTGTAAGGATCACGTTGGGGAGTCCCTGAAGCCGGGAGGTGAAGGTCCGCTCGTTGCCTGCGGGCTCCTCGTAGAAGACGTCAACGGCTGCGCCGGCGATCCGGCCGGACTCTATGTGGCGTCGCAGGGCACCGTGGTCCACCAGGAAGCCTCTGCTCAGGTTCAAGAAGAGAGAGCCGGATTTCATGGCCGCGAACTCTTCCTCGCCGAACATGTCCCTATTGTCAGGTCGGCCGTCGACGTGGAGTGTGATCACGTCCGCCCAGGCGAGCAGGTCCCCCAGGGTAGCGAAACGCTGTGCGTTCCCCAAGGCGAGACGGTCCGCTACGTCGTAGAAGCCGACTGACAGCCCGAGGCTCTCGGCTAGCACGGAAAGCTGGGAGCCGATGTTGCCGTAACCGACGATGCCCAGGCGTCTGCCGCGGACTTCGTGAGCGCCCGCAGCCGACTTGGACCACACCCCGGCGTGCATGTCGGTGTTCTTGTCGGTCAGGCGGCGGGTAAGGGCGATGATCTCCGCTATCACCAGCTCGACGACCGAGCGGGTGTTGGAGAACGGCGCGTTGAAGACCGTCACGCCCCTCTTGGTCGCAGCTGCCAGGTCGATCTGGTTGGTGCCGATGCAGAACGCTCCGACGGCGACAAGCTGGTCTGCCTCTTCGAGGACCTTGGCGGTCAGGTGCGTGCGGGAGCGTATCCCGACCAGGCTGACTCCTTTTACCCGCTCGATGAGCTCGCCCTCGTCGAGGGCTCCCTTCTCGGTCTCCACCGCGAAACCGGCCTCACCGAGGCGGTCCGCCGCTCCGGGGTGGATGTTCTCCAAAAGCAGGGCGCGGCGCAAAGCTCTAGGGCTGTGTGATCCTGGCATCCACATCAGTGTAGAGGTGCCGGCACCCGAAGCGGTCTTGGCCGTCGCGGGAGCACGCATCGAAAGCCGGCCCGCAGCAAGGTCCACACCCATCAGTTGTATGCCTAAGACCGACGCGTGTTGCGGGCCGGCAAGCCGTAAACTCACGAGTGGCTGCAGGTGATAGCCAGAACAGCCGATTGTCAACTTGACGAGCTTTGCGAGGAGTAACGATGCGAAAAGATCACCACGTGCGCCGGCCGGTTGCGACCCGCCTCGGAACCGGTGCGCTCGGAGTCGCGACTCTCGGTCTCGTCATTTCCGCTTGCGGATCGTCCACCAAGACGGCCGCTTCGACGTCGTCTTCGACAGGGTCGGCCTCGTCGACTCTGGCCGCTTCGATCGGGGCGCTGGGCAACCAGTCGAGCATAGAGGCACGCTTCTCGGTAGCCGTCACGGCTTCGCAGGCCGCCGAGATCGCCGGCAAGGCCGGCAGCGCATCCTCAGCTTCGGCGATGGGCAAAGCGCTGAGCAGGGGATCGATCTTCTTCGCCGAGCAGTCCGGTAACGGCGAACCGCTCGACTCCAAGACCGCCGCCAGCGACTCCGCCAACTCTTACGACTTCGGCATTTCGTTCGGTTCGAGCACACCGGTTGAAGTCCGCTACGTCGGCCAGGCTCTCTACCTGCACCTGCAGGCCTCCGAGCTGGCAGCGGACCTCGGCGAACCCGCATCCTCGGCCACGTCGGTCAACTCTGAGCTGGCGAAGCTGAACGCAGAAGTTCCCGGTCTAGCCACACTGGCGTCCGGAGGATGGGTGGAAATATCCAAGTCCGCTCTCAGCCCTCTGATCGGCGACCTTAAGAGCCTGGGCACGTCCGGTTCGTCCGCCGGCCCGGCGAAGTCCATCTCCAATCTCGTCAACCTGCGCACCTCGGTCCTCGCAGCGATCAAAGCGAACTCGACTGTCACCAGCCTCGGGTCGACCGGCGGCCGCCAGGAGTACGCAGTCGCCGTGCAAGCAAAGGCGCTGGCAAGCTCTATCGACACCACCCTAAACAGCGCCTCGGGGATGGTCCCCTCGGTCGGCAACAAGCTTGGAGGCCTATCCAAGAGTCTCGCGTCGATCCCATCCAACCTCGTGGTCACGATCGACGCGTACACGTCGGCCGGCAAGCTCGCCGAGGCGGACGTCGACTTGGACCAGTTCTTCACGACCAACAAGCCGTCTTTCCCTGTTCCGCTGCAGATGACTATCACCTCGACGTCGATCACAGCGCCGTCCGGGGCGACCGCGCTCAACCTATCGAACCTGCCTTCGCTGGTCGGCGGGCTTCTAGGGTAGGAGCTCTAGGTGGCGGTCAGGTGGTGTAGTCGGCGTTGATACGAACGTACTCGGCGCTCAGGTCGCAGCCGTAGACGGTAGCGCTTGAGGTGCCGGCTCCCAGTTCGACGGTGATTTCGACATGGTCCGATCTCATCGCCGAGGCGAGCGCTGCTAGGCCCTCCGGGCCGGGGCGTGCCGGATAAGCCTCGACTTCCCCGAAGCGGATCTCGACGCGATCGACGTCGATGCCCTCCTCGTCGTGGCATTTACCGACGGCCATCGCGACCCGGCCCCAGTTCGGGTCGGCTCCGTGGACCGCCGTCTTGACCAGCGGTGAGTTGACCACGGCCTTCGCCACCCTGCGCGCTTGGCGGCCGTCGAGCGCTCCGGTCACTGTAACCGTTATGAGCTTGGTGGCTCCTTCCCCGTCCCTCGCGAGCTGCATGGTCAGATCACGGCACACCTCGCGCAGCGCTACGGCGAGCTCCGCCTCGGCTACGGCCCCGCCGAGCCCGTTGGCTAGCACGACGGCCGTGTCGGACGTGGAGGTGTCGGTGTCGACGCTCAGACAGTTGAACGTCTCGTCGACAGCCCGCCGCCAGAGCCGGCCCAGGAGCTCCGGCTCCACCTCGGCGTCTGTGAACACGAAAGCGAGCATGGTCGCCATGTTCGGCTCGATCATTCCGACACCCTTGGCGACGCCGAGGATGCGGGCCCGGCCGGCCGACTGGGAGGAAACCTTGGGGACGGTGTCGGTGGTCATGATCGCCTTGGCGACGTCCAGCGGTCCGCTGTCGTAGGCAGCGGACCGAAGTCCCGAGAGGCCAGAGCGGATCGTTTCCATCGGATACGGACGTCCGATGACCCCGGTGCTTGCAATCACGATCTGCTCCGGGTCCAACGCCGTTGCGGAGCCTACAAGCTCGGACAGCTCGGCCGCGTCCCTGACGCCTACCTCCCCGTTCGCTACGTTCGCGTTCTTAGCTACTACGGCTACGGCCCGGGCTCGCCCCGACGCGGCGCGCGGACGGCTTAGGGTCACGCTCGGACCGGCGAACAGGCTCTGCGTGAACATCCCGGCGCTCGAGGCCGGAACTTTCGAGACGACGACGGCAAAGTCGTCACCGCTATCGCGAAGGCCGAGACGGGCTGTCTGAGCGACGAAGCCGCGAGGAAATTCCAAACCGTCCGCTAACACGCCGGTTGCTCCGCGAGTGCTGCAGTTAGGTTGATGCTGTCGTCGGGGCTCAGGCGGGGCTCTCCGACTCCATCGCCTCTATACAGCGTCTGATCTCCGAAGCTCGGAAACGTCGGTGGCCGCCCAGAGTTCGTATGGCCGTGATCTTCCCGGCTCTCGCCCAGCGCGTCACGGTCTTCGGATTGACGCGAAACAGCGCGGCAACCTCAGCCGGCGTGAGAAGTGCGTCAGGACTCGTGTCATCTGCCATGATCACCCAACCTCGTTTTACTATGTCCGTTTTAGACGTCTAGGTATGAGAAGCACATCTTTGGTTACATAGTGAGTATAGTTGCATTGACGGCTATTAGGCCAGCCGCGCTAGCCCGCGTGGTCGCCGGATGCGTGCTTCGTCGGGTTGAAGCCGATCCTAGATGAGGCTCACCCGGCCGGACCCGGGGATTAAGCGCCCGACCACGTATGACTCCACCCCGGCCGCACCGATCAGGTCCGCCACCTGCTGCGCGTCGTCTTGCGCTACAACGAGCACCATGCCCAGACCGAGGTTGAAGACCCTTGCCATCTCCTCGTCGCTCACGCCGCCAGCCTCTTGTATCTCGGCGAAGATCCTCGGAGTCGGCCACGACGACCGTTCGACGATGGCGTCGACGTCGCCTGACAGTACCCTGGGCAGGTTGCCGGGAAGGCCACCTCCGGTGATGTGCGCCAGCGCGTGGACCTCGACGCCCGAGGCGAGAACGTCGAGGATGGTAGGGGCGTATATGACCGACGGTCGCAGGAGCTCGTCGGCAAGGCTGTGGTCCCCTGCGCCTTCCCATGCCGGCTCGTCAAGACTTCTGGCGGCCCTGTCGAGAAGCGCCGCTCTGGCCAGCGAGTACCCGTTGGAGCGCAACCCCGGAGATGCGAGGCCGACCAGGACGTCACCGGGTTTCGTCCTCGCCGGTCCGTCGATGAGCGAGTCGCGTTCGACGATCCCCACGGCGAAACCGGCGACGTCGATCTCCCCCGGGGCTAGCAGCCCGGGGTGCTCGGCCATCTCACCGCCGACGATCGCTACGCCAGCCTGGCGGCAACCTTCGGCGATACCGACCATTACAGCTCTCACCTGGTCGGGGTCTATCCGGCCGACCAGCTGGTAGTCCAAGAAGAACAGCGGCTTGGCTCCACAGCAGACCAGGTCGTCGACGCACATCGCCACCAAGTCGATGCCGACAGTGTCGAAGCGGCCGGTAGCCACGGCTACCGCCATCTTGGTCCCGACCCCGTCGGTGCTCGACACGAGGATAGGGCTCCGGTAGCCGGCGGGCAGCTCGAAGAGGCCGCCGAACCCGCCGATCGAGCCGATAGCGCCGGGAACTCCCGTCGTAGAGTCGACCAGTTCTCGGATCGCGTCCACGGCGGCTTCCGCGGCGTCTATGTCGACTCCCGCGGCAGCGTAGGTGAGGCTTTCCCGTCCCTGCGCAGCCGGGTCAGACAACCAGGCGCTCCAGCTCTGCGTCGACGCCGCCCTTGAACTTGACCGGCACCGACGTCGGGTAACGCCCGGTGAGGCAGGCATCGCAAAACCCTGCCCCGGGCGCACCGGTAGCCGCCTCAAGGCCCTCCAGGCTCAAGTAGGCGAGGCTGTCAGCCCCCAGGTACTGCTCGATCTCCGCGACGGTCAGGTTGGCTGCGATCAGCTCGGAACGGGTTCCGGTGTCCAACCCGTAGAAGCACGGCCAGCGGTACGGCGGGGAGGATATCCGCAGGTGAACCTCGGCGGCTCCGGCCTCGCGCAGCATCTTGACCATCGCACGGGTGGTCGTGCCTCTCACGATGGAGTCGTCGACGACCACGAGACGCTGCCCTGCGATCGCGCTGCGCAGCGGGTTCAGCTTTCGCCGCACTCCCTGGGCGCGCTGCGCCTGGTCGGGGACGATGAAAGTACGGCCGATATAGCGGTTCTTGACAAGGCCGTGACCGTAGCGGATGCCGCTCGCCCGGGCGAACCCCTCAGCTGCGGGCAGTCCGGAGTCAGGTACACCCATGACCATGTCGGCGACGGCAGGGGCCTGCGCCGCGAGCAGTTCGCCCATGCGCAGTCGGGCCCCGTGAAGCTCCTGGCCGTAGAGACGGCTGTCAGGGCGGGCTAGGTAGACGAACTCGAACAGGCACAGTTTGGGGTTAACCGCTGACGCTGGCCACGGTCGGAAGCTGTCGTGACTGTCAGCTTCGACGACGAGAAGCTCCCCCGGGTCGAGCTCCCGGACGAAGTGGGCTCCTACGATGTCCAAGGCGGGGGTCTCCGAAGCGACCACCCAACCACTTTCGAGCCGGCCCAGCCCGAGTGGCCTGAAGCCGTGCGGGTCTCTCACGGCGTACAGTCTTTCGACGTCGCATAGGACCAGCGAGAAGGCCCCTTCGAGGCACGGCAGCACCGCTTGGAGGGCTTCGAGCAGGCCGTCGGAGGGATGCGAGTCGAGGTGTCGGACGAGCAGCTCGGCGATGACGTCGGAGTCGCTGGTAACGGTTCCCGCCAGCATCCCCGCAGCTTCGGCGAGCGCCTCGGTGTTGGTGAGGTTCCCGTTGTGGCCCAGGGCGAACTCGATCGGCCTCTCGCGGATCGGGTTCGGGGCGCTTACTCTGTATACCGGCTGGGCGTTACGCCACGACGAGGACCCTGTCGTCGAGTACCGGGTGTGGCCTATTCCGAGGCTTCCCTGCAGACCGGCGAGCTTGTACTCGTTGAAGACGTTGGCCACCAGGCCCATGTCCTTGACGACGACGAGACCTTTCCCGTCGCTGACAGCCATCCCGGCGGACTCCTGACCGCGATGCTGAAGGGCGTAGAGGCCGTCGAATGCCATGTGGGAGACCTCGGTCCCGGGAGAGAACACACCGAAGACTCCGCACGCTTCGTGCGGTGAGCCGCCGTCGACGTCGTCGGTTTCGGACAGGCCCCGTTCGGGTTCGCGCGGGTCTTGCCGATCCGCAAGCCGGTTCGAAGGCACGTGCCTTATTCTCTCACATGACACCGCCAGGCGCCGGTCTAGTGCCCGTCGAACCCCCCGGGTGCGAGCGACGACGCCAGCGCCGATCTCCAAGAGGCCATTACCTCGCTGACAGCGACGTCTAGGGCTCCTTCGATGACGAGGCGCTCGCCGCCTGCCCTTCCCAGCTCCAAGGCGGCCAGGCCGGCAGCTGCGGCCTTCGAACGCACCTCGGCACTGAGCGCGCCGGGGACGCACATCAAAACCCTAGACGGGCCCTCCCCGAACAGGTCCGTAGCGGAGGGCTCCTCGCCGAGCGACACCACGAACCCGCAGCCTGAGGCGACGGCCATCTCCGCCAGGGCCACGGCGAGACCACCCTCGGAGACGTCATGGACGCCGCTTGGGACACCCTGCCCGACGAGGTCAGCTACGAGGCGGAGGAGTCTGCGGTGAACTCCGAAATCCAAGCCGGGAAGGGTCTCCCCCCGGCCTCTGGTTCCGTGGACTTCCACCGCCCACTTCGAGCCCGACAGGGATGCCTCCACCCGGTCCGGGTGAAGAAGCACGATCAGATCCCCGGGTGTCAGAGCAGCGACAGGCGGACGCCTCTCGATGCGTTCCACCAGCCCGAGGACAGCCACTACAGGGGTGGGGTCGATGTCAACCCCGCCGCTTTCGTTGTAGAGGCTCACGTTTCCCCCGACGACGGGAAGCGACAGCTCCCGGCATGCTTCCGCCATCCCGTCTATGGCCTCAGACAGCTGCCACATCACCTCGGGATGCTCCGGGTTGCCGAAGTTGAGGCAGTTGACCACGGCGACGGGATCCGCCCCGACGCAAGCCACGTTGAGCGCTGATTCGGCGACGAGAAGCGCCGCTCCTTGTCGCGGGTCGACGGCGCACCAGCGGGAGTTCCCGTCCGTGGAGACGGCAACGCCGCCGTAGGGGATGCCCCGGGCGGGCCGTGGCACGCCGGGAGCGGCGAGGCGCAAAAGGGCGGCGTCCGCACCTGGCGCAACGACTGTGTTCAAGAAAAGCTGATGGTCGTACTGGCGGTAGATCCAGGAGGGATCCTCAAGCAGGCCGATCAGGTCCGAGCCTGGATCGTCGCAGCGAAGCTCGCTCGACGCCGACCCCTCCCGGTGTGACTCGGGGGGAGACATCGGCCTGTGATACAGCGGTGCGTCCTCGTGGAGGCTGGCGGCGGGAACGTCAGCCAGGACAGGCCCTTCCCACCCGTCGAGTATGCGCAGGCGTCCGGTGTCAGTGACCCGTCCGACGACAGCTGCGTTCACCTCCCATCGCCGGCACACTTCGAGCACCCGCTCGACGTTGTCGGGGGTGACGATGGCGAGCATCCTCTCCTGGCTTTCGCTGGTCATGATCTCCCATGCCGTCATCGAGGGCTCCCTGGTAGGGACCGCCGTGACGTCCACGTCCATTCCCACCCCGCCACGCGACGCCGTCTCGCTGGTTGCGCAAGTCAGCCCAGCTCCTCCAAGGTCTTGGATTCCCAGGACCAACGACTCGTCGAGCAGGCCAAGACACGCCTCGATGAGGCGCTTCTCCTCGTAGGGGTCGCCTACTTGGACGTTCGGCCTCTTGGAGGCTTCCAGTTCGGCGTCGTCGGTGAAACCCGCGGACGCCAACACGCTGACACCTCCGATCCCGTCCCGGCCCGTCGAGCTTCCGAGCAGAACCGCCACGTTCCCCGGCCCCGAAGCCTTCCCGAGCACCAGACGGTCGACTGGCAGCACTCCGAGGCAGAGGACGTTTACGAGAGGGTTGCCTACGAAGGATTCGTCGAAGACGATCTCCCCACCCACCGTTGGAACCCCGACGGAGTTCCCGTAGCCGGAGATCCCCGACACGACTCCGGCGGCTATCCAGCGCGACCGGGGGTCACTGCGAGGACCGAAACGCAGCGGGTCCATGAGAGCTATCGGCCTTGCACCCATCGTGAAAATGTCCCTGAGGATGCCGCCGACCCCTGTCGCAGCACCTTGGTAGGGCTCGATGGCAGACGGATGGTTGTGACTCTCGATGCGGATTGCGACTGCGATGCCACCGCCGGCGTCGATCACTCCGGCGTTCTCACCCGGGCCGACCAGGACCCTGTCGCCGCTTGTCGGCAAACGCCTGAGATGCACACGACTTGACTTGTAAGAGCAGTGCTCGCTCCACATCACTGCGTACATCGCCAGCTCAAGGTGGTTGGCGGGACGGCCCAGTATCTTCTCGATCGACTGCGCCTCCTCATCGGTCAGTCCGAGGGATCGATGAATTAGGCTGTCCATCGGCCTCTACACTACCCGGCCGAGGCAGCGCCGAGGGACAGCCGGATCAGGCACATGTCACACGGCGGGGGCGACGCGTGCCCGGTCCTCAGCAGAAAATCTGTTGTAGTAAATAACGTGGAAACTATAGAGGGTTCAACGGTTGGGACTTAGTTATGGAATACTGTTAAACATGCCTCCCAAAGCCCCTTCCAAAACTCCGAAACAATCCAAGTCGGCGATGTCAGCAGAGCACAAGCAGGCTCTTGCTATAGGCCGCGACGAAAGCCGTGCGATCAGGCTGTATCTCGAAGCCCTGGAGGCACACAAGCCACGTCGCGGCCGGAGGAGGACCATCGAAGGCATCAATGCGCGTTTGGAGCGCATCGAGGCGGAGCTCGCCGAGGCTGATCCCCTGACCAGGGTGCATCTGGCTCAAGAGAGACTGAACCTTCAGGAGGAACTGGCCAGCAGGCAGGAAGCCGTCGATCTGAGCGAGCTTGAGGAGGAGTTCGTCCGAGCGGCAGCCGGCTACAGCCAGCGCAAGGGTATCACATACGCTGCATGGCGCGACGCTGGAGTGGACGCGACTGTGCTCAAAAGAGCCGGAATTCCCCGCACCCGCGGTTAGGGGCTCCTAGGCTCAGATACGGGCGGCCGCACCGGAGCGTACGAGCGCTCTTAGCATCGTTAAACCGTCAGTCGAACCGCTAAGTGGGTCGACTGCCCTCTCCGGGTGCGGCATCAGCCCGACCACGTTGCCTTCGGCATTGGATACGCCAGCGATTGACGCAACAGAACCGTTCGGATTAACCACATAGCGTGCGACGATCCGACCCTCAGACTCGAGCTCTGCGAGGGTGCGCTCGTCGCAAATGTAGTTACCCTCGAAATGGTTTATTGGTATCCGCAGTCGAGTCCCGGCCGGTATACCAGCGCTCAGTACGCACCGTTCGCTTTCGATCTGTATCTCGGCATCGTCGCAGACGAATGTCAGGCCGCTGTTCTTCTGCAAAGCTCCGGGCAGCAGTCGGGCCTCGGTGAGAACCTGGAAGCCGTTGCATATGCCGACTACCGGGCCTCCTCCAGCTGCGAAGGATCCCACAGCGTTCATGATCGGCGAGAACCTTGCGAGCGCTCCTGGTCGCAGGTAGTCGCCATGAGCGAACCCACCAGGAAGGACCACAGCGTCGACACCTTGAAGTGACGTTTCTGTGTGCCACAACAGCCTCGGGGTGGCACCGGCCGCCTCCAATGCTTCAGCCACGTCGTGTTCGCAGTTCGACCCGGGGAACACCACAACTGCTACGACGGCGCTCACGATCCGCTGACCAGTCCGGCCCCGGCGCCCGTCGGAGCCCCACCCAGGGGCTCCGCGAGCTGAGCGGAATCCTCGACGGTGATCACCGACTCTTCGATGACCGGGTTCGTCAGGAGGCGACTGCACAGATCCTCGGCGCTCCGGCGGGCCTCTCGAGCGTCGGAGGCCTGCACTTCGAAGCGGTAGGACTTCCCGGCCCGCACGTTGCGGACACCTGAGAAGCCGAGGGTTCCGAGCGCCTTTTCTATAGTCGCTCCCTGTGGGTCGGCTATGCCCCGACGGAGGCGGACTTCTACTAGAACTTCGAATATCACTGCCAGCTCCCTTGTTCGCTGTCCGCTTGTCGCACTCCGGGCCAGTCGTCGAAGGACAGGCCGGTCAGACGTTCGTAGGCTTCGACGTACCGGGCTCGGGTGGCGGCCACGACTTGCTCTGTCAGCTTCGGCGGCGGTGGTGTTTTGTCCCAACCGGTAGCTTCCAACCAGTCTCTGAGAGGCTGCTTGTCGAACGACGGAGGTGTAGATCCAGGCGACCAGCGCTCCGCCGGCCAGAACCTGGACGAGTCCGGGGTGATCACCTCGTCGCAGATCGAGAGCTTGCCGTCTATGAATCCCAGTTCGAACTTGGTGTCGGCGACGATAATCCCCTTCTGCGCTCCTAGCTTCACCGCTGTGTCATAGGCGGCAAGGCAGATGTCGCGTGCTTCGGCGGCGACCCGTTCACCCAGGATGTGTGCAGCCTCGTCGAAGGATATGTTCACGTCGTGGCCCGTCTCCGCCTTGGTGGAAGGCGTAAAGAGCGCCTGGGGAAGAGCCGACGAACGCTGCAGTCCCGCTTGGAGCGGTACTTGGTGCACGGTAGACGTCTCGGCGTACTCCACCCAGGCGGAGCCGGCGAGATAACCCCGCACGATGCACTCGACCGGGAGCATCTCGGCTTTGCGCACCACCATCACCCGGCCGGCCAGAGAGCTCCGGGCGTCTGGGGAGACGACGTCGGGCACGTCGGCGGACACCAGATGGTTGGGCGCTACATCTGCCAGACGATCCAGCCAGAAGCAGGTCAGGGCTGTCAGAACCCTTCCCTTGTCCGGTATCGGCTCCGCCATGACCACGTCGAAGGCTGAGACCCGGTCAGATGCCACAAACAGTAGGTGTTCTGCGTCGATCTCGTACACGTCGCGCACCTTGCCCGACGCCACGTGGACGAGGCCGATCTCAGCACGCGGATTGGACGGCCCAGCTGTCACTTCACGCCCCCGGCGCCGGCTAGTCCCACTGCCTGCGTTGCGCTCAGGCCGATGTCGTTTCGCCACCAGGCTCCCGGCCAGCGGATCGACCGAACACCTTGGTAGGCGAGCGCTCTGGCTTCGCTCAGCGAGGGCCCGGTTCCTGTCACTGATATCACCCTCCCACCAGCAGTTATCAAAGTCCCCGATCCCGCCGGGTCGCTGTCGTGGTGACCGCCGCCGTGCCCTTGGGGCGACGACGCAACCCCGGCGCAGAAGACCTCCGCTCCGCCGGGAAGGTTCGGTCCGAGACCGCTGATCACCCCGCCCACCCTCGGCGCATCGGGATACCCCGGGGCGGCCATCACGACGCACACGGACACGTCCGGCCCAAAAAGCGGGGCTTCGGCGTCGCCGAGACGCCCGGCGGCCGCAGCGGCGAGGAGGCCTGCGAAGTCCCCTTGTAAGCGGGCCAGCACCGCCTGGGTCTCCGGGTCTCCGAAGCGCACGTTGAACTCCAGCACCTTGGGGCCGTCGGAGGTCAGGATCAAACCGGCGTAGAGAACCCCCCGGTAGTCGATGCCTCGGGAGGACAGGGCTTCCAGGGTGGGTTCTACGGCCGTCCTCATCACCTCGTCGACGAGTTCGCCGTCTGCATCCGGCACCGGCGAGAAGGCGCCCATCCCGCCCGTGTTCGGGCCGAGGTCCCCATCGAAGGCTCGCTTGTGATCCCTGGCAGGGGCGAGGGCTACTGCGGTTCTCCCGTCGCATA
Source organism: Actinomycetes bacterium (assembly GCA_021808665.1). The sequence continues at coordinate 20,610 of JAKBBA010000034.1, forward strand.
CGGCCATAACCGACAGCTCAGGGCCGATCAGGGCCTCTTCGATGACAACACGGCGCCCGGCGTCGCCGAACGACGCTCCGGCTAGCTTCGCTAGCACATCAGCCTCGGCCTGGTTGAGGTCCCCGGTGACGAGAACCCCCTTCCCAGCGGCCAGCCCGTCGGTCTTTACGACCCAAGGGCCGGGAAGGGACCGCAGGAACTCAACCGCCGGACCCGGAGAGTCGAACACCTCGTAGGCCGCCGTCGGAACACCGGCGTCTGCTAGGACCTGCTTCATCCAGGCTTTGGATCCCTCGAGTCTTGCACCGTCGGCACCCGGGCCGAACACTGTGCGACCGCGCGCCCTAAGCCGGTCGGCTAGTCCTTCTACGAGCGGGACTTCTGGGCCGATCACGAACAGGTCCGCGTCCAGCGCTTCCGCAGGGCCTTCGACGCAGGTAACCCCGAGCGCTTGCATCCCTGGATTTCCCGGGCAGACCACCACCTCCGCGCCACGCGACAGGGCGACGGCGAGGGCGTGCTCACGCCCGCCGGAACCCACGACGCACACCGTCGGAATCGACGCGACCGCCATTCAGCCTTCCCGGGGGATCTCGACGAACTGTTCGCGTCCGGGGCCCACCCCGACGCGGGTGACAGGGACCCCGCAGCGCGCGGATAAGAACTTAACGTACTCCCGAGCCGCTGAGGGCAGCTCGGAGATCTTCGTGACGCCCGTCGTGTCCTCCTGCCAGCCGGGCAGCACCTCGTAGACGGGTACCGCGTCGTGGAGCTCGCTTTGGTGGTAGGGCATGTGCTCGTGGAGCTTCCCGGCGCAACGGTAGGCGACACACACGTTGATCTGCGACAGCGTGTCCAACACGTCGAGTTTCGTCAGGGCGATCTCGCTCAGCGAGTTGAGCCGGGCGGCGTGGCGTACCATGACCGCGTCGAACCAACCGGTCCGCCGTCGCCGGCCCGTGTTGGTACCGAACTCCCCGCCGCGCTCTACCAAAAGGTCGCCGACCTCGTCTGCCAGCTCAGTCGGGAACGGGCCTGAGCCGACTCTAGTCAGGTACGCCTTGGCTATCCCAAGCACGGAGGTGATGTCACGGGGGCCGATGCCAGCACCGACGCAAGCCCCTCCCGCCACGGGATTGGAGGAGGTGACAAAAGGGTAAGTTCCGTGGTCGAGATCCAAGAAGGTAGCCTGCGCCCCTTCGAGGAGAACTCTGCGTCCCCCTTCGAGAGCGTCGTGAATCACGCCGACGGAGTCCCCGATCATCGGAGCTAGACGAGGCGCGTACTCCCCGAGGTAGCGGTCGCAGATGTCCGACGACGAGAGGGCAAGACGGTTGTAGACCTTTGCGAGGATCAGGTTCTTCTCTTTGAGCACCACGTCGAGTTTCTGACGGAAGATCTTCGGGTCCAGCAGGTCTTGGACCCGAAGCCCGACCCGAGCCGCTTTGTCGGCGTACGCGGGTCCGATTCCCCGCTTGGTGGTGCCGAGCCTGTTCCGTCCCAAGTGACGTTCGGTCAGTGCGTCGAGCTCTTGGTGGTAGGGCATGATCAGGTGGGCGCTACCCGAGACGACCAGCCGGGAGCAGTCCACGCCGGACCCTGAGAGCTGGTCGATCTCCGAGAGGAGCACCGAGGGGTCGACGACCACTCCGTTGCCTATGACGGGGACGACGTGGTCGTAAAGGATGCCGCTGGGCAACAGCTGCAGGGCGAAACGCCGACCGTCGACGACGATCGTGTGGCCGGCGTTGTGACCACCCTGGTAGCGGACCACCAGGTCCATGTCGGCCGCTAGGAGGTCAGTTAGCTTACCTTTGCCTTCGTCCCCCCACTGGGTTCCGACTACGACGGTGGCGCTCACCACAACAGCATAGTCGCAGCACCTCCTGGTGGCGCCCCGAGCGTCGGAGTTTCACTCCAAGCCTTTCGCGAGCTTCGACGGCCACCAGAACCGCCGGCCGATGTCGTGGGCCAAGCCCGGCACGAGGACGGACCTCACTACGATCGTGTCCAGCAGGACGCCGAAAGCGACGGAGAAGCCAAGCTCGGCGAGGAACACGAGCGGGAGAACGCCGAGGACGGCGAACGTAGCGGCGAGGACCACCCCGGCTGAGGTGATGACCCCGCCGGTTACGGCCAGACCCCGGGTGACACCTTGCCTGGTGCCGTGTATGGCAGCTTCCTCGCGGATGCGGGTAACCAGGAAGATGTTGTAGTCGACACCCAGAGCGACCAAGAAGACGAAGGCGAACAGCGGTAACGACTGATCAGCGTGGGCGAAGCCGAACAGATGCGAGAACACCAACGCGGAGACGCCCAAGGTCGCCAAGTACGACAAGATCACGGTCGCCACGAGGAGCACAGGTCCGAGGACCGACCGCAGAAGGGCCATCAGCACCGCAAGTATCACCACCAGCACGACCGGGATTATCAGGTTCCTGTCGTGGCGTACTGCCTGCGCAGTGTCGTAGTTCACGGCTGTCTCACCTCCCACCAGGGCGTGCGCCCCTGGTATAGCAGCGACCGCCGCCCGAATACGCAGCATCGTGGCGGTGGCTTGCGGGGAGGTGTACACCGATTTAAGCGTCGCGTCGACGAGAAGCTTCCCGTCCACCGGCGACACCTGAAAGCGGGGCGGCACGCACCCACCGGAGCCGACCGGCGCTACCTGAGACGCCGAAGCGCCCCCAGCCGAAGCGCCCCCAGCCGAAGCGCCGGAGAACGATGCCGCCAGGCGGGCGTAGTCCGCTTCGACACAAACCGACCCGGGCGCAGTCGCGACCCCGGGGATTCGCGAGACCTCTGAGATCACCGACGGCACGGCGGCGGTGTCGGCAACTATCTGCACCGGGGCTCCGGCACCCTGAGGAAAGTGCGCGTCGTAGATCTGCTGGCCTACGACGGCGTCGGGTTTGTTCGTGAAAGTCTGCGACGTGGACAGCATGCCCGGGTTGAGCGACACGACAGCGGTGGCCAGCCCGGCTAGGACTACGGCCGTCACGATCCACGTCGGGCGGTCGTGAGCGACGACGGCCTTGGCGAACCGGCTCCATGCCCCGTGGGTCACCGGGTCGCCTTCGTGGTCGACTCGGGGAACTCGCGGCCAGAACACCCCGCGGGGCACTACCGTAAGAGCCAGCGGCAAGAAGGTGAGCATCACCGCCAAAGTGCAGGCAATACCTATGGCGCACACAGGTCCCAGGCTGCGATCGGAGTTGAGCTCGCCGAATTCGAGGCAAAGCAATCCCAGTATCACCGTCGTGGCCGACGCTGCTATAGGCGGCGAGGCCCGCTTCCAGGCTTTGGTCATCGCCTCCAGCCTGCTGTCGTAGTTGTGGAGCTCCTCCCGGTACCGGCTGACTATGAGCAGCGCATAGTCTGTTCCCGCACCCAGCACGAGGACCGACAGAATCCCCTGGCTCTCGCCGTTGAGCGTGATCAGGTTGTGGTAGGCGAGCTCGTAGACGACCAAGCTCGCCGCTCCTAGTGCCAGGACAGCGCTAAAAAGCGGAAAGAACCACAGCACCGGGCTTCTATACACGACAAGCAAGATGACGACCACGACCAGGCCGGCCGCCGCGAGCAGAGCTCCGTCGATGCCGCTGAAGGAGTCGATCAACGCTACCAGCAGACCTCCTGGGCCTGCGCTGTGCACGACGACTCCCCGGGGAACTCCGGCTCGTGCTAGGGCGAGAACGCTTTTCTCCACCGAAGCCAGCGTCGTCCCGCTCACGCTGACCGAGCCGTTCTGGCCTACGAGTGGCACCGACACGCTGGCGGTAGCGCCATCCGACGCGAACTCATCCGAACCTACCTGCGTCGCGTCGACACCGGGCAGCGCCTTGAAGCGGGCGACCTCAGCTTCTATAGCCGAGCGGTCGGCGGCGCTGAGACCGCCTTGGCGTTGGTAGACGACGAAACCTGGAACCGCCTGCACCGACTGGAATTTCTGCGCCAGGTCATTAACTTTCGTGGACGGCGCCGACGCGGGCAGGAAAGCCGTGTTGGAGTTCTTCTGGACCGAAGCGAGCTTCCCTTGGAACGAGCCTCCCGCCAGGCCAAAGATGAGCCACAGCACTCCGAGAACGGCGACGGTCCTAGCGCCCCGACCTAGGCGGGGACGCCTACGGGATCTCTGATCAGGCAAGGACCAGACCGCCACCGTCGCCGGCAGGACTGTCGACCGTCACCGTGTCCCCTTCGGAGAAGCGACCTTCGAGCAACGCCAGAGCCAGAGGGTCGGCGATCTCGCGCTGTATCAGCCGCTTCAGAGGTCTCGCCCCGAAGGCCGGGTCGTAGCCGGTTTTTGCCAGCCAAGCCTTAGCCTGCTCGGTCACCGCTAGGGTCAGGCGGCGCTCGGCCAGGCGACGCTCCAACCCTCGCAGTTGGATTTCCACTACTGCCTCCAGGTCGTGTTCTGCCAGCTCGGAGAACCTGACGATCTCGTCTATGCGGTTGATGAACTCGGGTTTGAACACGCCCGCCAGGTCGCCTCTGTGGTTCGAGGTCATTATCACGACGGTGTTCGTGAAGTCGACGGTCCGGCCCTGGCCGTCGGTCAGGCGTCCGTCGTCTAGCACCTGCAACAAGATGTTGAAAACGTCGGGATGCGCCTTCTCGATCTCGTCGAGCAGGACCACACTGTAAGGACGCCGCCGCACGGCTTCTGTGAGCTGGCCGCCCTCGTCGTAGCCGACGTATCCCGGCGGGGCCCCGACAAGCCTCGCCACCGAGTGCTTCTCCATGTACTCCGACATGTCGATGCGGACCATAGCCCGCTCGTCGTCGAAGACGAACTCCGCCAGCGCACGCGCTAGTTCCGTCTTGCCCACCCCGGTAGGTCCTAGGAACAGGAAGCTACCGATCGGCCTGTTCGGGTCGGACAGGCCACTCCTCGATCGGCGGATGGCGTTCGCCACGGCGACGACGGCCTCGTCCTGGCCGACGACGCGGCGGTGGATCATCTCCTCCATCTTCACGAGCTTGGCGACCTCCCCTTCGAGCATCCTCGACACGGGAACCCCGGTCCATTTGGATACGACCAGGGCGACGTCCTGCTCGTCGACCTCCTGCTTGAGCATCTTCTGGGCGCCCTGCTGGGACGACTGGCGTTCAACCTCCTCGTCGAGGCGCCGACGCAACTCGGGTATCCGCCCGTACTGGATCTCCGCAGCCTTGGCGAGGTCGCCCTCGCGCGTGCAACGCTCGGCGTCGGCTTTGGCGTCTTCGAGCTCCTGCTGGATGGCGGCGATGACGTCGGCGGTCTGCTTTTCGAGCTGCCACTGGGCGTTGAGAGCGTTAGAGCGCTCCCCAAGGTTGGCCAGCTCCTCTTCGAGACGGCTAAGCCGCTCTTTGGACGCCTCGTCGGTTTCTTTCTCCAAGGCAAGCTTCTCGATCTGCAGCTGGGCGATCCGACGCTCGACGACGTCTATCTCGGTCGGTTTGGATTCCTTCTCGATGCGTAGACGGCTCGCTGCCTCGTCGATGAGGTCGATGGCCTTGTCGGGAAGGAACCTAGCGGTGATGTAGCGGTTGGACAGTACGGCCGCAGCGACTAGCGCCGAGTCGGCGATCCTGACCCCGTGATGGTTCTGGTAGCGCTCCTTCAGGCCCCGCAGGATCGCTATGGTGTCCTCGACGGTCGGCTCCCCGACGATCACCGGCTGGAAACGCCGCTCCAAGGCCGCGTCCTTTTCGATGTGCTTGCGGTACTCGTCGAGTGTCGTTGCACCGATGAGGCGCAGTTCGCCGCGTGCAAGCATCGGTTTGATCATGTTGCCAGCGTCCATCGACCCTTCGGCGGCTCCCGCTCCGACGATGGTGTGCAACTCGTCGACGAAGGTGATCACCTCGCCTTCGGAGTCGGTTATCTCCTTGAGGACGGCCTTCAGGCGTTCCTCGAACTCACCGCGGTACTTCGATCCCGCCACCATCGAAGAAAGGTCCAGCGCTATCAAGCGCTTGTGCTTGAGGCTGTCTGGGACGTCGTCGTCGACTATACGGTTCGCCAGTCCTTCAACGATCGCCGTCTTGCCGACACCGGGCTCGCCGATGAGCACCGGGTTGTTCTTCGTGCGCCTCGACAGGACCTGGATGACCCTGCGTATCTCCTCATCCCGGCCGATCACCGGATCGAGACGCCCGGAACGTGCGTCTGCCGTGAGGTCACGGCCGTACTTCTCGAGCGCCTGGTAGGACTCCTCGGGGTTCTGAGAGGTTACCCGGTGCGAACCCCGCACGTTTCGCAGCGCTATAAGAAGGTCGTCCCGGGACACCCCGACTTGGTCGGCCATTGCCAGCAGCAGGTGCTCGACTGACAGGTACTCGTCGCCGAGCGCGTTGCGCTCAGCGTCAGCCTTGTCGAACACCGACGCTGCGGAGCGACCGAGGCCCGGCTCCCTCGAAGATCCGCCGCCACCTCCGTAGGAGCGGGGAAGCTTCGCAAGGGCCTCGTCGTTTCGGTTGCGCAGGCTCAGGGGAGCCACTCCCACCTTTTCGAGAACTGGCAGCGTGACCGTCCCCTCTTGGCCGAGCATCGCCGCGAGGATGTGCTCGGGGGTTACCTCAGCGTGGTTACGCTGCGCGGCGAGATCAGCGGCGGCGCGCAACGCTTCTTGGGTTTTCTGTGTCCAGCGGTTCGGGTCAAGCGCCATGGTTCCTCCTGTTGGGCGCGCGGTTGTAAAGATCTGGAAGGTTGCGGACCGGAACTAGGTCCCGCCGGTACTGGCGGTGGGTGCGCTGGACCTCCTCGACGGCCTGGCGGCGTGCGGATTCCAGCTCCTGGGAGGCCTCCCGGCGTAGAGACTCCAGCTCCGCTTTGGCTTCGGCGAGCTGGGAGCGCAACAGGTTGACTTCGGACTCCAAGCTTACGATCCGCCGGACGCCCTCGATGTTGACGCCTGCACTTGTCAGATCCTGGATTCTCTGCAGCTGGGCTATGTCAGCTTCGCTGTAGCGGCGGCTTCCGCCTTCGGTCCTCGCCGGGTCCACGAGCCCTTTGCGCTCGTAGACCCGCAGCGTCTGGGGGTGCATACCGGCGAGCTGGGCTGCAACCGATATCACGTACACGGCGCGAGCGGAACGCTCCGCGGAGCTCATCACTTGGCCTTTCCTTGCTCGCCGAACGCCCCGGCTCGCAACCTCTCCCCGTCCATCGTCTCGCCGAGTGCCCCGAGGGCTTTTCGCTGCGCTTCGCTGAGCTGCTGGGGAACGGCCACCTCGACAGTCACGAGAAGGTCGCCGGCGGCGTGCGAAGCGGACGCAGCCGGGACACCTTTGCCTCGCACTCTGAACGTCCGTCCTGACGGTGTTCCCGCCGGGATCTTGAGGCTCACAGGTTTGTCGAGCGTGGGTACGCTCACAGTGGCGCCCAGGGCCGCCTCCGCGAAGGTAACGGGCACGTTGATGGTCAGGTCTCTTCCCCGGCGGGCGAAGAGCGGGTGGGGCTCCACGTGCACGACTACGTAGAGGTTCCCGGGGGGGGCGCCACCCCTGCCGGCTCCGCCACGGCCTTTAACCCTGATCCGCTGACCGTCCTCCACTCCGGGGGGGATGCGGACCTTCACCTGCCTGGCGGCGTACTCCACGCCGGTGCCGTGACAGGTAGGGCAGGGCTTCTCGATCTTGAAACCGGTTCCAGCGCACGCCTGGCAAGGCTGGCTGAACGAGAAGAGACCCTGGTTGTCCTGGATCACTCCCCTTCCCCCGCAGACCGCGCAGACCGTCGGGGCGCTACCCGGTGCGGCGCCGCTCCCCGAACAAGTGTGGCAGGCCACCTCCGAGGTTACGTTGACGGTCGTGGTCAGGCCGTTGACAGCTTCAAGGAAGCTGAGGTGCAGGCTCGTCTCTAGGTCGTCCCCGTGTCGCACGTTTGCGCTTCGGGACGAGGTTCCCGCCCCTCCTGCGCCGGCACGCCCGCCGGCACGGCCGGTCCTGCCGAAGATGTTGCCGAGCAGGTCACCAAGGTCGTCGACCTTGAAGTTGCCGGTGAAACCGCCGTTCGGCCGCCCGGCCCCTCCCATCCCGGCGAAAGGGTTTCCGGCCGCGCCGAGACGGCGCACCTCGTCGTACTCCTTGCGTTTGGTCTCGTCCCCGAGGACGTCGTATGCAGCCGAGATCTCCTTGAAACGATCTTCCGAGCCCGGATTGGCGTCTGGGTGGTACTGCTTGGCGAGCTTTCGGTAAGCCTTGGATATGTCCTTGGGAGCGGCGTTGTCGGCTACCCCCAACACCTTGTAGTAGTCCTTGTCGAACCACTCACGCTGGGGTGCCAACGCTTGTCACCCCCTCACTTTCACCATGGCAGGACGGAGAACCCTTCCCCTCCAGCGGTAACCGGAGCGCATCACTTCCGCCACTTCCTGCGCGCCGTCGCCCGGTTCGTGAGCGACGGCGTCGTGGCAGTTCGGGTCGAAAGGTTCGCCCGGCTTATCGATACGCTCCAGGCCTTCCTTCTCCAAGGCTGCGAAGAGTGCAGAGCAAAGCTGGGCGATATCCTCGCCTCCTCCATGGGCTATTGCTAGCTCGGCGGTGTCCAACACCGGCAGGAGCTTCGCCACAAGCGTCTCGGCCGCGCGTTCGCGCAGATCCTCGGACTGCTTGGCGACGCGCTTCTTGTAGTTCTCGAAGTCCGCTTGGAGCCGTATCAGGGTGTCACGGTACTCGTCGCGCTCGGCCACCACCGTGAAGATGTCCGCTTCTACGACCTCGCCTGCCTGCTCGACTGCCGCTTCGACAGCAGCGAGGTCGGCCTCGGCACTGTCATTGTCACTGTCAGGACCTGGCAGGCTGGCGTCGCCGCCAGGGCCGGGTGGCGGGTTACCGCCCGGCCCCCGACCCGCTGTGGTGTCCGGGCCGTCTGGACGCTCGTGCTCGCTCATGAGGCGTGGCCCTCGTCGACTATCTCGGCGTCGACGACCTCGTCGTCGGAGCTCGAAGTTGCACCAGCCCCAGCGCTGGCGGAGCCGGATCCCGATGCGTCGCCGGTAGCGTTAGACGCTGCAGCCTGCTCGTAGAGTTGCTTGCCCAGCTCTTGAACGCCAACGGCCAGTTTCTCAGTGGCAGTCTTGATCACCTCGAGGTCGCTGCCAGACAGAGCCGTCTTGAGTGACGCCAAGTCGGCTTCGACTGTGGACTTCTGATCGCCGCTAAAAGAGCCGGCCTGGTCTTTGAGCATCTTCTCGGTCTGGTAGACGAGGCTGTCCGCCTGGTTGCGGATCTCCGCCTCCTCACGACGGCGCTTGTCGTCAGCGGCGTGAGCCTCGGCGTCTTTGACCATGCGATCGATGTCGTCCCTGGACAGCGACGACTGGCCGGTGATGGTCATCGACTGCTCCTTCCCGGTAGCGCGGTCCTTGGCCGAGACGTGCACGATGCCGTTGGCGTCGATGTCGAAGGTCACCTCGATCTGAGGTATACCGCGAGGCGCAGGCGGCAGGTCGACGAGTTGGAACTTGCCGAGCGTCTTGTTGTACATCGCCATCTCCCGCTCACCTTGCAGGACGTGGATCTCGACGGATGGCTGTCCGTCCTCGGCCGTGGTGAACACCTCCGAGCGTTTCGTGGGGATCGTGGTGTTGCGCTCGATCAGCTTGGTCATCACGCCACCCTTGGTCTCGATACCGAGCGACAAAGGAGTGACGTCGAGGAGCAGGACGTCTTTGACCTCGCCCTTGAGAACACCAGCCTGGATAGCGGCGCCGACAGCTACAACCTCGTCGGGGTTGACGCCCTTGTGAGGCTCGCTGCCCGTCATGGACTGGACCAGATCCTGGATGGCGGGCATCCTGGTGGAGCCCCCGACTAGGACGACGTGGTCGATCTTGTCCTTGGTAAGACCGGCGTCGGTGATCGCCTGCTCGAAGGGGCCCCGGCAGGCTTCCACCAGGTCGGCGGTCAGCTCTTGGAACTTCGCCCTCGTAAGTTTGAGGTCCAAGTGCTTGGGGCCTGTATCGGTAGCGGTGATGAACGGAAGGTTGATGGTCGTCTCCTGCACGGCCGACAGTTCGATCTTGGCCTTCTCCGCCGCCTCCTTGAGGCGCTGTATCGCCATCTTGTCGTTGGCAAGGTCGACGCCTTCGGTGTCCTTGAAGGACTTGACGAGCCAGTCGATGACCCTCTGGTCCCAGTCGTCGCCACCGAGGTGGGTGTTACCGCTGGTCGACTTAACCTGGAAGATGCCTTCGGAGATCTCCAGGACGGACACGTCGAAAGTGCCTCCACCGAGGTCGAAAACGAGGACGGTCTGATCTGAGTCTTTGTCGAGCCCGTAGGCCAACGCCGCAGCCGTAGGCTCGTTGATTATCCTGAGCACCTCTAGGCCGGCGATCTGGCCGGCTTCCTTGGTGGCGGTGCGCTGGGCGTCGTCGAAGTAGGCGGGGACGGTTATGACGGCCTGGTTGACGGTATCGCCTAGGTAGCTCTCGGCGTCCCTCTTCAGCTTCTGCAGGATCCTCGCCGAGATCTCCTGGGCGTTGTAGTTCTTCGAGTCGATCGAGATCTTCCAGGAGTTGTCACCCATGTGACGTTTGACCGACCGGATCGTCCGATCCGGGTTCGTTATAGCCTGGCGTTTTGCAACCTCGCCTACGAGCACCTCGCCGGACTTCGAAAAGCCGACTACCGAAGGGGTCGTGCGGGCCCCCTCAGCGTTGGGGATGACGACCGGTTCGCCAGCTTCGAGAACACTGACGACTGAGTTGGTGGTGCCGAGGTCGATACCGACGGCCTTGGGCATGGCTTGCCTCCGATGATCTAGTAGATGTCTAACAAGAAGTATAGCTAACTTGAGTCGATCTGACTAAAGAATCTTGACCGACTCCGAGTTCAACTATCTTCGCTAATTCCGTAGGCTTGGAATATGGCGAACGAAGCACCACAGACCTTCCCGGAGTCGAGGCACGGGACCAGGGACCCCAAGTGGTGGACCCTGACCGCCGTGTGCATAGGCACCTTCATGCTCCTCCTCGACATAACCATCGTGAACGTCGCCCTGCCGGCCATACAAGGTGCCCTTAAATCCAGCTTCGCCGACCTCCAGTGGGTCGTCGATGCCTACGCTTTGACCCTGGCGGCTCTTCTTCTGACCGCTGGGTCCCTCGCAGACATGCTCGGTCGACGCCGTTTGTGGGTAGGCGGGCTGGCCCTCTTCACTGCGGCGTCAGCGCTTTGCGGCGCCGCTCAGAACCCGCTCATGCTTGAGCTCTCTCGGGGCCTCCAGGGTGTCGGCGGGGCGGTCATGTTCTCCGTTTCCCTTGCCTTGCTCGCCAACGCCTTCACCGGCAAAGAGCGCGGTATTGCGTTCTCCGTGTGGGGGGCTATCACCGGATTGGCGGTAGCTGTCGGCCCGATCGTCGGCGGCGCTCTCGTCACCGGTCTGTCGTGGCGCTACATCTTCTTCGTGAACGTTCCGTTCGGTCTGGTCGCCGTCGCTCTGAGCGTCACCAAGGTCGTCGAATCACGCAACGAGCACGCACGAAAGCCGGACTTGGCAGGCTTTGTGCTGTTCAGTTTGAGCTTGGCGAGCCTCGTCTACGGGCTGATCGAGTCGGGCACATCCGGTTTCGGTTCGACCACCGTCGTCGGCTCATTCGTCGTCGCCGGGTTTCTTCTCGCTGCCTTCGTTGCCGTCGAGTGGAAGGTCGCGGAACCAATGTTCGACCTTTCGCTGTTCAAGCTGCCGACTTTCTCGGGCGGTTCCATCGCCGCTTTCGGAGTTTCCGCCGGCACCTTCTCAATCCTTCTTTACCTGGTCCTTTACCTCCAAGACGTCCTCGGCTACAGCGCCTTACAGACGGGCCTGCGCCTGCTCGTGCTGTCCGGGGGAATCCTGGCGGTGAGTGGCATAGCGGGCAGGCTTTCGTCGAAGGTCCCGGTCCGGCTTTTGATCGGCCCCGGGCTTGCCCTCACTGGGATCGGCCTCCTCGCAATGCGCGGGCTCGACGCCACATCGAACTGGACACACCTGGTACCGGGCCTGCTGATAGCGGGAGTCGGGGTGGGCTTCATAAACCCGCCGCTGGCGTCGACTGCCGTCGGCGTGGTCACACCACAACGCTCAGGCATGGCGTCGGGTATCAACTCGACGTTCCGTCAGGTGGGCATCGCAACTGGTATCGCTCTACTGGGGACGCTCTTCGCCAACCACCTCGTCAGCTCCGTAGCAGCTCTTACCAGGGGAACTGCCCTCGCCTCCCACGCTGCTGTAATCGCCGGCGGCTTGGAAGCGGGGAACGTCCCGGCCCTCTTCGCGTCGACACCAGCGCCACAAAGACCCCTACTGGCCACCGTGATGCGCTCCAGTTTCACCGCATCGCTAGATGAGATAGCCCTCGTGGCGGCGATCATCAGCTTCGCTTCGGCTGGACTGGCACTAGCGCTGATCCGCTCGCGTGACTTCGTGCCGGCCTCAGCCGGGCAAGTGGCAACTGCGGTAGCTCACTGAGCTGTCGCGCGAAGCTACGCTCGCCGGCATGGGAAGACTCGTTTTGTTAAGGCACGGGCAGAGCCAATGGAACTTAGAGAACCGTTTCACCGGATGGTGGGACGTACCTCTGTCGGACCGGGGCAGGGAGGAGGCCCGCTCCGCTGGCTCGCTCCTCGCCAACGAAGGCATCGAAGTGGACGAGTTGTTCACCTCGGTGCTCACCCGGGCGGTCAACACCGCCGAGCTCGTAGTCGAAGTGATGGGCCAGAGCTGGGTTCCTGTTCGTAGGCACTGGCGTCTGAACGAACGCCACTACGGCTCGCTCACCGGCATGAACAAGGTCGAGGCCAAGGAGACCTTCGGCGAGGAGCGCTTCGGGGCTTGGCGGCGATCTTACGACGTTCCGCCGCCGCCGATGGAGGCGGGCCACCGTTTCGACGTGCGCTCCGACCGCCGTTACAGCCTCGTCGCCGCCGGGGCTATGCCCGCCACGGAATGCCTGGCCGACGTCGTCGCCCGACTGCTTCCCTATTTTTACGACGTGATCGCACCGGGCTTGCTGGAAGGCTCGACGACGCTGATCGTCGCCCACGGGAACAGCCTGCGCGCCCTGGTAAAGCACCTCGAAGGCATAACCGATGCCGAGATTGCGTCCTTGGAGATTCCTACCGGCGTGCCGCGAGTCTACGAGCTCGACAAAGATCTCTTGGTGCTCTCCAGCCGAGACCTGGGAGACCCAGAAGCCATAGCCGCCGCCGCCGAGGCAGTGAGGCGTCAGGGGGAACGAGGCTGAACGCTTCTGGGACCTCACCCTCCGACGCCAACCCTCCGCTCGTAAAAGCCCAGAAACTTGCGCTCCTAGAGAACGCCACACTCACCGGCAGCGCCTGGTGCACAGCTTGGGCCGCTGCAGTCGACGCTTGGCTGGCCGATCTTTTCGACGTGTCGACAGCGGCGGCGCCCAAAGCTTCGGCCGTGCTGATCGCTGTGGGAGGCTACGGCAGAGGCAGCATGTCCCCGAGCAGCGACCTGGATTTGCTCGTAGTACACGACGGACGGACCAGGGACGTGAGCCGGCTAGCGGACGCCCTGTGGTACCCCATCTGGGACAGCGGGATCAGCCTCGACCACAGTGTGCGCACTTTGAAGGAGTTGCGCTCCGCTATGGACTCCGACATTAAGGTTGCCCTAGGTCTGTTGGACGCCCGGGTTATAGCCGGCGACCCGAAGCTAGGAATGGTTTCGCTTCGCAGCGTCGCCCAAGCATGGCAGGACCGCTCGAAGCGCTGGCTGGCCGAAGTAGAAGAGACGGTCAGGTCCCGTCACGAGCGTTTCGGGGACCTCGCTTTCCTACTCGAACCCGACCTGAAAGAGGCCAGGGGCGGTCTCCGCGACGTTCAACTGTTGAGAAGCCTCTCCCGGATCGAGCCAACGTTAGGGCCGATCGTGTCGGCACGCGGACTGTACCGAGCCGAGGAGACCCTCAACGCTACCCGTGTCGAGCTGCAGCGCAGCGGTGCAAACAGCTCCAACGTCCTGCTCCTCCAAGACCAAGACCGCGTCGCTGCACGCCGAGGTCTTTTCGACTCGCACGGAACCCCCGACGCCGACGCGCTGATGGCGGCCGTCGCTGGGGCAGCTAGGACCGTAGCGTGGGCTTCGGACGACGCGTGGCGACGGATCAACGCGGAGTTGGCCGGGCCGAAGAAACGCCCGCAGACGGTTGGGCTCGAGCCGGGGATCGTCGTCAGGGACGGCGAGATAGGACTCCTGAGGGCTGCGGACCCGGCGATCGACCCTTCGCTGGCGTTACGTCTGGCCGCCGCGTCGGCCGAGCAGGACCTGCCGATGGCAGCCACCGCGCTGGATCGGCTGTCCAAACGCACCTTGGCCCCCGAAGGAACCTGGACCCCGGCGACCCTCCAAGCCCTGCTACGCCTGCTGGGAGCCGGTCGCCCGGCGGTGGCCGCCATAGAGTCGCTAGACCAGCGTGGGGTCTGGCTTCGATACCTCCCTGAATGGGCTGCAGTCCGAAACCGTCCGCAGCGCAACGCCTACCACCGTTTCACCGTCGACCGACACCTTCTTGAGACAGTCGCCAACGCCTCAACACATCAAAGCGCTGTCCACAGACCGGACATCCTCCTCCTCGGTGCCCTGCTCCACGACATCGGTAAGGGTCGAGGCGGGGACCACACCGCCGTCGGGATCGAGATCGTCACGTCTCTAGCGGATCGTATCGGCCTCTCCGACGACGACCGGGACCTGCTCGTCTCACTGGTACGCCATCACCTACTGCTTCCCGACGTCGCCACGAGGAGGGATCTCGACGATCCCGCAACAGCGCAGAGCGTTGCCAGCGCGGTCGGAGATCAAGACACCTTGGAGTTGCTTGCTGTGCTCACCGAAGCCGACAGCCTCGCCACCGGACCGGCCGCATGGGGAACCTGGAAAGCCGGCTTGGTCACCCGCCTCGTGTCGCAGACTGCAGCCGTTCTGGATGGCAGACCACCCCCAGAACCGGACCGGGCGGCTCTGAGCGCCGACGAGGCAGCACTCCTGGCCAGCCGAGACTTGAAGGTGCTCGCCGACGGGACGTCGCTTCGGGTGGCCGCGCCAGACCAAACCGGCCTTTTAGGGGTTGTGGCCGGGGTGCTAACCCTGTCGGGAGTCAACGTGCGCTCAGCTACCACGATCTCCGACGAGACGATAGGAATGGCCCTTCTACGTTTCGAGGTGGCTCCCGCCTTCGACCGCCTGCCGGACTGGGACCGCTTCGCCGCGGACCTGCGTGGTGCTCTCGCCGGTGACGTCGACCTCGAGCGACGCCTCGACGAGCGTGAGTCCCGGTATCGGCGCTTTCAGGTAAATGTCGCCGCTCGGCTGCCTGACGTGGCGGTGATCTTCGACAACTCGTCGTCGTCGACTTCGACCATCGTCGAGGTAAGAGCCCCCGACAGGGGACCGGTTCTGTGCAAGGTCGCCCGGGCGATCGCCAGTGCCGGTGCGACGATCACGTGCGCCCTGGTGAGCACGCTCGGCGCCGAAGCCATAGACGTGTTCTACGTACACGACGCGAAGGCGGGCCGAGTCGACGACCCGGCCCGCCTTCAAAAGATCGAGGATGCGATCCTGGGATCCCTTCAGCCTCCTCGCACGTAGCGAGCGTGCATCCGCCACACCCAGATCGACACCGAGAACCAGCCGGCAGCGATCACAACCCAGAAGATCGCGAGGAGACTCTGGCGGTTCCCCGCGAGGATGATCGCCACACCGAGCGCCATCAGTGAGAGCACCATGATCCCTCGCCACACCCAACCTGAGCGGACAGACCGGGACTGGCTCAGCTCCCAGCGTTCCCCGCTCATGGCTCCCACGATACGCTCTCTCAGACCGAGGGGGGCGACGGGTTGCAGGGAACGCTTCGGTGGTGTGAAACGTCCTGTGCTACTCCGCCGGAGCGCCGCGGGGCTAGATGGCATCGGGACCTGTCTCGCCTGTACGGATCCTGACGACGGTGTCGAGCTGGGTCACCCAGATCTTGCCGTCGCCGATCTTGTCGGTGCGGGCCGCTTTGGTGATTGCGTCGATGACACCAGGGACCGATGCAGTGTCGACGAGGACCTCCACTTTGATCTTGGGAGTGAAGGCCACCTGGTACTCCGCTCCTCGGTACACCTCCGTGTGTCCCTTCTGGCGCCCGTAGCCTTGGGCTTCGCTGACGGTGACACCTTTGGCACCGGCAGCTTCCAGGGCCTCGCGCACAGCGTCCAGCTTGAACGGCTTAATCACCGCTGTCACTAGCATCATCACAAATCACCTGACTTTCCTGTTAGGTTCGCCGGCGGGGTGTCGCCGATGACCACCGCAGGGTTGCCCCCGCTCGGCCCCAATCCCGCTTGGGCGAATGCACCTTTCAAG
>JAKBBA010000143.1 GCA_021808665.1 Actinomycetes bacterium
TCGTAAGTAGTGGTCGGAGCGGAAGAAAGCGTCGAACCCTGCCTCTTCCGCCTCGAGGGCAACCCTGCGGAGGTCGTCGTAGGTCGCGCCCTGTTGTGGTTCTGTGAAAATACGAAGCCGCACCATCCCTTACTAGCACCAAGTCCGGCCGATCGGCTCGCCACGACTGCTCGTCCGCCGCCTAGCATCGCAAGCCAAGGAGGGAAACCGTGGACCTGGAAGGAAAAGTTGCGGTCGTCACAGGAGCGTCGAGCGGTATCGGCGAGTCCGTTGCGCGCTCTTTCGCAGCAGCGGGCGCGTCTGTGGTGGTCAACTCGTCCTCGTCGGTTGACGAAGGGCGCCGCGTCGCCGACTCCCTGCCCGAAGGCCTGTACGTCCAGGGAGATGTAGCCGACGACGACTCCTGCCGTGCGCTAGTCGACGCCACCATCGAGCGTTTCGAAAGGATCGACATTCTCGTCAACAACGCCGGAACGACGAAGGTGATCCCTCACGCGGACCTCGATGCAGCCACCGACGAGGTTTGGAGAAGGATCTTCGACGTCAACGTTCTTGGGGCTTGGCACATGACGAGGGCCGCGCTCCCTGCTCTACGAGCGAACGGGTCTGGCGTCGTCGTCAACGTGAGCTCGCTGGCGGGAGTGCGACCCGTCGGCAGTTCCATCCCCTACGCGGCGTCGAAGGCCGCCCTCAACCATATGACGCTTCTGTTGGCCCAGGCGCTCGCACCCGAGGTACGGGTCAACGCCGTGGCCCCCGGCCTCGTCGACACCCCGTGGACCGCTGACTGGGACGCCGTTCGGGAGGCCGTCCGTTCGCAGGCACCCCTTCGCCGCTCAGCTCTACCGCACGACGTCGCCGAAGCAATCCTCGCTCTGGTTACCAGCGGTTTCGTCACGGGCCAGGTGCTGGGAGTGGACGGGGGCATGTCACTTCGCTAGACACCTACGCAAGATGGTGGAATCACTCCGAGAAAGGCGCTTGAGTGGCAGATTTCCAGTTGATAACCGAAGGGCTTCTTTTTCCCGAGGGTCCTGTCGTGACCTCGGACTCCAAGGTGGTCCTCGTCGAGATCTACAGCGGTCATTTGACGCGAGTCAACGTCGAGGACGGGACGCTCGACCGCTTCGTCGTGTGCGGAGGGGGACCTAACGGAATCGCCGTCGGGCCGGACTCGATGCTCTACGTTTGCAACAACGGGGGGTTCGAGTGGCACGACCTGGGTGGCCTGCTCGCGCCCGGGCACCAGCCCAGCGATTACAGCGGGGGGAGGATCCAGCGGGTCGACCCCACGAGCGGGACGGTTAAAGACATCTACACGCATGTGGGTGCCAACCAGTTGCGGGGACCGAACGACATCGTGTTTGATCAAACCGGCGGCTTTTGGTTTACCGACCTCGGCAAGACCCGTCGGAGGGAGAACGACCTCGGAGGACTCTACTACGCGAAACCCGACGGCAGCTCGGTGGAGGAAGTCGTGTACCCTCTCACCCAGCCAAACGGCGTCGGGCTGTCCCCGGACGGCAGTCGCGTGTACGTGGCCGAGACCGGGCCGGGCCGCGTGTGGGCCTGGGACGTCGAAAGCCCAGGGAAAGTGGCCCGCACCGGCATTGGACCGGGTGGGGCGCAGTTGTTGTGGGGCTTCGACGGCTACCAGCTGCTCGATTCCCTGGCGGTCGACTCGGATGGCAACGTGTGCGTTGCGACACTGATCACCGGCGCTATAAGTGTCATAAGCCCCGGCGGGTCGCTCCTCGAGCAGGTTGGAGTGCCCGAACCGGACCCGTTCGTGACGAACATCTGCTTCGGAGGACCGGACATGCGCACTGCCTACATCACCTCCTCGGGCCGGGGGCGCCTTTACGCTACGCAATGGCCGGTTCCCGGCCTCAAGCTAGCTTTCAACCTGTGAGCAGGCGCAGCAAGCGAGACTCCGCTCACTGGCGGTAGTGCTCGACCGTGTCCTCGCTTCGAAGGGCGGCGTCGTCTGGGTCGGCTCCGGCGTTCCGCCTGGCGCGTCGCTGGCGGAGCAGGTCCCAGCACTGGTCGAGGGCCACTTCGACCGAACGCAGACGATCGAGCTCATCGCCGGTCAGGGGCTCGCCCACGTGGGCCTGCTGGAGGAGGTGCTCCTCCTCAGTCAGCTTGTTGATACGGGCTACTACTTCAAGGTCGTCCACCGGTCAAGCTCCTTTTGTCGCTTAGCGCATCGTAGCGGTGGCCACCATCTTCCCCGATGTGTCGACCAACCGGACGATCGTGGCGCCATCGGCTGCCGAGGGGATGTAAGTCGCCCAGTACCCACCCTGGGAGGACACCTCGAAAGTTCCGAGCGTCACGACCTTCCCGGACGGGCTAACCAGCTCGCAACGCAGGGTGCCCAGATTGCTACCCGAAATGCCCATCGACATCCAGGGGTGGCCGTCGGAGTCGACGAAGACCTTTCCGACCGGCCCGGACGGCCCGACCAGAAGCGTGGCGTACCACCCTCCAGTGGTAGCGCCCGTAGCCACAGGGTTGTTGCTCGAAGTGCTCCCTGCCGCCATACCTATAGCAGTGCCGGCACCCACCACGATCGACGCCGCCGCAGCGACTGCCGCCACCTGCCGCCATGTGAAACGCCGCTGATCACCCCGATTGGCTGCCGTGCGGGACGCCCGTCGGACGCCGGAAGCGGCAAGTCCGTGTGGAATCAACGCACGAGGAGCACCGACCCCGTCGAGGCGAGCGAGCACCCTGTCCTCGAAGCCCGCCTGCGGCTCTACCGGCGGGGCCTGCGCGGCCACCCGATCGGCGACTGCGCTCAGCTCGTGCAGCTCCTCCCGACACGTTGCGCAATGGGTGAGGTGCGCGAGCATAGACGTGCGTTCCTCGGGATCGAGAACACCCAAGGCGAATTCGGGTAGCGCCTCGGGGTGAGCGGGAGGCTGAAAGATGTCAGTCACTTGCCGGCTCCACAACTCGCACGTCGAGAACGGGGTCGCGAAGGTTGTCGCGGAGGCGCCTCATCGCGGAACGGATCCGGGTCTTCGCCGTTCCGAGGGGTATCCCCTCGGCCGCGGCGACCTGTGACGCCGACATGCCGACCATGGCCGCGAGGACAACCGCCCGGGCCTGCTCGGGTGGAAGCTGGCGCAACGCTCGCCCAACTTCGCGGCGGGACTCCGATTCGAGGGCCTTGTCCTCCGGGTCATTCGGGCCGGCCGACATGGCCGCGAGGAGAGCGCCGATCTCCACCGGATACGCCTTCTTCACTCGGGTGGAGTCGATCGCCAGGTTCCGGGTGATAGCGGCGAGCCATGTTCCGACCGACCCGCGCCTCGCGTCGTAGACCGACCCGTGACGCCACGCCCGCTCGAATGCCTGTTGGGCCACGTCCTCCGCACCTGTCTGGTCACCGAGGACTGCCAAGGCGACGCCGTAGACCCTCGACTGGAAGCGACGGATGAATGCAACCGAAAGTTCCCTGTCCCCGCTCGCGAACCCGCTGAGCAACGCTTCGTCGGAGAGGCTCGATACAGGAATACCCATTTGCCTCACATCTTATCTACGGCCCACCGGGCCGATCGGATTGGAGACCAGCGACGCAACGCTTGCCCTGCCATCGAAATTTCGGCAATCCGTTCGAAGGTCCCAAGTCGTAGGTAGGAATGCGAGTCGACCTCGTACGTCGATCCGGATCAAAGCATTAATCCTTGCCGGGCAAGCTCGGCCGTCACACTTGAAAGGTGCAACCCATGAGGAGAACGACCGGTGCTGCGGTAGCTGTAGGCATGGCCCTGGTGGCCGCCGCCTGCGGCTCGTCGACCAAGACCTCAAGCGCCTCTGCGCCTTCGAGCGCCGCTTCGACGAGCACGACAGCCCCGAACACGACTATGTACGCGAGCCCCACATCCGCCGCCGGTGCGACTGCCGGCGCCGCGAGCTCCACACCGACGATCGCAGTGCTGGCCGACTCAATGTACGGGAACATCCTCGAGAGCAACGGCAAGACGTTGTACTCGTTCTCGACGGACACCTCCACGTCGAGCTCCTGCTCGGGAGGGTGCACCGCTGCGTGGCCACCGCTCCTGACGACCGGCACGCCGACCGCCGCAAGTGGTGTCAACGCGTCGATGATCGGCCACATCATGGACTCGAACGGGAAAATGCAGGTCACCTACAACGGCCATCCCCTCTACTGGTTCATCAAGGATATAAAAGCGACGGCACCGAACACGACCCTCGGCGAGAACATCCACGCGTTCGGGGGTGTCTGGACGGTAGTGTCGGCGTCCTCCGGGAACCCTGTTAGCGCTGCGGTTTCCTCCTCGGCTACGTCAGCTACGACGGCGGGCTCCGGGTATTAGCCCGCGTCGAAGTTGACTAGTCGTCAGATCACGGCGGCGTGACGGGGCCAGGACTAACCTTCGCCTCGTGTACCACGTCGCCCCATTGAGGTCCGGGTCGGGTACTTGATGCCAGCACTCTCCCCTAACGACGAACTTCTCGTGCATCAGATCCCTCTGCCGCTCGGGGAGGTCATCGAGTCGAGTCCGTGGTGGCGCGAGAGTTACTTTTTCGAGTTGCATCGGCCAGACGCTGCAGGTGACGTCGTGTTCATGACGATGGCGCACTACCCGGCAACTGCGACGATGGATTCGCTGCAGATGGGTCGCGTCGGAGGAAAAAAGATCCTCGGTCGCCTTGAACGCCCGGACGCTGGCGATCCGCACACTCCTAGCGTCCACGGGGCGAGCGTCGAGGTGATCGAGCCGTTCGAGTTGATCAAGCTGTGGGCCGATCCGGACATGGCGGCGATCGGGCTCGACGTCACGTTCCGGGCGCGGACAAAGCCATACGGGCTGCGGCGGGGCACCTTGCGCGCAGGGCACGAACTCGTGTGGGACCAGAGTCACATCCTGCAATCCGGTGTATACGAGGGCACCTACAGCGTCGAGGGGCGCACGTTCGCCGTTGACGGGTGGTTTGGCCAACGCGACCACTCGTGGGGGGTTCGCGACCACGGGAGATGCCCGCTATGGATCTGGCTGCAAATTCAACTCGACGACGGCTTCCTCGGCGTGTGGCACTGGGAGTTGGCCAACGGCACCCGCATCTACACCGACGGCTGCTGGGCCGGAAGTGACCGCTCCGATCCGGTCCCGATCGTGGATTTCCGCCACGAACTCACCTGGACCTCAGACGACGCCAGGCCGGTGAGCTACGGCGAGAACGGCGAGGCGGTGGTCGGCCTCAGCGGCCACTGCGAGTTTTTCCTCGAAGATGGCAGGGTGATAGCCGTCGAGGCGCAAGGAACTTTCGATCGCCCCTACGAGCCGTTTCACCGGGGTGGGCTGTCCCAGGTAAGGGTTACAACGGGCGACGGGAGGTCCGGCAGCGCCATCTACGAGATCACCGGGGCACGACACCACAAGTACTTTCCTGACACCGTCGTAGAGCGATCCCTGCCGCAGTGAACGTCGACACCGAACCTCGATCACCGAGCGAGATACCGTCGACGCTCAGCCCGCCAGGACTCACGAGCGCGATGGCGGGAGTCCTCGGCGGGGCAACCGTGACCGACGTGCGCGCCGAGGCGGTAGGCACCGGCCAGATGGCGGACTGCTGGCGATGCCACCTCGAATACGACAGAAAGCACGCAGGCCCGGGATCGGTGATCGTCAAGCTTCCCTCGTCGGATCCTCTAAGCGTCGAGACAGCGGTCGCTCTTCGCAACTACGAGATAGAGGTCAGCTTCTACGTCCAGCTCAGCGGCGAGCTGGACGTGAAGACTCCCGCGTGCTACCACGCGTCGCTCGACCCGGGCGGCGCAAACTTCATCCTGGTCTTGGAGGACGTTGCTCCTTCACGCCAAGGCGACCAGCTGGCCGGCTGCAGCACCGACGAAGCCTTCCTCGCAGTATCCGAACTTCCAGGTCTCCACGCCCCGCTATGGGGCAGCGACAGGCTCCAGACGCTCGACTGGCTGCATCGCAGCGGCCCCGGGACCGAAGGCGCGTTGCCGGCCCTCGTGCGGGCTCTGCATACCGGATTCGTCGCGCGCTACCACGAATGGGTGGACCCCGAAGTGCTCGCTACCGCCGAGCGCCTGATGGAACGCCTCGACGTGTTCGACTCGGTCAAGCCGGGACCCTGGACCGTCACGCACGGCGACTTTCGTCTCGACAACCTGCTCTTTCCGCCGGCCGGCACGCCACAGCGAGTCGACGTCGTCGACTGGCAGACAGCTTCACACGGGCCTGGTGTAGCCGACCTCAGCTACTTCCTCGGCGCTTCGTTGGAGCCGGCCAGGCGGGCAGCGGTCGAAACTGATCTTGTCCGCGCTTACCAGGAGCGGATGGGGGCGGCCGGGATAGACATCGGATGGAACGCCTTGTGGGAGAGCTACCGTCGCTACAGCCTCGGAGGTTTGATCATGGCGATAGCAGCCTCGATGCTGGTCAGGCGCACCCCTCGCGGCGACGACATGTTCATGGCGATGGCCAACCGCCACGGCCGCCACGCGATCGACCTGGAGGCCCTTGAACTGCTGACCTAGGTCCGTGGGGTTGCGGGGCCGGGTTGAGTCCCGTTCGGGTTGCCGGGCAGTCGGGGGTATGGAGCTGGTGGAGTTACGAGGCCTCCGGGGCCAGAAGCAACCGTGTCGAGACCTTCGCTCCGTCGAGGGCAGCGGAGATCGCCATACCGGACTGTTCGGCTATCTTTCGGAGCTCGGCCAGGTTAGGAAGCTGGTCCTCGGACTGCGACACGACGATTCCTTGGTCGGTGACCTCTACGGACATTTCGTCGCCGTAGCGGGCGAGGCAGCGCAGGAACTCGCACGCGACCCGCAACCCTGTCGGGTCATACAAGGGTCGGGTCGATGCCGTCGACAGCTCGCTCGGAGTGCCCGTCACTTCGCGGATGATCGCCAGTTCCGTCGCGACCCCTACGGCCAAGGATCCATCCCATGGGAACGGAAGCTCTATGCCGGGACCTGCGACTTCGTACCACTCGCGCTCGACACGAACCCGTTCGAGTGCGAGCGCGACATCCACAGGAACGCTGTGGCGGTTGGATCCGCCCGTTGCAGCCTTGCCTGCGGCCTCAAGGGCGAGCTCCTCGGCTTTAGACGCGCGTTCCTCCGCTTCGAGCGCACGCTTCTCAGCTCTAGAAGCGCGCTCTTCCGCTTTGGCGACCAGCTCGTCTGCGTCTCGAAGGCGGTTCGACTGGCGCACGAGACGTGCCTGGTCGCGACGGCGCCCGACTGAGGCTCGCCTGGCCGTCCAGGCGAACACGGCAGCTGCGACCGCGGCGACAGCGAGGACAACGGATAGAGCTAACGTCACGCCCCGCTACGGTAGCGACCCGGGGGCACGTCGTTTTACGCCCCAGCCGTATCGGCGCTACGGGCAGGTCATCGCCTACGACCAGGAGGTTCAGATCCGCACGTCGAATGTCGCTTTGCGCGCCCCGTCGAACTCGCCAGCCGCAGAGCTTCGATACTGGTCGACCCCCGAGTGCCTTTGGGTCGAAGGCGAAGACGAGCCCGGTGGGGCGAAACCTCGGCGGCGGTCCTGTAGGAGTCTCCGCTCGCGTCTGCGTGGACCGGGCGCGGCAGCGTCCGCCGTGTCCTCGTAGTCATTGATGTGCTCTGCCAGAAGCCGGTAGCACTTCTGTGCCAGGGCGACCGCCTCCTCGCTGGATTTCGTGCTTCCTGCCTTGGCTAGCAACGCTTTGGCGACGTCAAGTCTCGAGCGGTCAGAACCAGCCGGCATGTCGACAACTTTACGGCCGTCTCAAAGCCTCGTAAAGGTCGGTGGAGCGATCCAGGAAATGCGGGAAGAATGACGCCGACCGCCTCAGAGGCGTCCCGCGAGCCACGACAAGCGTGCAGCCCGCGGAAGCGCCCTAGCGAAAGGTCAGGAGACGATCTCGCTCGTCTGCATGACGGGGGTGATGTTCGTGTAGTTCGGTACGTCCGCCATCACGTCGGCAGTGCCTGGCGCGGCCATAGCAGCATTCAGCGCGTCAAGTGAGTCGAAGCGGAAGTGCACTGCGGCCACGTACGGACCATTGATCCCCTTCTCGATCTCAGAGTCGGCCAGCCCCCAGGTCTGCATCGCAAGAGGAACGTGCTTGCTTCGGTAGTACTCGTGGTCGAAGGTTGACCCCTCGCCGCTCGGGTAGTAGACGCTGACTTTTATCATGCTCTATTAGTACATCATCCTTGGGTCTCGGTAGTGCTTGAACT
>JAKBBA010000144.1 GCA_021808665.1 Actinomycetes bacterium
CTCGACCCGGCCGCCCACGTATGCCGGCGCGGCGAGCACAAGATCGATCTCACGCCCAGAGAAATGGCGATGCTCGACTTGCTCATGCGACACGCCGGACGCGTCCTATCCAAGGCCGACATTCTCGATCACGTCTGGGATATCGACTACGACGGTGACGACAACATCGTCGAGGTCTACATAAGGTACCTGCGACGCAAAATCGATCTGCCTTTCGATCGCCAGTCTATCGAGACCGTTCGAGGCGCAGGTTACCGGTTGGCGCCGAACGGAGGATGAGATCGGTGTTGCGCCGCACGTCGTCGCTTCGGGCGCAGGCAACCGTGGTCGGTGTCCTGGCCGTCGGGGCGGCGCTGTCGCTCGGGGCGATCGGCTTGGTAGCCGAACTTCGAACCTCCATGACCGAGGGGATCGAGGTCACCGCCAGGACACAGCTCGACGATGTGGCATCGCTTTTGAAAGTCGGCTCTCTCCCAGCGCAGCTTCCTGCGGGGAGGGGCGACACTTTGACTCAGGTCGTGAGTGCCGCGGGTGATGTGATCGCGTGGAGCGCACCGTCGCTGTCCGGGGTGCCTATCAGCAAGGTCCGGCCGGGCGAGGAGGGTGTGCAACTCGCGACGGTGAGCGGCGCTCTCGGCTCGGACTCGACGTCGCCAGGTCAGGGCGACGGCCCTTACCTTGTCCTCTCCCAGACCATCCCTGCGTCTGTGATCGTCTCGCCGGGCGCATCCGCGTCGCTGTCGCCGGCCGAGGCGGCGCCCCCGCTTTCGACACCCGCCGGCGGGGCGGCGACCGTGTACGTGGCTGCGACCCTGCGCCCGGTCGACGCAGCGACCGCCACGGTCGCATGGTCGTTGGTGGCGGGGCTTCCAGTCGTGCTGCTACTTGTTGGGGTGTTGATGTGGATCCTCGCAGGTCGGACCCTGCTTCCGGTCGAAGCGATACGCGAGGAGGTCGCGGACATCTCCGGTGACGACCTGCACAGGAGGGTCTCGGTGCCCGATACCCACGACGAAGTCGCCCGTCTCGCCGCAACAATGAACGAGATGCTCGACAGACTCCAGCTGTCCTCCGAAGCACAGAAGCGCTTCGTGTCGGACGCGTCGCACGAACTTCGAAGTCCCCTCGCGGTCCTCAAGGCGACATTGGAGGTGGCCCTTGCTCATCCCGAGGAATCGGGGTGGCCGGCCGTCGCTGTCGATGCGCTCTCCGAAGCCGGACGACTCCAAGCGCTGCTAGAAGATCTCCTACTCCTCGCCAGCATCGAGAACGGCGAAGGTCTGCGACGCCAGGAGGAAGTCGACTTGGACGAGTTGGTGATGGAGGAAATCCACCGACGCCGTCCGATCAGCCGGGTTTCCTTCGACCCGAGCAAGGTTTCCGCCGGTCGGGTAACCGGAGACAGGCGTCAGCTCGGCCGGGTGGTCCAGAACTTGATCGACAATGCGGAGCGTCATGCAACCCGGCGGGTTGCCGTCGAGCTATCCGAGGCGGGCGGTTCGGTGCTGTTCGTCGTAGCCGACGACGGACCGGGGATCCCGGCGGACCGGCGGGAGTGGGTCTTCGACAGGTTCGCGCGGACCGACGAAGCCCGTAGCCTCGATCAGGGAGGGTTCGGTCTGGGCCTTGCCATAACAAAGGAGATCGTGACCGCTCACGGGGGCACAGTAAAGATAGTGGACGTCGGACGAGGTGCGCGTTTCGAAGTGACCCTGCCCGGTTCGGCTACGGACCTGGACGAGCCCCCCGCCACATTCGTGGCGCACGAGCCCCCCGCCACATTCGTGGCGCACGAGGTTCGCCAGTGAATGCCGCCGCTGCGGTCGGAGCCGCCCTGGGCGCAGCGGCCCTATTCGCTGCCGGCACGGCGCTTCAATACCGGGCTGCGACCTTCGCGGGGCCTTCGTCAACGCGATCTTCCACTGTGGTGCGTCGCGTTGTTGCCTCGCCGATTTGGCTTGTCGGAACCGCCCTGCTCGGCGTCGGACTCGGCTTCCACGCTTACGCTCTTCATCAAGGGTCGTTGTCGCTGGTGCAGCCGCTTCTTATCACCGGTGTCCTTTTTACCCTGCCGGCCAGTCGTTTCGCCGGGGGACCACGGATTCGACTGACTGAAATGTTGTGGGCGGCGCTCCTAGTCGCTGGCCTGGCCGTATTCCTCGTCACGTCGACGCCGACGTCTCAAGGCTCGGCGGCGGTCGACTGGTTCCCGGCGACGGCAATCGCGGTCGTGGCCGTCCTCGGCGTGACCGTGTGCCTGCTGGTGGCGCGTAGGAGCAGGGGAGCCGTCACGGCAACTGTGCTCGGCGTTGCGGCAGGGATTGGCTTGGCGGGTAGCGCCGCCTTGATCAAAGTATGCACCGACCTCGCCACGAAGGGCCTCGCCGTGCTCTTTTCGAGCTGGCAGCTCTACGCGATGGCGGTCGTAGGTCTGACGAGTGTCGGGATAAGCCAGCTGGCGTACCGCGCCGGTCCCATGACGGCCAGTATCCCGGCCATAAACACGGTGAACCCTGTGGCGAGCGTGTTTTTGGGGTGGGCGGCATTCGACGACACCTTCCGCGTGTCGCCGGGTGCGCTCGCTTTGGAGGCGGTTTCGCTCACGGCTGTCCTTGCGTCGACACTTGTCCTAAGTAGACGCTCCGCTGTCCGCCAAGGCGCAGTAACCTGTGACGAAGCGATGGCCGGCGGGGACTCTCCGACTGTCGCCAGTCCGCCTAAGACGTGGGCCGGCTAGCGTCCGGCTGGGGTTTCGCCGGGATGCGTCGACCTTCGAAGTAAGCTGCGCCTGCTACACTGCCAATTACTGCGACTGTGCCGACCAGTTGGAGGGTGGACGGGAAGTCGCCGAGCGCTATCGCAGCAAAGGCAAGTGCGGCAACGGGCTGCAGGAGCAGTCCGATGGAGAGGTGGACGGTCGACAGGTGCGCCATCGCACGGCTCAGCACCGACCATCCGAACACCTGCACCACGACAGCTGCCAACGCCAGCCATCCTGCGGACGGCCACTCCGGCGTTATCACCAGGGTGCCTGTTAGCGCTCCTACGGCTCCCGACAGGACCGTTGCGGCGAGGGTCACCACGAACAACTGCCGGGCCCCGGGGAGAGCTTGGTCTCGGTCGGCCCGAAACGAGAGGATGTAGCCCGCGTAGGCAACGGCGCTGACTATCCCGAGGGCAGTGCCGAGAGTCGGGTTCGAACCACTGGAGCCGCCTATGCCGGCTATCAGTGCGATGCCGCCCAGAATGACGGGTACGAGCGCCAAGGTTCGAGCGCTGATCGATTCACGAAACAGCAGCCATCCAGCGGCAGCGACAAAAAGCACCTGGGTGTCTTGGACAACAGTAGATAGTCCAGCACCAAGAAGCTTGATCGACTGGTCCCAAACCATTAGGTCGACTGCGAGGGCGACGCCGCCGCCAGCGGCTCGGGCAATCACCGGCCACCCCAGGCTTGCCGTCGCCCGGCGCCTCTCGAAAAGGGCGAGCGGCCCGAGAAGGGCGAGCGCGTACCCGCAACGAAAAAAGGCTGCCGTCGGCCCTGACACTTTCGCGAGTCCGAGCAATGAGGCGCTCGCGCCGGTTACGAGTGCTCCCGCAACGACGAGTGCCACGCCGCGGACCGCTGGCTTCAAATCGGGGGGTTCGGAGCGAACAGCCGGGGTTTGGCCATCCGCGTCCTGCATCTCGGGCCCCATTGTAGGCGGCCACCCCCTTGGACCGGTTGTGCGAGGCGGGGGAAGATCGCGATCTTGGTGCCTGCAGAGTGTGCTTGGCGGGGGAACTATGCCGCAGTGGCGAGGTACTCCAGAGTGCGGCCCAACAACTCTGTTACATGAAGGGCATCCATCCTTGCGGCGGGTACAGTCCGTTCGGCGAGTATGTCGTCGATGCCGCGGACGTCCGGCTGATGTCGAGCGGCTATCGACCAAGCGACCCGGCTAGCTTGCCTGACGACTGACGGGTCGACCGACCAGAGCGTCTCGAACACTCGGGCCGGATCCGGCCGAGCCTCTTGTCCCGGTCGCTCCCATCCGACTACGCAGGCCGGCCGCTCGACGCCATCGCAAATGAGAGCCCACTCTCGGCTGAGTGGTGAGCCCGCGGAGATGGAAATGTTGACGATGGGTTCGCCGGTCTCGTCGTTTGTGCTCTGCGAAGCTGCGGACGATGTCGCGAACGTTATCGCACAAAGGGAGCTGCGGGCCATGTCCCGCCAGCGAGACCGTGACGCCCTGTAGTAGCGCTGATCCTGGAATGCGCCGAGAAGGATCGGTCGCTGCGCAGCAGCGAAGCAGCAGTCCTCTATAGCCCTCGTGAGTGCCAGAAGCGTCCGCTTGTCGAGGACGTGGACTGAGAGATCGGGATTGCTGCGCCTCAGGGTCGCGAACAGCGAGACGTCACCGGTGCCTCCGCCTTCACCGAACGGGCCGGCCTTGAGAGTCTGGTTGATCGCCCCTGTCAGCGACAGCCCGGCGTCGCGAAGCGCCAGGACGCGAATCACGGTCTCCTTGTCGCTCAGACTGTACAGGCGTCGGCCACTTTTCGACCTTTCCGGGCGTGGGACGCCGTATCGGGCCTCCCAGTTGCGCAGGTCGCTCACGCTGACACCGCTCTCGCGAGCCATCTCGGTTATTCCCATCAGAGCGGGGTCGCGCTCCGACACCGGACGCACTCCCTCAGATGTGCCACTGGTCACACCTGGATGATCACTTCTACTCATGATGAATAAGATAGCCTAATCATGTTGACAAGGATGATTAAGTTACGCCTCGACTCGGGAAGCCTGGTCGTGTCCGAGAGGAATTCTCCATGGCAGTGTCAAAGATCGGTGGACGAGGCGACGAGCACCTGGTCCAGGCGATATCGATGCTTCGCGTCGCTGGGCAACGTGGGAACGAAGGGTGGCGACGGCAGGCGGCGTGCTTGGAGATGAGCACCGACCTCTTTTTCCCGGTCGGCCAGACAGGGACCGCGTGGACCGAGGCCAACCGAGCCAAATCGATCTGCAGCGAATGCAATGTGAGGGCGCACTGCCTCGCCTTCGCGCTTGCGACGAATCAACAATTCGGGGTCTGGGGCGGATACGACGAGGAGGAGCGACGCCAGGTCAGGCGGCTCCTACGGCGCAGGATGGCCGGTCGGGGAGCGTCAGGCTGAACTCGGCTAAGAGTTTCGCCGTGGTTGCTTTGCTAGAATGAT
Source organism: Actinomycetes bacterium (assembly GCA_021808665.1). Next base: position 5,203 of record JAKBBA010000144.1, read on the forward strand.
GGGCTGCCACGAAGAGGTGGTATTCGGCCCGGGTAGCTCAGACGGCAGAGCAACGCACTCGTAATGCGTAGGTCAGGAGTTCGATTCTCCTCTCGGGCTCTGGGAAAAATCCCCTTACCGGGCTCCCGTGTCTAGTATTTGTCTAGAAACGTGAGACACGGAGGAGGTACCGGTGAAAGGAACCATGGTGGAGGCCGACCCTGGCACCTGGTACTTGCGGGTGTACGACCGCATCGCCGACAGGCAGGTCCGGCGGACCGCGCAAAGCGCTGGTATGGCGCCGCTGCCGAGGCGGGAAACGCCGGCATGGCAGGGAGGCCGAACTTCTAGTGTCCGCCGTCACGTAATTCCCTGCGGTTCCGTCACGGAATTCCCTTGTGGGGGATCTGATGGGAGGCTAGGCGGTGTCCTCGGGTGTCGACCAGTAGCGCAGTGGCGGGGTGGTCGAGGTCGTGGCCGGGGAAGCGGGCGGCCCGGCTGACTTGGTAGGCGGCGAGGACCTCTTCGAGCGCCGGGTCGATAGGGATGGTGCGGCTCTTGTTGGCCTTGCCGGTCACTTCGAGGCGTCGAGCGCCGTCGGGCCCGGCGATCGAGGCCATGCCAAGGTCACGGCCTCGCCTTCGCGGATGCCTGATACCAAGAACAGCGCGACGAGGGCCAAGTCCCGCTCGGGCCAGGGGAGGCGCCCAGTGGTATCGGTCGCAGCGGCGATGGCGAGGAGGCGCTGGGCGGCGTCATTGGCCTGGATGGCTCGGGGCGCGGAGGGGGCGAGGCAGGGCTTTCCGACGGCGGCCATTGGGTTGCCGTCTAGCAGGTCTTCGGCCACCAAGAAGTCGAACAGCGACGACCATGCGGAGTGGGCCCGCAGGACCGAGGAGGCCGCGTGGTCGCCAGCCCAGGAAGCGAAAGCGGCTCGCAGGGCCCGTCTGGTCAGGTGTTCGAGGTGGAGCACGGCGGCGCCGTCGGTGTCGATGCGCCGAGAGACGCCCTCGACGTCAGCCCGGTAGGCTGCGAGGGTTCGGGGCGACGGCTTGGTAGCACCCAGATGGAACAGCCAGCCGTCAATGATCTCGGGGAGACTGGCTTCGCATGAGAGCTTTAGGGGTCTAGCCATTGGTCTAGCCATCAACATCCACTGCTAGTCGCTAGTCTCGACAAGGGGGTTATCGAGACACAGCACCCGAAGCTGTGGCGAGACGGTCGCCGGACTTCTACCGCTGCGGGCACAATGAAAGACGATGACCGCTTCCCCTGTTGAGCGCGACGGGTACGTCGCCCTACTTGCCCAAGCCAAAACCGCCGTGCGAGACGCACAGCTGCGCGCCCATCTGGCCGTCAACCACGAGCTGATCGGCCTGTATTGGCAACTCGGTCGGCTCATCCTGGACCGTCAGCACGCCGAGGGCTGGGGAACCAAGGTCATCGAGCGGCTCTCGGCCGACCTGCGTGCCGAGTTCCCCGACATGACAGGACTGTCGCGTTCGAACCTCCACTACATGCGAGCCTTCGCCGAGGCGTGGCCCGAAATTGTCCAACAAGCTGTTGGACAACTCCCCTGGGGTCACATCACGGTCCTGATCGACAAGCTCGAAGACGCCGACGTGCGGGAATGGTACGCCAGCCAGGCCGTCGACAACGGTTGGAGCCGCAACGTCCTGCTGAACCAGATCATGAGCAAGCTCCACGAGCGGCTGGGCGCCGCCCCCTCCAACTTCGCCCGCACGCTGCCCGCCGGAGAGTCCGAGCTCGTCCAGCAGATGACCAAGGACCCCTACAACCTGGAGTTCCTCGGCTTTAGGGCCGGGGTCGCAGAACGCAAACTCGAAAGCGCGCTAGTAGCTCACCTGCAGCGCTTCCTGCTGGAGCTCGGCGCCGGGTTCGCGTTCGTCGGCCGGCAGTATCGCCTCGAGGTCGGTGGCGAAGAGTTCTTCGCCGACTTGCTCTTCTACCACCTCCGCCTCCGTCGTTATGTGGTCATAGAGCTCAAGACAGGCCCGTTCAAACCGGAGTACGCCGGCCAGCTCAACTTCTATGTCAATGTCATCGACGACATCCTTCGCACTCCCAACGACGGGCTAACAGTTGGCATCCTGCTCTGCGCCACCCACAACGAGCGCGTCGTGCGATACGCCCTGCACAGTATCGACACGCCGATGGCGGTAGCCGGCTACCGCTACCGTGACCTCCCCGACGACGTGCGTGCGGCCCTCCCCGAAGATGACGCGCTTGAGGCCACCGTGCGCTCAGCGCTCGACGACCTAGAACACCCAACCGACCCCCCGGTGACCCAGCGATAAGCCGCCCCGCGGCAGCTTGCTACTCCCACTTACTCGGCATATGTTTCTCTTAATCTCACTACCGACGCTTCCGGGAGCGAACCAAGCGGAATAACTTACCCCGGATCCACCGATTGGATTGGGTTGTGGGGTTTTGAGGGCCGGGGGGGTTTGGGGTGGGTCGTGGGGGCTTGGTGGGGTCGCGATGGCTTAGGCGGGGGTTAGCGGGGCGCGTGAGGCCACGGTGTTAGACGGTGGTCGGGTTGTCGTCGACGCGGCCTGGTGGGGGTCGGTTCTTGCGTGGGGTTCAGGTGACGAGTTTGACGGCTCGGATGGCTTGGAGCATCGAGTTGAATTGCTCGGCCCACGGCCAGCGGGCGGGTAGGTGCAAGGTGAATCGACGGGCGGAGTATGCGAGACGGCCGGGGATGGCCAGGTAGCGGCGTCGCAGGGTGTCGGTAGCGAGGTAGTTTTTGCGTTCCCCGGGGCGCCGGCGCTGTCTCGGCTGTCGTGGTGGCGCTGGCGGGACTGCGGTGTTGTGACCGGCGGGGGGTATTGTTGGGCGCTCGACGATGTCTATGCCGCCGATGCGGGCGGTTTGGCGGGCCAGGTTGTGGGCGATCACGTTCAATGCGAGCCACGCGGCGTTCGCTCCGAAGTGCCCGGAGGGTAGATGGTTGAGCCCGACGCCGTATTTGA
>JAKBBA010000006.1 GCA_021808665.1 Actinomycetes bacterium
TGTCTCAGTCCCAGTGTGGCTGATCGTCCTCTCAGACCAGCTACCCGTCGTCGCCTTGGTAGGCCGTTACCCCACCAACAAGCTGATAGGCCGCGAGCCCCTCCCGAAGCGGAATCCATTTCCTCACCCGGCCATGTGACCAGGTGGGGGTATCCGGTATTAGCAGCGATTTCTCACTGTTATCCCGGTCTTCGGGGCAGGTTGCTCACGTGTTACTCACCCGTTCGCCACTAGGTTTTCACCGGCATTGCTGCCGGATCGACCTCGTTCGACTTGCATGTGTTAAGCACGCCGCCAGCGTTCGTCCTGAGCCAGGATCAAACTCTCCATCGAGATCCACTCGCAACTTGCGCTGCAAGCAAACCAGAGAGCCGAGCGGGACCTGGCAGATCCCGCCCAACTGGCACAAGACGGATTTGTTGTCCGTCTAATGCTGAATTGTGGTTGACATCTTCCGTAGGCACTCGCCGTAGGAGCCGGACGAAATCCGACCTACAAGGCAAGCACCAGGCGGAGATGCCCGCACTAGCTTTTGTTTTCCTCTGTTCCGTTTTCAAGGAGCACTGCCCGGGCACACAGTCATAAGACCGGAGGTGCTCGGTTTCGCTACCAGCATCTTGCTGGACCGTATCGGTAGCGGGCCAAAAGCTCGCTGTCCTGTCGGCGCTGCTATCTCCTCCAGCTTAGCAGCTGGATTCGAAGCGGCTTCACACTTTACTCCCCTGCCGGGTTCCTGTCAAGTGACTTGGTTCCGGACTTTCGGGGTTCAGTGGAGCGGGTGTCACTGTAGCAGGTTCTGACTACGTCGCGGCAAGACAAAGCGCCAAAGCTTGTCATTCGCCTTCGAAATTCCAATCCTAGGCGTCCTGACCAGGGCTAAGTCTATTGCATGATTTCTTTGACCCTCGTGGAGAGTGACCGGACTTAACGGGTCGCAAAGGTCGGTTCCGTCGTGTGTGCCGTCGATGCCCATCGCTTGTGTCAAACGGCCCGGACCTGAGCAAAGGTCTGCGTCCCTGCCTACCCGGCCGTCCTTCCAACGCCCGCGTCTCATCACCTCGACACCACCACGGGGTAGGAGAGCACGGATTAGCACGGCTCCCGCTTCACCCTCGTCGCCGGTCACCACGTTGGCACACCAGTGGACGCCGTAGCTCCTATAGACATACAACAGCCCGGCCCTCCCGAACATCGTCGCGTTCCGAGCGGTCCTGCCACGATAGGCGTGCGAAGCGGGGTCATCGGCGCCGCCGTAGGCCTCTACCTCGACGACAATCCCGAGCTGCCCGTCGCCGCCTGCCAGGATGGAGCCGAGCAGGGCCGGGGCAACTACGTCGGCCCTGTCTCGTAGAAGCTGTCTCGAAAAGCTGCGGCCGGCACCTCCGGACCTAAGCCTCGGAGTGTCCACCAAGTTCGAGCTCGACCTTGGTGATCAGCTCCTTGAAGCTCTCAATTTGGGCCCGCACAGGGAGCGGTCCGGCACCGCCGGGGGTCGTGCGCCGCAACACAGCGGTCCCAGGTTCAAGGAGACCGACGGCCTCGCTTCCCAAGGCCGGGTGCGCCTCGACCAGCTCGTCCAACGGCACGTGTCGTTGCATCGCGTCCCTCACCAGACCACCGACGATGGCGTGCGCCTCGCGGAAGGGCGTGCCCCCAGCGACGAGCCACTCAGCCAGGTCCACCGCGCAAGCGAAAGGTGTGTCAGCGGCTTGTCGCATCCTGGCCAGGTTCCAAGTAGCAGTCGCTAGCAGGCCCGTAAGGGCACTCAACCCCCGGTTCGTCTGGTCCAACGCGTCGAAGAGCGGCTCCTTGTCCTCTTGGAGGTCCCTGTTGTAAGACAGGGGCAGCCCCTTGAGAGTCGCCATGAAACCGGCCAGCTCCCCAATAAGCCTCCCCGAGCGACCGCGAGCAAGCTCGGCGATGTCAGGGTTCTTCTTCTGCGGCAGCATCGAGCTGCCCGTAGAATAAGCGTCGTCCAAGGTGACAAAACCGAACTCCTCGGATGACCACAGCACAAGTTCTTCGCCGATCCGGGACAGGTGAACGCCGATCAGCGCAAGCGCGAACAACGACTCAGCCACGAAGTCGCGGTCAGATACAGCGTCGAGCGAGTTGTCGAAGCGGCGAGCAAAGCCGAGCAGAGCCGCCGTACGGTCAGGATCCAAGGCTAAGGACGACCCGGCGAGGGCACCAGCCCCGAGGGGGGAAACGTCGACCCTTCGTCGAGCATCCTCTAGTCGCTCGACGTCGCGAGCGAAAGCCCACCCGTGCGCTAGCAGATGGTGCGAGAGCAGAACAGGCTGGGCTCGCTGCAGGTGCGTGTAGCCCGGCAAGTACGCTTCGCCGGCCTCGATCGCACGCCCTAGCAAGACCTTCTGCAATCCGACGAGGTTGCGAGCGACTCGGCGTAGCTCCCGCTTTGTGAACAGGCGGAGGTCGGTGGCAACCTGGTCGTTGCGGCTCCTGCCGGCGTGAAGCTGGGCGCCAGCCCGGCCAGCCAGCTCGGTGACGCGTCGTTCCACGACGCTGTGGATGTCTTCCTCCCCGGGGTGAAACTCCAGTTTGGAACTCAGCACTTCTTCCCGCACGTGGTCGAGGGCCGCCTGCATGATCACGCCGTCGGACTCGGCAACGATACCTGCCCCTACCAGCCCTGCGACGTGTGCTTTGGAACCGGCGATGTCGTCGAGTGCCAGCCTGTTGTCGTAGCCGAGGCTCACGGTGTAATCGAGCAGCGCCTCCGCTGGGTCAGTCGCACCGAAACGACCCTGCCATAGGGTCGCCATCAGCAGCCCAGACCTGCGGTAGCGTTCAACGGCCCATCACAGCCCGGCGAGGCGTGAAATTCGATCGGCAAGAGCGCAACCTCCAGTCTGTTCGTCGGCAACCACCAGCAACGTGTCATCACCAGCAACAGTACCTACCACTTCGGCAAGTCCCGCCCGGTCCAACGCCGACGCCACCACGTGCGCAGACCCGGGCGGTGTCCTTACGACCACCAGGTTCGCCGACGAGGTGACCTCCACCACCCAGTCGCCTAGGACTCTCCGCAGGTGCTCCTCAGGAGCTACACGATCTTTAGGTAGGTCGGGGACGGCGTAGATGGACTCACCTCCGGCCGCTCGAACTTTCACAGCTCCTATCTCCTCTAGATCCCGTGACACCGTCGCCTGTGTAGCCTCGACTCCAGCTTCGGCCAGCAGCTCTACGAGCTGACCTTGGCTGGCTACCGCGTGGAGCTCCAAGATCTGCTCGATGCGGTGTTGGCGCGCCGCTCGGGGGAGCCTCATTCGCCGACCACCCACTCGCATATCGCCCGGGCGGCGTGCATACGGTTCTCCGCCTGATCCCAGACTGCGCTCCTCGGACCGTCGATCACAGACGCTTCGACTTCCATCCCCCGATGCGCAGGGAGGCAGTGCATGAACACCGCTTGGGGCGCAGCGCGCGACATGAGCGCTTCGGTGACGCAAAAACCCCTGAAGGCCTCGACCCGCTCCGCCTCCTCGCCTTCTTGGCCCATCGACACCCACACGTCGGTGCACACGGCGTCAACTCCGCCCACTGCGCTATAAGGGTCTGTGGTCACCTCGACGGACACGCCGCGGCTCCTTGCGGCACGCAGGGTGGCCTCGTCGAGCTCGTATCCTCGCGGGCTCGCAACAGCCACGTCCACGCCCACCATGGAACAGGCGATCACCAGGCTTCGAGCGACATTGTTGGCGTCACCGACCCACGCTACGCGCCGACCCTTCAAGGTGCCCCAACGCTGTTGCATCGTGAGCAGATCCGCTACTGCCTGCGAAGGGTGCGAAACCTCGGAGAGAAGGTTCACCACCGGCACGGCATCGACGCTGGCCATTCCCTCCAGCGAGGCGTGCTCGGCCACTCGAGCGGCCACGATGGCGTGGTAGCGAGCGAGAACGCGGGTCACGTCCTCCACGCTCTCGCGCGTGGCGATGCCGATCTCCTCTCCGCGAATAGCAACTGGGTGACCGCCAAGGGCGACGACCGCCATCTCGAAGGCGTTACGCGTCCGGTTCGACGGCTTCTCGAAGATCAAGGCTACGCCTCTACCTTCGAGGATCCGTGCCGGCCGGCGGTTCGCCGCGGCCGCCAGGACCCCTACCAGGTCCGCCTCAGAAAGGTCGTCTACTTCGAGAAGGTGCCTCATCCGAGCACCCGGGAAAGGATCCCCACGGCCTCGTCGATCTCTGCTTCGCTCACAAGCAGCGACGGAGCCAGGCGCAAAGCACTGGGCGTGACGGCGTTCACAACCAAGCCGGCGTCGAGCGCTGCGGCCGCTAGCGCCCCGGCTGAACGTCCCTGCTCCAACTCTGCAGCAAGCAGCAGGCCGAGCCCGCGAACTTCTCGCACTCCGTTTAGCTGTGACAGCTTACTTGACAGATAAGCCCCGGCCGCTTCGGCGCGCTTGGGTGCGTCAACCGACTCCATTACACCGAGCGTCGCCAGCGCAGCCGAGGTCGCCAAGGGTTGGCCCCCGAAGGTCGAGCCGTGATCGCCGACCACGAAGGCTTCAGCGACGTCCTGTCTCGCCCAGCATGCCCCTATGGGAACCCCGTTTCCCAACGATTTTGCGACGGTGACCACGTCGGGGGCCACCCCGTATCTTTGGAAGGCGAACCACCGACCTGTTCTAGCGAGACCCGTCTGAACCTCGTCGAGTATGAGAAGCGCCCCGGCTTCGTCGCAGATTCGACGCACTTCACGCAGATATTGCTCGCCGGCAGGGTTGACGCCACCCTCGCCTTGCACCACCTCGATAAGGACGGCACACACAGAGGGGTCCATCGCCTTGCGAAGGTCCTCGGGGTCTTTCCAGGCAACGTGGCGGAACCCTTCCGGCAGCGGCTGGAAGGCTTCGTGCTTGGAAGGCTGGCCGGTCGCGTGCAGCGTCGCCAACGTCCTGCCGTGGAACGACCCGTAGGCGCTTACCACGACGTGACGGCCCCGCCCTCCGAAGCGCCGGGCGAGCTTGATGGCTGCTTCGTTGGCTTCTGCCCCGCTGTTGGCGAAGAACACCTGGCCCGGACCGGCGTCTATCAGCCGGTCGAGAACCTCGGATAGCTCCCGCTGTGGCAGAGTTCCAAAGAGGTTCGACACGTGTACGAGGGTGCCGGCCTGCTCGCAGACGGCTCTGGTCACCGCCGGATGGCAATGACCGATCGACGTGACCGCGAGGCCGCTGAGAAAGTCCAGGTAGCGTTTGCCGCGCTCGTCCCACAGCACGCTACCCGAGCCTTTGACGAAGGTCACCGCCTGTGGCGGGTAGGTTCCCATCAGGGTCATGAGTCGGTCACCATCGTTCCTATCCCTTCCCTGGTAAAGATCTCCAGGAGTAGCGAGTGCGGTGCGCTTCCGTCGAGGATGTGCACGTTGCCGACGCCGGCTTGGACTGCTTTCATCGCCGAGCGTGCCTTCGGGATCATCCCACCGTCGATATCTCCGCGCTCGATCATTGAAGCCAGCGTGCTAACAGGCACCGTCGACATGCGTGTTGCAGGATCGTCCCGGTCGGTGCGGATGCCGTCGACGTCGGTTAGATAGACGAGCTTCACGGCGTTGACTGCGGCGGCGATCGCCCCTGCAGCAGTATCCGCGTTTATGTTGTAGGCCTGTCCGTGCTCGTCGGTGCCGATGGTCGCGACCACCGGTATCAGGTCCTCTGCCATCAGCCTGTCAAGCAGCTCTGGGCGAACAGAGCTCACCTCGCCGACGAAACCAAATTTGGGATCTTTCGCCTCGGCGGTTATCACCCCGGCGTCCTCGCCCGACACGCCCACGGCGAGCGGTCCGTGGCGGTTGATCGCTGCGACGATGTCACGGTTCACTTTGCCGACCAGCACCATGCGGGCGATGTCGAGGGTGTCGGCGTCGGTGACCCGCAGCCCGTCGACAAACTCCGGTACCTTTCCGAGCCGGGCCATGAGCTCCCCGATCTGTGGACCGCCGCCGTGAACCACGAGCGGTCTCATGCCGACTGAGCGCATCAGTACCACGTCGGTGCAGAACGATTGCAGCGCCTCGTCGTGACCGACGCTTCCGTCGACCCCCAGTGCGTTCCCGCCATACTTGACTACGACCACTTGGCCCCAAAAGCGCCGGATGTACGGCAGGGCCTCGACGAGGATCTCGGCTTTAGCGGACGCAGATAGGCCGCTCACGGATACAGTCCGATCGTCGACAGCCCGCTGCGCTCGTCGATGCCGACGGCGGCGTTGGCGCACTGAACCGCCTGGCCGGCCGCACCCTTGGTGAGATTGTCGAGGGCGCAAATCGAAATGACCCAACCGGTGCGCTCGTCGCGTCGGGCCGTCAGGTGAGCGGTGTTCGATCCGAGCGTCGCCTTGGTAGAAGGCGACCGCTCGGACACCACTACGAACGGCTCATCTTTGTAGAAGTCTGCGAGTACGCCGAGAGGGTCGGAGTGCGACGCAGGGCGGGAGTAACAGGTTGCGAGGATCCCACGGTTCATCGGTGCGAGGTGCGGGGTGAAGATGACCTGGGCTCCGCTGGCTTGTTCGATCTCGGGTGTGTGCCTGTGGTTAACAAGGCCGTACGCGACGAAGTCCTCGTCGACTGCGTTGAAGTGGGTGTTGGGCTTGGGCGCGCGCCCCGCTCCAGACACGCCGCTTGCGGCGTCGACGATCACCCCGGACGGGTCGACCGACCCGCTCCTGACCAACGGAGCTAGCGCGAGAGCCGCCGCTGTCACGTAGCAGCCCGCAGCTGCTATCAAAGACGCTCCAGCAAGCTGCTCACGGTACAGCTCCGGGAGGCCGTAGACCGCTTCGGAGAGAAGCTCGGGACATGCATGCTCGTGGTTGTACCAAAGCGGGTAGAGGGCCGGATCGCGGAGGCGGAAGTCGGCAGCCAGATCCACGATGACACCCACCTTGGAGCGCAGCCGCGGCACGAGGTTTTGGGAGACCCCGTGGCCCATCGCCAAGAAGACGACGTCGAGCCCATCGGCCTTTTCGGGGTCGGCTTCGACGAAGACGTCGTCGGGGTACGCAACAGCAAGGTTGGGATAAAGCGAAGCGACGGGAGTTCCAGCCTGGCTGTCACCGCTGAGCATCACGACCTCGAAGCTGGGGTGCCCGGCGAGAATCCTCAGAAGCTCGGCGCCGGCGAAGCCTGACGCACCGAACACTCCCACTGACCGCCTGGAAACCATTGCAGTACTATACACAACTCTGCATAGTCATGCGGCCTGTTTGGCCGCGCGGCTCTAGCAGTGGGTCGTCAGCTTCTCAACTGTGCGCCTAGGCGGGCCACTCCATGGATCATCGATTCCCGTACCTGCGAGATCTCTGAGTCGTCGAGGGTCCTGTCCGTTGCCCGAAGGCGAACACGGAAAGTCAAGCCGCGCCTTGCCTCACCAAGCTCGGGCGAGTGGTAGACGTCGATCAAGGTGACGCTTTCCACCGGGCCTTCCCCGCCGAGCGGCGCAGAGGGCGGAGTGTGACCAGACGCTCCGCCGCCGGCCGACCCGCCGGCTCCCTGCAGGCCTCCCATGCGAAGGGTAGCGGCGACCGTGGACGCAGCGACGGCGTCGGGGACTACGAACGCCAGGTCGATGTCCGCAGCTGGAAACCTGCTCACCTCCTGCGCCCGGCGGTCCCGTCGGGCCACGCCGACTAGAGCATCCAAGGAGATGTCCAGCCAGCCGACCCTGCCGGCCAGCCCGTAGGCGGCCGACACTTCCCCGGCGACCTCTCCGACGACCCCGAGGTTCACACCCCCGGCCCCAATGCGGCCGGCGCGCCCCGGGTGCAATCCGGCTGCGGGTTCGCCGGCGATGACCGGATCTTGGAGGCGCAAAGCGTCCGCTATCAACACCCAAGTCCTCACCGCCGCTTCTACCGGCCCGTCCCGGCCAGCAGACCGGGGCAGGGCGATTGCGACGCCGAGGCGCTCCTCTTCGACCGGTAGGTTTGCATCCCCTGAGGGAGCTTGGAAGACCCGTCCTATCTCGAACAGGGCGAGGTCGTCGGCTTGGCGGTCATTGTTGTAGCGCAGCGCACGCAGCATCCCCGACAGCAACGACGGCCGCAGGATCGACTCGCTGGCGTCAAGAGGATTGTCGACTTGAACTCCAGCAGGCCCGACCCCGACCGCGTCGAGATCCGCCGGAGAGATAAACGTAGTAGTCCACGCCTCGTCGAAGCCAGCTCCTACGAGAACCCCCCGCAGGCGACGTCTTTGGTCGGCTACGGCGGAACGCACAGCGCCGGTGCGCTTGCGTGACGGGGGAAGCGTCCTCGCAATACGCCCGTAGCCGAGCATTCGCGCGACCTCCTCGACGAGGTCTATCTCCCGGCTGCACTCGAGACGCCACGTTGGCACGGTCACCGACGCTCGGCCTTCACCCGTCCCCTCAACCGCGAAACCTAGAGGCGTCAGCAGCTCCTCGACTTCATCGTCAGAGAGGGAGGTCCCCAGAAGCGAGTTGACACGCGCCGTGCGCAGCCCCACCACCGGCGCCGCGGGGGTGTGCACGGGGTCGCGGTACTCGGCGGTCGCCCCGAAGCGCACTTTGTCGCCCCCGTCAAGCGTCCCCAGAAGGCCGACGAAGCGTTCGAGGGCCCGGCCGGCAAGCTCCGGGTCGACGCCGCGCTCGAAGCGCGTCCGAGCTTCGGAGCCCAGCCCCAGCCTCTTGCCGGTTCTGGCGATGGCATTCGGATCGAAATAGGCGCATTCGAGCAGCACCCGACGAGTCGCGTCGTCGATCTCGGCGCTCGCCGCACCCATCACGCCTCCGATGCCGACCGGGGAGCCATCGGCGTCGCAGATCACGCAGTCCTCGGGCCCGACATGGCGCACCATCCCGTCTAGGGTGCGGACGGTCTCCCCGTCGCGGCCTCGCCTCACCGAAAGGCCGGCGCCGCCCAGACGGTCGAGGTCGTAGGCATGGTTGGGTTGGCCGACGTCCAGCATGACGTAGTTGGACACGTCGACGATCCCGCTGATCGGGCGCATGCCGGCGAGGGTCAGGCGGCGGCTCATCCAAAGCGGGGAGGGTCCACCGGGCACATCCTCTATGACAGTCGCGCAGAACCGTGGGCAGATCTCGCCGGCGTCGACGCTAAGCGGAGCGACGGCGACCCGCGGGTCGGGAGTCCCCGGCACGGGTGTAGAAGGCCAGGACCACTTCTCGCCGAGCGCGGCGGCGAGGTCTCGTGCTATCCCCGCCATGCACAGAGCGTCGGGCCGGTTCGGCGTCACGTCGATATCGAAGACCACGTCAGGATGGACGCCCAGCGCCTCGGCGAGGGGCACTCCAGGTGCAGCGCTGCCTTCGGGTAGGACCAGGAGCCCGTCGGACCCTCCCAAGTAGTTCAATTCGAGCTCCGCCGGGGAGCACAGCATCCCGTTGGACACCTCACCGCGCATCTTGCGCTTCGAGATCTTGAAGTCGCCGGGCAGGACCGCCCCCACCGGGGCGAGGGGGACTAAGTCGCCGACGTCGAAGTTCCACGCGCCGCAGATGATCTGAAGGGCGTTGCCGTCTCCAGCGTCGACGTCGACGATCCTGATGCGATCCGCATCCGGATGCCTTCGAATGTCGAGGACTTTCGCCACTACAACGTCGCCGATGCCCTCCCCGACCGTCTCGACAGACTCTACGACCAGCCCGAGGCCACTCAAAGTCTCGGCGATGCGCTCGGTGGGGGCGTCGAGGGGGGCGTAGTCACGCAGCCAGGACAGGGGGGCTCTCATCTCAGGCTCCTAGAACTGGGAGAGGAATCGGACGTCGTTGTCGAGAAGCGCCCGCATGTCGGCGAGAGAGGTCCTCACCTGTGCCAGCCGGTCGATTCCGAACCCGAATGCGAATCCGCTGTAGCGCTCCGGGTCGATCCCAGTCGCCGCGAACACGTTTGGGTCGACCATTCCGCAGCCGCCGAGCTCGATCCAACCCGACCCGCTGCACGTGCGGCATCCAGACCCGGCGCAGATGGGGCAGGTCACCTCGAACTCGGCGGACGGCTCGGTGAAAGGAAAAAACGACGGCCGAAGACGGGAGTGCATGCCCTCACCGAAGAAAGCCTCCGTGAATACGTCGATAACCCCTGCCATGTCCCCGAAGGTGATTCCCTCGTCTACGACGAGACCCTCGATCTGGTGGAACACAGGCAGGTGCCTGGCGTCTGGCGTGTCCCTACGGTAGCAGCGACCCGGCATCACCGAGTAGATCGGAAGGTCACCTTTCGACATGAGACGCACCTGCACCGGCGAGGTGTGGGTGCGCAAAAGTACCGTCTCAGGAGTTCCCAAGCGCAGGTACAACGTGTCCCACATACCCCGGGCCGGGTGGTCCGGGGGCATGTTCAGAGCCTCGAAGTTGTACCAGTCCGTCTCCACTTCAGGGCCTTCTACGACGTTGAAGCCCATAGAGACGAAAGTGTCCTCCAGCTCGTCGCGTGTCTGGGTGACCAAGTGAAGGTGGCCGGCTGATCTGCTCGAAGCGGCCAAAGGTGGGCGCCGCCATCCGCAGGCGATCTCGCTCAGGTCAAGACGCTCCTCGACGAGGCGTCGCTGGGCGTCGCGCCTGGCCAGTTCGTCGCGGACCTGCCGGGCGAGGTCGCTGAGGGCCTGGCGAGTCTGTTGGAGCGCCTTGCCTGCTTCGGCTCGCTCCGAGGCGGCTAGATCCTTCAAGGCTGCTCCTAGCCCTGCCAGAGGCGACCGCTTCCCGAGGATAGAGCGCTCGACCTCGGCGAGTGTCTCAAGATCCGAAACGACGCCCAAGCGGATCTCGGCATCGGAGCGCAGGCTCTCAAGTGTCGATCGTATGGTCTGGATGTCCGTCAATGCCTCAGCCGCCTGTCGAGATCTCTGCTCCCCTGCTCCAGGCGGGGGTGACGCGGACCGGTCGCCTTCGATCGGTCAGGCTCAACATTACCCGCCGGTCGCTCGGACTCCCGCCCGACTTCCCGAGAGGATCGACCACGCCGGGCCACTTCGAAGCACAACACCGCTGCGGCCATGGCGACGTTCAAGGATTCCGAGCCCACAGCCATCGGGATCGTAACCCCGCCATCCAGGGAGTTAAGAAGGTCCGCTGGGATACCCCGGCTCTCACCGCCGGCGACGACCGCTACGGGACCCGCTAAGTCGACCTCGTCGTAGTCGACACCCCCACGCGCTACCGCCCCGAGGCGCCGGTAGCCCAGGTCCGCCAGTGTGGCGAGCGCAAGCCCTGCGGCCACCTTGGTGATCAGCCGGCAGTGCAACAACGCCCCAGCGGAAGCCCGGACCGCCTTGGGATTGTACGCGTCGGCGCAGCCGTCGCAGACCACGACGCCCTCCGCTCCCGCCGCCACCGCCGCTCGGATCGAAGTACCCAGATTTCCCGGGTCGGCAACGTCGACGCATACCAAGACCAAACCGAGGGCGGGGAGATCCCCCAGCGATGCCTCAACCATTTCGGTCACCGCCAGGACACCCTGCGGGCTGACCGTCGCAGAAACCCGCCTCATGGCACCCGGGGCTATGATGGCGACACGAGCCCCTAAAGCCGCCGCCCGCCGCCCGAGATCGTCGAATCGCCTACGAGACTCTTCCGAATCGAAGAACACAGAGTCGACCTGCCGGCCCGACGAAAGGGCCAGCTCGACCAGTTTGGGGCCCTCTACCACGAACCTCTTGGCCGCAAACCTAGCGCGTGGGTCGCCAACAAGGTCCGCCAAGAAGCGCACCTTCCGGTTACGCGCCGAAAGCGACTCCCCGGCGCCGGGATCCGCCAAGCTTCGCTGTGCTGTCAGCTCGAAGCTGACGCCAAGGCGTCCTTGGCCACTTGTACCAAACCGGCGAATGCGGCCTCGTCGTGGACCGCCAGATCCGCGAGGATCTTGCGGTCCACCTCCACCTGAGAAGCGTGGAGCCCCGCGATAAGCCTGCTGTAACTCAGGCCGTGGAGCCGGGCCGCTGCGTTGATCCGCTGGATCCAAAGCTGGCGGAAATCACCCTTACGCGCCCGGCGGTCCCGGAACGCGTACTGCATAGAGTGCATGACCTGCTCGTGAGCGGCCCTGTAGCTTCGGCTTTTATTACCGAAGTAACCCTGGGCCTGCTCTAGTACCGCACGACGATGCTTCTTGCTATGAACGGCGCGCTTGACTCTTGCCATCGCCGGCTCCTCTCAGAATAGACGTATAAGGCTCACTCGTCCCAGACACCGTTGGGAACTCCGGCGGGGCCGACCCTACGGTCCGGTGCGTGGACCGCCTCACGGCAGTGGGGACTGTCACAGACCCAGAAGTCGCTTAACCGCCCTTACGTCCCCGCTGGACACGTCGGCTTCGCGGCCTAGACGGCGGGTACGGGTCGAAGACTTCTTCTCGAGGATGTGTGAACGAAAAGCGCGGCGACGCCGCAGCTTCCCGGTACCAGTGACCTTGAAGCGCTTCGCAGCGCCCCTGTCGGTCTTCATTTTCGGCATGCTCGTGACAACTCCTAGTTCGAATCGACAAGTCTAGCTGTTTTAGCCCGCCCATAGCCACTTCGGCGCGCTTGGGACCCCAACGAGGGCCGCTGCCTGCGTCAGGAGGCGCTGGCGACCGTGCTGGCTGCGTCGACCGTGCTGGCCGCGTCAACGCCGTTACCACCAACCGCATCTTCTTTCGGCGCAGGGGCAGCGTCAGAAAGCTCCGTGTCCACCAGGGGCGGATCGTCGCTGACGGCAGGGCCGGCCGCGGCATGCGAAGCGGAATCTGCTGGCAAAGCCTGCCCGGGTGCGGTCGCCGGCTTGCGGGTCTGCGGTCTGCGCTCCGGAGCCAGGACCATGATCATGTTACGGCCGTCGAGCTTGGGAGCTGCCTCGACCTTGCCGACGCCTTCGACCTGCTCAGCGACTTGGTCGAGAATCTTCTTACCCAGGTCCGGATGGCTCATCTCACGACCGCGAAACATGATGGTGATCTTGACCTTGTGACCCTCACCCAAGAACCGGGCGACCTGACGGGTTTTGGTGTCGAAGTCCCCGACACCGATCTTGGGTCGGTACTTCATCTCCTTGATACCCGCGCTGGTCGACTTGCGCTTCGATTCCTTGGCTCTCTGCGCCGCCTCGTACTTGAAACGGTTGAAATCCATGATCCGGCACACTGGAGGGTTCGCCTCCGACGCGACCTCCACAAGGTCGAGATCCAACCTGCGCGCAATGCTAAGAGCTTCGGGAAGAGGCTTGACCCCTAGCTGGGCACCGTCCGGACCGATAAGGCGAACCTCGCGTGCACGGATGCGGTCGTTGGTCCGGTGCTCGTTCTGATCAGTCGAAGGGGCTATGCGAGATCTCTCCTGGTATCGAGTGGCATGGACGGTCTGCGATTTTCATTTTCCCTATTAGGGTAGCTGAAATGAGCACGCTTTGGACACCTAGCGGAGAGCGTCCCATCCCCAGACCGGCACCGCCCTCCGAACAGCCCTCACCCAACCGTAGCGCGAGCACCGCCCGACACGACGACACCTCGGGCGGGTATCGCGAGTCCGAGGGCAGCGGGGACCCTACGATCGACCAGGAGGAGCTTCGCCTCCTTAGGGACCGCCTTGCGGCGACACCGGCCGACGTGGTGATAGCAAACCATGCGTATGGGATCTTCGAGCTCGCCGGACTTCACTTGTCGCTCGACCCGCCCCAGCTTGACCAAGCCCGGCTGTGCATCGACGCTTTCGGCGTGCTGGTCGAAGGTCTGGGGGACCGCCTGGGCGAGCCCGCCGCCCAGCTACGTGAGGCTCTCAGCCAGCTGCGCCTTGCGTTCGTTCAGGTTGCGTCAGCAGCACAGGGAGGACCACCGGCCACAACCGTCTAGGCCGGACCTTCTACGCCCTCCGGCTAGGCCGGAGCTATACCGGCTGCTTCGAAGACGCCTCCGTGAGCCGCCACGGCGACGAAACCGACTCGGGCGCCCACCTCGACGCTGCGCGTTCCGTCTGCTATCTGCGTGCAGTGAAACCGGTAACGCAAAGCTGTTTGAGCGTCGACCTCCACGGTTCCAATGCCGACCTGCACGTCGAAGTCGACCACCGTCCCTACCAGGCGCTCACCTGTGACAGGGCTCGTCACGGCACGATCTTCGCGATCGGCAGCTCGATGATGTCGGTCGCCCCATGGTCTTTGAGGTCAGGGATCAAAGTGTTGATCGTGTGCTTTGGAACGACGGCTTCGACGGCGAAGGCGTCCTCCCCGAAAAGCTTCGACACCGTCGGAGATTTCATGGCCGGAAGGATGCCGATTACAGCGTCGAGGGATCCCGGGTCGACGTTCAGCTTGACCAGGACACGTGTCCGCGCGATCAGCGTTCCGTCCAGCAAGCTCTTGAGCTGCACCATTGCGTGGCGCTTCGCGTCGTCAGCGTAGGACACCGGGTTGGCCACCAGCTCGGTGTAGGACTCCAAGACGGTCGCTACGACACGAAGGCCCGCCGCCCTAAGGGCCCGGCCGGTCTCGGTGATCTCTACTACCGCGTCGGCTACGTCGGGGATCTTCGCCTCTGTAGCACCGTGGGAGAGGCGCACCTCGGCTCGCACCCCGTGGGCCTTGAGGAATCTAGCGGTCAGCTGTGGGTACTCCGTAGACACCCGGGTCCCGGGTGGAAGGTCGGCGACGTCTCTCACAGGCGAGGCGTCGGCCACAGCTAAAACCACGCGGATCGGGCGGGTGGTGGCCTTGCTGTAGCGAAGCTGGCCGAGCGAGACCACGTCGCTGGCGGTTTCCTCGATCCAGTCCCGGCCGGTGATCCCCAGGTCGAAAAGGCCTTCGCTTACGTAAAGGGGGATCTCCTGGGGGCGAAGGATTCGCACGTCGTCTACGCGGGGATCGTCGATCGTCGCTTTGTAGTCGACGTCGGACTGTCTGCTGACGGCGAGGTCGGCGTCGGAGAACAACTCGAGCGTTGCGCGTTCGAGTGAGCCTTTCGGAAGGACCAGCTTCAACACCGCTTAGCCCTCCCGCGAAACAGCCGGTATCTCCGCTAGGAGGTTCACCATCTCGATGGCGCCGAGAGCAGCCTCGAATCCCTTGTTGCCGGCCTTGGTCCCGGAACGCTCGACGGCCTGTTCGATCGTGTCGGTGGTGAGGACACCGAAGATGACGGGGACGCCGGTGTCGAGCGCTGCCCGCGCGACCCCGGCCGCTGCCTGCCCCGCCACCATGTCGTAGTGCCCGGTCGCTCCGCGTATCACCGCTCCCAGGGTGATCACCGCGTCGAAAGCACCGGAGGCTGCCAGCCGGGACGCTACCAGCGGCAACTCGAAGGCGCCGGGGACCCAGGCGAGGGTGATGTCGGCTTCGGCGACGCCGTGACGGCGAAGGCAGTCGAGGGCCCCGTCCACGAGGCGGGTGGTGATCGTGTCGTTGAATCGCGACGCTGCGATCGCGAACCGCTTGCCGGTGCCGGCGAGGGCGCCCTCCAACGTCTTCACAGACCTGCTCCCTCTTCGAATAGGTGTCCGAGACGATCTCGCTTCGTGCGAAGATAGCGGATGTTCTCCTCGTTTGGCTCGGTGTGGATCGGCACCCGCTCGACTATCTGCAGTCCGTAGCCCTCCAGCCCACCGCGCTTTGCGGGATTGTTGGTCATCAGGCGCATAGTCGTTACACCGAGATCGACTAAGATCTGAGCTCCTATCCCGTACTCCCTGCTGTCCACGGGCAGGCCGAGCTCGACGTTCGCGTCCACGGTGTCCAGACCGCCGTCTTGGAGTTCGTAGGCGCGCAGCTTGTGCGAGATCCCGATGCCTCTGCCCTCGTGGCCTCTCAGGTACACGACGACGCCGAGGCCCTCCTCGGCGATGCGTTGCATCGCACCGTGAAGTTGCGCTCCGCAGTCGCAGCGCATGGAGGCGAACACGTCCCCGGTGAGGCACTCGCTGTGCACTCTGACCAAGACATTCTCGGCGTGGGCCGGGTCTCCCATGACGAAAGCCAGATGCGTCTCGCCGTCCAAGACGCTGGTGTAGGCGACGCAGCGGAACTCGCCGAACGTCGTCGGGAGACGAGCATCGGCGCTTCGTGTCACCAGTCGTTCCGTGCGACGCCGGTAGCGAATGAGGTCTGCGATGGTAACGATCGGAAGCCCGTGACGAGCGGCGAATGTCTCAAGCTCGGCACGCCTCGCCATACCCATACCGTCCTCGGTGACGATCTCGCACAGGACTCCGGCCGGCGCCAACCCAGCCATCTTGGCGAGGTCTACTGCTGCTTCGGTATGGCCGGCCCTTTTGAGCACGCCTCCGTCGCGGGCCCTAAGGACGTGCAGGTGGCCGGGCCTGAGAAGGTCGTCAGGAGACGTTCTCCTGTCAGCTAGAGCGACGGCAGTGGCAGATCGATCCTGCGCCGAAATGCCCGTAGTAGTGCCAGACCGCAGATCGACCGTGACAGTGAAAGCTGTCCGCTGGCTTTCGGTGTTGCGTGCGACCATCAGAGGCAACTCGAGCTCGTCCGCTCGCTGGTTCGTTATCGCAGCGCAGATCAGTCCTGAGGTGTGACGGACGAAGAAGGCCATCGTCTCAGGGCTGGCGTGCTCGGCGGCTACGATCAGATCCCCTTCGTTCTCTCGGTCCTCGTCGTCGACGACAACGACCATCCGCCCCGCTGCTATGGCCGCAACCGCCTCGTCCACGCTGGAGAACGTCATTGGGCGGCTCCGCCGTCACGGTTCGAGCTGTCGCCTACAGCGCTGTGGGAAGACGCGTACGGCGTCGAAGCCCCTGCCCTGAGAAGCCGCTCCACGTATTTGGCGATGACGTCTACCTCCAAGTTCACGGCGTCGCCGACCTTGCGGCGGCCAAGGATGGTGGCCTCCATGGTATGGGGGATGACGGCGACTGCGAAGAAATCCTCGCCTGCCTCAACTACGGTGAGACTGACCCCGTCGACGGTCACGGACCCCTTCTCGACTATGTACCTGCCGAGACCTGGGGGTAGAGACACCTTGAGCTCGGGTGAGGGACACAGAACGGCACCTGTAGCGTCGACGTGACCTTGAACCAGGTGACCGCCAAGTACGTCTTGTGCGCTAAGCGGCAACTCCAAGTTCACAGGATCCCCGACGCCGAGGGCGCCTAGGTTCGTTCGGGCGAGCGTCTCGGGGACAGCATCCGCCGACCAGTGTCCGGCGCCGACTTCGGTGGCCGTTAGACAGCACCCGTTCACGGCGACGGACCCACCCACGACTAACCGGGCTGCTAGACGCTCGGAGCGGACCCGAATGCAGCGGCCCCCTTCGGGGGCGCCAAGCGACGAGATAGCCTCGACGATCCCGACATCTTCTACTATCCCGGTGAACACGGCCCTCACCGTAGGCTATCGCCGGCCCCGGTCACCAGATCGACTCGCAGGTCGCCTCCGAGGGAGCGAACCGAAGTGATCCGACCTCGGGTGACGGCCCTCATCGTAGATGCCCCGGGACCCGCGAACATTGCGAACCCGTCGTCACCCCCCATTAGAGCGGGAGCGAAGTACACGCTGTACTGGTCCACCAGGCGCTGGCGGTGAAAATCGCCTGCGACGCGTGCGCCGCCCTCGACGAGAAGCTGCAGCACTCCCCGCCCCCCTAGGAGATCTAGAAGCTCTCCTAGGTCACCGTCGTGGAACAAGGCGGGGTGCACTTTCGCACCCGGGTCGACGGAGCTGGCACGGCCGAGCACCACTCGCAGCGGGTCACGGCCGACGGCGTCGCGCACCGTGAGAGCCGGGTCGTCGGCGCGCACCGTTCCCGCTCCAACTGCCACGGCGTCGCTGATCGCCCTCAGACGGTGGGCGTCGGCACGCGCCTCGGGTCCTGTGATCCACTTCGAGGTGCCGTCAGGAGCAGCGATGCGCCCGTCCAACGTGGCTGCCAGCTTCACCACAACCCAGGGCCGGCCGGTTCGGCGGTGCTTGAGATAGGCGGCCAGCGAGGCTTCCACCGCCCGGGAGGCGACGCCGACTAGGACCTCAACCCCGGCCTCCCTGAGCTTCACGACACCACTCCCCGATACGTGGTGGTCGGGATCCACCACTCCTACCACAACCTTGGAAACGCCTGCGTCGACGATGGCGTCAACGCACGGTGGCGTCCGGCCGTGGTGAGAACAGGGCTCGAGCGTCACGTACAGCGTCGCTCCCGCTGCGGCGGATCCGGCCGCTCTCAACGCGAGAAGCTCTGCGTGGGACCCACCCGGCGGTGACGTCGCCCCAGTAGAGATTTGCGTACCGTCAGCGCCGACTACCACGGCTCCTACCCACGGGTTCGGCGACGTGGACCCTCTCACAGCTTCACCGACGTCGACAGCTCGCAGCATCCACTCGTCGTCGCTGCCTGGGGTGCCGGCGCCCTGCGGGGTCCACCGACCGGTCATGGGTGCTGTGCTGGGCGCTCCCCGAGCAGGTCCAAAGCGTGGGGAAGGACTTCGATTACCGCTCCCAGGCACTCCGCCGCCCCTTTCGGCGAGCCGGGGGTGTTGATAATGACAGCCTTGCCCCGAATCCCCGCCACACCTCGGGACAGCCTTCCCAGTGGGCTCACTAATCTCATAGCCTCGGCGAGCCCTGGGGCGTCGCGTTCGATGATCTCCCGGGTGCCTTCTGGGGTCTGGTCCCGCGGAGCGAACCCGGTTCCCCCTGTAGTGACGACCAGCCCGTGAAAGCTGGCGCTGGCCCTGGCGAGCTCCCCTGCTACCGAGGCGACACCGTCGGCCACGACGGACCGTTCGACCACGCTGAACCCTCCAGCTTCGAGAACCTCTGCGAGCGCTGCGCCGGAACGGTCCTCCCTGGTTCCCCGGACGACTCCGTCTGAGACGGTGATCACCTTGGCCAGGTAGGCGCCACTTGACTGCGAAGGTGTCTCCGCCCCGTGACCGTCCATGTCAGTGACCCTCCTGGTCAGAGAGGGCAAGCTCAGCCGACTTTCGTATCGCTCGTGCCGCGGCCACCGGGTCGGGACGTCCGAAGATTGCGCTGCCAGCGACGAAAATGGTCGCCCCAGCAGCGGAAGTCAAGGCGGCCTGCTCCACGTCGATTCCTCCGTCCACTTCGATCGACAGATCGAGGGAGTTCCGCTCGGCGTAGTTGGCCGCCCATTCGATCTTGTCGACAGCGACGGGCATGAACTTCTGCCCGCCGAAGCCCGGATGGACGGACATGACCAACAACACGTCGATCTGGCCGAGGAACTCCTCGCACGCTTCGATAGGCGTCTCGGGGTTGACCGCCAGCCCGACTCCTATCCCCAAGCTGCGGCACTTGGCGATCAGGTCTGCTGTGGCACCCACCTCGACGTGGACGCTTACGCTGCTGGCTCCTGCCGCTGCGAAAGCCTCGAGGTATTGCCCAGGGTTGGTCATCATCAAGTGACAGTCGAGGTATGCGTCGCAGTGCTTCCGTATGGCAGCCACGACCGGCGGTCCTATGGTCAAGTTTGGAACGAAGTGGCCGTCCATGACGTCGACGTGCAACCAGTCGGCCTCCGGGCGAACGCCGTCTATCGCAGCGCCAAGGCAGGCGAAATCCGCGGACAGTATCGACGGCGCGACCTTCACCTGTCGGGGTTGTGCTCCCACGGTCCCAAACTACCCGACGGGGCCTGGGAACGTAACCCGAGCACGAACATTCCGTCGCTGTCACAGTCCTGGGGAAGCAGCAGAGCTCCCCTGCCGTGGGGACGCCATGGCGGGCCTGGTGGATCCAACGCCACGAGCCAGTCGGCGGCGTCGCTCAACCATACGTCGAAGTCGACCGTCTCAGCAGCGGTGACCGTGCACACGCTGTATACGAAGATCCCGCCGGGAGCGAGAAGCTCCCAAGAAACCTGGGCGAGGCGACGTTGCAGCGCCGCCAGGCGTTGCACGTCTGCCCGTGACCTTCTCCAACGGGCGTCAGGACGGCGGCGCAGCACGCCCAGCCCGGAGCACGGCGCGTCGAGGAGCACCGTGGAGAACGCCTCCCGACGCCACGGTGGATGCTCTCCGTCAGCCACCACCGGGACGACCGATCCGCAGCCCAAGGCAGTGACGTTGGAAGCGACTGTCCTAGCGCGCGGCTCGGATATGTCAGCCGCCACCACCAAGCCGGGGCCCGGCCGGGCGGGACACGCCCCGGGTTCGTCCCTTGCGAACGCTGTAGACCCGGCGATCGCCGTCGCTTTGCCGCCAGGGGCTGAGCACACGTCGAGTAGCGCACCTTCGCCGGCTTTTGACGACACGTAGGCTGCGACCAGCTGGCTGGCGGCGTCTTGGATATAGCCGTCGGCGCGTCGCGTGACCCGGCCCGGCCGGTTCATCGCTTCGAGCGCCCCGAGGGCTTCGGCGTCACCTAGGTCGGCACTGAGACGCTCGACTATCCACTTCGGGTAGCTGAGGCGGGTAGCCGTGTCGGGCCACTCGACTGGTCGCTCAGCCACCTCGGCGGACACTTTCCGAAGGACCGCGTTCACGACGGAGCGTCCGGGCCCTCGAACCTCTTCCACCGTTGCTGCGACAGCGGCGTGCGGGGGAATCCGAGTCCACACCAACTGGTACACCCCCAGCAAAAGCGACGCCTTGATATCGGGGTCCAAAGCGTCAAGGCGGCCCCCGGCGCCAGCCGGAGTAACCGGTCCCGGAGGTCTCGTCGACCCGGGCGCGCCCCGAAGTTGAGGAGGCCTTTTCGAGCCCGAGGCACTCCGGGGTTGCGCCAAGTGACGCTCGATCAGCCAGGCGGCCGCTCGGCGCATACGGCATGCCCCATAAACCAACTCGGTGACGAGATGCCGGTCTCGTTCGTCGAGGTTGGAGCGCCCCAGACGCTCCGGTACGGCGACATTGGCACGCTCACCGGACTCGACCGCCACCATCGCGTCCAACGCGACTGCCCGGGCTGTCGCCGTCTGCCCACGCCGGCTCAAAGCGGAGTGCCGTGTGTATCGACGACGTCGCGAGAACCAGGCGGCCGCGTGGATCCGAGGCGCTCCCCCGCCGCCGGCCGAGCGCCACGCAACCACGAGCTTGCGTCCATCGGGCGTTTCGCCTGAGGTTGGACCTCGACTAGGCGTAACGCTCCTGCACCGGCGAAGACGACGGCGCCGTCGAGGCGGCCGGGAGGACCCTGAATATGAGCGACTTCCGCCTTGAGCACCAGCAGCCTCTCGCCACGCCATGTCGTCCAAGCGCGACCGGCTCTAACGACCCGCTCTAGCTCGCCGGCGGGTCTGTTCCAGTCCAACTCGAGGTCGCCAGTGGTCAGCTTCGCTGCATAGCTGGGTTCGCCGACTTGAGGTTCGGGGTCTCCAAGCCCGTCAGCTAGGGCCTCTACCAGGAGTGCCGACCCCAGGTTAGCCAGTCGGCTGGTCAGCTCTGCTGCGGTGTCGGAGGCTTGGATAGCCATCTCCGCTCGCCGGTACACCGGGCCAGTGTCTAGGCCCTCCTCCACCTTCATCAGGCATACACCTGTCGTTTCGTCACCGGCGAGTAGCGCCCGTTCCACGGGAGCGGCACCACGCCAGCGGGGCAGCAGTGAGAAGTGGACGTTGACCATTTCGAGCCGGGCGAGTACATCGGAAGGGATAATCCTGCCGTAGGCGACGACGATCCCGATCTCCGCTCCGTAGCCAAGGCAACCCTGAGGCGTGTGCTCGACGGGAATGGCGAACCGGTCCGCCAGAGCTTTAACGGGGGTCGGAGACGGCGCGCCACTACGCGACCGGCGCTTGTCGGGTCGTGTTACGACCACTGCGACGTCGTGCCCGGCCCGAAGGACCTCGGAGAGAACGACCGCAGCAGGTTCAGGCGAGCCCAGAAAGGCGACTCTCAGCGCTCAGGCCTCGTCGAGTTGGCCTCGACGGCGCAACTCTTTCATAGCCTGCTTCTTTTGGTCCTTGTCGAGAAGGCTCAGCAGAAGCCGACCGTCGAGATGGTCCATCTCGTGCTGGAGGCATCGCGCCTCAAGCTCGTCGGCTTCTATGGAGATCTCCCTACCGTCGAGGTCGTAGCCAGTCAGGTGGATCTCCTTGGGTCTCACGATCGGGAAGAACAATCCAGGAATGGACAAGCACCCCTCGTCGTACTCCCACTCGCCGCTTTGATCGGCGATCGCCGGATTTATGATCGTGACCGGCTCGGCGTCGCCGAGCTGGTAGACGAACATCCGCTTTTGGACGCCCACCTGCGGAGCTGCCAAACCCAGACCGTTAGCGGCATGCATCGTCTCCAACATCGACTCGGCGAGGCTGGCGAGCCGGCCGTCCACGTCGGTTACTTCCTTGGCCGGTTGGGTGAGGACTGGGTCGCCGAAGAGCCGGATCGTATACGTCGACACGGTTACATGGTAGCGCCGGCACGCCCGAACTGGCCGGAACGGCGCAAGGCAGCGCTTTTCTGCGAACCTTGCGTGATGCCCCACTACTTCGACGAGGTTCCCGGCGTGGCTTCGCGGCCGGGTACAGTACTGCTGCGGTTGGCTGACTTCGACGCTGAGCTCGTGTCGGATCGCGGGGTCTTCTCAGCCGCGCGGCTTGATCCGGGAACGGCGGTACTGCTGGACGCGGGGGTGTCAACGGCCTCGGAGCGCGACCTAGAAGGGAACCTTCTCGACTTGGGTTGCGGATATGGGCCTGTCGCCTGCACGGTGGCGCACCGTAACCCTCGTGCGACGGTCTGGGCGCTCGACGTCAACAAACGGGCGCTGGAGCTTACCGGGCGCAACGCGCTCCGACTCGGCCTCACCAACGTAGTGACCGCGACGCCCGAGGAGATACCCCAAGACGTGGCCTTCGAGGGCATCTGGTCCAACCCGCCTATCCGAATTGGCAAGACTGCACTGCAGGAACTTCTCAGTGCCTGGCTGGACCGCTTGGCCGGGGCAGGGACGGCGCGTCTCGTCGTGGCGCGCAACTTAGGGGCGGACTCACTAGCCGGATGGCTGGCTGAGCAGGGGTTCCGAGTCGACCGCTACGCCTCCAAGCGTGGCTACAGGCTCCTAGCCGTCCGTAGGGGTGGCAGCCCCGGGGCGGGTGACGCGTCGTGAAGCAGCTACGTCCGACGGACCTCAAGCGACTCCACCGGGAATGGAACCGGCGTCCCGGCTCGCGCATATCGCTCATCCTCGACGGAGTCCAGTCCCCGTTCAACGTGGGATCGATAACCCGGACCGCGGCAGCGTGGCGGGTAGAGCACCTGTACCTGTGCGGTCAGACACCCGAACCCACGTCAGCCAAGGCGGCCAAAGTGGCGCTCGGCACTCAGAGGTACCTGACGTGGTCAGTTTTCGAACGAGGGGCCGAGGCGGTCGGAGCCGCCCGCGCGGACGGCTTCAGGGTCGTGGGCCTGGAGCTCGCCGAGGGAGCGGATCCGCTGCACGAGAGTGTCCACGGCGGAGACGTCTGCCTGGTGGTGGGCAACGAAGACCATGGAATTCCTGCCTCGACTCTCGAAGCCTGCGACTCTGTGGCCTACCTGCCTCTGACGGGAAGGGTCGGCTCTCTCAACGTGGCTACGGCAGTTGCCGTCGGCGTCTACGAGCTGCGCCGGCGGGATTGGACGTGACGGCGGCCGGCTGCTCCCGGCACCTCAGTGCCGGGCAACCCAGGTGGCGCTGACAGCGTCGTGCGCCGCGACCAGGTTCTCGCAGCGGGAGACTTGCAGCTCGTCGAGACCGGGAGCGACCCTAATGGCGATCGGCCTTATGGAGATCCCGCCCCGGGGAACGAAATCCCCGAAGACCCGGAGCCAAGCCGGAGCGCACGTCTCGAACAGGTCATCGGCGATACGGTTCACGCAATCCTCGTGGAAAGCCCCGTGGTTGCGATACGCCCCAAGGTACAACTTGAGGCTTTTGGACTCGACGCAGCGAAGCTGAGGAACATAGTGAACGTGCAGGCGTCCGAAGTCCGGCTGGCCGGTCATCGGGCACAGGCTGGTGAACTCCATGCACTCCAACCCGACAGCCCAACCTCCCTGCGGCCTGGGGTTGGCGAACGTTTCGAGGATTCCAGCGTCGGGATCCTCGTAGCGGTAACGGGTTTGGGCGCCCAGTACCGTCAGCTCTGAAAGGTCGCTCACAGACGCCCACCGTAGCGGCCCGCAACCGCTCGCGTGGCCGGCTTGCGCCGTCACAGGCGTGCGCTGTCACAGGTTCGGTGGGTCGACTGCTATTCGAAGCCTGCCTGCCGGGCGGCCTACCAACGACAGGGCGTCGCAGAGGGTGCGGTGGTCGGGTGCTTTCACTAGCCACTCGGCGCGTGTCGGCCTTCTTGGCTCGTAGTCGCGTCCCTGCGCTTGGGACGCGCTCGGAGGCTGCGGTTGGGTGAGGCCGAGCCCGGAAGGGCCGTGAACTTCTACAAACGGCGACTTCAGCGCTCGGAGGGAGTCGACCCATCCTGAGGCGGCTTCGCCTGACACCACCGCAACCGCGGCGAAAGGAGGCAGCTGCAACATCTCTCGGAGGTGACGCTCCGCTTCGACCGCTACGCCGGGGTCGCCCTGCTCTGCAGCTTGTATCACGTAGTGGTCCGGCGTGCGGGTCTGGAGCAACACCGTACCCCTCCGACCCCTCACCAACCTCGACGCGCTTGACACCAAGGCGAGGGAGTGCTCGGCGGCCGACACGCGCGGAGCGAGGAGTTCCTGGTCGAAGTCCAAGAACACCACCACTTCGAAGCCGGCGGCCGGGTCGAGGCGTCTGAGGAGTGCCTCGGTACCGACAAGAACTTCCGCGTCAGGCAGGTCGCCGGTCGAATGAGTAACCTCGCCTACCTGACGGCCCGAAAGGCGCTCCAGGTCCTCCCGGGCTCTCGAAGTTCCGATGCGAAGAGCTGACAGGCGGATCGAAGTGCAATACGAGCACACGTAAGGCCGGGTCGCGCCGCATCGGCGACACGACAGCAGACCGGGCTGCGGTGACGAGACCGCCGCCTCGCAGACCTCGCAGCGGGCTACGGCCCCGCAGTTGGAGCAGGCCAGAAGTCGGGTGCGACCGGTCCTGTTCAACACGCAGGCCACCCGTCGGGGAGTCCTCACCAATTCGACCACCCGCTGACTGTACAGACCGCTCCTCGGATCCTCCTCTCGCTGGTCGATGACCTCGAGGTTCGCCCATCCGGACCTCTCCTTGTCAGGGTCAGGATTCCAGAGTGGTCCAAGCTCCAGCAGCTCCGCTCCCGGGCAGGAGCTGAGCAGGTAGCAGGGAAGGCCGAGGCGTCGGGCTCGCTCTGCTGCCACGGTGACAGCGCTCCAAGTGGGTGCAGCCTCGGATATGTGCAACTCGTCGTGTGCGTCGACTACGACGATCGCCGCCATCCCCGGGCAGGGAGCCCAAGCCGCTCGCCGGCTGCCGAGGACCACCGCAGCACCCGAACGCGCCTGAACCCATCCCTCGGGGAGCAAGGCGACGTCGCCGCCCGCCCGTCTTAGCCGGTACGCGAGAGCGGAGGCCCGCGAGTGCGTGGGGACGACAACGAGGATCGCCCCGAGCTGAGCCGCTTCGGCTATCAGCGGTGTCGGGTCAGCGGCCGGCCCGATACGAACGACGTGCACACCGCCGCCACTGGGAAGGCGCCGCGACGAGGGGGGAGCCGGGCGGGTGAGACGCGGCCCCACCAGCCTGCGCGCGGCCCGATCAGGCGATGCCGCTCCAAGGAAGTGGGCTCTCCTCCCGGTCCACCTCCAAGCCGCCCAGCTCGCCAGGTCGACTACGTCGGCTTGGGGACCGCTACCTCTAAGTGACGCTATGGCTTTGAGTTGACCATCCTGAGGACGCGGCGGCAACCCCGGCGGCACGGTTCTTACCTTTGTCACCCACGCGCCCACCCGTCGGCCTGACAGGTCGACGCGAACCTGCGAGCCAACCTCCAGCGACCCGGCGAGATCAGCCGGCACGAGGTAGTCGAACTGCTTGTCGATGCCTCTCACGTCGGTGACCACTGACGCGATCAACACCACGGCGCTCCCGGCACCGCCCGGGTTGTAAGAGACTGGCCCTCAGGCGCCGATGGCACTCTTGAAGTCTTCGAGCCGGCTCACTTTCTCCCAGGTGAACTCCTTGTCCGAACGGCCGAAATGACCGTAGGCTGCGGTCTTCTGGTAGATCGGACGTCGAAGATCCAAGTCGCGGATTATCGCGGCGGGCCTCAGGTCGAACACTTCGTTAACAGCACGCACGACGACAGCCGGATCTACCTGCTCGGTGCCGAACGTCTCCACCAGGAGCGACACCGGCCGGGCAACGCCTATCGCGTAGGCAACCTGAATCTCGCAGCGGCGGGCGGCGCCCGAAGCGACCACGTGCTTGGCTACCCAGCGCGCAGCGTAAGCGGCCGAGCGGTCAACTTTCGAAGGATCCTTACCGGAGAACGCTCCGCCGCCGTGACGGGCTGCGCCGCCGTAGGTGTCGACGATGATCTTCCGTCCGGTGAGCCCGGCGTCGGCGTGGGGCCCGCCCATCTCGAACTTCCCCGTTGGGTTGGCGAGGATCCGGTAACCGTCGTCGGCGAAGGCCGCCGGAACGATCGGGGAGATCACGTGGTCTCTCAGGTCGGGCAGCAGCAGGGTCTCTATATCGATGTCCGGCTTGTGCTGGGTGGATACAAGGACTGTTTCGAGCTTCACCGGCCGGCCGTCCTCGTATTGGAAAGTCACCTGCGTCTTGCCGTCCGGGCGGAGGTATCCGAGAGTCCCCACCTTACGGACCTGGGCGAGACGTTGGGCGAGCCGGTGAGCCAGCCATATCGGCAGGGGCATCAGGTCGTCCGTCTCGTCACAGGCGTACCCGAACATCATCCCCTGGTCCCCTGCTCCTTGCGCGTTGAGGATGTCCTCCCCGCTGGTACCGGAACGGACCTCCATAGCGGTGTCGACACCTTGGGCGATGTCAGGGGATTGCGAGCCGATCGAGACCGCAACCCCACAGGTAACACCGTCGAAGCCGACGTCTGAGCTGGTGTAGCCGATCCCAGTTACCACGTCTCGTACCAACTTTGGGATCTCGACGTAGCCGTTGGTGGTGATCTCGCCAGCGACGACTACAAGGCCGGTGGTGAGAAGCGTCTCGCAGGCCACCCTCGACATCGGGTCCTGCTCGAGAAGCGCGTCGAGCACAGCGTCGGATATCTGGTCGGCCATCTTGTCGGGGTGGCCCTCAGTGACCGACTCCGAGGTGAAAGTCCAGCGGCTCATAAGTTCTCCTTCTTTCTGGGAGTGGTGGAGTCTTGGGAAAGACCGGTGCGCCCGGAGCTGCGTAGTCGGCCCCGCTCGGCCAGCAACGTTTGCGCTGCGTCTACTACAGCAGCCGCTACCGCCTCCTTGGAGCTCAAAGGGACGTCTGTGACCCGTCCGGTCCCATCCACGATGACGACGGCGTTAGTGGCGTGACCGAAGCCGACGTTGGGAAGTGACACGTCGTTGGCGACTATCAGGTCGGCGCGTTTGGATGCGAGCTTGCGCTGCGCAAGTTCGATCAGCGTCGGGCCGCCGGTTTGGACGGTCTCAGCAGCAAAGCCGACCAGCAGCGGTCCGTAAGGAGGCTCCCCGGGCGGACCGGCTCTGCGAGCCTCGCCGACCGTGGCGAGGATGTCGGGGTTCGCGACGAGCTCGACTGGGGGAATACCCTGAGCCTTCTTCAGCTTCTCCCCGGCAGGTCGAGCAGGTCGGAAATCGGCGACAGCGGCGGTCATGACGAGAAGGTCGGCTCCACCCCCCACAGCCGTGCCACCAGGCGGTGAGCCCTTTCCAGCTGTCCCAGCACCTATTGTGAGCTCGGCTTGCACCGCTGCGAGCATCTCCAGGGCGGTTTCCACCTCGACGGTTTCGACCCCAGCCGGTGCCTGCAGCGTGGAGGACACCGTGCTCACAAGACGCACTTTGGCGCCCCTGGCCGCCAGCTCGGCTGCGATAGCGTAACCCTGGCGCCCAGAGGATCGGTTCCCGACGTAGCGGACCGGGTCGATGGGTTCCCTTGTACCACCGGCGGTCACCACCGCAGACAGCCCCGCCAGAGGCGCCGGCGCTGCTAGAAGACGTGCCGCTGCTTGGACTATCTCCTCCGGTTCGGCCATCCGACCCGCTCCGAGATCCCCACCGGCGAGCCGGCCGACCTTCGGGCCGACGAATTGCACCCCTCGACGGGTCAGCGTCGCTATGTTCTCCGCCACGGCGGGGTTCTCCCACATTTCGGTGTGCATCGCGGGGCACATGAGCACCGGCGCCCGGGTGGCGAGCAGCGTAGCGCTGAGCAGGTCCGATGAGATTCCCGCCGCGTAAACACCGAGAATCCTTGCAGTGGCCGGGGCGACCAGCACCAAGTCCGCGCGCTGACCTAACAGAGTGTGAGGGATCGGGTCGGCCGCACCCCACAGCTTCGTCCTGACCGGCTCGGAGGCCAGCGCCGACAGGGTTGTCTCGCCGAGGAAGCGCTGCGCTGCCTCGGTCATCACCGGCGACACCCAGGCACCGGCATCCACCAGGCGGCGACAGATCTCAGCCGCCTTATAGGCGGCAATACCACCGGTGACGCCTAAGACGACCCGGCGCCCGTCGAGGGCCCGCAAGTCGTCGCGTTCGGACTCTCCGCTCAGCTCGCGTCGTCCTGATAGTCCGCTTGGAGAACGTCGGACTCCTCAGCCGACGCCTCTTCCTCAGTTGGAGCAGCGTCGACGAATGCGAGAGCCAAAGGGTCGGGACGGCTGTAGGTGATCTTCCCTGCAGCTATCTCCTCCATGGCAATCGAAAGCGGCTTACGAGACACTGACGTCACCTGCGGCGGAACGATCGAACCCAAGCCGGCACCCAACTGGTTGAAGTACGCGTTCACCTGCCGCCCGCGCATCGCAGCAAGGCTCACCAGGGTGAACTTCGAGTCGACTCGCTCCAACAGGTCCTCTACGGGAGGTTCCATCATGGTGGCTGGACGTTCCGTCAAGTTGTCTCCATCCGCTTTCGGTAGGTTTCGATTATACCGGCAAGCTCACCTGCAGCCCGCTCAAGGTCGTCGTTGACGACCACGTGATCGGCCAGCTCGCGGCCGATCCTCTCCTCGTCGCGGCCGACAGCGAGACGCTTCACGATGGACGGCTCGTCGTCGCCGCGTCCCCGAAGGCGTTCCTCTTGGACCGATATCGAGGGGGCGACTACGAGGATCACGACCGCGTCAGGGTGGTCGCGACGGACCTGCCTCGCGCCGTCGAGCTCTATTTCGAGGAGCAGATCCCTGAACTGGCCGAGACCAGCTTCAGGCCGAGGCGTGCCGTAGAGATGACCGGTGCCGGGGAACTCGGTCCATTCCAAGAACCCGCCGGCTCGAACTTTGGCTTCGAAGTCGTCCCGCCCGACGAACACGTAAGCACCGGGATCCTCACCGCAGCGCGGTGATCGGGTAGTCCACGAACGCGACAGCCCCACGTCTCCCACCAGGTCTAGGACCCGCTTGACCAGCGTACCCTTGCCGACCCCACCGGGACCGCACACCACGAAGATCATTCTTAGGATGCGCCGGCGCAGCTCAGGATAGTGTTGGGCTCAGCCGAGCAGCTCGAGCAGCTTCTTACGCTGCTGTTCGCCTAAGCCCTGCACTCTTCTCGTGTCGGCGACACCGAGCTCTTCGAGAACCCGCCGAGCCTTGACCTTGCCCAGGCCGGGCAGGGACTCGAGGACGGACAGGACCTTCATCTTCCCGGCGATCTCGTCGGTGCTCGCCCTGGCGAGCAGATCGGCGACGGTCACGGACCCCATCTTCAGCTTTTCCTTGAGCTCCGCGCGCGCGCGACGTGCTTGCGCAGCCTTCTCCAGGGCAGCTTGTCTTTGCTCGGGGGTGAGGGTAGGCGGTTGAGGCATGGCGCGCACCCTAGCGCGCCGGCGAGGTCCGTGTGCCGTCTTCCGACGAGAAATGTGGCACCAGCGACGAGAAGATTGCCTCCGCAGCGGCTCTGCGGTCCTCGGCGGCGGTGACGGCCCTGCCGATCACCAGCAGGTCAGCACCTGCCGCGAGAGCTGCAGCCGGCGTTGCCGAACGGGCCTGGTCGTGCGAAGGGCTTCCAGGGGGCCGAAGGCCAGGGACGACCGCGAGGAGCCTCGGTGCTATCAGCTTCGCCTCGGAGACGTCCGACGCTGCGCACACGACGCCGGCACAGCCAGCTTCCACTGCGCTGGCGACACGCTTCGCGAGAATGTGTGGCGGGGCGTCCGCATCGGAAGTGAGGATCGTGACCGCAAGAGCAGCAGGAGTATCCAAGCCTGCCCGCTCGGCTCCCTCGCGCAGGCCCTCGACGCCGGCCCGTAGAACCGCAGGACCGGCGAAGGCGTGGAAAGTCAGATAGGACACTCCAAGCGACCCAAGGACGCTCGCTGCCCTGCCGACGGTGTTGGGAATGTCAGCCATCTTCAGGTCCAAGAACACCCGATAGCCGTCCTCCACGAGCATCGCCACTGCGGCGGGCCCAGCCGCACTGAACAGCTCCAAGCCGACTTTCGCCACGCCGAACCACGGCCTGAGCTCCCTGGCCAGGCGGCCAGCCGCGACCGTGTCGTCCACGTCGAGGGCTAGAGCGAGGTGCCTACGAAGGTCGGGCT
The DNA here is from genome assembly GCA_021808665.1 of Actinomycetes bacterium. Next base: position 30,538 of record JAKBBA010000006.1, read on the forward strand.
TCGCAGCCTCTGTCGCGTTCATGCGCTGTTCCTTTCAGTTGTCCTAGGTCGGTGATGCCGTGCGCGTCAGCCCAGGAGAGCAACTCTGTAAGGATGCGCCCAGGGGCCCTCGGGTCAGCGAAAGTTGCCGTCCCCACCTGCACTGCGTCAGCGCCGGCACAGATCAGCTCCGCTGCCCCTATCCCAGACGTTACACCACCCACCCCGACGATAGGCAGGTCTGGCCATGCAGCGCGACAGTCGTGCACCGCTCGCACTGCGACAGGGTGGATGGCCGGTCCGGACAGACCTCCGCCGCCTGCGCCGAGCCGTGGGCGTCCGGTGGCGGGGTCCAAGGCGAGTCCCATCAACGTGTTGATCAGAGTCACCGCAGCCGCGCCGGAAGCTGACGCCGCACCGGCCAGCGACGCCAGGTCGGTCACGTTCGGGCTGAGCTTCGCCCAGATGGGCAGGGCACCTTGAAGGCCCTCCGATGTGGCCCCGACAGCGGCGGCCACACCCTCGGCGCTGTGGGCGAACATCCTCCGGCGGTCCTCGACGTTGGGACATGAAATGTTCGCTTCGACGGCCACGACGCCCGGCGCCCGACCGGCGGCCACAGCAGATCGCAGCTGCGATGCCACCTCCCTGTAGGCGTCTACGCTGAAACCCCAGACCGACACGACGACGGTAGCGCCGGTAGCGGCGAGAGGCGGAAGGTCGCGTCTGAGCCATTCGGCTATCCCCGGGTTGTCGAGCCCGACGCTGTTGAGCATTCCCGAGGCCGTCCCGATCACCCTGGGAGCGCGATTGCCCTCCCAGGGTTGCGCTGATAGCGATTTGACCACGACAGCGCCGAGCGAAGCGAGGTCTACGTAGGCGGCCAGTTCCCGACCGTATCCCGAGGTGCCCGACGCTGTCATGACAGGGTTCGCCAGAACGACGTCCCCGACGCGGGTCTCGAACCTGGGCGCGTCGACAGCTGGGCGGCGCGACCGGCGGCCGGCTGGTCTCACGCGCCTTGTCGGGTCCCCGAGGGGAGCTGGTGGTGCTCCTGGAGACTTTTCACCCGCAGCGGCTCGAGCCTGCGCTCGGCGATACCCCCGACGGCCGCCCGAGCGGCTGCGATCGTCGTCAGGCAAGCGACCCGATGGCTGTTGGCTGCTCGACGTATATAGGCTCCGTCGGCACGCGGTCCCCTCCCCCGTGGGGTGTTGATCACTAGCTGGACCTTACCGTCTCTAATCAGAGCAGCAGCGTCCAGCCTGCTCTCCGCGGATGGCCTGCTCTCTCCGTTCGGGCTGCTATCGCCTGACGGCAGAGAGCCGTCGCCGACCTTGGCGACTCTCGTCGCGACGGGGACCCCGGCAGACTCGAAGAACTCCGCTGTGCCGTCAGTGGCAGCCAGCGCGAAGCCGAGGTCGGCGAAGCGGCGGGCGACGTCCACGCCGGCGGCCTTGTCTCGGTCAGCCAGGGAGAAGAACACGGTCCCAGACGACACCAGCCGGTCACCGGCGGCGTCCTGGCTCTTGGCGAAAGCCAGGCCGAAAGTGGTGTCGATGCCCATGACTTCCCCTGTGGAGCGCATCTCCGGGCCGAGCAGGGTGTCTGCTTCGGGGAAGCGCGAGAAGGGAAGAACCGCTTCCTTTACCGACACGTGACCGCCCCCGACAGGGTCGAACAGGAGACCCTCGGCGCGCAGTTCTGCCAGGCTGGAGCCGGCCATCACCCGAGCAGCAACCTGAGCGAGGGGAACCCCGGTGGCTTTCGAGACGAACGGAACTGTCCTGCTGGCCCTGGGGTTCGCTTCGATCACGTAGACCTCGTCCCCGGTGTCCGCCGAAGGAGAATCGCCGGCTCTGGGCGTCGCTGTCTTTTTCACCGCGAACTGCACGTTGATCGGCCCGACCACTTCAAGGGCTGCAGCTATGGCAGCGGTGTAGCCCTCGATCGTCTGAACCGTGGCGTGACCGAGAGTCTGAGGTGGTATAGCACACGCGCTGTCGCCGGAATGCACTCCGGCCTCTTCGACGTGCTCCATCACAGCGCCTACGAGCACCTCGCCGGCTGCGTCCCTGATGGCGTCGACGTCGACCTCTATGGCGTCTTCGAGGAACCTGTCGATTAAGACGGGCCGGTCTGCCGACAGCCCGCCTTCGCGACCGAGAGAGCCGAACACGGCCATCTCCTGCATCGCTCTGCGCAGGTCCTCCTCGTCGTAGACGATCTCCATGGCACGCCCCCCGAGAACGTAGCTGGGTCTCACCAGAGCCGGGTAGCCGACCGTCTCTACGATGCGGCGGGCCTCGTCGAAGTTCGTCGCCGTTCCCCCGGGAGGCTGCGGTATGGCGAGCTCGGAGCACAGACCGCTCCAGCGCTCCCGGTCCTCGGCCAGGTCTATAGACGACGCGGGGGTTCCGAGGAGCAACTCGGCTGGCAACATGCCCGCCAGCTTGAGCGGAGTCTGGCCGCCCAGAGCTACTATCACCCCTCGCAGTTCCCCTGACGCCGACTCGGCGTCCAAGACGTTGGAGACGTCCTCCCAGGTGACCGGCTCGAAGTAGAGCCGGTCGCTCGTGTCGTAGTCGGTGGACACCGTCTCGGGGTTACAGTTCACCATGACCGTCTCGAAACCTGCGTCGCGCAGCGCAAAGCTTGCCTGCACACAGCAGTAGTCGAACTCGACCCCTTGGCCGATCCGGTTCGGACCGGACCCGAGGATGACGATCTTCGGCCGGCTCGACGCGGCGACCTCGTCGTCGTCCTCGTAGGTCGAGTAGTGGTAGGGAGTGGAAGCTTCGAACTCGGCGGCGCAGGTGTCGACGGTCTTCATGGTGGCTTTGACACCCGCCGCGAGGCGCTGCCTGCGGACGGCTTCTTCGTCGGCGCCCCAAAGGTAGGCGAGCTGCGCGTCGGAGAAGCCAAGACGTTTCGCCTGGCGCCAATCCGACCGGGTCAGATCGTCTGGCGAAGTGAACCCCGCCAGGCGGCGCCTCTCGGTGACTACGAGGCTGATCTGGTCCAAGAACCACGGGTCAACTCCCGTTGCGTCGTGCAAGCGCTCGACGCTTATGCCTCTACGCAACGCCGCTTCGAGCTGGAAGGGCCTGTCGGGAGTGGCTATGGATGCCCTGCGAACCAGTTCGTCGTCGTCCCAGCGCTCCGAGAGCGCCTCGGCGGGGTCGCAGTTCAGGCCGCTGCGGCCATGCTCCAGTGAGCGGAGGCCTTTTTGGAGCGACTCGGGGAACGTACGGCCGATCGCCATCGCCTCGCCAACAGACTGCATACGCGTGCCGAGCACGTCGGGTATGCCGGGGAACTTCTCGAAAGCCCACCGCGGGATCTTCGTGACCACGTAGTCGATCGTCGGCTCGAAGCTGGCTGGCGTCTCGCCAGTAATGTCGTTCGGGATCTCGTCGAGGGTGTAGCCGACCGCCAAGCGGGCCGCGATCTTGGCTATCGGGAAGCCCGTCGCCTTGCTCGCCAGCGCGCTCGAACGGCTGACCCGCGGGTTCATCTCGATGACCACCTGCTCGCCTGTCTGCGGGTTCACAGCGAACTGGATGTTCGAGCCGCCCGTCTCGACACCGATCCGCCTGATGCACGCGAAGGCGTCGTCGCGCATCTGTTGGTACTCGCAGTCTGACAGCGTCTGGGCCGGTGCGACAGTGATGGAGTCGCCTGTGTGGACGCCCATCGGGTCGAAGTTCTCGATGGAGCAGATGATCACGCAATTGTCCAGCTTGTCGCGCATCACCTCCAACTCGAACTCCTTCCACCCCGCTATCGAACGCTCGACGAGGATCTCCGATATCGGGCTCGCTGCCAGGCCGACCGACGCTATGTGGACCAGTTCCTCGCGGCTGGCGGCTATGCCCGTGCCCGCCCCGCCGAGAATGTAGGACGGTCTCACGATGAGCGGGTATCCGATGCTCTCCCCCACCGCGAGCGCCTCTTCGAGCGTGTAGGCGAAGCCGGAGTCGGGTACTGCGAGGCCGATCTCGGTCATCGCCGCCTTGAAACGCTCCCGGTCCTCGGCCGTTGCTATCGCCTCGGGTTTCGCTCCTATCATCTCGACGCCGTAGCGTTCGAAGACGCCGTTGCCGTGAAGGGCCATAGCCAAGTTGAGGCCGGTCTGGCCTCCGAGGGTGGGAAGCACCGCGTCGGGGCGTTCCCGCTCCACGATCGCTTCTAGGACCTCCGCGGTGAGAGGTTCGACATAGGTGCGGTCCGCCATCGACGGGTCGGTCATGATCGTCGCCGGGTTGGAGTTGGCCAGCACCACCCGGTAACCCTCGGCAGCAAGGACCCGGCAAGCCTGCGTGCCGGAATAGTCGAACTCGCAAGCCTGGCCAATCACGATAGGCCCGCTCCCGATGACGAGGATGCTTTCGATGTCGTCGCGCCTGGGCATCTACGCTCCCCCTGTCATCAGCTGCTCGAACTCGGAAAAAAGGTACCTGGCGTCGTGGGGTCCCGGGCCGGCCTCAGGGTGATATTGCACGCCGAAAGCGCGAAGCTCGGGCGACGCGAAGCCTTCCACTACGGCGTCGTTGAGGTTGACGTGGGTGACCTCGGCCGACGCGATGCTGTCTGGGGCCACGGCGTAGTTGTGGTTTTGGGCGGTGATCTCGACTCTCGAAGTGGCCAGGCGGCGAACCGGATGGTTAGCACCGTGATGGCCGAAGGCGAGCTTGTAAGTGCTCCCACCCATCGCGATCGCCATGAGCTGATGGCCCAGGCAGATCCCGAACACAGGAACCTTGCCCAGCAGCTTGGCTATCTCGTTCGACGCATAGCCGACGGCCGAGGGGTCACCCGGACCATTCGAGAGGAACACGCCGTCCGGGTTACGACTGAGGACTTCGGCGGCGCTCGTCGCCGCTGGAACCACTTCGACAGTCGCGATCGACCCGAGCTGGCTCAAAATGGACCGTTTGATACCGAAGTCGTACGCGACCACCGAAAGCCGACCGGTGCCGTAGGTGTAAGGCACGGGCGTGGTCACCTCCGATGCCAGGTCGACCCCGTCCGTCCCCGCTTCGCCTGCCGCTGCCGCAGCCAGGTCAGACACTGCGAGCCCGAGCGGACCTGACACTGGGCCGAAAGCCGCCGGCATGGCCCCCGCTTGGCGTATGTGGCGGGTCAGGCGGCGGGTGTCCACTCCGACGATCGCCGGGATGCGCTCCTTGGCCAGGAACTCCCCTATGGTCATGGTGGAACGCCAGTTGCTCGGCCTTGCGGAAAAGTCCCTGGCTATCACACCCCTCACCCAAGCCCGGGAGCTTTCGTCGTCGTTCGGTGTCACCCCGTAGTTGCCGATGTGGGGGTAGGTGAAGCACACGATCTGGCCAGCGTAGGAGGGATCTGTGAGGATCTCCTGGTAGCCGGTCAGGGACGTATTGAACACGACTTCCCCCGTAGCGGGGCGGGCCGCGTCGGGATCCCACCACCCGGCGGCTTCCCCCTCGAACCTCGTCCCGTCCGCCAGCACGAGCATTGCGTGGGTCATCTTTGCGCCTCCCCGCCGATCACTACCGGCTCGCCCCTGGTGACGGTGTGACGGACACGGCCGGTCAGCCGCCTACCCTTGTAGGGGTTGTTGCGGCTCAAGCTTGCACTCCTTTCGGGGTCCACCACCCAGGTGCTCGCAGTGTCGATGACGCACAGGTTGGCTGGCCGGCCGGCCGCTACGGGTCCCCCATGTTTCGACGTGATCCCGGCGATCGCCGCAGGCTGCCAGGACATCAGCGCGAGTATTGCCGCGACCGGCAGTCCAAGTTCGCCGAGAGCCAGTCCGGCGGCGGTCTCGAGCCCCAGCATCCCCGGTGGGGCCACGTCGAAAGGTGCTTCCTTGGCGTGGCGTGGGTGCGGGGCGTGGTCGGTTGCTATGGCGTCCACGGTCCCGTCAGCGAGAGCCGACTTCACGGCCTGGACGTCCAAGGCGGATCGCAAGGGTGGGTGCACCTTGAACACCGGGTCGTAGGAGGCGACGTCGGCGTCGGTCAGCGTGAAGTGGTGCGGTGCGACTTCGGCCGTCACGTCGAGCCCGCTGCGTCGCGCTGCGGCGACCATGGCGAGAGACCCTGCGGTAGAAAGGTGCAGAAGGTGAAGTTTCGCTCCAGTCATCCGAGCGAGGGCGAGGTCTCTCATCACCATCAGTTCCTCGGCCTCGGCAGGCTGGCCGGCTATCCCAAGACGCGACGACCATTCGCCTTCGTGCATGTGGCCGCCCGCTGACATAGCCGCGTCCTCGCAATGCTCTGCGACCGTAACCCCCAGTGCCCTGGCGTATTCCATGGCACGGCGCATCAGCCTGGGATCTTGGACACCGGCCCCGTCGTCGGTAAAAATCCTCACCCCGAGTGCCGCCATCTCCGCCATCGGAGCGAGGGCCTTCCCGGCACGTCCTAGGGTTATCGTGCCAGCCGGGTAGACGTCGACGCAGGATCGCTCCCCCAAAGCCCTAACGTGGCTTACGATCGAGGCGTTGTCAGCCGGGGGGTCGGTGTTGGGCATAGCGACCACAGCGCTAAAGCCTCCCAGGGCCGCTGCGCGAGCTGCGCTTTGCACCGTCTCGGCGTCCTCGTAGCCGGGTTCGCGCATATGGGTGTGCAGGTCGACCAGCCCGGGCGCGACGACGCAACCCGACGCGTCCAGGACCATCGCTCCACTTGGCACCAGGCTGGTGATGTCACCTACGGCGACTATCGAACCCGCCGATACGAGCACGTCGGCCTTCCGAGAGCCCTCGGCGTCGAGCACCGTCCCACCTCTCAGCGCCACGTCTCCAAGTCGGCGCTCATCTCCGCGTGGCGTAGCACCCCGAGGAGTTGACCCTTCACGAGTTGACAAGGTCCACCCCCGATCCGAGCAGGAAGTAGAGGACGGCCATGCGAACCGATACGCCGTTAGCGACCTGGTCACCTATCACCGAGCACGGCCTCCTTGTTACGCCGGCGTCGATCTCTACACCGAGGTTCGCCGGGCCCGGGTGCATCACCAGGGCGCCGTCTCTCAGCCTGTCCGCCCGTTCGTCGGTGAGACCGTACAAGCTTCGGTACTCGCGCAGTGACGGCAGCAGCGCCTCGGCGGTACGTTCGCGCTGCAAGCGAAGTAGGTAGCACACGTCGAGGTCCCCTATCAGGCTGTCGAGGTCGTTTGACACCTCGACGGGCCATCCGGCGAGGGAAGGTGGCATCAGGGTTGGGGGTCCGACGAGCGTGACCTCGGCGCCCAGGGCTGTCATCGCTGCCACGTCGGAGCGAGCCACACGGCTATGGCTTACGTCACCGACTATGCCGACCCGAAGCCCTCGAAAGTCGAACCCGTCCGAGTCGGGCCCGTAGCGGTCGCAGAGAACAGGGGATCGTCTCGCTACCGTGTAGCAGTCAAGTAGCGCTTGGGTGGGGTGCTCGTGCCAACCGTCGCCGGCGTTCACCACCGACGGCCTGTTCACCCAGGAAGCTATCTGCCATGGCACCCCCGAGGACGAATGCCTGACGACCAACGCGTCGGCTCCGAGGGACTCCACCGTCTCGACGGTGTCGCGCAGGGATTCCCCTTTGTTCAACGACGACGTCGCTGCTGAAAAGGTGACGACGTCCGCGGACAGCCGCCGGGCGGCCGTGTCGAAACTGAGCCGAGTCCGCGTCGAGTCCTCGAAGAACATATTGACGACCGTCTTACCTCGAAGCGCCGGCACTTTCGGGATCGGCCGGCGGTTCACCTCCGCGAATCGGTCAGCGAGCCGTAGAAGCTCCCGTATATCGCCGGGGTCCGATCCGGTCACGCCGAGGTAGTGCCGGGGCGGCCGGTCCGCTTCGCCGACAGCGCCTCCCGGCTGGCCGCCAGAGCGGACGGCGGAAGTCACGAGTTGATCTGAGGTGCGGGCCGTCACGGTTTCACCACGTCTCCGATGACCACCCCGTCCGGCGAGGCGTCCACCATCTCGTCGCGGCGCGTCGGCAGGTTCTTGCCTACGTAGTCAGGTCGGATCGGGAGCTCACGGTGGCCACGGTCGACCATGACGGCCAACTGCACCGCCTTCGCCCGGCCGTAGTCCCCGAGGGCGTTGAGGGCTGCTCTGATCGTCCGGCCGGTGAACAGGACGTCGTCGACCAGCACGACCGTGCGGCCGGTCAGTTCGCCGGGCATGTCGGTAGCAGCCTCCGCCAGGACCGGTCGAAGGCCAATGTCGTCGCGGTAGAACGCAACGTCGAGACTTCCGATGGTGACGTCGTGGCCGCTCACCTCGCCGATGACCCGTCCGAGCGCCTCTGCTATCCACACGCCGCCTGTCTGCAAAGCGACGAGCACGAGCCCCGACACTTCCCGGTTCCGTTCGAGTATCTCGTGCGCCATCCGCCAGATCGCCCGCCGGACGTCCTCGGCGTCCATGACGGTCGTCCGGGCAACGAAAACGCCCCCGTAAGGGGGCGCCAGGGACCTCTCTCGTTCAGCCAAAATCTCCTCCACAGTCCGTGCCGGCCTCACGGGACCGGCTTCACGGTGCGACGATCAGTCTAGCGTCAAGCCGCGGGCGCAATAGGCCGAAACAACTGTGTGCTCTCGACGCAGAGGCCGCTTGAGGCGTCCGGCGCGCGTAAGGCTCCTCCGTCGCCGTCTCGTGGGTTCGTATCCCTCACCCGAGCACTGGCCGCTTTGCCTGTCGCGGTCATCGTATGGGAGGGATGGTCTCGACGTTGGGTCGCCGACGACGCCTACATCGACTTCCGGGTGGTAGCTAACCTAGCCTCAGGTCACGGCCCCGTCTACAACCGTGGGGAGCGTGTCGAGGTTTATACCGACCCTCTCTGGGTCGGCCTTCTTACCCTTTTCCACTGGATCGGACTTCTGGCTATCCAGTGGTGGGCGGTGATTCTCGGCATAGTGTTCACGGGTTGCGGAGTGTGGATGGGAGGGCGGTCCGGGCAACGCCTGAGCCCGGCTGTAAAAGGGCGTTCGCCGTCAGGTTCAGGCGAGCATGCGAACCTAGTTGTGCCCCTGGGCATGCTGATGTTTGTGTCCATCGACGCCGCCTGGGACTTTGCAACCTCCGGACTTGAGACTGGCATGGTCTTCGGCTGGCTCGGGGCTAGCTACGCCATGCTCGCAGGCCACGCCGTCGGGCAGCACAGGTCGCGGCGAGCGCAGTTCAGCGCAGCTACGGTTATGGGACTAGGCCCTCTGGTCCGACCGGACTTGCTCCTATTCAGCTTGCCGTTCCTGGCAGCTCTAATTGCCGTCTCGATCACCGGCCTGAGTTCTCGTCGGTCGCTGAGTAGGGCGGCTTCTATCTTGGCCGTCTCGGGGGCCTGTCCGGTGCTCTACCAGATCTGGCGGATGACCTACTTCGCGATGGTGGTACCTAACACAGCACTCGCCAAGACCGCCGGCTCGGCGTGGTGGGGCCAGGGACTCGTATACCTCCGCGACCTAGTCGACCCTTACCTGCTGTGGATACCGTTGCTGCTCGCGGCGGCGGTGGCAGCGCTCAGGTTGGGACAACTGGCATCCAATCGGAGCTATTCCATGATGGCTGTTGTCGCTTCCCCCCTCTTGGGAGCTCTCCTCGACGGGAGCTACGTGGTGAGAGTCGGCGGGGACTTCATGCACGGACGCATGCTGTTACCGGCCGTCTTCGCTGTCGGCCTGACCTTCTGGGTGCCCTTAGCCACGAGCGCGCAGATAGCGGTAGCAGGCGCAGCCTGCTGTTGGTCGGTCACCGCTGCAGCCTTCCTGCACTACCCCCAGCGCGCTACCGTCATCAACGGCATTGCCAACGAGCGGGCGTGGTATATCAACCAGTCTCAGAACCCGCATCCTGTCACGCCCGACGAGTACCGCTACGGGACTTTCGGCATGGTGGGGACGATGCTTAGCCGGGCTGCCGGGTCGTCGATCCCAAAAGGTGAATCACTCGTTCTCTTAGACGGCCAGCAGGGAGACACCGCATCCGGGGTGCTCGTGACGACCAACATGGCTGAAAAGGTGATCGCGCCCGTCGACAACATCGGCATCGCAGGGCTAGCAGCAGGTCCCCGGGTCTACATTTACGACGAGCTGTCCTTGGCAAACCCGGTCGGCAGTCACCTGAGGGAAACCTCCAAAAGTCGACCGGGTCATTCACAGCTGGCCCCGGTGGTTTGGATGGACGGTCGCTTTCTACCGGCATCTGCCGACTACTTCCTTCCGACGTCGCCGCCGGAGAACGCCCTAACACTCCAGCCCGACCGTGCACAGGTTGAAGAAGCTCGAAAAGCTCTGACATGTGGGGAAATGGGCCGTTACCTCAAGGCCATCACCGCCCCTCTGACGCTACGACGGATGGCGAGCGACTTCATCGACTCGTTCTCCTACTCTACATTCAAGATCGACCCGAGCCCCCTGCGGGCAGCGGCGAGCTGCGAACGCGACGGCTGACACGCCGCTTGGCGAACATCTCCCTTCGACTCACGTCGATCGCCGGACATCGGCTGCTACCGACGCCAGGACCCCGTTCACAAAACGTGCAGACTCGTCGGTCGAGTACTCCCCGGCGAGCTCTACGGCCTCGGAGAGGACCACGGCCGTCGGCACGTCGGGACGCTCCAAGAGCTCGTAGGTGGCGACACGCAAAACGGCCCGGTCCACTGCGGGCATCCTGTCGAGCGCCCAGCCGATAGCGTGGCGGCTTATGAGGCTGTCGACCTCGGGGCTTTTGGCCTCTACGCCGCGCACCACCGCGCACGTGTAGTCGTCTGGGACGACAGGAAGGTCGTCGAGAACCGCCGACGGCGTCAGGGTCTTAGCCTCCGCCTCGTAGAGGAGCATGAGCGCACGCTCGCGAGCTTCGCGCCGTGTGGCGGCCTCAGCCAAGCCTCTCAGGCCCTGGTCAGGTATTCGCCGCTGCGGGTGTCCACCTTGATTCGCTCGCCGACGTTGACGAAAAGCGGCACCTGGAGCGAAAGGCCGGTCTCGAGGGTCGCAGGCTTCCTGGCCCCCGACACCCGGTCCCCTTGGACGCCTGGCTCGGTCTCGGTGACGGTCAGCTCCACCGACGCTGGCAGGTCGACACCGACGATCTCCCCGTCGAAGAGCTGGATGACCGCTGCGTCACCCTCCTTGAGGTAGGACGCCGCAGACCCGAGCGATCCTCGGGGCGCCTGCATCTGCTCGTAGTCGGAGGTGTCCATGAACACGTAGCTGTCCCCGTCGGGATAGAGGAACTGCATCTCCCTCTTGTCGATGAGAGCTTGGTCGAGCTTTTCGTCCGCGCGGTAGGTGCGCTCGATGACCGCCCCGGTGCGGACGTTCTTGAGTTTCGTCCTGACGAACGCCCCGCCCTTGCCGGGCTTGACGTGTTGGAACTCCACCACCGAGAAGAGCCCTTCGGGGAGGTTGAGGGACATCCCGTTCTTGAGGTCGTTGGTTGAAACTGAAGGCATGGGTTACTTTCTTCCCTAGATCGATATTTTCGGGCTGAGCGTCAAGGGATGACAGCCGTCCTCGGTTACCACGACGGTATCCTCGATGCGAACTCCGCCCACGCCGGGTAAGTACACGCCCGGCTCGACGGTGACGACATGTCCCGCTGCGAGTGTATCCCCAGAGCCGGCCGCCACCGACGGCGCCTCGTGGATGTCGAGTCCAACACCGTGGCCTGTGGAGTGCGCGAAGCGTTCCGCGAAGCCGGCGTCGGCGATGATATCCCTGCACACCCGGTCCACCTCGGCGGCGGGAACGCCAGGCCTGACCGCTGCGACGCCAGCGGCTTGGGCTTTCGCCACCACGCTCATAGCCCGGCGCAGCTGTGCATCGGCGGGCGGGGTAGCAGCCCAAACCGTGCGGGTCATGTCCGAGCAGTAGCCGTCGAAACGGGCTCCGAAGTCGACCACGACAGCCTCGCCGGCTCCGATCGTGCGACCACCGGGACGGTGATGGGGCTTCGCTGCGTTCGGTCCGGATGCGACGATCGTCTCGAAAGACGGCTCGGAAGCTCCCATTTCGCGCATCTCGAAGTCGAGCAGACGAGCGAACGACGCCTCAGAGAGGCCGGCGCCGAGCTTCGGGAGCAGCTTTGCTAGAGCCGCGTCAGCTATACGGGCAGCCTCGCGCATCCGGTCCAGTTCCCCGGGGTCTTTGCGCACCCGCAGGGCTTCGACGCAACCCTCAGTGGGGACTAGGTCTACTTCGGGAAACCAGTCCTCCTGGAAGGCCTTGAACCTCGACCAGGTGACGTTCGCCGCTTCCAGGCCGACGCTGCGACATCCGACCTCGTCGACGAAACGGGCCAGCGCCTCGCGTTGGCCTGCGAGCCCGGCAACTTCCAGCTCGACGGGAGCTCCACAAGCGGAGATCTGCTCGGCCGCCTGGGTCTCGTAACGGCCGTCCGTGACTAGCAGCGCCCGCTCGGGTCCGACAGCGAGGAGACCGGCAGAGCCGGTGAAGCCCGAGAGGTAGCGGATGTTAGTCAAGGAAGACACCAGGAGAACCGAAAGTTCTTGTAGCTGCGAACGCAAAGCGCCGAGCCGCGAGGAGACGGCCATAGGTTGCATATGAGCATCTACAGTATCTCCGTGACCGCACGGACCATCCCGTGACAGCCGTCCTCGCCGTTGCGGCCGGGCTTTACGGGCTGGTCATAGGATCATTTTTGAACGTGGTGATCCACCGCGTCCCGTTACACCAATCGGTGGTAAGGCCGCCCTCGGCGTGCCCCGCCTGCGAGGGGCGTATCGCCCCGCTCGACAACATCCCTCTCGTCTCATGGGTGGCGCTGAGGGGCCGCTGCAGGTCGTGCGGTGCTCCGATCTCGGCGCGATACCCCGCTGTGGAAGCGCTGACCGCTTTGGCGTTCGTCGCAACCTCCTTGCGTTTCGGGTGGAGCGCCACGCTGCCCGCTGAGATCATCTTCGTAGCCGGTCTCGTCGCCCTCTCGTTCATCGACTACGACCACATGCTGCTCCCCAAGGTGGTCGTATACCCCCTCGGCGGTCTCGTCCTCGCCGGCCTGGTCGCTGCTGCGGCCTACGACGGCAGCTGGAAGCGGCTGGAAGTGGCACTTGCCTGCGCGGCGGTCGAGTTCGGCTTGCTGTTCGCCCTGAACGCAGCGAGCCCTCGCTCTCTCGGCTTCGGGGACGTCCGCTTCGGCCCGGTCATCGCTTTAGCGCTCGGCTGGCTAGGCTGGCGTTACGCTCTCGCCGGTTTCTTCGCCGCAAACCTCCTCGGCGCCGGGGTGGGAATAGCTCTCATAGCGCTGCGAAAGGCCGACCGGCGCACGCCGATCCCCTTCGGGGTGTTCCTCTCCGCCGGTGCGTTCTTCGTGCTCATGCTGGGCGGGGCGTTTCACTACCCCGCCTGAAGTATCTCGCTTGGGCGCCTCGCCCCCGTCAGGCCAGCTCGGGCGAGGCGCCACTTTTCGGCGGCGGCGCCGCTGCGGGTGAGGCTGGCAAAGCACAACGCTCCGGTGGTGGCGACGACCGCCATCTCCAGCCAGGGGGGGAGCAAACCGCCGAGGAGGCTTCCGGTCGAGCTCAGGTACAAAAGGCATGCCCCGACGCACAGAGTCGCGAAACGCTTGGTCGCTCCCTGCGTTGTGAGCGCCCCGGCGACGACCACCAACACGACCGCCGGCGCAAAATAGTACGGCCAGTACTCGACTTCGAAGAAGCCGCGTGCGAACATCGCTACGCTCAATGCCACCGTCACCGAGCTCGGATCACGGCGATTCCTGACGAACCAGCCGGCAGCGACAGCGACGACGACCGCCAACGACCGGGTCGTCGATCCCGCCACCATGTGCTGGGTGCCGTAGACGGTGGATATGAGAAACTTCGGAGCGAGACCCCACCACGGCAGGTGCTGGCCGATGTCGGGCATAGGCTGGCGGAGTAGGTCCACTGAAGCCTGGTGGAAGTCGACAGCGAGCAGGGTGACTCCTAGGACGGCCGGGGCTGCGGCCGTCCTAGCCAGCGTCCTCAGCCTGACTCCCGGCGGGGAGGCAGCGACGAGCACCGGGATCGCGAGGCCCGCCCAGGTCTGCATCAAGACAGCGAAGCCCAGCGCCACCGCAGCCCCGGCGAAGTGACCCCGAAAGGCAAGAGCGAAGCTCAAGCACACGAAGGCGAGCGCGAGCATGTCCTCAGGGTGCCCTTCGAACCCCGGAGTCGGTCCCACTACTGCCACCGCCACCGCCAGGGTTATCAGCTTGCGCCTGGCGGCGTTCACCTGGAGAGTCTCTGCAAGGTAGTCGACGCCGAGCACCGCTGTCGCTCCGCACAGGAAGAAGAACGGTCCGCTCACGAGCCACATCGAAGGCTTGTCCAGTGGTATCGGATACGAGGTGACCAGCCCAAAGTGCCCGCCAAGCGCTACGACCGGGGCGTAGAGGTACACGAAGCCGGGCAACGCAGCAAACCACGGGTTCGCGGAGAAGACGAAGCCGGCGCCTCCGTTCCAGGAGTACTGAGCTGCGTTGGTAGTGGTCCAGACGTCCCGGCTCATGATCCACTGGCTCGGCACCCCGAGCACGTAGGGCATCCCGAAGCTCATCCAGGCCGCCACCGTAACGCCGAGCAGGTACATCAGCGCCGCCCATCGCCAACCTTCCCAATGCAAGGGACGTACCGCGCCCCGAGTCGACTCCAAGGTCATACGGAAGTATCGGACTCCAAGGCGGCGAGGGTTAGGCCCGAGCGCCCTCTAGGGCAGGAGGTCTGCGAGGGTCTCTTCGACGGCCCGTTGGTCGACACCGTCGACGACTTCCAACCCCTCCGGACCGTCGAGAATGAACGTCAGGCCGCCGTCGGCCGACTTCTTGTCCCGCCGCATGAGCGCCACCAGGTCGTCCGGCCGGCGCTGGCGCTGCGGCCGAACCGCTAGGCCGTAGCCGGCGACGACCTGTTCGTGCAGTGCCACCCTGGCGTCGTCGATGCGCCCGAGTCGCCGGGCGAGGTGAGCTGCGAAGACCATTCCCACCCCGACGGCTTCCCCGTGGGTCAGCTCGTAGCTCCCGCTGGTCTCCAAGGCGTGACCGAGCGTGTGGCCGTAATTGAGAAGAGCCCTCCGACCCGACTCTCGCTCGTCGAAGCCGACCACTTCCGCCTTGGCTCGAACGCACGCAGCTACAGCGTCGTCGAGTCCCATGTCTTCCAGGCCCTCGACGCCCAAGAAGCGGTACTTGGCCATCTCCCCCAAGCCGCTGCGGCGCTCCCGGTCAGGGAGCGTATCGAGGGTCTCCGTGTCGCACACGACCCCTACCGGCTGCCAGAAGGCACCAACGAGGTTCTTGCCTTCCGGAAGGTTTACACCGGTCTTGCCGCCGATGGCGGCGTCGATCTGGGCGAGGAGAGTCGTGGCTACGTGCACCACGGCGACACCGCGGTGATACACAGCCGCGGCAAAGCCACCAACATCTGTGACGACCCCTCCGCCAACGGCGACGACCACGTCCCCGCGGTGCAGCCCCCACCCGGCGAAACCTCGGCAGAGGGACTCCACCGTGGCGATCTCCTTGGCCGTCTCGTCCCCGCCTATCAGGAACGTCTTCTGCTCGATGCCTGTCTCGACGCTCCACGGGATCTGCTCTTGGGTCACCAGGGCCGCCTTGCGGGCACCTGAGGGTATCAACCCGCCTAAGCGGGCGCGCGCTCCCCTGCCGACCACGACCGGGTAGCTACGCTCCCCAAGGTCGACTCGGACTTCGTTGAAACCCACCCGCTCAGGTCCTGGCGCCAGCCACGTCGAGGTTGGCGAGGTAGGAGTCGTGATTGCGGCGGAACTCCCCTACAGAGTCACCGCCGAACTTGCGCAGCGCCTCCCCGGCGAGGACGAGAGCCATCATCGTCTCTGCGACGACACCCATCGCGGGTACCGCTGTGACGTCGGTGCGCTCCTTGAACGACACCGTCTCCTGCTTGGTCACCACGTCCACGGTCTTTAGAACCGGACGGTTGAGAGTGGCCAGCGGCTTCATCGCCACGCGGGCGACTACCGGCTCGCCGTTGGAGATGCCCCCTTCGATACCTCCGCTTCTGTTGGTCTGCCTGCGGTAGCCACCGCCGCTGGTCGTGTCAGCGCTCGGAGCTCCACCTTCCCAGGAGATCGCGTCGTGAGCCTCAGAACCTCGCCTTCCAGCACCTTGGGTCGCTTCGCCAATCTCGACACCTTTGACCGCCTGGATGCTCAACATGGCCTGTCCTAACAGGCCGTCGAGCTTTCGGTCCCAGTGCACGTGGCTGCCTATTCCGACGGGCACCCCGTAGGCGATCACCTCGGCCACGCCACCGAGCGAATCACCTACCTTGGCCGCCGCCTTGATCTCGGCGACCATCGACTCCGCCGCTGAGGGGTCGAAGCAGCGAACCTCCGACGCGTCTACTTTGTCCAGGTCGTCGGGGCCTGGCCGTTCGTCGCTGGGCGAGCACGCACTGCCGATCTGCACCACGTGACTGACGACCGTCACCCCGATCTCGGCCAAAAGTGCTTTCGCAAGCGCACCGGCGGCCACTCGCGCAGCGGTCTCCCTGGCCGACGCCCTCTCTAGGACGTCCCTGGCGTCGGAGAAAGCGTACTTCTGCATTCCCGGCAGGTCGGCGTGACCGGGGCGCGGCTGGTGCAAAGGCTTGGAGGTGACGCCCGGAGCGGGAGACATCTCCTCGGTCCACTTGGGCCACTCGGTGTTGGCGATCTCCACCGCTACGGGCGAGCCGAGAGTGCGGCCGTGGCGTACACCGGCCAGAAGGGTGAGCTCGTCCGCCTCGAAGCGCATTCGCGGTCCCCTGCCGAAACCGAGCCTTCGGCGACCCAACTCGGCTCCGATCATCTCTGCGGTCACTTCAAGGCCCGCCGGGAGGCCCTCCACGATCACGACGAGGCCTTTGCCGTGCGACTCGCCGGCGGTCAAAAAACGCAGCACAACCTACGATCCTAGTCGCCCGCCTATCGTCAGCCTAAAGCCGGGACGGATCCTGGCGTAGCCTCCACAAAAGGAGAGGCGAGCCGAGCCCTGTCAGCCGAACGGGTTCCGGGAGCTGATCGGAAGACCACCGGGTACGGTCGTCGTGGTCGTAGAGGGGACCGACTTGGGTGCGGCAGTCTTGGCTACAGCTGGTGGGCTCACGGAGGCTGTCGCGCTCGTGTTGTGATGAAGCTCCTTGGTCCAGATGACGAAGCCTGCGACGAACACCAGCACGGTTAGCGCTACGACGCTTGCGTACCTACGCCAGGCTGGCATCGGGGATTTGGTCGAGTCGATCATGTCGTCAGCTCCAGTTCAGGGGGCGTAGAAGACTTGGGTGGATAACGAAGCTGTAAGCTGACCGTTGGTGCCCGACGATATCGACACGCCCTGTATAACCATGCTGCGCTGCAGGTTCGTAAGACCTGACATGAAGCTTGTCAGCTGCCCGTAGGTGCCGGAAGCCGCCATAGTCACCGGTATTTCCTGCAGGCCTGTCGTCGAGGTCGCCGGCGCCGAAGACGACTGGGTCCCCGTAGCGGATTGAGGTGGGCTCGGGGTGACCGTCGTCAGCTCAGTTCCAGTCGAAGTGGCCAGGGCGTGAAGTTGGTCGAGAAGTCCACGCAGGTTCTCGGTGGTCGGGACCGCTTGGTCGAGGCTTGCGAGCTGGGCCTTGTCGGCGGGGATGTGCGCCTCCAAGGCCTGAAGCGACGCCACCTGCGAGTCGAGCTTGCTCACCTGGCTCGCAGCTGAAGCGTACGACTTGTGAGCCGAGGCAATCTTGGCGCTCGACGGCCGGTAGATTGCGAGATACCACGCTGCGGCTAGTACGACCACAGCCACAGCCGCGAGGCTGTAGAGCTTGCGGGTGGACACGGTCACTTGGTAACTCCCTTGGATCGGGGGCTCTCGGCGTCAAGGGTAAGGCCCGCCGACGACGAGAAAGTCACGGCCCCGCCGTTGCTTTTCACTGCGATGGAGCCGATGGTCAAGTTGGTGAAGTCGGGGTCACCGGCGAGTTGGGTGATCCACTGCGCCGCCGAGGGGAGCCCTCCGGTGCCCTGCACGGCGAAGGTGACGTTCCCCACCGGTAACGGGCCGGCCGGGCGGGTAGACGCCGTCGACCCCGCAGCCGGGGCGGTCCTCGTGCCGCTGAAGCTCGTGATGCTCAGCTGGGGAGGCAACACGCCGGCGAACTGGCCGAGCACCCGCACCCAGTCGACGTCGCCTTTCAGCGCCGTCGACACCAAGCCGGCGCGAGCCTGAGCTTGTGAGTGCACGGATGTCAACGTCTGGAGGTGGGAAACCTCGGAGGTCAGCGCCGGGACCTTGGCCTGCTCGGCCTTGGCGCTCGCCTGGGCGTGGTGAACTGCGGAGAGCTCGGCGACGCCGCCGACGGCGAGGAGCGCTGCCGCAACCCCGACGCCGGCGATGGCCATCATCGACAGCCGCTTCGCCCGTCTAGAGGCGAGAACCTCGTCGGGGAGGATCGACAGGCGGATCAGAGGAGCGTCGGTCGGCCACAGGGCGAGGCCTACCGCTGTCGCCGCTCCGGCGCCGATAGCCCTCAGCTGGTCCTCGTCGTAGGGCAGGGCGGAACAGTCGAGAGTTGCGAGCGGATCCAAAAGGCGAACCTCCACCGGAAGGTTGCCTCCTATGGAAGCCGCCAAGCCCATCGTGAGAGCAGCTCCGCCGGTGATGAGAAGCTTGTCGATGGCGCCGTTGTTGGCCTGGGAGACGAAGAAGTCGATGGTCGCCCGGATCTCCTCGGCTAGATCGCGAATGCCGGCCGACATCGCCTTTCTCGCCTGGACGGTGAGCGCCTGGGCTTCTGGTGCCGCATCGCCACGCTTGAGCCTTTCGGCGACGGCCACCTCGAGGTGCATTTGCTCGGAGATCGAGTCGGTGAGCTTCGAACCCCCGACGGCGAGCGACCTTATGAAGCGTGGCACGCCGCCTTGGCGAACTCCGACGGTGGTGAGCTCCGCCCCGATCGACACGACGACCTCCACCTTGGGCGACGTGGCAATCCCAGAGGGAGGCTCGGGGACCGCCCTGATCAGCGCCAGCTGTGAGGCGTCCATCACCGTCGCTTTCAGGCCGGCGGCGTTTAGAACGTCGAGATATGAGTGCAGCACCTCGCGATGCGCTGCGACCAGTAGGACCTTCTGGGTCGCCTCCCCCGAGGGGCTTTTGACGGGGTCCCCGAGGAAGCCGAAGTCGAAGCTGGCGTCGTCCATCGGAACGGGGATCAACTCTTGGCCGTCGAAGCGCAGACTCGACCGCGTCTCCTCTGCGCTCATGGCCGGCAGTTCGGCTTGACGGACGAACACTCGGGGCCCCGACACGCCGAGCACGACCTTGGAGGTCTTGAAGCCTGTCTCGGCCCACAAACGCCGCAGCGCCTCGGTGACGCCCACCGGGTTGTTGATCTCGCCGTCCACGACGTAACCACGGGGCAAGCCGACCTGGCCGTAACGGCGAAGGGAACGTTTACCGTCCTTCGAGACGACGATCTCGGCGGCACGGATAGCCGACGACCCGATGTCGAGTCCTATGCTTACCGACTCCACGGTCGGCCTCCCATCTGGGCTAGCGTTGACATTGCTTTTCTTATCGGCTTTACCGGCTCTTTCTTGATCGACACGACCGACGCGGAAGATGGCGAAATAGCCCTTAAGGGATCAGATATCCGGCTTTATGCACGCGAAGAGGGACCCCGCCAGATAGACGGGGTCCCTCTTATCCACTCAGGCGACGAGAGGAATCCCGCTGCCTTTGTGGTGCTATGTATTCGCGACTAGAAGCTGGTGTACCAGCTGCCTGCTGTCCCGTTGGTGGCTGACCCGGAGGTGGCGGCAGCCGTTGGAACGGCCGGGGAGGCGCAGCCACCGCTTGAGGTAGCGGCCCGCTGGTAGTAGGTGCCGTCAGGGCCGACGCTGTTAGCAGATGCCTGCGGGTCGTTGATCTGGGCGATGCTCCAGCACTGCCCGTCCTTGCCGAGCGCCGTGATGACGACGGCCTGGCCGCTGTCACCGGGCACGGCGTAGACCTGGTTGCCGTTCTGGCCGGTCGTTAGAGCTGCCGTTTCCCATGTGAGGCTCGGCTCCGTGGTTGTCAGGTTTGCCGAGAAGGCCTGGTTGTTGGTCCAGTAGGTCTGCTCGGCGGTCAGGGCGTTGGTCAGGTTCGACTGGGCGGCCCTTGCGTTGGCGGTGTTTCTCGCCCCGAGGAACGTCGGGATGGCGATCGCCATCAAGATGGCGATGATGAGCAGGACGACCATGAGCTCGATGAGGGTGAAGCCCTCGTCGTCGCGCTCCCGGCGCCCCTTGATGGCATCTAGCATTCTGATTATTGCCTTTCGGTTAGTGTTTGTTCTGCTTTTTATGCAGGAGCCCGAGCACTCTAAAAGTGCTTAGTAGAGCCCCGCAGAACTATTTTCGGCGCGTGATCCCTCAACCTGAGAGACTCTTGTCTGCTATTCCGCCATTTCCGAAGTCCTGCCGAATATACCCCCTGCATCCAGGTACCTAGAGACGAAAAGGCCGGGCCAGCAGGGGTAACAAAACCCGCTCCCGGCCCGGCGCTATTAGGTTAAATACTACTGGGAGGGCGGAGTCAGTTGTTGTTGCCTACCAGCTTGATGATGTCGAACATAGGAAGGTACAAGGCGATGACCATAGAGCCGACCGCTGAGCCGAGAACGACTATAAGC
Source organism: Actinomycetes bacterium (assembly GCA_021808665.1). Next base: position 51,174 of record JAKBBA010000006.1, read on the forward strand.
AACGGCTCGAGGATGGAGGTGAGCGCGTCTACCGTACGCTCGACCTCTTGCTCCAAGAAGTCGGCGACCTTGCGAAGCAGGGCTTCGAGCGAACCGGTCTCCTCGCCTACTGACATCATCTGCGTCACCATAGGGGGGAACACCGGGTGATCGGCGAGGGGGCGCGTGAGTGGCTCTCCCCTTTTGGCCCCCTCGGCTATCGCCTTGACACCGCGGGCGACGACAGTGTTACCGACCGTCTCGGAGGTGATCTCAAGCGACTCCAGGACGGGTACGCCCGCCCCTAACAGGGTAGACAGCGTAGCGGCGAAGCGCGCCAAGGCAGTCTTTCTCAGCAGAGCACCGAAGACCGGCAGTCTAAGCAGCAGCGAGTCCCGGGTGGACTTACCCGCCGGAGTGCGAACCCAGCGTCGGTAGAGCACGACGAGGGCGATGACAGCCAAGAGCACGAACGGCGCCCCGTGCACCGCTATGTTCGATATGGACACGAGCAGAAGCGTCGGAGCTGGGAGCTTCCCTCCAAGCTGGGCGTACATGTTCTTGAAGATCGGTACGACGAAGAGGATCATCGCAGAGAGGATCCCGAGTACGAGCGCCAGCACCGATATCGGGTAGGTCATAGCGCTGCGGATCTTTCCTCGCAGAGCCACCTGCTTCTCGATGGTGTCCGCCAGGTCTGTGAGAGTGCGGTCGAGGCTACCGCCCACCTCGCCGGCTCTGACCATCGAACGGTAGAGGTTGTTGAACTCCTTGGGGTGACGTCCCAACGCCTGCGAAAGAGACGAACCCGACTCGATGTCAGCTCGGACTTGGTCGATGACAGTCGCCAGTTGTTTGTTCTCGGTCTGAACGGCCAGGATGGACAAGCTGCGCAGCAGCGTGAGCCCCGATGCCACCATCGTCGCGAACTGGCGGCTGAAGACGGCGATCTCCTTGAGCTTCACCCGGTTCGTGAAGCCCGGGATGGCGATCTCTCGTTTGAAGCCGGGACCGGCCTTCTTGTCGATGCTGATCGGGACGTATCCCATCTGGCGGAGACGGTTGGCTACAAGCGCCGTGCTCTCTGCGTCGATCGACCCAGATATCACCTTGCCGGCGGTGTCGCGCACCTTGTACGCGTACGTGGTAGGCATCAGCGGACCCCTCCGACGAGACGGCGAAGGTCGTCCTCGTTATGGCAGCGTTCCAGGGCCACGTCGAGCCCGATCGCCGACGAGCGGACCAAAGCGGCGAGGGACTGGTCCATGGTTTGCATGCCGAACTGCCCGCCGGCCTGCATCGAGCTGTACACCTGGTGGGTCTTGCCCTCCCGGATGAGGTTTCGGATGGCGGGAGTGGCGACCATCACTTCGCAAGCTACGGTACGTCCCCTGCCGTTAGCTCTGGGAAGCAACTGCTGGGTAACGACGGCCTGGAGCGCAGCCGCAAGCTGCACGCGGATCTGCTGTTGCTGGTGGGAGGGAAACACGTCGATGATGCGGTCGATGGATTGAGGGGCGTCTTGGGTGTGCAAGGTCCCGAACACGAGGTGGCCGGTCTCGGCTGCGGTCAGGGCGGTCGAGATGGTCTCGAGGTCTCGCATTTCACCCACCAAGATCACGTCGGGGTCCTGGCGAAGGACGTGCTTGAGAGCCGACGAGAACGACTTGGTGTCCTCGCCTACCTCTCTTTGGTTGACCACCGCCCTTTTGTGACTGTGAACGAACTCGATCGGGTCCTCTACTGTCATGATGTGACACGGGCGGGTGGTGTTGACCACGTCGACCAGCGAAGCCAAAGTCGTCGACTTCCCCGACCCGGTCGGCCCGGTCACGAGGACAAGTCCTCTCTGGAGGTTTGCGAACCCTCCGACGATAGCCGGGATGCCGAGCGCATCGAGCGGCACGATCTTGAAGGGGATCGCCCGCAGCACGGCACCGACGGAGTCGCGCTGGATGAACACGTTCAGACGAAAACGTCCGACCCCGGTGACGACGTGGGAAGTGTCGAGCTCGAGGTGCTCCTCGAAACGCTCCCTCTGGCGTTGCGTGAGGATGGAGTACAACAGTCGCCGGATCTCCGACGGTGTGAGGACCTCCTGATTTGCAAGCGGGCGTATCGACCCGTCGACACGGATGCAAGGCGGTAGCCCGGCGCTGAGGTGAAGGTCCGAAGCTCCTAGGTCGACCATCTCGGTTAGAAGGTCGTTGATGTGCAGTTCCGTGGCTGCTTTGCCCTGCGAGCCCGCGGCGGCAGCGTCGCCTGCCGGGCGGTCCTCGACGCCGTAGAGGACCTCTATGGCCAAGGAGATGTCCGAAGCGGCGGCTAGGACAGGGCGGACCTGCCAACCGGTGTCGGAGGTGATGTCAGCGACCGCCTTTTGGTCCATGGGGTTCTCCATGGCGACGATCAGCTCGGTGCCGTCCATGCCGACGGCTACGGCACGCAGGCGCTGGCAGAGACCGACTGGTAGCATCCCGCCGAGGATCGCAGGGATCGGCTCGGCGTCGGGATCCCACATGGCGAGTCCGAGCTGGTCGGCTACGGCGGCGACGAGGTGGCGTTCTGCGACGAGACCTTCGCTGGAGAGGATCTTGGCCAGCGGTACCCCGGTGTCGGCTTCGCGGCGCAGAGCCGCCTCCAAGGAGTCGCGCGAGAGGACTTTGCGTTCGACGAGGAACTCCCCGACGGCCCTAGATGTGGCGAGCATGCCTTCTCCTTCGGTCTGTGGGGTGCATGGCTGTAGAAGTGGTCAACTCCCGAAAGCCTTCAGGCGATGACCCGGAGGATCTCTTCCATCGACGTCACGCCAGTGGCCACCTCGACCATTCCCGCCTGGCGCAGTGTCAACATTCCCTGGCCGATGGAGATCTTTCGTATGTCCTCGGTGTGGGCGCGCTCGACTATCGCCCGTTCGACTTCCTCGGTGACGACCAGCACCTCGTGGATAGCGAAGCGGCCGTGATAGCCGGTGCCCCCGCATGCGCCGCAGCCGACCGCCTGGAACGTTTCGTAGGAGTCCCCCGGCTCGCCGAGGCGTTCGAAGTCCCAGCCGGTGGCAGCCAACTCGTTCTTGTTAGGAGTGTACGCTCGCTTGCAGCGAGAGCAAAGCTTGCGGGCGAGGCGTTGAGCGACGACGCAGTCGATCGAGCTTCCCACCAGGAACGGCTCGACCCCCATCTCCACCAGGCGGCTCGGCGTCGACGCCGCGTCGTTGGTGTGCAGTGTCGATAGGACAAGGTGTCCTGTCAGAGCGGCCTCGATGGCGATGACCGCCGTCTCTTGGTCTCGGATCTCACCGACGAGGACCACGTCGGGGTCTGATCGCAGGATGCTCCGCAGCGCCGCGGCGAAGCTGAGCCCGGCCTTGGTGTTCACCTGCACCTGGTTGATGCCGGGGAGCTGGTACTCGACCGGATCCTCCACGGTGATCACGTTCTTGGTCTCGTCGTTGACGATGTTCAACGTCGCGTAGAGGGTCGTGGACTTGCCTGAGCCGGTGGGACCTGTGACGAGGATCGTCCCGTAGGGTTTGCGGTAGCACTGCTCGTAGCGGGCCATGTTCTCGGGAAGAAACCCGAGATCCTGCAAACGCAAAAGCGCCGTCGACTTGTCAAGTACCCGCATCACGACTTTCTCGCCGTGCACGGTCGGTAGGGTAGCTACTCGCAGGTCGACGTCGCGCCCGGAGATCTTCGTGTTGATCCGCCCGTCTTGGGGGACTCGCCGCTCGGCGATGTTCATGTCAGCCATCACCTTGAGCCGGCTGACTATTCCAGAGTGGATGTTCTTAGGTGGGCGCATCACCTCGTGGAGCACACCGTCGATGCGGAACCGCACTCTAAGCGAGTTGTCACCAGGTTCTATGTGGATGTCCGATGCCCGGTCAGCGATCGCCTGGCCGATCAGAAGGTTGACCAGCTTTACTATCGGCGAGTCCTCGCTGATCTCACGAACCGACGCGAGGGAGGTGTCCTCGTCGAAGACGCTCGACGCCTCCGCTGAGACGTCCTCGGCTGAGGACATCACCCGGTGGAACTTACCGATGGCTTCGACTATGGAGTTGCTGGTCGCTACCGCTATGTGAAGCTCGGCGCCGGTTACCGCCCGGATGTCGTCGATCGCGAACACGTTCGACGGGTCCGCCATCGCCACTATCAGACGACCTTCGAACCAACCGATCGGCAACGCCAGGTAGCGACGCGCCAGCGAGTCGCTCACCAGGCGAGCGGCGGCGGCGTCAACCGGATAGTCCGCCAAGTCGACGTAGTCGAGCCTGAGGTGCTTGGCTAGCGTAGCGACCAGGTCGGCTTCTGAGACGAGGTTCTCCTCTATCAAAACCCGCGTCAAACCCTCGCCCCGGGAGACGCTGAGCTGTATGGCGTGGGACAGGGAGTCCTGTCCCAGGACTCCGCCCTCCACCAACAAGGCGCCAAGCCGGTCGTCGTCGCCGAGTCCTGTAGCCGAGTTCGGCGGGAGTGGCGGCATCGGTGAGGTCACTTCACAGTTCAGTTATCGGTGTCGGCGAGACGGGTTCGGCTCAGTTACGAACTGAGGAGAGGAATTTGAGCAGCAGACCCCGGTTGATAGGCTCTTCGGCGGGCTCGTCGCCGCCCTCGGCCTCCTCGGAGGGGTGCTCGTCTGACGGTTCGGGAGACGACTCCGACTGAGCGGAAGGCGCCTCAGTGGTCCTCTCGTAGTACCCCTGGTCGTCGGCCGATGAGCCGGGCGTTTCCCACATGCCGGACTCGTGGATTTGAGCGAGCTCCCTCTCCGACCAAGGTCCGCGGTCGGCGAGAGCATCGAAATGACCGACCCCGTGTACGCTGCCAGAACCGTAACCTCCGTCCGCCCCGCCGTAGCTGCTGTCAGCAACTTCGTAGTCGACCGGGTCGGCACCGTTAGTGTCGCCGGTGTTCTCCAGGTTCTCTCCGACTTCAAGCATCGCAGCTCGCAGGGCAGCGTAGCGGTCCTCGGCGGAAGTCTCGGGGGAGTCGAAGTCCCCCGGCGATGAGGACAGCTCGCTCAGATCGGAGAAGGTGACGTCGGGGACGACCACGCTGCTCTCGGGCTCGGCCTCTACTGGCTCCTCCAGAGACGTGGAAGCTGCGGGGACCGGGAAGTCAGCGACAAGCGTACCGAAGTCGAAGCCGAGTATCCCACGTCGATCGCCAGAAGTCTCCTCGACGGCGGGCTTGACGTCGTCGACCTGGCTGTAGGGCTCGTCGAAGGAGGCGCTCCCGAGCACGACCGTGTCGCCTTCGACATCCCCCTTGGTGGTAACGGCCGGCCGGTCGGCGACAGTAGCCACACCCGCCTCTACTAGGTCGCGGATCACCCGGCACCCGGCGATCTCGCTAAGGTCGCATCCGGCTATGACGTCAGCGACGCTGCGGCCAGACCCGACCGCCACGACGGCGGCCCACTGGGCCCGTCCGAGGGTCACCGGGTCGCTCGGAGCGTCAGCGACCAACTCCACGTGATAGTCGAGGGATGCAATGACGCCGACTATCGAGCTCCACTCCTCCCGGAGAGCTTCCGCTTCGGCGAGAAGCGGTCCTACCTCCCGCCTTGCGGCCCGTCCGGTGGGCGCCGGCTGAGGACTGTCAGCTGCGGTGAAGACGAACTCGCCGTCGGTGATGCCCATCAGCTCGAAGACGGCCTCTGCTGGCTCCCGGCTGGAGTGCGACTCGAAGCCCGACACCACCCCGCCGTCGAACCAGAGGCGCCCGCGCCCGTTAGATCCGCTCACAGCAAGTTCGCCCGTCTTGGAGGTGCTTTCCAAGAAGCGTAGGACCTCAGGGATTGCGACTGTCTGAAGCGAGCCTTGCAGCACTGCGGGGACCTCCGAATAGGGTGACTTTGGTCCTATCGGCGCAGCTAGGCTCTGCCTTTACATGGTTTCGCCGTTGCGGTGACTGACCGCTGCCTCAGCGGCCGCCCGCATCACCTGGACCGGCGGGACCAGGCCGGTCCAGCATTGCACTTGCGCTCGCGCTTGGTGGACGAGCATCGACAGTCCGTTCAGGACGCGGGCTCCTGCATCCTCGGCGACGCGCATGAGCGGCGTCGTCGCCGGATGGTAGATGAGGTCCATCACCAGCTGGCCGGAGCGAAACCACCCTGGCGTTAGGTCCATGGGCACAAGGTGAGGGTCCGACATACCTACCGACGTCGCGTTGACTATCAGTTCGCCTACGTCGAGCGCTGCCCTAAGCGCAGCGGTGTCGGCGGCGACAAGGGCTTTCGCTGCTGGTCCGCCGAGCGCTGCGCACGACGCCGCTCTCCCCCGGTCCCGACCGACGACCGTGATCGACCCGGCGCCGGCGCCGCCTGCGGCGTCGGTGAGCGCCCGGGCGGCACCCCCCGAGCCGAGTACCACGACACTGCTGCCTTCGACGTCGAAGCCCTCCTCTCGCAGCGCCTCCACGAAGCCCGGCCCGTCGGTCGACTCGCCGACCAGCTCCCCTGGTCGCTCCGGCGACCACGCCACCGTGTTCACCACCCCTAGCCTGGCGGCTACGGGTCCGAGCGAGTCGACCGCCGACGCCACCGCGCCCTTGTGGGGCATCGTGACCGACAGACCAGCGAGGCCGAGAGCTCGGACCGCGTCCACTGCGGCGCCAGCAGCACCCGGCGCCACCCGGAACGCCGTGTAGACCCAGTCCAAGCCGAGAGCTTCGAAAGCCGCGTTGTGCATCGCAGGAGACAATGAGTGGGCGACTGGATCGCCTATCAGCGCCGCAACCCTTGTGGTAGGACCCGGAGTCCTCAACACAGCCCAGCCGCCCTGCACTGAGCCTGCAGGGACACGAAACCGGCTGTGTCGGAAGCGAAGCCGAGCTTACCGTCGGGATTTACCTCCACGAAGTACAGGTAGCTAGTCGAGGGCGGCGCAGCCGCTGCCTGCAACGCCGCCAGACCCGGGGAGGATATCGCAGTCGGGGGCAGGCCCTTGTCGAGTCGCGTGTTGTAGGGGCTCGGCTGGTCCAGCTGAGCAGCACTCGGCACGAGCTTCGGGTCGCTTTGGCGCAGGTAGTAGGTCTGAGTGGAGTCGGCGCCGAGAGGCATGCCCAACCTCAGACGGTTATACAAGGTGCTGGCCACCGGGCCGTAATCCGAGGAGAACTTCGCTTCACGCTCGACGATCGACGCCACCGTAACCACCTGGTAGGGGCTGTAGCCGAGGTTCTTCGCCGCTGCGGTCAGACCGATCTGAGCGGCTCGGTCGTCGAAAGCTCCGACCATCTCCTCCAACACGTCGATGACCGTGTCGTTTTGGGATATCTCATACGTAGCAGGAAAGAGCAGACCTTCGAGGTTGTTCACTCCAGCCGGCTCATAGGGGCTGCGAACCGCGCCGCTGGACGCAGCGGCGAGAAGCGCGGCGGCTGACAGGTGCAGCCCCGGTAGCCCCGCTACGGCCTGCGCGATCTGCTCCACGGTGAAGCCTTCTGGTATGACAAGCTTGTCGGTGAGGAGTTTTGGACCGGCTCTCAGGGCTGCGAGCGCTTGGTAGTACGGAGAGTTCCTGGCGAGGTGGTAGGTGCCCGGGTACAGCACTGCCGACCCTTTCAGCTTGACGTACAGCGGAAAGAGCGACCCGTCGTGGATCACGCCTGCCTTTGCGAGAATGTCTCCGATGGCCGACGTCGAAGCACCCTTAGGTATGACCACCGTGACCTTCTGACCTGGCGAACCGCCCGGGTCTATCTGGGCTCTCGCCCACAGCCCTCCCCCTAGGAGCAAAGCCGCAACGACGACCGCCGACACTGCGACTATCGCAATCCAGCGTCTCGGACCGTCGTGACGGTAGCGGGTGGAAGCCGGCCGGCGCCCTGGCGGCTTGCGACCCCTCGGAGTGCGACGCGGGCTTTTAGCGGGCTCTCGGTAGTGCGTCAAAGCTCGACCCGCGAGGCAACCTTAGTTCGGTCAAGCCAGCCCTGGAGGAGAACCTGGGCGGCGGCAGCGTCGATCACGGAGCGTTGGCGTCTTGCTGTGCGCCCCGTCGCTTGCATCGCGCCCGACGCCACGACCGTGGTGTAACGCTCGTCGACTGTCTCCACCGGCACCGTCAGCACCCGACGCAACTGGTCGACCTCTTCGAGGACGCCCGTCGCGGCAGGGCCCGTAGCGCCGCTCAGCGACAGGGGCAAACCGACCACCACCGCCACGGCCTCGTAGCTATCGACGAGGCCGGCCAGCGTCGCGTGGTCAGCGCGCCGCTGCGGGCTCCTAGCGAGGACCGTAACGGCGGTTGCGACAGCGCGCCGCGAGTCACTGACCGCCACCCCTATCCTCCTGGACCCCAGGTCGACGCCGAGCACCCTGCCGGCAGGCTCCACCATGCTCACGCCCCTAGGACCGTCCGGACAGCGTCGAGGGCCTCGTCTAGTCGGGAGGGGTCCCGCCCGCCGGCAGTGGCGTGCTCGGGGTTGCGACCTCCACCTCCACCGCCAACGATCCGCGCCGGCGGCCCTATTAGCTCAGGCGCGCTTCGAGGCGAGCCTTTCGCCACCACCGCGGCCAGAGCCGCCTTAGAGCCGTCCGGCGAACCTCCGAGCACGACGACCTCCGAGCCGGCGAGGTTGCGGACCTTCGCTGCGAGCTCCCGAAGCTGGTCAGGGTTAAGACCGTCCACCCTGGCTACCAGGGCGGCACCCGCCGCCATACCGGCGAGCTCCCTTGCACGACCGTCCAGGGCAGCACGCTCCAGTTCCTCCATGCGTCCCTGCAAAGCGCGAAGCTCTCCCAGCCTACGTTCGAGAGCGTCGATGACTTCGTCGGGCCTGGCCCGAAGCAATGCTGCGCAAGCGGCTATCTCCCGGTCCGCCTCACGCATCCGGGCGAGCGTCGCCGTGCCGGTGACGGCCTCCACGCGGCGCAGGTTAGAGCCAATCGATCCCTCCGAGACGATCTTGAACGGGCCGATCTCACCCAGTCGCGTCACGTGCGTTCCACCGCACAACTCCAACGACGCGGGGCCGGCGGCCACGACGCGCACCTGGTCACCGTATTTGTCCTCGAAGAACGCAAAGGCTCCTGCGGCGTCTGCGTCCACCTTGGCCATGACACGCACCGAGACACCGTCGTCGGAGAGGATCTGCGCGTTCACGATGTCCTCAACTTGGGCTATCTCGGCCTCCCCGAGGGGATGGTAGTGCGTGAAGTCGAACCGCAGCCGGTCCGGGGCGACGAGGGAGCCCTGCTGTTTGACGTGTTCGCCCAGAACCCGGCGCAGCGCGGAGTGCAGCAGGTGCGTGCCGGTGTGGTTGCGGCGGATAGCGCTGCGCCTCTGCGCGTCGATCGTCGCCGTCGCCGCCTGGCCCGGCCTGATCTCACCGTCGACGATCCTCGCGACGTGGCGGTACAGGTCGGGAAGTGCCCGGGTCGTGTCGGTGACGGCCGCCCGCCCCGAGTCGGTCTCGATGAACCCGACGTCGCCGACCTGACCGCCGCCCTCGGCGTAAAAAGGCGTCGCCGCCAGGAAGATCTCGACCGTGCCGTCGCTGGTGGGAATAACCCCCGTGACCGTAGTAGTAGCCGCCGCCGTCTCGTAGCCGACGAAGAGTGTCCCCCCGTGATCGGCTAGGAGTTTTCGGTACTCGCCTAGGCGTTCGTCACCGCCCACCTGGGCTTTCCCACCGGCGCGTGACTGGTCGCGCTGGCGGGTCATCTCCGTAGCGAAGCCGTCCTCGTCGACGCTTGCCCCTCTCTCCGCTGCTATCTCCCTGGTCAGTTCGATCGGGAAGCCGTGGGTGTCGTGCAGACGGAAAGCAACCTCGCCGGGGATCTTCGAAGATCCGGAGGAGATCTCAGCATCGAGCATGGCCAGACCGGTGCGAAGCGTGGCCCGGAAACGGGCCTCCTCCCTCGCTACGACGTCTGTTATCGAAGCCTGCGACGCGCCGAGATCCGGGTAGGCGTCGCTCATCACACCGACGCACGCCTCGACCAAAGCGGGAGTCACCTGTTTGTCCACTCCCAGCGCGAAAGCCTGACGAACCGCTCTTCTGATCAACCGGCGGAGCACGTATCCGCGGTCCTCATTGCTAGGTACGACCCCATCGCCCACGAGGAATGTCATGGAGCGGGCGTGGTCAGCGAGGATCCGAAGCGACACGTCTGTCGCTTCGTCGGTACCGTAGCGCCTCGAGGTGAGCGCCTCCGCGACGGTAATGACGGGCCGCAGTACGCTCGTATCCCATATCGTCTCGACGCCTTCGACGAGGGTCAGGATGCGCTCCAGTCCGGCCCCGGTGTCGATGTTCGGCTTGGGAAGGGGCAGCAACGACCCGTCTCTTTGACGGTCGAACTGCATAAAGACGAGGTTCCAAACCTCGACGTAGCGCTCCTCTCCGCCGACCCCGGGACCTCCCTCCTCACCCCATTCCGGCCCCCTGTCGAAATAGATCTCCGAGCACGGCCCACACGGTCCCGTGTCGCCCATCTCCCAAAAGTTGTCCTCGTCCATCCTGACGATCCGCTCGTGGGCTACCCCGACCGAGTCGCGCCATATCCCGACCGCCTCGTCGTCGTCGCGGTAAACGCTCACCCATAGACGGTCCGCTTCCAAGCCGAGGACATCGGTGAGCAACTCCCAAGCCAGTGGAATCGCCAGCCCCTTGAAATAGTCCCCGAAGCTGAAATTTCCGAGCATCTCGAAGAAAGTCAGGTGCCTGGTAGTACGTCCTATCAGGTCGATGTCGTCGTGCTTGCCTCGCACCCGGACGCACTTTTGGATGCTCGTCGCCCTCGGATAAGGCGGTGCTTGCTCACCGAGGAAGTAAGGGATGAACTGGTTCATACCCGCGTTGGTGAACAGAGGGGCGCGGGGGTGGTGAGGGATCAGACCAGCGGACGGCACCGCCACATGGCCGCGGTCGACGAAGAACTGGGTGAAGGCGCGACGTAAGGCGTTGGCGTCCATGACCGCTCCAGCCTAGATGTTACGGCGCCGGAAGCTCGAAAGTGGGCCGGCCGGGGCGTCCCCGCCCGGTCGGCGACCACCGGCCCCCGAAGAGCTTCCCGGTGTGTGTCGCAGCCCATCCTGACGGTCGTCGTCAGACGAGGTGCCTTTGAGCTGGGCCTCGCGCTCCCTCATGGCTTCACGTCCGTCCGCGAGCGCGGCGGCAATGCGTCGACCGGTCGCCTCGACGATCCCGGCGGGCCCGTAGCGGGCTGCCGCCGTCTTGGCCTTGCGCTGAGCCCACAGTGAACCTCCAGCTCCAAGCGCTACGCCGGTGACCAGCCACCGTGTCCTTTTGGGCATCAGGCCCGCCTCCTCAGGCTGCGTCCCGCGCGCAGCGTACCCGAACCAAACGCCACCGCCTTGATGAGCGGGGCCGCGAGGACTGCGTGAGCGACCCGCGACGCCGAGCCGACAGTCGCGGTTATCGCCTCCGCCGAGCCGACCAGCTCGTCGACGCGGGCGAGCTCGCTCCTTGCGACGCCGATCGTCTTCTCGGCTTCTCCTATCAGCGCCTGCAGATGCCCGTCCAACTCTTCGACGAGGGAGGCGAGCTCCCGGGCGCTGCGCCGAAGCGACAGACCGGCCCCGAAGAGGACGGCCACGACGGCGGTGGCGACCACGGCTAGTAGTACGGCTATCAAGGTGCCCGATTGTACCCTGGCAGCGAAGGACCTGACCGGGAACTCCCGGGGCCGGCTTCGAGCATGCCACGTAGGGTAGCTACCAGTTCTCCTCGTCCCACCGAGCGCTGCTCGCCGCCCGTGAGGTCCTTGATGGCCACCTGCGACGCTTCAGCTTCGTCAGGCCCGACTACGAGCGCGAACCTTGCCCCCGAACGGTCAGCCGCTTTGAACTGTGCTCTGGGCGAGCGGCCGTCGAAAGCCCGGTCAACCCTGAGACCGGCCTGGCGCAGCTCGCGGGTGATGTCCCGGGCGGCGTCGCCACCGGCAAAGTCCACGACGAAAGCGTGGAGACGCGCCGGCGGTCGTGGAGACGTGCCGCTGGCGCCGAGCGCTAAAAGGGTCCGCTCGACACCGATCGCGAAGCCTACGGCCGGGGTTGGGGGCCCTCCCATGGCCTGCACTAGAGCGTCGTAGCGGCCACCGCCGCCCAACGCGTTCTGCGACGACTCCAACATGGTGCCTGCGTATTCGAAAGTGGTTCGCGTGTAGTAGTCCAATCCCCGGACCAGGTGTGCATCGACACGGTAGGGGACCGAAAGGGCCGACAGGCCCGCCGTGACCCGCTCGAAGTGGGCAGCGCAGCTGTCGCAGAGGTTGTCCACCTGCAGGGGCGCTCCGGCGGTCTGAGCCCGGCAGGCTTCCCGTTTGCAGTCGAGGACCCGTAGCGGGTTCTCCTCGACGCGGCCGCGGTGCTCCTCGCAGAGGTCACCGCGACGCGCCATGAGATAGTCGAGGAGCTTCTGACGGTAAGCGGGCCGGCAGGCGGCGTCCCCGAGAGAGTTGACGAGAAGGTCCACACCTTTGATCCCGAGCCGGGCGAAGAAATCCCATCCGAGGGTTACTACCTCCACGTCCAGGTCGGGGTCGGAGCTGCCGAAAGCTTCGATACCGACTTGGTGGAATTCCCTGAAACGCCCCGCCTGAGGACGCTCGAAACGGAAGTTGGAGCCTGCGTACCACGCCTTCCAGGGGGTCACCGGCCGGTGCTGGATGAAAGCCCGCACGACCGAGGCGGTCACTTCGGGGCGGAGGGCGACGTGGCGGCCGCCTTTGTCAACGAAGTCGTACATCTCCTTGCGGACGACGTCGGTCGACTCGCCGATCCGGGTGAACACGCCGAGGTCCTCGAAGGTTGGCGTTACGATCAGCTCGTAGCCGGCGCCGCCCACGGTGGAGGCGAAAGTCGAGAGCATCTCCTGCCACGGTCCAGATTCGGATGGCAGCACGTCGAAGGTTCCTGGCGGATTGCGAAGCTCGGGCATCGCAGCCGAGCGTACCCGCCACAGAGCTCAGGTCCTGTTGGGCAACACCCGGTAGGCGTCATAGACCGAGTCGATCCGCTTCAAGGCGGCTATGACTGACTCTAGGTGAGCTGGGTCGGCCAGCTCGAACTCGAATCGCATCCTGCTCACCCGGTCGCTGCCGGTCAAGGACTCACTACGCAGAATGTTCAGGTGGTTGTCGGATATCACCTTCCACACGTCCACTCCGAGGCGGGTTCTGTCGAGAGCCTTGAGCTCGACAGCGGCCACGAAGCTGCCGTTGGACGCCTGGTCCCATTCGACTTCGATCATCCGGCCTACCTCGCCCGATGCGAGCGCCGCCGCGTTCGGGCAGTCGGTGCGGTGCACGCTCACTCCCCTCCCCCGGGTGACGAAACCGACGATCTCGTCGCCGGGGACCGGGGTACAACACCGCGATAGGCGAACCATCATGTCGTCTAGACCTTCTACGTGCACGCCGACGCCACGCCGGGCGGGGCCGCCACGTCGGGGCAAGCGGGCCGTGCTCGGCAGCTGCTCTTCGTGTTCGCCTCCTCGCAGATCCCTGGCGACGCGCTGGGCTATCGACTGCGCCGAAACGTGGTTTTCTCCGATCGCCACGTAAAGCGCCTCGAGGTCGGCGTAGTTAAGAGTCTCGATCAGCTTGGCCAGCGTCTGAGAAGCTGCCAGCTTCTGAACCGGGAGACCCTCCTTGCGCAAGGCCTTGGCGAGATCCTCCCGGCCGGACTCGATAGCGTCCTCCCTACGCTCCCTGCTGAACCACTGGCGGATCTTGTTTCGGGCCCTCGGGCTCGCCGCTATCTTCAGCCAGTCCCTGCTCGGCCCGGCAGACGGCACCTTGGAGGTGAAGATCTCTACGGTGTCACCCGACGAGAGCCTGGAGTCCAAAGGAACGAGCCGCCCGTTGATCTTGGCTCCTATGCAGCGGTGGCCGACCTCGGTGTGGATCGCGTACGCGAAGTCGATCGGAGTCGACGACGTAGGAAGCGAGATGACGTCGCCTTTCGGGGTGAACACGTAAACCTCGTCGGTGTCGAGGTCCAACTTCAAGGTCTCCAGGAACTCCGAGGGGTCGGAGCTCTCGGCGGACCATTCGACGATGCGCTGGAGCCAGGCGACGTCGGCGGCTGTCGCCTTCTCCTTGTACCCCCAGTGAGCAGCTATGCCCCACTCGGCGCGCCGGTGCATCTCCACGGTACGGATCTGCGCTTCGAGAGTCTTTCCCTGGGGCCCCACCACGGTGGTGTGGAGCGACTGGTAGAGGTTGAACTTGGGCGTGTTGACGTAATCCTTGAACCTTCCCGGAACCGGCGTCCACGCCCCGTGGACAGCTCCGAGCGCGGCCCAGCAGTCCTTGACCGAGTCGACGATCACCCGCACGCCTACGAGGTCGTAGATGTCGTCGAACTCCTTGCCCTTGACGACCATCTTCTCATAGATCGAGTACAGATGCTTGGGACGGCCCGTGACCTGGGCGACGACCCGGGCCGCATCCAGGCGCTCCTTCACCTGGTCGACCACCTGCGCCAGGTAGATCTCCCGTTCCGGCGCACGGTTGGCGACCATCTGGTCGATCTCGGCGTAACGGCGGGGATGTAAAGCGGCGAAAGCCAGGTCCTCGAGCTGCCACCGGATGTCTTGGATACCGAAGCGGTGAGCCAACGGAGCGTAGATGTCGAGCGTCTCCTGCGCCGAGCGTTTCTGCTTCCACTCGGGCATGGCGGCGATGGTCTGCATGTTATGCAGCCGGTCGGCGAGCTTGATCAAAAGCACCCGGGGGTCCTTGGCCATCGCGACGAGCATCTTGCGCATCGTCGCCGCCTGCTGGGCTTGGCGCGAGTCGAAACGGACACGGTCGAGCTTCGTAACTCCGTCCACGATCGCTGCCACCTCGGGTCCGAAGGAAGCCTCAAGGTCCTCGAGACGGACCGCCGTGTCCTCCACGGCGTCGTGAAGCAGCGCGGAAGCGATAGTGACGTCGTCCAAGCCGAGCGATGCCAGGATCGTCGCCACCGCTAGGGGGTGGCTTATGTAGGCCTCGCCTGAGTTACGCAGCTGGCCGGCGTGAGCCTCAGCTGCCGTCTCGTAAGCGGAGATGATCAGCCCGAGAGCATTCCTTGGGTGGCGCTCCCGGAAGGCGGCCAGGAGAGGCGTGAGCGCGTCGGCAGTCTGCACCTGACGGCGCCACGCGAGGACCCGCTCGACGGTCACTACGGCCCTCGACCTGTTCAGCGTGTCGCCTCTGCTCACCGCGCCTGCCTGGTCACTTGCGTCTCTCTCCTTACTGGCAGCTCATCGGTAAGTCACCAAGGAAAAAGTAGAGTGGTCCTCGATCCTGTGGCGTCCCTCCAAGAAGGAGAGCTCCAAAGCAAACGAGAACCCGGCGGTCACCCCGCCCATCTTGGCGACGAGACGGGCCGCCGCCGCAGCGGTTCCGCCCGTGGCGAGCACGTCATCGACGACAAGGACCCGCTGACCGGAGCTTATGGCGTCCTCGTGCACTTCCAGGCTGCCGGCACCGTATTCCAGCTCGTAGGTCTCCTCGTGGACCGCCCACGGGAGTTTTCCGGCCTTGCGAACCGGAACGAACCCCGCCCCGAGGGCCAAAGCGACAGGAGCTGCCAGGATGAACCCGCGAGCCTCGATGCCGACTACGACGTCTATGGCACTTTCACGAAACGGCCGGGCCATGTCCTGCACCAACCCCGAGAACGCCTGAGCGTCAGCCAGGAGGGGCGTTATGTCCTTGAAAGCGACACCAGCGTGAGGGAAGTCGGCTACGTCTCTAATGAAGCTGCGGTAGTCGTCGACTTGCTCTGGGGGTGCGTGCACTTCTCCAAACTACCCGCGGCGGAGCCCTAGCCGCTTCAACGAACCAGGCCCGGGCCGCCTCAGCGTTTCCGGCCCTTCTTTCGTGGCCGGGGGGGCACCGAACCCGAAGGCCGGGTAGGGGCTCTCAGGGGGATAGACCCGGCGCCAGAACCTGCGGGAGTGGACTGGCGGCCGTCGAAGGGAGTCTCGACAGGTAACGTCTCCGCGCCAAGTTGGACGTCGTCGGATGCCTCCCCGTCCAAGGTCGCCGACCCGGCTGCTAGCACCGGGGTGAGCTTGCGGCGCGGGGCCGAGCCGAGCCGGCGGCGGATCTCCGAGTAGCGCGGCTCGCGCTCTTTCATCAGGGCAAGCAGAGGTGAAGCTATGAAAATCGACGAGTACGCACCCGTCGTCAGACCGACCACCAATGCGAGACCGAAGTCCTCAAGGGCTGTGGCGCCGAGGATCCAAGCTCCGACCACAAGGATCGACAGTATCGGCAGGATCGCGACCAGCGAAGTGTTGAGGGACCTCGCGAGAACCTGGTTCATAGAGATGTTGACGGTGTCGGTGTAGGTGAGCTTGTTAGACGAGGCGAGACCACGCGTGTTCTCTTGGACACGGTCGAACACCACGATCGTGTCGTAGAGCGAGTAGCCGAGGATGGTGAGGAACGCTATGACAGTGTCAGGGCTCACCTGGAACCCCGACAGCGAGTAGATCCCCACGGTGACGAGGATGTCGTGGACTAATGCCGTCAGGGCTGCGACGGCCATCTTGCCTTCGAAGCGAAGCCAGATGTAAATCGACACGACTACCAAGAAGACGATCACCGCTTCGATCGCCTTGTCGGTGATGATCGACCCCCAAGACGGTCCGACGTCGCTTAGGGCGACGGCGTTCGGGGAGACGTGGGCGAGCTTCGCCAGCGCGTCCGTGACCGCCGTCACCTCGCTCTGGTTGCTAGTGACCTTGGCTGCGGCCTCGACCTGTACGGTCCGCTGGTGGGTAAGGCTGTTGGTGAGGACCTGGATGGTCGACTGGCCGAAGCCCGGCACCGCCGCCCCGACAGCGGAGCGCACGGTCGACACCGAGGCGTTCGAGGGGACGCTCCAGATCGTCCCACCTTTAAAGTCGATCGAGAAGTTCAAGCCGCGGGCGCCGAGCGAGATCAGCCCGACGACTATGACCGTTGCCGAGATCGCGAACCACCGCCTCCAGCGTCCAGCGAAGTCGAACGAGGTCTCCCCGCGAAACAGCCGGCGGAACGCCCCTGGGCGTTTCGTATCGCCGCTCACCGGCTACGAACCGGTCCTGGCGCCGAGGCCCCGGGCGATACCGAACACCGGGTTGTCGGTGATCGAGCGCCGCCGGCCGACCCATATGACCGCGGGACGGATGAAGAAGAAGGCTGTGAACACATCCAAAAGCGTCGACAGTCCCAGCGTGAAAGCGAACCCTCTAACGTCACCGATGGTGAGCAAATAGAGGATCAGTGCCGCCATGAACGACACCAGGTCAGCTGTCAGTACCGTTCGGAACGCCCTTGAGAAGCTCCGCTCGACTGACTGGCGGACCGACCGGCCGGCCCTCACCTCGTCTTTCAGTCGTTCGAAGTACACCACGTAGGAGTCTACGGTTATGCCGACCGACACGATTATCCCGGTCACACCGGCCAAAGTGAGGGTCAGGTTCGACGTCTGGCTGAGCTCCGCGAGGATCGAGTACAAGATGGACCCGCCGACGCCCAGGCCGACTAAGACCACCAATCCGAGCGCCCTGTAGTAGGCGAGCATGTAGAGCATCACGACGGCGATACCCCCGATACCGGCGAGCAGCCCGGCGCGAAGGGAGTCCTTGCCGATCGTCGCTGAGATCGTCTGGACCGTCTGGGGAACGAAACGGACTGGCAGTGACCCGTACTTGAGCTGGTTGGCCAGAGCGGTCGCTTGCGCCGAGGTGAAGTTTCCGCTGATCGAAACGTTGCCGTTGAAGCTCGAAGCCTGAAAGTCGGGCGCGGATTCCACCAGCCCGTCAAGCTCGAAAGCTTCTTCGCTGCACGGAGGGGGGTTGGTAGGAGACTGCTGGTAGCAGGCGTAGCGGGCGGCGGCGATCTTGTCGAACTCTACGGCCCCTTTGGAGTTGAGAGTCAACGCCACCGTGTATTGGCCTGTCGTCGAGTTGACCTCGGCGACGGCGTTGGATATCACCGAGCCGGTCATGTCCGCCGGGCCCAGCACGTAGCGTACGGTCGGGTCCGTGGAGAACGCTGCGGGGTCGACGGGAAGCACGACCGCCGAGCCGGGCTTGTCCTGCGCCGGGGTGGTCGTCGGGATAGACGAAGGGTTGGTGCTAGAGCACGCCGTGGTGGCGTTGACGGCTCCCGGCGCCAGCGTCGTTGTCGTCGTCGGGGAAACCGTGGTGGTCGTCGCCGGCGCCACAGTGGTGGCCGGGGAAACCGTGGTCGTAGACCCAGCTGATAGGTAGGCAGCCGTGAGCTTGGCTTGCGCCGCGAGCCCGAGCCCCGAACGCGACGTTGTGGACGGGACGGTCGATCCGGCCGGCTTTGCGGCCGCTCCCGGAATCGTCGTTGTAGACGCCGGAACGGTGGTAGTCGAAGAAGTGCTCTGAGGTGCTACGTAGGCCGGTACTACGCAGTCAACCGGCCTGAAGTACAGGACCGCTGTCTGGCCGAGCTCGGAGAGGGCCTGCTGGGAGTTCTTGAGCCCGGGCAGGTCGATCACCACGTCGTTGCCCTGCCGGGTGACGTTGGAGTTACTGACCCCGAGGCCGTTCACTCTCCTGTCGATGATCGTGACAGCCTGGTCGATCTCGGAGGCGTTGGACGTACCCTGCGGCTGCAACACGACCGACACGCCACCGCGCAAGTCCAAGCCGAGTAGCGGGGTGTGCCCGGCGGCAAGCGTCGCCGCCAGCGAGCCGATAGCCACCACGAAGATGAAGACGAGCGACCATATGAGGCTTCGTCTCATCTCAGTCTCTGGGAGGCCCGGGGCGCTGCGGTGGTTCCGCGTTCCCCTCCGGCTCCTCGCCGTCGGCGCCTTGTTCGTACTCGCCCGGCTCGTATTCCTCGCCGTCCTCGGCGTCCGCGTACTCGTCGGACTCTTCGTCGTAGCCTTCGGGCTCGTCTTCTTGTTCCTCGTATCCCGTACCTGCGGGCGCAGGGGGCGCCCCAAGCGGCGGGCCGCCTGCGGGCGAGTTCGGACGTCGGCTCACCATCCTGGGAAGGAAGGTCATCACTACACCCGGTGACACCTCCACGCCGACTGAGTCGGGACTTACGCTCACCACCGTGCCGAAGATCCCCCCGGCGCTCATTACCTCGTCGCCGAGACCGACCTGGCGCAAGGTGGCCTGCTGGGCACGGGTCCGCTTGTTCCTCGGGCGGATGAACAGAAAATAGGCGCCGCCGAAGATGAGTATCAGCACCAAGAACGGCGTCAGGGAACCCGACGAGGAGGTGCTCTTGGCTACGGTCGTAGATGGCGTGCTCTGCGCCAATGATGAGAGCAGGATGTGCATGTTGATCTGAACCCTCAGGTAGTGGCCCGGCGTCGGGCTCGCTGGACATTAGCGCAGACTGCCACTGCTCCAGGCTTCATCCACCTCGCGAACCGTGCTAGCGAGGGTGCCAGCTCTGATCGAGTCACGGATCGTCGACATGAACTCGAGCATCCAGTGCAGATTGTGAAGGCTTATCAGCCTCCCGGCCGTCGGTTCGCCGACGACGAGGAGATGCCTGATATAGCCGGCGCTGTAGCGCCTGCAAACAGGACAGGAGCAGTCCGGGTCGATCTGACCGTCGTCGCGAGCGAAGCGCGCCGTTCGAAGCCTGATTCGACCACCGCGTGCCATAGCAACCCCGTGGCGAGCGAGACGAGTTGGTGCGACACAGTCGAACATGTCCACCCCGGTGGCGACAGCGTGGACTATCGAAACTGGATCGCCGACACCCATAAGGTACCGGGGCTGGTCGACGGGCAGTCCGGGTATCGTCGCCGACAGCGCTGCGAGCATCTCCCGCCTGGACTCACCGACGGAAAGGCCGCCGATCGCGTATCCATCGAAGTCGAGTGCGACGGTTCGCTCGGCGCACTCGGCTCGAAGGGCCTCCGAAACGCCACCCTGTACGATGCCGAACAGGCTCTGATCCTCCCTGCGGTGAACGCCTCTCGCCGTCGCCGCCCAAGCGAGGGTCCGTTCTGCAGCTTCGCGTATCACCTCACCGGCCGCCGGGAGGCCACAGCAGTGGTCCAGGGCCATCTGGATGTCAGCACCGAGTTGCTCCTGGATCCTGACCGCCCCGGCAGGGTCGAGGCGACGGCGGGAGCCGTCGTAGATCGACCTGAAGCTGACGCCCCCGGCGTCGACCTCGGCCCCGAGGGAGAACACCTGGAAGCCCCCGGAGTCGGTCAGCATGAGCCCCGGCCACCCGGTGAAACGGCCGACGCCTCCAAGCTCGTCTACCACGTCGGCTCCAGGTCGCAGCATCAGGTGGTAGGTATTCGCAAGGACCACCTCCGGGCCAAGAGACTCCAGGTCGCCAGCGTCGAGCAGTTTGACCGGGCCGCGAGTGCCCACTGGCATGAAGCACGGCGTGGCGAAGGACCCTCGGGCGAGCTGCACAGTCGCGCAGCGTGCGTCCCCGTCGGCTGCTTCGATGCTCAGACGGGCCTTCCTCATCGCCGTGGCATCTTAAGCCGGGAGGCGATCATGGCATCGCCGAAGGACAGGAACCGGTATCCGCGACTGAGGGCTTGCGCGTACATGTCACGCCACGACGGCCCCACGAAAGCTTCCAGGAGCAGCAGCAGGGTCGAGCGGGGCTGATGGAAGTTGGTGAGCAGCACGTCGGTAACGGCCCACTCGAACCCAGGACGGATGAACAGCTTGCTATCTCCGGAAAGGCTGCCCGTGGCCGCTGCGCTCTCCAAAGCCCGCACAGTGGTCGTACCGACCGCCAACACCCGCCGTCCTTCCCGGCGGGCGGCGAGGCATGCCTCCCAGGTGCTCTCCGGCACCAAGTAGCGCTCCGAATGCATCTCGTGGTCCTCGGCGCGGTCGACCTTCACAGGCCTGAAAGTCCCCAACCCGACCGCCAGATCTACGCTGCACAGTCGAGCGCCTCGAGCGGTGAGACCGTCTAAGACTGAGCGCGTCAGGTGTAGACCGGCTGTCGGCGCCGCAACCGACCCGGGTACAGCGGCGTAGACAGTCTGGTAACGCTCGGGGTCGTCGAGCGCAGCCTTGATGTAGGGAGGCAGGGCCATCTCCCCGCAGCGGGCGAGCACCGACTCGGCCTCGTCTAGAAGCGTGACCTGTCTCAGGCCGCCCTCCAAGCGGGATCCGACTTCCACCAGCGCGACGAAACCGTCCGGCGCAGAGTCGCTGCGGGTGCTGATGCCGAGCACGCACCCAGGCGGCAGCCTCCTACCAGGCCGGACCAGCGCCGACCAGCTGCGGCTGTCAGTGGGATCGGGGGCCAGTAGCAGCACCTCGGCCGCCCCCCCGGCGGCCTTTCGGAGCCTGAGGCGCGCTGGCAGCACTTTGGTGTTGTTGACCACGACGACGTCACCGGCTTCCACCAGCCCGGGCAGGTCGGACACCACGCGATCGACCAGGCCTGCCTCGGGGTGCTCAGCGTCGAAGTGGCGGACGTCGAGCAGGCGCGCCGAGTCTCTCGGCTCGACCGGCGTCTGGGCGATCGACTCGTCTGGAAGGTGGTATTCAGGGACGTCCACTACCGCCACCCTCCGGCGGTGCCGTCGCTCCCGGTGACGGTGTTAGACCCCTGGGCGGGCCGGGAGTGCGAAGCGTTCAGAACAGGCTCGTCTCGTCCACTTCGCTCCCCGCGGGGGACGGGAGCCCGAGATGCTGCCAGGCGGCGGGCATCGCCACCCGACCTCGCGGTGTGCGCATCAACAACCCGAGTTGGAGCAGGAAGGGCTCGTAGACGTCCTCGACGGTGTCGGTCTCCTCGCCGACGCTCACGGCGAGCGTGGACAGCCCGACGGGTCCGCCACCGAAGCGGGAGCACACCGCTGCAAGGATCGCACGGTCGACCTTGTCCAAGCCGAGCTCGTCCACTCCGAACAGGTCGAGGCCTTGCCTTGCCACTTGCAGGTCCACATGGCCGGCGGCTCGGACCTCCGCGAAATCTCGGACCCTTTTTAGAAGGCGGTTGGCTATGCGCGGAGTGCCACGCGAACGTCTGGCTATCTCCGCAGACCCGAGCGGGTCGATTTCAGTGCCGAGTATCTGCGCCGATCGGTCGACGATCGTCTGCAGTTCGCTGTGGCTGTAGAAGTCGAGCCTTGCCACGAACCCGAAACGGTCCCGCAAAGGCCCGGTTATGAGACCTGTCCTGGTGGTAGCCCCGACCAGGGTGAAGCGGGGCAGGTCGATCCTGATGCTCCTAGCTGTCGGCCCTTTCCCTAACACGATGTCAAGCTGGAAGTCCTCCATTGCGGGATAGAGGATCTCCTCCACAGCCCGACCGAGGCGGTGAATCTCGTCGACGAACAGGACGTCACCTTCGTCGATATTGGTGAGGATCGCAGCTAAGTCCCCAGCCCTCACCAGCGCCGGACCTGACGTCACTCTCAGCCCGGCGCCTACCTCGTTGGCTACGATCCCCGCCAGGCTGGTTTTGCCCAGTCCAGGCGGTCCGGCGAAGAGGAGATGGTCGACGGGTTGCTCGCGTCGTCTGGCCGCTTCGAGCATGATCGACAGGTGCTCTTTGAGAGCGGATTGACCGACGAACTCTTCTAGACGCCTGGGTCGCAGTCCCGCTTCCTCCGCCGACTCCGCCGGGTCGGCCGTCGCCGCGACCGGTCTCAGGTCCGCCTCCTCCCTCACGGCGTCAACCTCCGCGAACCGGCGGAACCTCCCGGCTCAGCGGGCCGGCTCAGCGTCGGGCTCCCAGCTCGCGCAGGGCCATCCTCAGAACCTCCTGGACAGGTCCCTCGAAGTTCACCACCGACTCGGCGTAGCGGATCTCGTCGGCCCCGTAGCCCAGAGCGCCAAGAGCTCCTCTGACGTCCTCCCTCACCGACGGCGGCGAGCCCAACGCCCCGACCACACCGATACCTCCCGATACCGGAGCACCCTCACGGGAGCCGACGACGGGGTTGTCGACAAAGTCGTCCAGCTTGGCATCCAACTCGACTACTAGGCGGGCCGCCGTCTTGGCTCCTATGCCCGGGACCAGCCTCAACGCATCGATGTCCTTCGCGCCGACCGCCCGGCGCAACGCGTCTGGGGTGTGGACAGCCAGCATGGCGAGAGCCACGCCAGGCCCGACGGTTCGGACCGATATGAGCGCCTCGAAGCACGCTCTTTGGTCTTTCGTCACGAACCCGTAGAGGATCAGGGCGTCCTCGCGTACATGGGTGTGCACGTGAAGCAGCACTTCGGATCCGAGCGGACCGAGGGAAGACAGAGCCTGCTCGGCCATGGTAACCCTGTACCCGACCCCACTGACATCGACGAGAACCTCCACTAGGCCCCCCGGCCGGCGCCACCAGTCACCCAAGGATCCCCTCAGCGAGCCGATCACCGTAACGCCGCCTCCGCAGCTCGAAGGCCGGCGCCTGCCAGGTGTGTCACCGCCAAGGCCAGAGCGTCTGCACGGTCCGCCGGCGTCGGCGGCGAAGCCAACCCGAGCAACGTCGCTACCATCGTAGCCACCGCAAGCTTGTCAGCCGAGCCGTACCCGGCGACGGCCTGCTTGACCTCGTTGGGACTGTACTGCACCACCTCGATACCGCGGCGGGCCGCACTGGCAAGGGCAAGGCCGCTGGCCTGGCCTACCGACATCGCCGTGCGAGCGTTCACCTGGAACAGGACCCGCTCCACGACGACCACCTCCGGGCGCAGCTCGTCGAGGAGGTCCTCCAAGTCGGCGAGCAGGACTCCTAGGCGTGTCGCCAACGGAGCGTCGACGGGTGTGGTGAGATGACCAAAAGCCACGCAGCGCAGCTCAGCCCCGGTTGAGCGCACGGCACCGTACCCGCAGCGCGACAAGCCCGGATCGATACCTAGAGCGAACACCAGTTCGACTATACTACGCTTCGACGAGGTTCAGTATTGCGTCGGGTATGTCGAAGTTGGCGTATACGTTCTGCACGTCGTCGTGGTCTTCGAGCAGGTCCACGAGGTGCAGCACCTTGCGGGCGTCGGACTCGTTGGACAACTCGACGGTCGTGGTTGCCAGGAGGGTGACTTCAGCGGAGGTAACCTTGATCCCCGAATCCTCGACGGCCTGGCGGACAGCGCCGATCTCCGCTGGTGGAGTCGTGACCTGCCATTCGTCGCCCAAGTCGACGATGTCGAGAGCGCCAGCGTCAAGAGCGGCGAGCATGAGCTCATCCTCGCCGACCGAACGCTCAACGCTGATCACGCCTCTGCGCTCGAACTGCCACGAAACAGCGCCCGGCTCGGCCATCGAACCACCATTTTTCGAGAACGCCGAGCGGATGTCGGCTCCGGTTCGATTGCGATTATCGGTCAGGCATTCGACGATGACCGCCACCCCACTCGGCGCGTACCCTTCGTAGCTGACCTGCTCGTAGCGCACGCCTTCCAGCTCGCCGGTGCCTCTTTTGATGGCCCGCTCGATGGTGTCCAAAGGCACCGATGCTTCCCTCGCCTTTTGGAACATGGTGCGCAAGGTCGGATTCGCGTCAGGGTCGCCGCCTCCCTCACGCGCCGCGACCTCCACTTGGCGGATCAGCTTTGCGAACAGCTTACCCCGGGCCTTGTCAGCTGCCCCCTTTTTGTGCTTTATCGTCGCCCATTTGCTATGGCCGGACATGGTCGGATTGCCTCCTAGAGGTTGGTTCGGGGCACGGGCGCGGTCCCTACGGCGCCCGTGCCGAAAGCTATCGTCAAGAACATCTCGTGAAGCCGGGGATCGCCTGACAGCTCCGGGTGGAAGGCGCTGACCATACGCGAACCTTGCCTGCACAGCACGGCCCGTCGCGTCCCGTCGGAACCCTCGACCGAAGCGAGCGTCTCGACGCCCGCACCGGCTCGTTCGACTATCGGAGCCCTGATGAACACGGCGTGGAACGGCCGGTCGAGTCCGTCCACCTCGAGGTCGGTCTCGAAAGAGTCCACCTGACGCCCGAAGGCGTTACGCCTGACCGAAATGTCGATCCCTCCGAGCTGGTGCTGGTCGGGCCGGCCGTCGAGCACCTCGTCTGCGAGCAGGATCATGCCGGCACAGGTGCCCAGAGCTGGAAGTCCCTCTTGGATACGCCGCCTGAGCGGCTCCAACATCCCCGAAGTTTCAAGCAGCCGCGAGATGGCCGTCGACTCGCCACCTGGTATGACGATCGCATCGACATCGTCGAGTGTCGACGTGTCCGCAACGGCCAGGGCGCCAATTCCGATCGCCGCGAACGCCTCGACGTGCTCCCGGACAGCGCCCTGTAGGGCGAGAATCCCGATTTTGCGTTGACGCGACAGCTTCGTCTACCAACCCCGCTCGGACAGGCGCGTATCCACCACAGAAGAGTCCTGGCCTCTCATAGCGTCGCCCAGCCCCCGGCTCACCTTCGCGACTATCGACGGGTCCTTGAAGTGGGTGGTGGCCTCTACGATCGCCCTTCCGAAACGGACGGGATCCGAGCTTTTGAAGATTCCGCTTCCGACGAAGACCGCCTCGGCGCCGAGCTGCATAACAAGCGAAGCGTCCGCCGGCGTAGCAATGCCGCCCGCACAAAACAGGGGGACCGGGAGCTTTCCGGTCTCCGCCAGTTCCTCCACCAGCCCGACGGGGGCCTGAAGGACTTTCGCCCAGTTGAAGATCTCAGCGGAGTCCGAAACTGTAATGCGCTTTATGTCTGCGGTGATCGAACGGATGTGCCGTACGGCCTCTTTGATGTCACCGGTCCCGGCCTCGCCCTTGGATCGGATCATGGCCGCTCCTTCGGAGATTCTGCGCAGCGCCTCGCCGAGATTGGTAGCGCCGCAGACGAAGGGAACGGTGAAAGCGTGCTTGTCGATGTGGTGAACCTCGTCGGCGGGAGTCAGAACCTCGCTCTCGTCGATGTAGTCGACTCCAAGCGACTCGAGGACCTGAGCCTCCGCGATGTGGCCGATGCGTGCCTTTGCCATCACGGGTATCGTGACAGCGGCTTTAATCCCCTCGATCAAGGCCGGGTCGCTCATCCTCGCCACCCCGCCGTCTCGGCGGATGTCGGCTGGCACACGCTCCAAGGCCATCACTGCCACAGCCCCGGCGTCCTCGGCTATCTTGGCCTGCTCGGCGGTGACGACGTCCATGATGACGCCGCCCTTGAGCATGTCGGCCATTCCCCGCTTGACCAGGGGTGTTCCGGTACGACGGCGCTGCTCGGGATCGTTCATGGTCGCATTCTAGGTTGCTTCACAGCTCTTGTAGCGCTGCGCGACGTCCCGAGAGGGGCATACGCCACCGGCTGGCGTCGCTTCCAACCAGCGGGTCGGCGACCCACAGGTGGGCGCTGCGCGCGGTCTGGCCTCGCACCGCCGAGCCCTTTAACTCCATCTTCTCCAACGCCGAGGTAAGAGCAGGTGGGTAGCGGGTAATCCTGACCGCCTCCGCGTCGAGGCGAGTGTCGTGCCCGGCGCCTAAGAGGAAGGACCGTCCTAGCCCGAACGTCGCCACCAGAGCCGTCTCGGCTGCTACCTCGCCGGAGCGCAACCTGTAGAGCACCTCTGCCAGAACGGCTTCGAGCTCCACCACGTCCAGCCCTTCGAGCAGCCCCGAGGTGACCACCACAAGCTCGCGCCCGCGACGGGCTCCGCTCACCATGGCGTTGAGGCCGTCGCATTCGACGACGGCGAGTTTAGGGCAGCGGACGCCTATCGTGGTGGCCAACCCCTCGGCCGTGTTGTACAGGCGGGCATCGACCCGAGCGTCCGCTTCCCGCCAGGCGACACCGGAGCTGCTCAAACCCGACCTGACAAGGCGGTCAGCCCCCCAGAACACCCATCCGGCCAGCGCTGCGAAGACCACCACGAAGGCGACGACACCAACCGCCGGCCCGCCGAGAACCCAGGCGACGACGGCCACGACCAAAGCAGGCCCGGCGGCGAAAGGCGCAGCGAGGGTGGCGGCTTTGTGGCCAGGCCGGTCAGGCTTCATCGCCACGATCGTATTCTCCATTCTCCCACGGTGGAAGCCACAGACATTACGAGCCTCTCGTACCGGCTCGGCGGAATCGACGAGCGGCGCTGGACTGCCAGGTCGAACAGCTCCAAGTAGCGCTGCGCCAGCGAGTCCATGGAGAACTCCTCAGCGCGGGCACGACCGTTGACGACCATGTCCTGTATCGAGGCGGTACCGCCGAGGGCCTTGCGCAGTGCGTCGGACAGCGCCTTGTCGTCGCCGGGCGGGGTAAGGATAGCCTCCACTCCTGACCTCGCGACCCGGCGGTAGCCGGCCAAGTCCGACGCTACGACCGGCGTGCCCGCCGCTAAAGCCTCCAACAGGACGACACCGAAACTCTCCCCGCCAAGCGACGGGGCGCACAACACGTCTGCGGCTCGCATCCTGGCTACCTTCTCCGCTTCGCCGATCCTGCCCAGCCATTCGACACGGCGGTCGTCGGCAAAGATCCTCTTTAAACGTTCCGTTTCCGGGCCGTGCCCCGCCACCCACAGCGTCACTCCCGCATCGAGGCTTTGAAAGGCGCGTAGGAGCACTTCTAGGCCCTTGCGAGGCTCGTGGCGCCCAACGAAAAGGACTGTCGGGCCGGTCTTAGCCCAGACCTCGGAACGTTCGTAGCGGCCGACGTCGATGCCGTTCCACACCAGTTCGTAGTCCCCCCCGACAGCCTCGGCGGCAGTCTGGCGGGCCTCCTCGGAGACGGCCACCCGCACGTCGAGGTAGCCGCTGCCGTAGGTCGCCAGCGGGCGGGTCAGGTCGAGCCAGCGGCTCGGACCACTTCGGTGGAAGGTTCCCACGGTCGGGCAGAACGCTGTCACCAAGGCGGTGAGGCTCGGGCCGGGTGTGAGCGGCTCGTGGATGTTCAAAACGTCGAAGCGTTCGTCTCGCAGCGCTCGCAGGGTTCGAAGCGACGCAGCGGGGTCGGGGGCTATAGCCGCCAGCGAACCGTTCGAAGCTGTCGGTATCGAGCTTCCCAGCGGGGTGACCGCCGGGTCGGGCGGTGGTCCGTCGCACGGGCCGAGCACCCTGGCCTGAACACCGCGCCGGCGCAAGGCGGCGGCGAGACCTAGCACTTGGCCTTGGACGCCACCGGGGAGCGTGAGGCTGTAAGGGCAGACGACGCCGACACGCATCCCGCCAAGCTAGCGGAGCCTGACCCGGGCTCCGACCTGGCGCTCGTGGTCGCTCGGCCAGTTAGGCGACATGAGATGCCACTGGGTGGGAGCGCGCCTCACCAGCTTCTCCAACGACAGGGCGAGGCTCTGAGTGACCCGTATGACGTCTTCGCGCAACCGGCCGGATCGGGTGGCTTCGATCGGCTCGGCGAGGACACCCAGATGCCTCGAAGTGCGCCTGTCGAAGTACACTGCCGCTGGGAGCAGAGTGGCGCCCGAGCGCAATGCGAGCGCTGCGGGCCCGGCAGGCAGGCCGGTCACCTCCCCGAAGAATTCGACGTCGACAGTGGCTGTCGTGCCGACAGCGCGGTCGGACAGCAGACAGAGGACCTCGTTGCGTCCGAGTGCCGCTGTGCACGCTGTGGCGGCACCGGGGCCGGTTGGTATGACGCTCATGCCCAGGCCGCTGCGCAGGTCGACGAACCACTCGAAGAACCCGTCCGAGACGAGTCTTTCCACGACGACGCTTACGGGCCATCCGCGGCGCGCCACGTCCGCCCCGCCCCACTCCCAACCTCCCAGGTGCGGTACGGCGAGGATGGTCCCGCGACCTTGGGCAATGCTGACCTCCAAGCGGTCAAATCCCTCGTAGACGATGCCGGCTTCGAGCTCCTCGGGGGTAACGCTGCTCAGCCTGAGGCTCTCCGCCCAATACCGGGCGTAGGAAGCTATCGCCTCGTCGACCATTGCCCGCAGTCTCGACGCGGGCACGTCGCGGCCGACGACTTTCACCAGGTGCTCGGCCAAAAGCCGCCGCCGCGTAGCCCAGGATCCTTCGCCGGCAGTCCAGTGCGGGGCGTACGAAGCGGCTACGGTCAGGCTTTCCGCGAGTCCCCTCGCAACTGGCGCTGGGACGACGCCGGCCAAAGCCTCCGCTGCTTTGAGGGTTCCCAGCAGCGCATCTTGGCCGAGGTGGCTGAGCCTCGAAGCTGAAGGCTTCCGGCCCGGGTGCGGCTCAGGGCCGCCCGGCACCGAAACGACGGTCCCGCCGCGCCCGACGCCGCTCTGCCCACCGAGAACCGTCAGGAGACGGCCGGGAGCGGCGCGCAGCGTAACGCCCCGGGGTGGAACTCCACCCTCCCGCTTCCCTCCACGCCCTCAAACGGTCGGTCACCGGTGCCGCCTCGTAACCGCCGCGACGCGTCGAACGGTTCCGCAGTGGCTCGCGCCGGGGCGGGTTCTTTCCTTGCGCGTTGGCCAGCCTCCACACCGCGACGAACCTCTGCACGGCCGTGAAAGCGCTCAGCGCCAGCATCAGCCACAATAGCGGGACCATGACAAAGCCGAACGCCAGCGCGGCGCAGATCACCACGATCCGCTCGGCACGTTCCATGATCCCACCCTTGGCGGACAGTCCCAGGGACTCCGCTTTCGCCCGCTGGTAGGAGATGAGCACGGACACCCCAAGGATCGCCACCGGGAGGATGAAAAGGTGCCCCTTATGGGTGTCGGACAGGTACCAGGCGAAACCTCCGAGGACGAGGGTGTCGGTGACCCTGTCGGCTACGGAGTCGAAGAACGCTCCCCTAACGCTGGACGCTCCGGTCGCCTTGGCGAGGGGACCGTCGAGAAGGTCCGGGACCGCCGACGCTATCAGCAGTGCCAGTCCCAGCCCGATACGCCCGGAACCTATCGCCCAGGCCGTAGGGACCGCCAGGAGTAGTCCGAGTCCAGTCAGGTGGTCGGCGGAAAGGCCCGTCCGACGCAGCAGCGCTGCGGCCGGCCTGGTCACACGGTCCACGCCCGAGCGAAAACGTCCGTCAAACAATGGTGGTAGCTCCTCGAAACCGCCAGTTTGGGCGGCTGCATGTCTTGTGGTTGTAGGGTACCACGGTGGACCGCCGCGGAGGCGGACGGTTGGGGGACCGGTTCTTCGTCCCGGGAAGGAGTTGCCATGTCGAAGGAGGTGCGGCGGTGAAAGCTTTCCCGCCTGAGCGGATCAGGAACGTCGCTTTGGTCGGCCACGGCGGTGCCGGCAAGACGACCTTGGCGGAAGCGCTCGCCTATCACTGCGGAGCAGTCAGCCGGCCAGGTCGGGTGGAGGACTGCAACACGATCGCCGACTTCGAACCCGAAGAGCACAAGCACCGAATGTCGATCTCGACGAGCCTGATACCCATTGAGTGGGAAGGCTTCAAGATAAACGTGCTTGACTGCCCAGGTTACGCCGACTTCACCGCCGAGGCGACCAGCGCGCTCGGCGTCGCGGACCTAGCGGTGTTCGTCGTGAGTGCCGTCGAAGGCGTAGAGGTACAGACCGAGCTTTTATGGCGAGAAGCCGCCAGGCTGGGCCTTCCCAGGTTGATCTTCGTGAACAAGCTAGACCGGGAGAGAGCGTCGTTCGAACGGACGCTCTCCGAACTTCAGAGCTCTTTCGGCGCCGGCATCGCCCCTCTCGAACTGCCTATCGGAGAAGAGGGGACCTTCCGAGGTGTAGCCGACCTCCTCTCGGATACCGCCATTACCTACGACACCGGCAAGGCGACCACCGGGCCGATACCCGAAGAGATGGCCGTTCGGGAGCACTCGATCCACGACGCTCTGGTCGAGGGGATCGTCGTCGCCGACGACGACCTCATGGAACGCTACCTGGAGGGCGAGATCCCCAGCGTAGCGACCCTGGAGGCAACGCTCGCCCATGGCGTGTCGGCGGCTGCGGTCTTCCCAGTGCTGTGCGGTTCCGCAGCCAAGGACGTCGCAGTTGACCGTCTCGGAGCTTTCATATGCGAGATAGGCCCTTCCCCCCTAGACCGGGGACCGATCGAAGTGAGCGCTGGCGGGGCGACCACGACTGTGGCTCCAAACCCGGACGGTCCGCCTCTGGCGGTCGTGTGGAAGACCGTCGTGGACCGCCACGTTGGCAAGATCAGCCTGCTCCATGTGCTATCTGGGACCATAAGCCCCGACGCGGTGCTCGTCGACTCCCGGACGAGAACCGACCAGCGGTTACACTCCCTGTTCTCCCTGAGAGGCAAGGAGCAGGTGCCCGTCGAGCGCCTATCGGTCGGAGACATCGGTGCAGTGGCAAAGCTCGCCGACGTGGCTACGGGCGACACCCTCGCCCCCAAGGGAACCCCCGTGTCTCTAGCGGTTCCCGCCACCGCCGAACCCGCGCTTTGCATCGGGATCCACCCGAAGTCAAAAGGCGACGAGGACAAGCTAATGACCGCCCTGCACCGCCTACAAGAGGAGGACCCGTCGCTTCAAGTGCGTCGCGACGACGAGACCCACCAGACGCTGCTGTGCGGGGCGGGCGAGACACACCTGGCCGTGGTCGCCGAGCGTCTCGCCCGAAAGTTCTCCGTAGAGGTCGTCACCGAGCCCGTGGTCGTCCCCTACCGCGAGACGGTGAACACCCAAACCGAGGCTGAAGGTCGCTACAAGAAACAGACCGGTGGCCACGGCCAGTTCGGCGTTGCCAATATCAGGCTGTCACCGCTGGCGCGCGGAGCGGGTTTCGAGTTC
This sequence comes from Actinomycetes bacterium, assembly GCA_021808665.1. Next base: position 82,721 of record JAKBBA010000006.1, read on the forward strand.
GTAGACGAGATCGTGGGAGGAGCGATCCCCCGCCAGTACATACCGGCCGTGCAGAAGGGCATCGAGGAGGCGATGGCCGCCGGCGGAGTGCACGGGTGGCCCGTCGTGGACGTATCAGTCACCCTCTTCGACGGCAAGTACCACCCGGTGGACTCCTCCGAGATGAGCTTCAAGATGGCGGGGGCGATGGCATTCCGCGAGGCGATGGAGAAAGCGGGCCCGGTGCTGTTGGAGCCAATCTCGAAGGTCGAGGTGACCGTCCCCGCCTTCGGGCAGGGCGACGTCATAGGCGATCTGAACTCGCGTCGCGGGAGGGTAACCCAGACGGGCACCGCAGAAGACGGGGCGTCGGTGATCACAGCTTTGGTTCCCACGTCCGAAGTGCTGCGCTACGCGGTGGATCTGCGTAGCATCACCGGTGGCCGGGGCAGCTTCACCGTCTCCCACGACCACTACGACGTGGCACCGCCGAACATTTGGGCGTCCGTGGCCCGACCAGCCAGGGTGACTGGCTGACGTTCGCTACGCTCCCGCTGCCGGCGGCCAGGATCGTCGAAGTTTGCCAGCGGACACCTCGAGCGGCTCGGGCAGGACCCTTGTGTCAGCAACCGACGTCATGAAGTTCGTGTCACCGTCCCAGCGGGGCAGGACGTGCACGTGCAGGTGGCCGGGGACTCCCGCGCCGCCGGCGCGGCCCAGGTTCGCACCGAGGTTGAGACCGTCGGGCACGTAGGCCGCTCGCACCGCCGAAACGGCGCTGGACGTGCCCTCCCAGAGCGCTCCCGCCTCGGCTGGGTCTAGAAGCTCCGGGGATGCCACGTGGCGGGCGGGCATTACCATGAGATGCCCGCTGCAGTAGGGGTAGGCGTTCAGGATCGCCACCGCCAGGCCGCTACCGTGGCGCCACAGGACGTGCGTCGCTTCGTCGTTCTCGCCGGATGCGAGAATCGCGCAGAACACGCAGGCGGCCGCACTATCGCCGTCGTGGCGCGACACCCCCGAGGTGGCCCCGGCGCCACCTGCGGAGGTGACCGACTCGATGTAGGAGCTGCGCCAGCCCGCCCAGAGGCGATCCAGGCCGCTCACCCTTTGAGCGAGTGGCTGCGGTCCGCCTCGACGACCCTCGACACGAAATCACCGACCGCCACCCCCCGCTCCGGCCGTGTGGAGCCCACCGAGTTGACGCCGACCGTCGAGTTGGAGACGTCCTCGTCGCCCACGACCGCCACGAAAGGTACCTTGTCCATCTTCGCCCGGCGGATTCGCCCGCCCAACTGCTCGTCGGCGGGCACGACGTCGACTCGCACCCCATGGGCTCTCAGCGCCGAGGCGACGCTGTCGGCGTAAAGCTGATGGTCGCTTCGGACCGGGAGAATCGAAACCTGAACGGGACAGAGCCACACCGGCAGTTGACCGGCGTAATGCTCAAGCAGGATAGCGAAGAAGCGCTCCACTGACCCGAACAGCGCCCGGTGGATCATGTAAGGCCTGTGGCGGGTGTTGTCGGAACCGACGAACTCGATATCGAAGCGCTGCGGCATCTGAAGGTCCACCTGCAGAGTCGACACCTGCCAGCGCCTGCCTATCGCATCCTTGACGTGGACGTCGATCTTGGGTGCGTAGAAGGCTCCTTCGCCCTCGGCCACGATGAAGTCGATGCCCGCGGACTCGGCCGCCTCGCGAAGCGCGGCTGTCGCTGTGTCCCACTCGGCTGGGTCCCCGACGAACTTCTCCGGCCGGGTGGCTAGCTCAGCCTCGAAGTCTTCCAGGCCGAAAGCTCTGAGGATCGACAGCACGAACGACAGAAGATCCGCGAGTTCACCTGCGAGCTGGTCTGGGGTGCAGAAGATGTGCGAGTCGTCCTGGGCGAAGCCCCTGACGCGCAGGAGGCCGTTGAGCACGCCCGAACGCTCGAAGCGGTACACCGTGCCGAACTCGAAGAGCCGCAACGGCAGCTCCCGGTAGGAGCGCTGCCGGCTCTTGTATATCAAGATGTGCATCGGGCAGTTCATCGGTTTGGGGTAGTATGTTGCCCCTTCCATTTCCATGGGCGGGTACATTCCGTCCTTGTACCAGGCCAGATGCCCCGATATCTCGAACAGCGTCGACTTGGCGAGATGCGGCGTGTAGACGAACTCGTAGCCGGCCTTCGCGTGCTCCTCGCGGGAGAAGTCCTCCATCAGCTTGCGGATGAGACCGCCCTTGGGGTGGAACACAGGCAGACCTCCGCCGATCTCCGGCGGGAAGTGGAACAGGTCCAGCTCGGATCCGAGGCGCCTGTGATCGCGCTTGTCGGCTTCCTCCAAGCGGTGCAGGTACGCGGCTAGAGCGTCCTCGGACTCCCAGGCGGTCCCGTAGATCCGCTGCAGCTGCGGCCGCCGTTCGTCTCCGCGCCAGTACGCGGCGGCGACCTTGGTCAGCTTGAAATGTCCGAGCTTGCCCGTCGAAGCGACGTGCGGACCTCTACACAAGTCGACGAACGTGTCGCTGTTACGGTATGCGCTCACCACTCCCTCGCCGACGCCTTCCGCCTCGGCTGCCTCCCCCACGCCTTCGATTATCTCGACCTTGTAGGGCTGGTCGGCAAAAAGTGCGAGCCCTTCGGCGATCGTGTGCTCCTCACGCACGAAAGGCTGGTCATCGGCGACGATCCCCCGCATCCGCTCCTCGATACGCCCGAGGTCGTCCTCGGAGAACCTAGCGCCTCCGGGAAGCTCGAAATCGTAGTAGAAGCCGTCCTCGATCGGCGGTCCGATCGCGTACCTCGCGCCGGGCCACAGGTCGGTAACAGCCTGGGCCAAAACGTGGGCGGTGGAGTGGCGAAGGACTTCGCGGGCCGCGTCGGTAGTTTCGTATCCTGCCATCACGCCACGATATCCACGCCGAGCAACCCGGCTGCGCGTGCCACTCCGCTGCCAGCGGCCGCGGCCCTGTCGATGGCCGCTATCGCTGCGGGGGTGTCGAGGTCGTCGTCGAGCGCCTCACGCACCTGGGTCAATGCGCCGTCTCCTTCCCCGTGGCTTCGCCACACTGCCAGCCTGGCGGTCGCTTCTTCGAGCAGGTGATGCGACCAGCTCCACTCGTCACGGTAATGATGACCGAGGACCGCCAGGCGTATCGCCGCAGGGTCCCACTCGGCGAGAAGGTCGTGCACGAAGACGAGGTTTCCGAGGGATTTGGACATCTTGACCCCGTCCAGGCAGACCATCCCTGTGTGCATCCAGTACCGCACGAACGTCTCACCGGTCACGGCCTCGGACTGGGCGGCCTCGCACTCGTGGTGCGGGAAGATCAGGTCCGAGCCGCCGCCGTGGATATCGACGGTCTCGCCGAGCTCGCGTATCGACAGGGTGGAGCATTCTATGTGCCATCCGGGCCTACCGGGACCCCACAGGGAATCCCACGCCGGTTCGTCGGGAGCAGAAGGTTGCCACAAAACGAAGTCCAGCGGGTCGCGCTTGGCAGGGTCCTCGGGACGGCCGCCCCGCTCGGCTGCGAGGTCCAGCATCTTCGCGCGATCGTAGCCGCTCACCTGGCCGAAACGCTCGAAGCTGGACACGTCGAAGTACACCGCGCCGCCAGCCTGGTAGGCGTGACCGGATTCGAGGACCATACCTATGAAGCCGAGGATGTCGGGAATGGCCGACGTCGCCCGTGGCTCCGAGTAGGCGGGGAGCAGACCGAGGGCTGCCATGTCGAAGTCGAAGCGGCGGACCTCTTCGGCGGCGAGGTCGAGGTAGTGCACGCCGAGCTCTCGGGCTTTGCGCAGGATGTCGTCGTCCACGTCGGTCACGTTACGCACGCAGCGTGTCTCGTGGCCGAGGTCGCGAAGGCGCCGCTGCAGCACGTCATAAGCCAGGTAGGTCGCTGCGTGACCGAGATGAGCGGCGTCGTAGGGAGTGATCCCACACGTGTACATCTTCACGACGGGCCCGAGGTCCAAGGCTACGACCTTCTGCTGTGAAGTCTCGAAAATCCTCATGTGTGACTGGTGCTTCCTCAGGCTTGTATGCCGGTCAGGTGTATCGAGGCGTGCGTCTTGTAACGCCGGTTTATCTCCAGCAGCGTCGGGGTGAGCGCCTCTATAGCCATGGCCCCTGAGATCCCGCCGGCGTCGATGCCCCGCAGACCGGGGAGCCCGTCGACGAGCCCGACCACTTGCGCGACTGCTTCCCGGTCGTCCCCACATACCAACACGTCCGCGTCCAGCTGGTGGTCGAGGTCGCCCCACGGTCCGGCTGGTAAATGGTGGAATGCCCCCACTACGCGGGACTTGGGCAGCGCCCGTGCGAGCGCGGCGGTCATGGAACCGCTGGGAGGTATGAGCGGGACCATCTCCTTGCCCAGGCGGGTGATCGCGTTCAGCATCGAAACGACCACCTTGCCCGCTAGAACGCCGGCCAGGGGAGCGACCGTTCCGAGAGCCCCGTCCCAAGGGGTCGCGACGACCACGAGGTCGGCCTCCGCTGCCGTCTCGTTGGTACCGGCAGCGAGGCGTAGATCCCTGGAGCGCCATTTCTCGTTGAGCTCGGCAACGATCTCCTCGGCGCGCGACAAGGTTCGTGACCCTATTACCGCTTCGACGCCGACCGCTGCGAACTGTACCGCCACAGCCTGCCCGGCCGGCCCTGTTCCACCTATAACTCCGATTCTCACCCTCGCAGACTTGCACGCGGAGGGCACTCAGGTCGAGCCGGACCCCGACACGCCGCTGCCAGAGCCGTTAGGGAGCTAACTTCAAGGGGTGTGGCCTTCACCCGCTTCGCGCGGGAATCCTGCGGACTCAGAGCGCATCGGAGCGACTTTTTTGAGCGGACTGAGCCTCTCAGGTGCCGAGGTCCTCGTCGACTTGGGGTCTCCTAATCCCATGGCAGTGCTTTTCCTCACCTCCTCATGCCACGGGTGCATGCCCGTCTGGTCTGCCCTTCGTAGTATCTCCGGCCCCCGCAACAGATGCGGCCTTCGCAGCAGATTCGGCCTCCGCAACAGATCCGGGCCGTCTCAGAGACGCCGCTTGGTCGCCATCGTCCCCGACCCGGCCACCGAGAACGCTGGCGTGCTGCGATCCCTGACGCCGGACTGGCTGGACGTGGTCATGTCGAGTAGCGCCTGGCTGGAGATGTGCCCTGGTCCAGCCCCGTGGCTTATCGCCGCTGACGGTCTCAGGATCACCTACAGCGGGCCGGCCCCTAGCTCGCCGCGGAAGCTACGACGACTGCTGCGCTCCTAACCAGACCGGCGAGCGTATCGGAGCTGAGCGCTTCGAGGGCCACGTAGCTTGCTCCCATGCGCTCGGCGAGGACCGACGCCAAACCGAGACGTGCGGAGCCGATCCGGGCGTCTACGGCTTCTACGTCCACGACCAAGGACGGGACTTTCGACGCCGCAACCCTCGCAGCAGCTTCAGTCGCGTCGCTCCACGGGTCGGCACCTCCAGGCGCCGAGGTAGCCCGGCCGTCGGTCACGAACACCAGGAGAGGGCTGTAGTCTCCACCGGACCCGCGTGACGTCGCCGTCGACAGCGCTGCACGAATGCCTTCCCCGAGCGGCGTTCGCCCGCCCGTACCGACTACCGAGAGACGGGCCTTCGCGACCTCGACGCTTCCCGTGGGAGCCAGCAGAACCTCCGCGCCCTGCCCGCGAAAGCTGACCATGGCGACCCTGTCCCTGCGCTGGTAGGCGTCACGTAGGAGCGACAGCACAGCTGACCTAGCCGCTTCTACCCGCCGGGGCGCTCCCATCGACCCCGAAGCGTCGACCGCCACCACGATCAGGTTCGCCCGGCGATGTTCTCTTACCGCCTCGCGAACGTCTGACGCCTCGACCAACCGGCCCGTGCCGGATATCCCCCCACGCACTCCCTCTGCACCTTCGGGCGCTCCAGCCTTCCTCGACGCTGCAGCGCGGACCGTGGCAACGACCGCAACCGACTGCACGGGCCCCTCAGGACGTCGATCGCCGACCAGCTGTCCCCGGGCTGCCGTGGACGGACCGCGCCGCCCGGCGGCAGAACGGGACGCCCCCTCGAGGCGCCGCCCGGCTGCTTGCCCGAGCGCCCGAGCGAGGTCGGAACTAATAGGACCCTCGCGGCCTCCCGGCTGTTTGATCCTAGGTCCGACACCGTCACCTTCTCCCCCGCCGTCGGGCTCCGCCTCGCCGGAAGCCGGGTCCGCCTCACCGGAGGGAGGCTGGCGCTGCGCCGACCCTCCACCTGGCGGATCCGGTTCGTCTACGCCGTCGTCGTCGAGGTGCTCTTCCAACGCCTTTTCGATCTCCTCCCGTTGGTAGGAGGGATCGGCAAGAGGGTCGTGGTGTGCCCGATGGGCAAGGGCGAGCGGCGCAACCCGCTTGACGTCTCCAGCTGACACCGTGCTACGTCCCTCCCAGCCTGCGAGGGCTGCTGCCGCCCGGCAGATCGCCAAGTCAGCCCGCAAGCCCTGAGCCCCGACCGCCTCGCACAGCGCTGCGACCCGGTCGACCAAGTCGCCGTCCAAGCGAGCTGGTCGAGCGACGGCCAAGCGGGCCACCAAGTCCTCCTGAGCAGCGCTGTGGGAGCTCAAAAGCACTTCGGGGTCCGAGTCGAGCGCTAGGCGGCGCGACAACGCCATAGCCCGCATGCCCGGCCCGGCAGGAGTCCTCACGTCCACCGCCAGACCGAAACGGTCGAGCAGTTGCGGGCGCAGCTCCCCCTCTTCGGGGTTCATCGATCCGACCAGGACGAACTTGGAGGCATGCACATGAGAGACCCCGTCGCGCTCGACCCGGTTCACTCCGCTGGCCGCCACGTCGAGGAGCACGTCCACTAGGTGGTCCGGGAGGAGGTTGATCTCGTCCACGTACAAGACACCGCCGTGAGCGGAGGCAAGCAGGCCCGCCGAGAAGCGGACGTCGCCACCGGTGAGGGCCGAGGCTATGTCGAGCGTGCCGACAAGGCGATCCTCGGTGGCACCCACCGGAAGCTCCACGAACGGGGCCCCACCGGGGAGCAAGTCGGCCAGACCTCGGGCCAGTGTCGTCTTCGCCGACCCCTTGTCGCCGCGCAACAACACTCCACCGATACCGGCATCGACAGCGCAGAGAAGCAAAGCCAGCTTGGCGTCGTCTTGGCCGACGACCGCACTGAAGGGCAAGCGGGACATAGGAGGGGTCACCTTCCCTCCTCCCAGCCTTCACCTTCGAGAACCGCCGAGCGCAGCACGGCGAGCGACTCGTCAGAGGCTCTCCACAGCCCACGCTCGACGGCTTCGAGCAGCCGCTCCGCCATCGACCGCAAAGCCCACGGATTGGACTGTTCCAAGAACTTACGCACAGCCGGGTCGGCAATATAGGAATCGGTGACCTTCTCGTACATCCAGTCCTTCACTACTCCCGCAGTGGCGTCGTAGCCGTAGAGATAGTCGACGGTGGCGGCCATCTCGAAGGCCCCCTTGTAGCCGTGGCGGGTCATAGCCTCGATCCACTTGGGGTTCAACACCCGGGTTCTGACCACCCGCGCTGCCTCTTCCTCCAGGCTGCGGTTCCGGGGAGCGGCCGGGTTGGCCGTATCCCCGAACACTGCCTTGGGAGCCCGCCCCGACAGGGCGCGCACAGCTGCGATCATCCCCCCGTGATCTTGTAGGTAGTCGTCGGAGTCGAAAATGTCGTGCTCCCGGTTGTCCTGGTTCTTAACCGCCACGTCGATCGTCGAGAAAACCCGCCTCATGGCAGCCTCGGCCGGCACTCCCATACCAGCCCGCCCGTACGAGAAACCGCTCCAAGCCGTGTAGACGTCGGCGAGGTCGGCGTCGTTGCGCCAGTCCCGGCTGTCGAGAAGGGCGAGTATCCCCGACCCGTAAGCCCCCGGCTTGGCACCGAAGATACGCGGGTCTCCGTCAGCGAAGCCAGCCAGCTCGACCGCCTCGTCTACGAGGGCGATGAGGTGCGGGAAAGCGTCCCTGAAGAACCCTGATATGCGGACGACCACGTCCACCCGTGGCCGGCCGAGCTCCTCATCGGGGATCAGCTCCACTCCGATCACTCTCCCCGACTCGGCCGCCCAACGCGGGCGCACGCCGAGAAGCGCGAGCGCCTCGGCTATGTCATCCCCGCCGGTGCGCATTGCCGCGGTGCCCCAAACGACGATACCGACTCGCTCCGGGCACCTCCCCTCCTCCTCCAAGTGCCGTCTGATCACGTCATCGGCAAGCTTGACTCCGACGTCCCACGCCAATCTACTCGGAAGCGCTTTGGGATCAACGGAGTAGAAGTTGCGGCCCGTGGGCAAGACGTGCGCCATGCCGCGCGTCGGCGCCCCGCTCGGACCTGGCGGCACCCAACGCCCTTCGAGTGCCGCCAGGACGTTAGAGATCTCGTCGGGAGTGCAATCCAAGGCCGGCCCGAGGGTCGAAGCAACCCAGTCGAGAACCGCCCGCTCCTCGTCGCTTCCAGGAACGGCATCGCCGGCCAGCAAGGCGACGCACTCCTCGTGCACCTCGTCGGCGGCCTGCCTCGCGGAGGAATCCACCTTTCCTCCCTCGAAGAGGCGGCGCTGGACCAACTCACGCAGAGAAGGGACTCCCGGCTGAGCCAGACGGGTCAAAGCAACCAGCAGGTCGGAGCGGACCTGACCGTGGGGCACAGCGCCGAGGACGTGCAGGCCGCCTCGGATCTGGGCGTCCTTCAGCTCGCACAGGTAGCCGTCGACGTGGTTGATCAACTCGTCGAACGCATCGGCTTGCGGAGGGGCGTCCACGCCGAGGTCCTCGTGCAAGGAGGACCGCACCAAAAGGTCCCAAACCTTCGCTCTGATCGCAGGCAGCTTGGACGGGTCGAGAGCTGCTACCTGGGCGTGCTCGTCCAGCAGCGTCTCCAACCTTGCGATGTCGTCGTAAGTCTCGGCGCGCGTCATCGGCGGCAGCAGGTGGTCGACGATCGTGGCGTGAGCGCGCCGTTTGGCCTGAGTCCCCTCTCCGGGGTCGTTGACGATGAACGGGTACACGACCGGGACGTCGCCCAGTGCCACGTCGGGCCAGCACGAGGCGGACAGGCCGACCCCTTTACCGGGGAGCCATTCCAGGGTGCCGTGCTTGCCCACGTGGACGATAGCGTCGGCTCCCCACACCATGTCCAACCATCGATAGAAGCCAAGGTAGTGATGCGTCGGAGCGAGATCGGGAGAGTGGTATATCGCCACCGGGTTCTCCCCGAAACCCCTCGGGGGCTGAACAGCGACGAACACGTTACCGAGGTCCAAGCCGGCGAAAACCAGATCCCCCGAAGACGGGTCGACGTACACGCCGCCCGGAGCTGGGCCCCACGCGGTTTCCAGCGAGCCTCTAAGCGCTTCGGAAAGCCCGGCGAACCACTGTGCGTACAACTGCGGGTCCATGCGCCCGGGAGCGCCGGCCAATTGCTCGGCGGTGAGGGCCTCCGACTCGTAAGACATGGTGTCGATCAGTTCTGCCATGAGCTCGTCGCCGCTGCCGGGCACTCGACTGATCGAGTAACCCGCTCGTCGCATCGCTTCTAGTAGCTCTACGACCGAGGCTGGAGTGTCGAGGCCGACGGCGTTGCCGATCCTCGCCCTCTTGGTCGGATAAGCAGACAATACGACCGCCACCTTTTTGATCGCGTTGGGTGTCCGGCGGAGGCGTCCCAGCCTGACAGCACTTCCCGCCACTCGGCTGACCCTGTCTGGCACGCTGCGGTAAGCGCTCACCGAAGTACCCAGCGCAGTCTCGTCATCGACCTCCTCGTTGAAAGAGAAGGGAACTGAGATGATCCTCCCGTCGAACTCGGGTATCGCCACCCGCATCGCGACGTCCATGGGCGCCAAGCCCCCCGCTGACTCCTCCCACGTGTAGCGCGAAGCAGTCGACGTGATCGCTTGCAGCACCGGCACGCCGATCGATCCGATGGCCGATGCGTCCCAGCACAGGCCGTCGTCGCCAGCAGCGCCCGAAACGAGGACCGTCGTGACGATCACGTCCGGCCTCAGTTCGCCGAGAAGGCGGAGGGCTTCCACCTCCCCTTGCGCGTCGGGACGCAGGGAGTACGTCCACACGGCCACAGCCTCGCCGCCGCGAGCTTCGATCGCCTCGCACAGGTCGTCCACGAACGTGGTGTTACCGGCGATCAGATGTGCACGGTAGAACAGCACTGCGACGGTTGGGCCGCCCCGTTCGGGGCTTCGGTGGTAGACGCCGGTCACTGGCACCTCGACTGGTGGGTCGAATCCGAATCCGGTCATGGTCAGGGTGTCGGATACGAACCTGAGCATCTGCTCAAGGTTGGCCAGTCCGCCGTGCAGCAGGTATTCGAATGCCTGAGCGACGGTTGCGCTGGGAACATTGGACATTGCGGTCAGCTCTGCGTCGGGGGCGGACTCGCCTCCAAAGGCGAGCAGGGACACGCCCCGCTTGTCGGCTTCCGCGCGCAACCGGGCGAGCTGGGACCGCCATGCGTCTGCACCGCCGAGCAGCCGGACAGCGACCACAGTGACGCCTTCGAGTGACGGAGCCTCCCCCAGCGTCGTGACGTCGGCCGCCCGCACCTCCGGGAAGCCGTCGGGGAGTCCTTCCACGATGGAGCGCAAAGCGAGGATCTCGCTCGGCGCGTTCGTCAGGTACAAGATCATTGTCTGGCTCCGTCTATGAGATCTGTGATCTTCTTCGCGCCGAGGTGCTCCTCGACGGCGTCGGCGATGATGTCGAAACGGGCTTGTCTCGCGCCGGAGAACGACACGGCGTCGCCTGGGACCCAGCGCACGCCACCGCGAAGCGCCACTTCGGACAAGAACGCCCTCCTAAATGCGTCCGATTCGAACAACCCGTGCAGCGACGTCCCCCAGACGTTGCGTGTAGGGCACCTAGTTCCCTCGGCACCGTACTGCGTAGTTATCCACGGACCCTGCGGTCCCCCCCGGGAGAAGGCCGACGTACGGCCGTGGTGAATCTCGTAGCCGACGACCGGCTCACCCAGCGACTCGCCTGACACTCTTCGGGTCAGTTTCGTCTCCTCGAAGGTTGTTGCGACGTCGAGCAGGCCGAGCCCTTCCATTTGCGAACCGCCCGGTTCCTCCACCCAGTCGCTTACCGTGCGCCCGAGCATCTGATAGCCACCGCAAATGCCGAGGATCGTCGTAGTACCCGCTGGGTGCGCGGGGTGAGCAAGAGCGGTGACGGCAGATGCCAGGCCGCTGGCTTGGAGCCACCGTAAGTCGCCTATCGTCGTCTTGGTGCCCGGGAGGATCAAAAGGTGCGGGCGGCCGAGCGCACCGGCTGACTCTACATAGCGGACCCGTACCGCCGGTTCGAGGCTGAGGGCTTCTATGTCGGTGAAATTGGAGATCCTCGGGAACCTGACGACGGCTACGTCGAGCACCTCCCCTCCCGACGACGGCGGTCGGAGACGATCCGAACCGGCAGAGCTGAACGATTCGAGAGCCATCGAGTCTTCGGCGTCGATACCGACACCTTCCATCCACGGAACGACGCCGAGCGTCGGCCGGCCGGTGAGATCTTCGAGTTGGTCGAGACCGCCTGCGAGGATCGCCGGGTCACCTCGGAACTTGTTGATCACGAACGCTTTGATAAGGCTCGAAAACTCCGAAGGGAGGATCGCCACCGTCCCGTACAGCGAGGCGAACACGCCGCCCCGGTCGATGTCGCCGACCAGTATCGCCGGCAGGCGGGCCGCCTCGGCGACTCTGAGGTTGGTTATGTCATGTGCGAGCAGGTTGATCTCGGCGGGACTGCCGGCACCTTCGCAGATAACGGCGTCGTAGCGTTCGCGCAGCGATGCCAGCCTGTCGAGCACCACTGGCCATAACTCTGCCTTGGCGGTCTGGTAGGAGGCGGCGTCGAGTGTCGCCCACACGCGTCCGTCCACGATCACCTGGCTGTTACGGTGATCGGACGGCTTGAGCAGGATCGGGTTCATAGCCGCTTCAGGCTCCACTCCGGCAGCTTCCGCCTGCGAAGCTTGGGCTCTGGATATCTCCTGGCCTGTAATGGTAACGGTCGAGTTGAGCGACATGTTCTGAGCCTTGAACGGAGCGACACGCAGACCCCGGCGCGCAAGCATCCGACAGATGCCCGCCACCAGGGTCGACTTGCCCGAATCCGACCCTGTTCCGCACACCATGAGACCACCGCAGGTTTTCCTAACAGGGCGCCCTGTCACAGGACGACCGGTCACAGGGCGACCCGCCCCAACGCGTCAGCGAGGCGCTCCAGGCCTTCCCGGTCGGGAACCGCTATACGAACGTATCCCGGCATGGCGAAGTTGGCGCAGTCCCGCACGCTTATAGCCGCTTTCGCCAGACGCTCGCGAAGCCCTGGGGCCCGTACGACCAGCCAGTTGGCGTCCGAGGGTTCCGGGGTGAAGCCGGCAGAAACAAGAACACCTCGAAGATCGTCCCTAAGGTCCGCTATAGTCGCCGCCCATTGGCCAAGGCGGACTTCGCCGAGCATGTCGGGGAGCGCCGCAGCCGCGAGGCCGTTCAGCGACCACGCAGGCTGGCGGAGTCTTATCCGCCCGGCGAGATCGTGATCGGGGCAGACGACGTAGCCGATACGAAGGCCGGGACACGCGAGCAGCTTGGTGAGAGAGCCCACGACGACGCCTCCCCGTTCGAAGTCACCCCTAGTCCAGGTCCCGGTGGCCAGCGCCCAGAAAGCCTCGTCCCACACTTCGGCGGTTTCCTCCGCCGAGGCCAGCAGACCGCTCGGGTTGTGCGGGTTGGATCGCCAGCGTGGAGCCCCGGGTGCCACCTCGCGCAGATGGCGACGGTACAGGGAGAACTCAGGGTCGCGAACCCATCCCACAGGGCTCTCGGCCGCCAGCAGCGCTATAGCCTCAGCTCCACCGTTGGTGAGCACGACCAGGCCTGGGTCGACTCCAAGGCACGCCGCCAACGCCGCCGTGGCCCGGCCATCCTGGGGGTAACGGCCGAGGGCTCTGAGATGCCCGCGCAATAGAACCTCGAAGTCGGGTGCCACCGGGTTCAGGCTGGCTGACAGGTCCAGGACCTCCTCTACTGCTACGCCGAGCGACTCGGCTAGGCGCGCCCCGTCACCGCCATGGGCGCCGGGCGCAAAGTCGTGACTCATCGGCCGGCCGGGGTTCGACTGACGCCGCGTGAGACCCGCGACGCCCGGGCACCCGCTAGCACCCATGCCGCTACGAGCGCGCCGCAGGCGCCCAGGACCACCCTCTGCGAGAGCCTGCAAGCAGCTTCGATGTCGACTGGCTCCGCCGGACGTCCCCGCCCAAGTGGCGGACGGGTCTCGACTCGCCCCGAGTAGACGTTCACGCCGCCAAGCGTGACCCCGAGCGCCGCGGCAAAAGCCGCCTCGGCAACCCCGGCGTTCGGGGAGGGGTGCGCGGGCGCCTGGGTGCGCACAGCATGGAGGATCTGACGGGTTTTCGGCGGCGAGCAGATACACACAAGCGCCGCTGCGACGCGAGCAGGAAGCCAGTTGGCAGCGTCGTCGAGACGGGCCGAGGCCCACCCGAAGCGCTCGTAGCGGGAACTGTGGTGGCCGACCATGGCGTCCATCGTGTTGACAGCCCGATACGCCAGCACGCCGGGCGCCCCCGCCAGCAAACCCCACAGCATGGGCGCTATCACAGCGTCGACGGTGTTCTCCGCGACCGACTCAACCACCGCCCTTGCGATTTCGCCGCCGTCGAGACCTTCAGGGTTGCGCCCGACCAGGCTGCGCACCCTCCGGCGTGCGAGAACAAGATCGCCGGCGTCAAGGGCGCAGGCAACACCCGACGCCGCTTCGCGAAGTGAGCGCGACCCGATAGCGATGAATCCTGCTACGGCAGCGGCGGCGACCCTGCCTTTAGCCCCGACGGAGCTGCCAACAGCGGCCGCGACGAGGCCTACGCCAGCACCGACGCCGACCCCCGCGGCGCAGTAACCGACCCCCGAAAGCTTCGAGTCAGCCCAGACACGACCTTCGAGCCTTGTCATCGCCTGCCCGAAGGCGGCCACCGGGTGTGCCAAGTCAGGTGGGTCGCCCAAGGCGGCGTCGGCGGCGACAGCCAGCAGAATGCCGGCAGCGGCTTGCGGGCTGATCCCTGCGACAACGCGCCAAACGCCGGGCGGCCGCCACCGGACCGCTACCACCGGGCGGCCGCCGCGATCAACCCTGCCGTCTCGGCCAGCACAGCCGCCGCTCCGAGCACGTCGCCGGTGTAGCCGCCGAGGCGCTTGTGGGCCAAGGCGACCACTCCGGCGCCTGCGCACAACCCCGCTGAGGCGCCAACGAGGCCGTCAAAGGGCCGCCAGGCTGCGCAGAGCGCTAGCCCAGCTAGGACTCCGGCGCCGAGCACTACCCTGCGGGCGTCCCCCGCGAACGCCGAGGCGAGACCCCCGCCGCTACGGGCGTAGGGTCGGGTCCGGACCACCGCCGCCATCCCAGCCCGAGACAACGCCCACAGCCCGGCGAGGAGCAGAACCGACGGGTGCAAGGCGTCGAGCGCCGCCCAACGCAGGAGGACAGCCGCCGCACCGGCGCCGACCCCGAACGCTCCGGCCTCGGGGCTTGCCATTACTTCGAGACGGCGCTGGCGTGTCATGGGAGCGACGAGACCGTCCCCGCAGTCGACCAGCCCGTCGAAATGTAACATCCCCGTCAACGCCAAGTCTCCGACCACGACGATCGCCGCTGCAAGCCCGGGAGGCCACACCCTCGCCGACAACCACCACAAGCCTCCCAGGAGCGCGCCGATCAGCGCCCCGACGGGGGCGAACCACTCCGACGTTCGAGGACCCGGAGGGGCGGACCGTCCGACGACGGTGAGGAACGACACGGCGGAGCGCAAAGCTGTCAGCTCCGCCCACCAAGGTCCGGTGGCGCCAGGAGACCCGTCGGGACTTTCAGCTCGACTGTCCTGCCGGCGACCACCAGGTAGACCTGGTCGGCGAAGGCCGCCACCTGGCTGTTCAGACTTCCCAGCGCGTCCCTAAAGCGCCCGCCGACCTCGCTGGAGGGGTGCACGCCTAGGCCAACCTCTTCGCTGACGATAACGACGTCGCCGTCGTGGCGGCGCAGAGCGTCACTGAGTCCGGCTGCGTCCACGGCGAAGTCGGCGGTGGCCGCAACCCACGAGCCGAGGGAGTCGATCAATAGCGTCGCTTTCGGGGCGCCAAGCACGTAGTCGACGAGCCCGGCACCCGGCTCCGCTGTCTCCCAGTCGGCGGGCCGGCGCTCGCGGTGGACCCGGACGCGCCGGGAGAAGTCCTCGTCTTCGACCAAGGCCGGCGCCACGTAGACCACCGGCTTTGGGCATCTTGACGCGGCGAGCTCAGCGAGGAGGGACTTGCCGCTCCTCGCTCCGCCTAAGAGCAAGATGATCATGTGTTGTCGGCCAAGCTGGTCACGTCCTCGCGTACTACCGCAGGCAGGTTTCCTGGCTCACGGATCCGCTCCCCCCGGCCTTCCCACCCGAAGGCAGTGGCCATAGGTGGGGGTTACTCCCCGTTGACAGTTGCGGGACAGCCCCGGATTCCCACCGGGTTCCCTGCTCAAGCAGACCACACTCTAGCCGTAGAGTTGCACCCATGGCCAGAGCGGATTCGATCGTGTTGCTCAACACCGGAAACGGTAAGGGAAAGTCCTCCGCTGCGTTCGGGGTGATGTCGCGCGGGTGGGCACGAGGTTGGAGGGTGGCGGTAGTCCAGTTCGTGAAGAGCGGAAAGTGGAAGACCGGGGAGCGCAAGCTTGCCGACCACCTCGGAATCGAATGGCACACCCTCGGAGACGGCTTCACATGGGAGTCCACGGACTTGGACGAGACCGCCGCCAAGGGGCGTCACGCCTGGCAGGTCGCTGCGGGGATGCTCTCCTCAGGTGACTACGACCTGGTGATCTTCGACGAGATCACCTATGCGGTCACCTACGGTTGGGTGCCCGCAGGGGACGTCGCCGCGGCTATCCGCGACCGCTACCCGTCCACGAACGTGGTCATGACCGGGCGGAACGCGCCCGAAGAGCTGATCGAAGTCGCAGACACGGTCACCGAGATGCGCAAGGTCAAGCACGCCTACGACCGGGGTATAAAGGCCAAGAAAGGAATCGAGTACTAGACCCAGGTGCATGCCCGATTAAGCGGTTGACACCTCGACCGACCATTCCGGGTCCGACATGATCAGACGCCTACGCGGACCGGGACGCCGCAAGTCTCCGTCGCCGAAAGCTGCGTCGCCCTCCCACACGGTTGCGGGAGGGCCACCAGCGACAGCCGGTACCATCTTGGTCTCGAAGCGTTGGATTCCCTCGCGTCGGGCGGCGGCGACCGCCGACGCAGTGTCTCGGTGCGCCGACAGCCACCACAAGGTCATATACGTGGGAGGGGCCATGCCCATTTTCGCTGAGTTCCTTGCTGCCATGGCTGCGTGGGGTGTGATCCACTCGAAGTCGTGTATCTCAGCCCCGTCGACGCGTACCTGGGCGTCGAGGTCAACCTCGGCGAGGAAGAACCAAGTGGCGAAACGCCTTGGGGCTTCGGGTGGGGGCAACCAGAACGACAGGACTGTGAGGCGGTCGACGTCGATCACGATGCCGGCCTCTTCGCGGGCTTCCCTCACTGCGGCGTGACGGGCAGCGGCAACGCCGGGGGTGTAGCGTTCGGCCTCCGCGGCGGTCACGGCCCGCCGGTCAGCGTCGTCGACCTGGCCACCCGGGTAGACCCACATGCTCCCGAAAGGTCCCCTTGAGTTGCGCCGGACCATGAGCACCTCGACAGATCCTTCCACGTCCCTCACCGCTAGCACCGTCGCAGCGGGGGTTGCGTCCCGCTCGGACGCCGCAGCGCCGGAAGGCATTTCACCCTCGCGCATCTGACCTCCTGAGCCGCTTAGAAGCAGGTTCGAAACACAACTCCACTCGTGACGCTATAACTGAGACGTCGTTTCGTGTCAGGGTCCGCCTGCCCGACTTCAGGGTGCGCTCAAGCGTCTCGGGTGCGACGACGGCAATCCCAGCTGACCTCGCAGTCCGACGGCGCCGCCCGAGGCCATGAAGAACCACCAGAGGAGTGACGGCTGGCCCGTCGGGCCATCCGAGATCCCGGGACAGTTCTGCGGCCACGACCTCCGCCTCCCATGCTGTGCTCGAAACGTCGAGGTGACGACCCGCGATTCGCACTTTACCCCATCTCGTGTTGACCGCACCCGTCGTGGTCTTGGTGTCGACCAGCCACACCCCGGTGGGGCCGACCACGAGATGGTCGATGTTCGCCCTAGCGCCCGGGACCGCCAAGTCGTGCCACACTTTCCAGCGCCGCGACGCAACAGCGTCGAGTATCGACCCGGTGGACTCCTCCCCCATCGCCCCGCGCTGCCAGCGGAACATCTCCCCGCGGCCGAACGGTCCCCACCACGAGAGCACCGCCAAGGCAGCCGCAAAGCCGGAGAGGACTTCCTCTACGACTAGGTGCGCGCCCGAGAAACCGTAGACGCCCGCGACGTAGATCGCCCCTAGAGCGCAGGCTAGGGCACCAGCCGCAGCCGCCACGCGCGTCGCCAACCGGCGGAGGCCGGCGCGCCTGTAACGGTACCTTGCCGAACGCCCAGCCGAACTTCCCACGACAGCTCTGATAGTAACAGCACTGAGATTACGTTGATTGGGAGAGCTCCGGGCTAGTGTTGATGGCTAGCAACCTGCGATACTCGCCTGCGAGGTGAGACCCGATTTAGAAATACACCCGGCGCCGAGAAGGCGAAGCCTGACGGCGCAGACCTCAACTGCCGGGCGTTTCGTCTGTTTCGACGGGCTGAGAGCGCTCGCTGCGCTGATGGTGGTCGGAGTTCACACGGCGTTCGTGAGTGGCTTTACCGTCCACGACACTCTCGGCCGTTACACCGCCCGCCTCGACGCTGGAGTCGGGGTCTTCTTCGTCATTTCAGGGTTCCTCCTCTACCGGCGTTTCGCCCTGGCGCACCTGGCGGGACGGCCGTCGCCCGGGCTCGTGGAGTTCTGGAAGCGCAGGTTGGCGAGGATCATCCCCGCATATTGGGGCGCCTTCGTGGTCATCAGCTACCTGCTGAGGGCTGACAACGTCCGCCACAGCTGGGAGGCCCCGCTCGTGTACCTGGGCTTCGCGCAGATCTACTTCCCCAACTACATCCTGACCGGAATCACACAAGCCTGGTCGTTGTGCACCGAGATGAGCTTCTACTTGTTCCTGCCCCTCTACGCGGTCGCGCTCGGGCGCAAGGTAAGGACGCGAAAGGACCAGCTGGCAGTCGAGGTAGCGGGGATCGGCGCCTTGGTAGGACTGTGCGTTGCCTATCGGATCACGGTGAGCGCCATCCACTCGCCGCTGGCTGCGACGATGCCAAACTGGCTGCCCGGCTACATAGGCCAGTTCGCTCTCGGCATGGCCCTGGCGCTAGCGAGCGCGTGGTTCGAGCTAAGCGGCGCAAGGCCCGCCTGGCTATGGCACCCGCTGATGCCCTGGGCAACATGGGGTATAGCTGGCGTCTGCTATTGGGCAGTCGGCAACCTGGGCCTGCCGCTGTCGCCTCTCGGCACGGGGGACCTAGCTGCGAGCCTCGCCAAGGAAGCCCTCTACGGGGCCTTCGGTTTCTTCCTGGTCGCCCCCGCCGTGTTCGGACCTCCTCGGGACGGGCCGATCCGTGCGCTTCTCACGACCCGGGTCCTGGCGGCTGTCGGTGTGGTGTCGTACGGGCTTTACCTGTGGCACCAGACGTGGGTGTCGATGGTGATGTCCTGGAGCGGAGCGAGCCTGTTCTCCGTGTCGTGGCCCCTGCTGTTCCTCTCCGCAACAGCTCTAGGCCTGACCTGCGCTGCGGTCAGCTACTTTGCCCTGGAGAAACCGGTTATCGAACGGCGCTGGCCCACCTCAGGGCTGGCGGCGCGGGTAGCGGCATGGCCGGGGACGGCGGGATGACGGGAGCGGCGCGATGAAAGAGGATGCTTCCAGCGTCGTTCCCCTACCGGCTGCGGCGTCGTCGCCTGGCGCGCCGGACCCCACCGACACTGCGGTACCGGGCGTCGATCCCCGCACCGAGATGGCCGAGCTGGCCGCTGCTAGCGGTATCACGTCGGTGGAGATCATCGCCTGGCGCGACGCCGGGCACCCCGAAGCTGGAGGTTCGGAGGTGCATTCGGCGAGGATCGCCGAGAGGTGGGCCAGGGCCGGCCTCGAAGTTCGCGTCGTCGCATCACGCGCAGACGGCGCTTCGCGCGAGTGGGCTGGTGACGGCTACACCGTGAGCCGCCCGGCGGGTAGATACCGGATCTTCCCCTCGACCATGTTCCGAGGCGCGCGCAGACGGCCCATACCCGGGCGAGCGACGGTAGAGATATGGAACGGAATGCCCTTCTTAACGCCGCTTTGGGCTTCGCAGCCTCGGGTCGTGCTGCTCCACCACGTCCACGACCGCATGTGGGACACGGTGCTTCCCGGGCCGCTCGCCGCGGCGGGCCGCCTTCTAGAGACCCGGCTCGCCCCACCTCTGTACCGCAACACCCGGCTTGTCACCCTTTCGGCGTCGTCGAGGCTCGACATCGTCCGCCGCCTCGGCCTCGACCCTTCCAAGGTAGACGTGGTCCCCCCTGGAGTGGACGAAGGCTTCGAGCCGGGACGGCGGTCCGCGGCTCCGCTCGTAGTGGCGGTAGGCCGCCTGGTGCCCTACAAGCGTTTCGACGCCCTCGTCGATGTGATGGTGTCGCTCAAGGCCAGGCACCCGGAGCTGAAGGCGGTGATCGCAGGGGACGGCTCGCAGAAAGCCCACCTTGAGGCTCTCGTGGCGGCTCGCGGCGCGCAGGGTTGGCTTTCGCTACCCGGGCGGGTCGAGCCGGCCGAGCTGGTCAGGCTCTACCAGCGGGCGTGGGTCGTAGCTTCGAGCTCGGCTTTCGAGGGTTGGGGCCTCACGATCTCCGAGGCGGCCGCCTGCGCTACCCCCGCGGTAGCAAGCCCGATAGCCGGACACTTCGACGCCGTAGACGACGGCCGGACGGGATTTCTGGCCGAACCGGGAGAGGAGATGGTGGCGCGGCTCGACCTGCTCCTAAACGACCCGGCGCTGCGCCGCAGGATGCAGCACAACGCCCGCTCCAAGGCTCGCGAGCTGAGCTGGGACGTCGCGGCGACTGGCATCTTGCGGATCCTCGCCGAACAGGCAACTCTATGTAGGTGACCCAACGTGCTCTTGACGCTCTGCGTAGCGAATCCGACCGGCTTGTCGAGCTTGCGGCTACGTTCACTCCAGCGGAGTGGGAAGCGCCGAGCGGCTGCACCGGGTGGCGGGTCCAAGACGTCGTCTGCCACATGGGCTGCGTGTTCCACTCGATATCCGACCCGGCGACCATCGAGTCCGGACCGCCCGACGACGTCGAAGCCGCCGCTGAGATCCCGGTGCAGGCTCGCAGGGCTTGGACTCCCGACCAGGTCGTAGAGTACTACCGCAGCTGGGCGTCGAGAGGATTCGAGACTCTCGCCGGTATGCAGCAGCCACCCGCGGCGGAGATGGAGGTGCCCCTCGGCAACCTGGGAACGCACCCGCTGCACCTCTTGGCGAACGCCTTGGTCTTCGACCACTACTGCCATATTCGCCACGACATTGGAGCGACCATCGAGCGGGCAGCAGCGCAACCCCGAGACGAGGAAGCCCTGCACGAGACGAGGGTGTGGATGCTCGCGGGCCTTCCCCAGATGTGCGCAACGCAGCTGCGGGACGTGGTCACAGCACCTGTTGGATTGGTACTCGAAGGTCCAGGCGGGGGAAGCTGGGTCATCGAAGTCCCCGGGGATTCCCGACTGTGCCAAGTGACTCCGGGTTCCCCTTCGACTGCGGCCGCCACGTTGACAAGCAGCGTCCACGACTTCGTGTCGTGGGGAACGCGCCGCAAGTCGTGGCGAGACGGGTCGGTGACGATCAGCGGCGACAGCGAGCTCGCCGGATCCGTAGCGGACGCCATCAACGTTATCTGAGCTGGATCCGCCCGGCACGTAGCGCTAGGCGCTAGGTCGAGTCTCGTGCCGGGGTGTAGTGGCGCGACGCCGGCATCCACAGCACGATGACTGCGCCGGCGCCGCACGCGAGGCCACCAGCGCGTAAGATAGCCCATCCACCCGGGGCGAGTACCGGCTCGCCGAACACGACGCTCGCTCCGAGTAGAGCGCAAGCCGTCGAGGCGATGTTGGTGAGCGAAGCGATCAGCGACACTGGAAAGTCGGCCAGGCCGGCCTGGAAGGCTACTAGCCCTGCGGCGGTTACAGCCACGAAAAGCCAAGGGTAGGCGCTGGTAAGAGATGACAAGCCGCCTGCCAACAGCCCAGACTGACTCAGTCGGTCAGCGACAGCCTTCTCAGCGAGAGCACCGAGGCCGTAGAAGATTCCCGCCGACAAGGCCAGCGCGACGAGTCGGTGCCTGTCCATACCCGAGCGACCCGGCGGCGGCGAAGCCCGACCCGTCCCGTCCGGGACGCTTCGGCCCCGAGAGCGAGCCAAGGCGACGATAGAGGCTGCGCCGGCGAGCAGCGATCCCGCAGCCAACACCACCACCATCGCCCGCGCTGACACCGGCGGGACCGCCTGGCTGGCGCTCCTAGCCGACACGGCGACAGCCGACACGGCGACTAGGACCAAGCCGAGCGCGGCTTTGTGCCTGGGTTCGAGACGTTCACCGGTGAAGATGGAGCTCACGGCTGCTAGGGCGACGAGCCCACCGGCGAGGATCGGCTGAACCACCGAGACCGGCGCGAGCGTCAAAGCCAAAACCTGCAAACCTAGCGCTGCGATCATTACCACGAAGCCGGACAACCACAGGTTCGAGCGGACCGCTCGGCGCAAGAGGACCCCGATTCGGTCGGCAGGATCCGCCAGGGCTCCGAGCGCTTTCTTCTCGATGATGTAACCGGCGTCGTAGGCGACGGCGGACGCGGACGCTAAGACGGCCCCGAGAGCTTCGCTTGTCCCCCCGTTGGCGGATCCGAGCTCTAAGAGCACCGGGGCTCACCCCCTAGCACGGCTTCATCAGGTCTCATTCTGGCGTGCAGCCGCCCGCCGGCGGGCCGAGTTCCACCTCGCCCAGCCGGCGGCGAGGTCCCCGCCGATCAGAGCGAGAGCTGCCCAGGCTATGTCGTTGGCAGCGCTTAGCTGCGAAGGCCACGCTATAGAAGGCCAGTAGTGGTAGGTGACCTGCTCCCAAACGGCGTACGCAGGCAAAACCAGCAGTCCCCCTACAGCGAG
>JAKBBA010000145.1 GCA_021808665.1 Actinomycetes bacterium
CGCAGCCGACCGGCTCGACGACAAGGCCTCTGGGTTCGCGCTCGGAGCCGATGACTACCTCACCAAGCCGTTCGAGCTGCGAGAGCTCGTCCTCCGTCTCAGAGCGCTGGACCGCAGGCGCTCCCACAGCAGGCCGCCAGTGCGGGAGATCGCCGGACTGCGTGTGGACCCGTTCCGCCGCGAGGTGTACCACAACGGGCGCTACGTTCCGCTCACCCGCAAGCAGTTCGCGGTGCTCGAGGTCCTCGTCGCCGCCGAAGGCGGGGTCGTCAGCGCCGAGGAACTGTTGGAGCGGGCCTGGGACGAGAACGCCGACCCGTTCACCAACGCCGTGCGCATCACCGTCTCCGCGCTACGTAAACGCCTCGGCGAACCGCCGGTCATCGCCACCGTGGCCGGAGTCGGCTACCGCATCGAAATCCCACCAGGCAGCGGCCGCGAAGGAGAAGACCATGGATAGAGCACCAGGTCTCAGTGTCCGCCTCAAACTCACCCTCAGCTACGCCGGGTTCCTCATGCTCGCAGGCGGGTTGCTGCTCGCAGCAGTGTGGCTGTTCCTGCTGCGCTACGTCCCCCAAAAAGCGCTGATCATCACCCCCGTCCACGGTCCCTTCCCGGTCCGGTCCAACCTCCTGCGGATCTTCGCCCCCAGGGCAGCCGCAGTGCTGGCTCTTCTCATGGTCTTCGGCCTGCTAGGCGGATGGCTCCTAGCCGGCCGAATGCTCTCCCCGCTCAGCCGGATCACCACCGCCACCCGCACCGCCGCCACCGGATCGCTGTCCCACCGCATCGGGCTGCCGGGCCGCCGCAACGAGTTCGCTGAACTGGCCGACGTCTTCGACACCATGCTCGCCCGGCTCGAAGCGCACAACGCCGAACAGCGCCGGTTCGCCGCCAACGCCTCCCACGAGCTGCGCACCCCCCTGTCGACCACCCAGACCCTTCTCGAAGTGGCCAGCAAGGACCCCGGCAGCGACCCCGCCGAACTCGTCCACCGCCTGCAGGTCGTGAACACCCGAGCCATCGACCTCACCGAAGCGCTGCTCCTGCTCAGCCGAGCCGACCAGCGGTCCTTCACCAGCGAACCGGTCGACCTGTCCCTCATCGCCGAGGAAGCCACAGAAACGCTCCTGCCTATGGCGGAAAAACAGGGCGTCACTATCGAAGTCTCCGCCGGCCAAGCCCAAGCGGTTGGCTCCGAAGCTCTACTCCTGCAACTCGCCACGAACCTGGTGCACAACGCCATCATCCACAACCAGCCCCGAGGGGGGACCGTGTGGGTCACCACCCGGGCCGACGGCGCTGACACAGTCATCCTCGTCGTGGAGAACACCGGCCATCACCTCACCCCCCAGACGGTCTCCACCCTCGTCGAGCCATTCCAGCGCGGCAGCGAACGCGTCCACAGCGACCACGCAGGAGTCGGCCTCGGCCTGGCCATCGTGAACAGCATCACCCGTGCCCACGACGGGACCCTCACCCTCACCCCCCGAGACCGAGGCGGGATACGAGTCACCGTCCAACTACCTTCACGCAACAGGTCCGTCCCAGACAGCCAGCCGCAATCCGGTACGGCACGATTGTGAGGTAACCCCCTCCCCGGGCTACCCAAGCCCGAGTGCGCGGCGCTAACCACAGGCAAGAAGGCGATCCGGTAGACGAACAGTTCGGCGGCGGGGCCATCGAACGTCACCCCCCCCCAGGACAGGGAACCACCGGTTCTAGACCGACCCCCATCGCCTCTGCAAGTCACTCGTACAGCGGTACGTAAACCCCGGAGGGCCCAGAACACGCGCACAGAACATCGACCAGCTGCCCTCACGGTCCCGCCCGATCGACGGGACTGCGCTCATCAGTCGCACCGGCCGCCCTGCGGGACCTGCCCCAGATCGTACGCCCATGATGTTCGGGCCGGGGTGTCCCGCAACGCCGGGTCAGCGCGCGGTTGGACTGGTTGGGAAGCCCGCCGATCGTCGGTGTTCGTGGACGGCTGTCACTCCCAGCCCGGTGCACGAGCCGCCTCCTCGATCCACTGGCGCAGCTCCGGTTGCTGCGCCTCTTCGAGGGTGGTCACCTTTACGTAGCGGGTCCGTCCGGTACTGCCCAGAGGTGGCGGCGAGGAGAAGTCTGCACCGCCGAGGAACACGACATTCACCGACACGTCGTAGGCGGCGAGTTCGATTACCCAGCCCAGTCCCGGCAGCCCGTAGTACGGCCTCTTCCACTTGACCGCGTACTGGAGGCCGGGGATGGCCACCCGGATCGACTCGTCCAGATTCTCGACGATAGGTTGCAGATAGGGCATCTGACGCCGAAACCATTCATCGATGACCGAGTGGTCGATCGAGGGCTCGGGTGGCTTTCGCCCTGCGTTTCCCTTGACTTCTTTCGCCATACCATCCCCCGTCGAACCCACAACAGCGACGACCGGAATGCCCGACTCAAACAGCCAGTCGGTACTGATCGTCGCCTACACATCATGACAGGACAGGTCGAGCGTTCGGAGTATCCCATACCGGCGCGTCCAGGCCGTACCGACGAGTTGTTGGGCACGTAGCTTGGGCTCATGGAGACATGGGACGCCATCAGGGCCCGCCGCAACGTTCGCGCCTATCTGGACCGGACCATCTCGGCGGGCGAGCTCGACCGGATCCTCGAAGCTGGCTGGCGATCACCGTCGGCGTCCAACCGGCAGCCGTGGGACTTCGTGGTGGTGACCGACCGGAACCGGCTGCAGGAGTTGACCACGGTGTGGATGGGAGCCCGGCACCTGGCTGGAGCCGCTGCCGCGGTGGTGATGACCCTCCGACAGCCCGAGGAGGAGCGCTATCTCACCATCGACCAGTACGACCTCGGCCAGGCGACCATGGCGATGATGCTGTCCGCCGCTGACCTGGGCATCGGTTCGGGCCACTCGGCCATCGGCGACCAGGTGGCCTGCCGGCGAATTCTCGGGATACCCGAGAATCGGCTCTGCGCTTACATGCTGGCCCTTGGCTACCCGGCCGACCGGCCCCTCAAGCCGATCGCCCACCCCGACCGTCGCCCCTTCGACGAGGTCATCCATCGGGGCGGCTGGTAGCCGCCCGTTGAACTGGGCATCGGCATGCCGCTCGGCGGCCGGCAATAGTCACTCAGATGTCGGGTTGAAGTCGCCCATAAGACCACCAACCGCCATCCCCTAAACGGGCAGCTCACCTGACCCCTACCGATGCCGGCTCCGAGGCGACCTCTCCGGGCAGAGGCCGTCGGAACATTATGCTCGGCAGATACGGAAGTCCATCGAGATGGGCTGAGACGCCATATCGCCGACTATGCACTCGACTCCAGATCGCCCGGGACAGTGTGAAGATTCACGCAGAACCCCCGTTTCGGCGTGCTCGCCGCGCTCGTAATGCCCGTCGACGCCTGGTAGAAGATCCTCAGGGGAGGCCGCCCGTGCTGACGTCTGGCCCAACGCGCGTGGGGAGGCCGCTTCGTGTGCGCGCACCCGACTCTCGCCGGGCCATGGCCTTCAGAACCCCGGGCGCGATCAGCATGCCCCCGAGAGCCCACGCGCCAAGGATGGCGGCGGTTTCGGGAGTGTGCCAAACGCCGCCGATCTCGACGGAGGCGGCGCCAGGGGGGAGCAGCGCCGACCGCATTCCGAGTCCCAGCCAGTAGACGGGAAAGAGCTGGGCGACAGCTTGGAGCCAGCCGGGCATGAAGGCGATGGGATAGAAGATTCCAGAGATCCCGACGAGTGCCAGGAGCGGCATGGCGACATAACCGGCGCTGCGGGGACTGGGGACCAAGGCGCCGAGGATCGCGCCCAGTACCTGGGTGCTGGTCATGCCGAGGATCAACACCCACGCCAGAGTGGCCCAGGAGATATCTGCTAGTCGCACGCCGCCGACGATGATCGCGCCGGGGACGGCGATGACGACCAGGTAGACGAGCACGGTCAGCGACGACGTGACGAGCCTTGCCGTGAGATAGCCGGTGATGCCGTTGGGCGTCGCCTTTGCTCGCAAGAGCGTCCCGTCGAATCGGTCGGCCGGAAGGGACTGGACCATCAGCATCATGCCAAAGGCGACGAACATGCCCAACGCGCCAGGCAGGACGAGCGAGCCAAGACCGATCGAGGAGGACGTGACCTTGTGGTGGCGCAGGAACCACAGTGCCACAAGAGTGGCGCCCGGCCAGAGGAGCTGTCCCGCCAAAGCGGTTCCGGAGAACGCCTGGCGCCACTCGATCAGCCCGCCCGCCAGCCCCGAGCGCAGCGAGTTCCGGACCCGGGACTTCATGCCGCGCTCCGGGGCGTCGCTTCCGGGGCGCTGCTGGGGCTGGCCTCGGCTCGGCGGACGAGCTCGAGGTAGGTGTCCTCTAGGGAGGCCCGCCGGACTTCGAGATCCTCGATGGCGTCGCCCTCATTGGCGAAGAGCGACCGCACGAACGCGGTCGACTCGGTGGTGCGGTGAGCAAAGCGTTGAGTGCCCACGGTCCAGCGCACCTCGTCAGGACCGACGATCTCATGTCGCAGCTCTTCGGTGGTGCCTTGCGCGATCATCTTGCCGTCGACGAGGACGAGTAGTCGGTCGGCCAGCCTGTCGGCCTCTTCTAGGTCATGGGTGGTCAGGAGCACGCTCGTTCCGGTGTCGTGGCAGGTCTCGGTCAAAAGGTCGTGGAAGTCGCGGCGCGCTTCGGGGTCGAGGCCTGAAGTGGGCTCGTCGAGGAAGAGCAGCTCGGGACTCCCGACGATCCCGACCGCGAGATCGAGTCGGCGGCGCTGTCCGCCTGAAAGGGCGCCGATTCTGATGTTCGCCTGAGCCACGAGTCCAACCGCTGCAAGCAGCCGATCGACGTTCGTGGACGGACCGCGCTGGTAGGGAGCGTAGAAAGACGCCTGGTAGGCGATGAACTCTCGCACCCTCCAGCGGCTGTGATCACGCCAGGACTGCAGCACGACCCCAGTACGCGCACGCCATGCCTGATCAGCCTGCGACGGATCGGCATCTAACACCCGCACGACGCCAGCCGAAGGACGCCGAAAGCCCTCCAGGATCTCGACCGTCGTCGTCTTTCCAGCCCCGTTGGGGCCCAATAGGGCCACCAGTTCGCCCCGTCCGACGCCGAATGAGACGTCCTGAAGGACATCAACCGTGCGGTATCTCGTCCACAACCCTTCGACATGGACAACTTCGTCGGTGCTCCCCGCTGGTCTGGTCATTGCCCGACCGGTCCCGAGCCATCGATTGCCTCCCGAACGGCTGCGGTCGTGAGGCCGCGAGAGCAAAGGGCGTCAGCAACGAGACCCCGTGCGCTGAGCACCCCGATCACGAGGTGCTTCGCCGACAGAGCCCGATCACCCCGAGCCTGCCACTCTCGCTCGGCTGCCTCCAAAATCGCAATCCCCTCCGACGAGAGCGACACCCGCCACCGCCGGGCCGTCGACCTCGAAACCTCGAGCGCACCCTCACCCAACTCGGCCTCCACCCTGGCAACAACCGCGTCAAGATCGACGCCGACCTGAGCGAGTGATCCCACCTCGCGCCTCGTCAGCCCCCCCCGGCGACGCGCCCATCGGACCGCAGCGAAGACGGCCTCGACCTCATCGGGATCGTCGAGGTAGCCGAGAAACAATGGCCGAGCCACCGGGTCATCCAGCAACGCCGCCAACAGATGCTCGGCCTCGATGCGGCTGGTGCCGTCGGCCCGAGCCCTGCTGAGGGCGTCGACGATCACGCTCCCCAAGGAACCGCTGGATGCTGTCACAGCTCAACCTCCGTGGTGCTTCTTGAACGCGGCCTGACGGGTAACCCCAAGTTCCTTCGCGATGTCGGCCCACGACCACCCCTGCGCCCTCGCCGAGCGGACCTGCGCACGCTCCAGTTGGTCCACCACCTTGCGCAGGGCAGCGACCGCCGCCAGCCCCGTGTTCGGGTCGCCATCTCCCGCAGCAACTGCCAGATCGACAGCCTCGGTAGCCATGATGCCAACCTAGGTTGGCAGCCAGCCATCTGTCAACCTGAGTTGGCAGACGCCGGAGTATCCACTCCAGCTCAGCTCCCCAAGCCTGACGACCTCATCCATCGCCGCGTCGGGCAACGGATCGTGTGACGTACAGATTGCCCAGTTCTGCCCGGGCGACGCCCATGCTTCCTGGAACGTACAAGTACGCCAGATCGACGGATCCCGCGTCGCCGGCAGACGGGCCGAGGTGTCCCCGAATGTCGACCCATAATCCCACTGGCGGGGTGCCACCAACCGCCGGCTCCGAGGCGTCCGTCGGTGGACGAACATTATGCTCGCCTCGACTTGAAGTGTACCGAAAGGGGCTGAGAGTGCAGATCGCCGAATCCGGCGCTGGCCCGTCTCGTTGATGTACCAGGGTTGGCAGCTCGGGATTGAATGTTCTGTCGCTCTGCCTAGCTACTTCGCCCTGAAAAAGTGAGGGCGACTTCCCTTGTGGTGTAACGGTTTTTGCTGACGGGGATCCGCCCGTTCAGGGTCGGATGGTGCGACGATGGCCCGAACCCCTTGTGCGAGAAGGGATTCGAGCCATCGTGTTGACCACCATAAACGCTGAACCGACCCTGTGGGACGCCATCCTGCCCGAGGCGGCGCTGCGGATGCCGGCAGGGCTGGCCGAGATCGACCGGCTGTTGGACGACCCCCGGTTTTTCGAACCGTTCCGGCCGTTCTTTTCCGTCCGGCATGGCCGGCCGTCGATCCCGATGGAGACCTACCTGCGGATGATGTTCCTGCGGTTCCGTTACAAGCTCGGCTTCGAGACGCTCTGCGCGGAGGTGTCGGACTCGATCGCGTGGAGACGGTTCTGCCGTATCCCGCTCGATGCTGCGGTGCCGCACCCGAGCACGCTGGTCAAGATCACCTCCCGCTGCGGGACCGCAGCGATCGAGCAGTTGAACGAGACGCTGTTGGCCAAGGCGGCCGAGGAGAAACTGGTCCGTCTCGACCGGGTACGTGCCGACTCGACTGTCGTGGAGGCCAACGTGGCGTATCCGACCGACAGCGGACTTCTGTCCAAGGCGGTGATCGCCCTGGCCGGACTGGTGATGGTCCTCAAGACGGCCGGACTGGCCCGGCGCACCCGCTTCCGTGATCGGCGCCGGTCGGTTCGCCGCCGGGCGCACGAGGTGGCGGTGTGGTTGCGCCGCCGCAACGACGACGCCAAAAACGAGGTGCTGGCCATCACCTCTGAGCTGGCCCGCCTGGCCGAGCTGACCGTCGGCGACGCCCGGGCGGTGGCCATCAACGCCCGGCGAGCCTTGACCCGCACAAACGGGCCGGCCAGCGGCCGGGTGCAAAGGACGCTCGCAGAGATCGACCGGATCGCCGGGCTGGCCGAGCAGATCGTCGCTCAGACCCGCACTCGCCTGGCCGGCGGCATCCCCGACGGGGCCGCCCGGGTGGTGTCGCTTCACGATCCCGACGCCCGCCCGATCCGCAAGGGACGCCTGGGACGTCCGGTCGAGTTCGGCTACAAAGCCCAGATCGCGGATAACACCGACGGGTTGGTGCTCGACCATCACATCGTGGTCGGCAACCCGCCCGACGCCCCAATGCTCGCCCCCGCTATCGCCCGCATCACCGCCCGTTTCGGCCGGGCCCCCAAGACGGTCACCGCCGATCGCGGTTACGGCGAAGCCGCCGTGGACACAGCCCTGGCCCACCTGGGCGTCAAGACAGTGGCCATCCCACGCCGTGGCCGTCCAGGCCCGCAGCGCACGGCCATCCAACGCGGCCGGCGGTTCGTGCGGCTCGTGAAGTGGCGCACCGGCAGCGAGGCCCGTATCAGCTGCCTCAAGCGGGACTGGGGATGGCGGCGCACCCTCCTCGACAGCCACAACGGTGTA
Source organism: Actinomycetes bacterium (assembly GCA_021808665.1). The sequence continues at coordinate 7,860 of JAKBBA010000145.1, forward strand.
CAGGTTTGGTGCGGATGGGGAGTCCTGGCCCACAACGCCACCAAGGTCACCCGCCTCCAACAA
>JAKBBA010000146.1 GCA_021808665.1 Actinomycetes bacterium
CCAGACCCCGCTGTGGGCGGGCATTTACCTGATCCCACTCACGGTCGGTTTCCTAGCGGTCGGTCCGGTTGCGGGGATCCTGTCGGATCGCTACGGAGCCCGATGGCTGGCGAGCGCGGGGCTGGCCCTGTCGGCAGCGGCTTTCTTGTTGCTCAACACGCTGCCCATGAACTTCTCCTACGTCCCCTTCGCCGGACTGGTCCTGCTTTTTGCGCTCGGAATGGGCCTGTTCTTCACGCCGAACCAGGCGTCGGTCATGAACAGCCTTCCGCCCGACCAGCGCGGTGGCGGAGCCGGGATGCTCAACACCTTCCAGAACTCGGCTCAGGTGCTGTCGATGGGATTGTTCTTCACGATCGTGACGTTGGGGTTGGCTGCGACGCTGCCGTCGCATCTGTTTTCTGGCCTGACGGCGGCCGGGGTGGCGCCCGCCGCGGCACACCGCGTCGCCGCCGAACCGCCGATAGGCAGCCTCTTCTCGGCGTTCCTCGGCTTCAACCCGGTGCAGCAGCTGCTCGGGCCTGCCGGGCTGGCGCATTTGAGCGCGAGCCAGGTGACCTACGTGACCGGACGCTCCTTCTTCCCGAAACTGATCGAGTCGTCGTTCGCGACCGGCCTGCACCTGGCGTTCGACTTCGCTGCGGGAGCGTCCGTGATAGCCATGGTCGTCTCGCTCATGAGAGGCAAGCGCTACGTCCACTCGATGAGCACCGAGCAGGCGGACGTAGCGACGCTTGAACCCGCACCCGCAGGCCGATGACGTCGAGCGGGATCGTGGAGCGCGAACGGCTCCTTTCGATTGGGGCCGCGGCCGAGGCGGCGGGTGTCACCGAGAGAGCCCTTCGCTACTACCAGGAGTTGGGCCTCATCGAGCCTGCTGTGACGACCGGCGGGTCTCGACGCTACGCCCAGCGCGATCTCGACCGCGTGGCACGGATCCGGGAGTTGCAAGCTTTGCTCGGCTTCAACCTGGACGAGATAGCTGTCGTCCTGGTCAACGAGGACAGGACAGCGGCGATACGAGAGGCGTATTTCGACGAGGAGACGCCTGACTGCCGACGAGTTCAGTTGCTCGCCGAATCTCTCGACCTCGCCACGCAGATGCGCCGGACCGTGGAGGCAAAAAGGGCCGCTTTGGACGTGTTCGTCAGGGACCTCGACGAGAGGATCGACCGGATCCGCTCTGCGATGGGGGCGCGCCAAGCGCCGTAGCCTTGGCGGAGACGCTTCGGGCTGGTAGCGTCGAGGCACTGTGCCTTGTAGCTGCGAGCCCGGTAGGGCTTCCAGGAACGCCAGTGCCGCGCCCGGTGGGCGCCGGCGAACCTGGAGGCATCGGGGGTACGCGATGCTCTCGGCTGCCGTCGTGGTCGTCTTTACGCTTGGCGTCTTGCGTGCTCCACAAGTGTCAGCGTCCACCCCGGCACAGATCCAATCGGAGATTTCCTCGCTACAGGCTCAGCTGGTAAGCGCCGGGGCGAGCGTTCATCAGGCGACCGTCGCGTACGGGGCCGCCGTCGCGTCGGAGCGGAGTCTTGCGGCGCAGGTCGCAAGCGACAAGGTCCTCGCCGACCGTGCGGCCGCGTCATTGTCGACGAGCGAGTCCGCGCTTCGCGTCGAGCTGGTGAGCGCGTACGTGGGCGGGTACATGACCTCACCGGTCGCTCCGGCCCACCCTGGAGGGGTCGGAGTGGCGGACCCTGCTGTCGCGGAGGGCTACATCTCAGTCGCAACGGATACTCTTCGCGGCGTCGTCGAGCGCTTCCGGACGGCTCGCCTCGAGTGGAGCGCCGCCCAGGCGACCGTGACTGCACGCGAGAAGGCGTCGCGCCAGTCGGTGGTAGCGGCCGCGGCGGCTCGTGCGGCCGCGGTTCGCGAAGCCACCATCGTGAGCGGGCAGATCCAGGGTCTCCAGGCTCAGCTGACCGCCCTCGAAAGCCAAGTCGGGACCCGCGCAGGAGCCTCCACTCCCCAGGGGGGACCCGTCGGCGGTGGCCTTCTCGAAGCTGTGCAGTCCCAGCTGAACCTTGCCGGCGCTACCGCTGGGAGCGCGTCGGCGTCAGCTTCGGCGTCGGGCGGCGGCCGCTCCGCCCCGACTGCAACCTCGGCTCCGGGCACGACAACTCGGGCGACAGCGCCTCCCACGGCGCCCGTCGAGGTTTCGACTCCAGCAACGACGGCTGCGCCGACTACTACTGCGCCGACTACTACTGCGCCGCCTGCTACCGCTCCGGCGACGACCTCACCGGCGGCCACTGCGGCGCCCGCGACCTCCTCGTCGAGCCAGTCTACGAACACACCGGCTACGACTGTCCCAGGCACCTCCCAGCCGGCGTCGACGACCGGCTCAGGTTCCGCCGGTGCAACGCCCACCGCGGCGCACTGGCTTGCGCTTCGCCTCTGCGAGAGCGGCGACAACTACCAGGAGAACACAGGCAACGGCTACTTCGGTGCCTACCAGTTCAGCCAGGCAACCTGGAGCAGCCTCGGCTATCCAGGTCGCCCCGACCAAGAGCCGCCGTCGATGCAGGACCAGGCCGCGGCGACTCTGCAGGCCGAGTCCGGTTGGGGGGCATGGCCGTCCTGCTCGGCTGCGCTCGGTCTTTGACGTCGTGGCAGTCCATGCCGGCACCCCTTCGCCGGGTAGGCTAGGCGAGTGATCCGCTCCGACGAGACGACCGGGCGCGTGCAGACCGACGAAGCGCCCCTGAACTTACGCGACAAGACTCTCGTCGGCGGTCGCGGCCGGTGGTTGGGTAGCACGACCGCCGAGCGTGTGGAGCTGAAGCTCGTCTGGTGGCGCGAGGTCCTGCTTGTTGCCGTGTTCTACGCCGTGTACAGCGCTATCCGCGACATAAGGGGAACGAAACCGGTGTCCGCCGCTCAGGCGCTCGCCAACGCGAAGATAATCATCTCCTTCGAGCGGGACCTGGGCGTCTTCGTCGAGCAGCACATCCAGCACTTCTTCATGCAGAGCCGCTTCATCATCGAAGCGTTCGACGTCTGGTACGGGACCACGCACTTCGTGATCACCGGAGGCCTGCTACTCGTCTTGTTCTACAAGTTCCCCGACCGGTACCGGATCTGGCGTGACACCCTCGCGATCCTCACGGCGCTCGCGCTCATCGGCTTCGCGGTGTTCCCGATGATGCCCCCGCGGCTGCTGCCCGCGAGCTACGGTTTCGTCGACACCCTGCGGGTCGTCGGCGGCCTGTGGAACTTTAACAGCGGGCCGATGAACGACCTGTCGAACCAGTACGCAGCCATGCCGAGCCTGCACTTCGCCTGGGCGTTGTGGTGCGGGCTCGTCCTCGCAGCGATGTTCAAGACCAGACGAGCCCGCGTGCTCGCCTACTGCTATCCGGCGGTCACCGTCGTGTGCGTGATAGTCACAGCCAATCACCTTTTCAGCGACGTAGCCGCCGGGGCGGCGATAACGGTCATCGGTTACGTCGGGGCGGTCACGCTGCAGGCTCTACGGTCGCGCCGCTACAGTTGGAACTAGAGCGTCCCGGTGTGACCCGCCTGGGCGGGCTGAACGGCGGCGAAGCGGGTGGCGGTGAGCCGAACGCGAGCGCACCGCCGGGAGTGGCCGCTGTAATCCGCGGCGTGTGGCGGAGCGTCCGGGTAAAGCAATGGACCAAGAACGTTCTCGTGTTCGCCGCCCCCGGGGCGGCGGGGGTTCTGACCCACAGGGTTGCGCTGGAACGCTCGATCGCCGCGTTCGCGCTGTTCTGCGCTCTGGCGGCCGGCACCTACCTTCTAAACGACAGCGTCGACGTGGAAGCCGATCGCAGGCACCCGGTCAAACGTAACCGTCCGATTGCCGCTGGTATCGTCAGCGTCCGACTCGCCGTCGTGCTCGCCGTAGTGCTCATGGTGGGTTCGGTGACGCTCGGGTCGCTTCTGCGTCTGCAGTTCGGTTTGGTCCTCGGGATCTACGTGGTAGTCCAAATCGCCTACAGCAGCTACCTCAAGCACCTGCCCGTCTACGACTTGACGTCGGTGGCGGCGGGCTTCCTGCTTCGCAGTATCGCAGGGGCTGTGGCTGTTCCCGTGGCAGTCTCGGAGTGGTTCCTCATAGTCACGACGTTCGGCAGTCTGCTGATGGTGACAGGCAAACGGCTCGCCGAGCACGCCGAGCTCGGAGAGGAACGAGGCGGGCACCGGGCAACCCTCGACGCCTACAGCACCACGTTCCTTCGTATCGTCGTCGCATTGGCCGCCACGGGGGCCGTCGTCGGCTACAGCCTGTGGGCGTTCTCCTTGCAGACGGCGACTATCCACCATCACGACGAGATCTTCTTCCAGGTGTCGATAGTCCCGATCCTTCTGGGTTTGCTCCACTTCACGTTCCTGATCGACAGCGGCAAAGGCGCCCGCCCGGAGGATCTCGTACTACACGACCGCCAACTGCAGCTGCTGGGCCTCATCTGGGTCGTCTTGTTCGCCTTCGGCGTATACCACTAGAGGACGGATGCGAACCGACGACAATCGAGCGGAGGAAGGGTCTCCCGAGAAGACCCTATTGGCCGGTTGGGGTCGAACGTCTCCGACGTCAGCGGCGCTGTACAAGCCTCGCGCCCCCCGCCAGGTCGAGGAGATCAGCCGCTCGGCAGGACCGAGGGGCATCATAGGAAGGGGACTCGGGCGAAGTTACGGTGACGCAGCGCAAAACGCCGGCGGCACCGTCGTCGACATGACCTCCGCCGAGCGGATCCTCGACGTGAACCTCGCCGAGGCGACTGCGACAGTCGAGGCCGGGGTGAGCCTGCACAAGCTGATGCGGACCCTCGTTCCGCTAGGGCTGTGGCCGGCCGTTTCCCCGGGGACACGCTACGTGACGGTAGGCGGGGCGATCGGCTCCGACGTGCACGGCAAGGGCCACCACCGCGACGGCACTTTCGGATCCCACGTGCGCTCGTTGGACCTCTACGCTCCCGGCCCCGGTCGTCTCACGTTGAGCCCCGACGCCACGCCCGACGAGTTCTGGGCGACGACAGGCGGGATGGGACTCACCGGGATCGTCGAGCGGGCCACCATCGAGCTTCTGCGAGTCGAGACGGCGTCGGTGCGTGTCGACTCGCAGCGCACGACCGACCTGGACTCCACGATGGCCGTGATGGCCGAACGTGACCACCTCTACCGGTATTCCGTGGCGTGGATCGACTGCCTCGCACGCGGGTCGTCCCTCGGCCGGTCGATCGTCGAGTTCGGCGAGCACGCCCGCCTCGAAGACCTGCCTGTCAAGGGCCGTACACCATCGAAAGCGTTGCGCTTCGAACCGCCTGACTCGCTGCCGGCCCCGCCGTGGGCGCCCTCTGGGCTGCTGAACCGCTGGAGCGTCGCAGCCTTCAACGAGCTGTGGTATCGCAAGGCACCCGCTCGTTCCAGCGGTCACGTGGTAGGCGCCTCCAAGTTCTTCCATCCACTCGACATGATCGACGGCTGGAACAGGATCTACGGCAAACGGGGTTTCCTGCAGTACCAGTTCGTCCTGCCATACGGCGAGGAGCTGGTACTGCGTCGTGTCATCGAAAGGCTCGTGACAGCGAGGGCAGCTTCGTTTCTTGCCGTGCTCAAACGCTTCGGGCCGGCAAACCCGGCCCCATTGTCGTTCCCGAGCGAAGGCTGGACGTTGGCGTTGGACCTGCCGGTCAGCTTCGGAGGTCTCGCCGGCGAGCTCGACGCCATCGACGAGGACATCGCAGGGGCGGGCGGCCGGGTCTACCTGGCCAAGGACTCGCGATTGCGCCCGGAGCTGCTCGAAGTCATGTACCCGAAACTTCCCGCATGGCGCGAGGTGCGCGAGCGGCTCGACCCGAAAGGCGTCATGCAGTCGGATCTCATGAGACGTCTTCCTGCCCTGCGCTTCGGTGACCGGCGCGGCGAGCGGCCTTACGGGGCTCGCCTCGAAAATTCGATTACGACGGAGGAACAATGAAAGACGCTCTCGGATCGGTCGGATCGGTTCTCGTCCTGGGCGGATCCTCGGAGATAGGGGTTGCGATAGCCGGCGTGCTGGCGGCTCCCCGCTCCGCGACCGTGATCCTCGCCGGGCGCAACGGGGAGCGCCTGGCGAGCGCGGCGCGAGGCGTGGCGACCGCCGGCGCGGGGCGGGTGGAGACACTCGACTTCGACGCGCTCCAAACCTCGACGCATGACGATGTGATCGAGCAGGCCGCGGCCCTTGCCGGCGGCGACCTGGATGTCATAGTCGTAGCCTTCGGCCTTCTCGGCGACCAAGCCCGGGACGAGGCGGGCGGCACCGGGGCGCTCGACGTGGCGACGGTCAACTACGTCGGGGCTGTCTCCGCCGGGCTGGCCTCGGCCCGGGTCCTTCGACGCCAAGGGCACGGGACGATAGTGGCTTTGTCGTCGGTGGCCGGCGAGCGGGTCCGGCGGGCCAACTTCGTATACGGGTCGTCGAAGGCCGGTATGGACACCTTTTTCCAGGGCCTCTCCGATTCGCTGGTCGCCACAGGCGTGTCGGTGCTCGTGGTAAGGCCCGGCTTCGTGGTTGGGCGCATGACCGAGGGGATGCGACCAGCGCCTATGGCGACCACGCCGGAGGCTGTGGCCGCGGCGACACTTAGCGGGCTGCAGTCGGGTCGCTCGATCGTGTGGGTGCCGGGGCAGCTTCGTCTCGTGATGGCCGTGATGCGTCACCTGCCGCGGGTGGTCTGGCGTAAGGTGCCGAGCTAGCCGGCTAGCCGGCTAGCGTAAGGCTCGCGCTTGCGCGCGGCGGCTACAGCTTGCGAAGGGCCGCGAGCGCCTGGTCGGCGTGGGTGTTCATGTTGAACTCCGAGGCGATCACAGCCCGGACGACGCCGGTCCGGTCGACGACGAAAGTGGAGCGCTTGTTGGGGAGGAAGCCGACGCTTCTTTTTACCCCGAAAGCGTCCGCCACTTTGCGGTCGGCATCGGAGAGGAGGGGAAAACCAAGCGAATGGGTCGTGTCGAAGCGCTTCTGCTTGTCGACGGGATCCGCGGATATCCCGACACACGAGGCACCGGCAGCGGCGAACTCGGCGCTCAGGTCCCGGAAGTGGCAGCTCTCCTTCGTGCATCCGGGGGTCAGCGCCGCCGGGTAGAAGTAGACGACCACCGGCCCGGACGCGAGGAGGTCATCCAAGCGGACGGTGGAGCCGTCTTGGTCTGGAAGCTCGAAGCTTGGAGCCCTGTCTCCGACGTTCATGGTGTGTACCTCCACTTGAAAGAAGATCCGGTCATCTCGGTGTGTCGATCATCCGCTGCATGAGAGCTACGTCGAGCCACCTGGCGAACTTGCGTCCCACCTCGCGCTCGACGCCGACAAGCTCGAACCCGCAGGAGCGGTGCAGGCCTATAGACGTCTCGTTGCTTCCGACGATCCTGGCCATGACCGCGTGAAACCCGTGGAGGCCTGCAAGGCGGATCAGCTCCTCCAGCAGGCCCCGGCCGATCCCCCGTCCCTGATGCTCCTCGTCTACGTAGATGGAGTTCTCGACGGTGGTGCGGTAGGCGGGACGGCTGCGATACGGCGTGAGAGAGCCGAAGCCGGCGACGCTGCCGGCGTCCACGGCCACGATGGCGGGGTGCGCGCCGCTGTGCTCGTCGATCCAGACCTGCTGATCCTCGAGGCTTCTGGGCACGAGGTCGAAGGTGGATATGGAGCCGACGACCTCGCGGTTGTAGATCCCACGGATAGCCTCCGCGTCGTCCATTACGGCAAGGCGGTACTCGATCGGCACGACCGAAGCGTATCGCCTTGCGGCTCGGCTACGATGGGGGGTCTGCTCGGTACCGGAGCTGTCGTGGCTCATCCGGCTATCGTCCCGCAGAGTTGAACGCCCCCTTAGCTCAGTCGGCAGAGCACAGCCATGGTAAGGCTGGTGTC
>JAKBBA010000147.1 GCA_021808665.1 Actinomycetes bacterium
TATCGGTCTGTCGCTATGCTGCTCGTAGCATAGCCCTGAGCTGGCGGCGGCCAGCAGGTCGACCGCGGGTGTCGGACGACGGGAGTCGATGTCTCCTTGAATGTCGAGAACTATCAGACGCTCATTGCTGACGCCCGGCCGGAAGAGACTCGGCAGCGGAGCCAGCCCGGGCCAGTCCTCTCCTCCGGTAATGCAGATGTCTGCGCGCTCTGCCAACTCCCTAAGTGCGACTGGTCCCACCCTTCGGCTTCCCTCATGCCAAACGCTGTAGGCGGGATATACCGCATAGAACGGGTCGTCGTCGCGCTCGACCCGGAACACTTTGGCACCGTGCTCCCGAAGAAAGTGCGCGACGACAGCCGGAGCCATCCCGAGACCCAAGTCAAGAACCGTCAATTCCGAGATCGAACGCAACTTGCGCATTTGCCGCACTGCATCTCCCTGCGGTCGATTTCCTGAGCGCATTTGTGGGAGGATCCTTTCTCGCTTTGTAGGTTTCGCTGAGCTGCATCGTCATAGCGCGCCCCCCTGCTACCGGTGCGCTCAGCCGACACCCCACAATTGCTTGAATAGAGTCTGGTAGTTCGTTGGCAGGTCCCAAGAGGTAGCGGGCTTGGTGAGGTTGGACTTGGTGAGCAGTACGAATGGGATGGCGCCGTAGTTCGCTGGTAAGGCGACGCCTTCGCTGAAGCGGGCCGCAGCGTCGACGACGAGCCAACCCGAGTAGAAGTAGCCCTGAGTCGTGACTGCGTTCTCTGTTCCCTGCTGGATGGCCTGCTGGTCGAGGACCGTCCCGGAGCCGGCGGCTATCTTGATATTTTTTATCCCCGCCGCCGCGAGTGCACTCGGCAACCCGGTTGAAAATGCGCCGAGCGTCGATACCACGTAGTTGACCGAGGGGTTACGTCGGAGCGCGGAGACGATCAGCGGTACCGCCTGACCGCCGTCGACCTGGGGGATGGTGGCGTCCAAGTGAGTGATCGTGCAGCCGGCACAGCTCGAGAGGACCTGCTTGAACGAGGTGCTGAACTGACCGAGGATTGGGTAGGAGGGAACGTTGAAGAGCAGGACGTGTGCCTTTCCCGACGAGTTTGAGATCACCCAGTTTGCAATCGCTTTTCCTGAGGAAGGCTGGCTAGGTTGGCCAATGCTGGCAAGTACCGTGCTATTGACCGTGACAGGTCCCGTGAAGGTGGGAAGAAGCGCCACCTTCGCGCTTGCGTACGCTGGGATCACGCTCGACCATACGGCCTCTGGCAGGCCGACGAAGCTGACTGCGACAGGATGGTACTGCAGCGCCTGCGTGAGCGCACTCACGAGCGACGCCGGATTGGACTCTGTCGACTGCAGCTGGTGATAGTTCCAGCCCAGCGCAGTAGCTGCCTGCTGTACTCCCTGGCCGACGAGTGTGCATTCCGGTACTTCGCAGCTGATATATACAATCGTCTTCCCTGTCGCTGGTTTCGAAGGAAGGGGAGCTGTCACGCTGAGCGACGTAGGTATTGCCTCGTCCTGCCGCACCGCTGCAGTTGCTGATGCGAGCGCTGCGCTCCCGCTACCCGACGATGTCGGCGTCGACGAGGTGGGCGCCGACGGCGCCGCGGTGTTGGACGACACCGCCTTCGACGCCGACGAGCAGCTCGCAACGAGCAGGGCGGCCATCGCTACCGATGCGAGAGATGCGATTCGGTTCCTCACATTTGACTCCTTCATTGGTTGTTTTGCGGACTCACGAAACTTCTAGTCAGCCATGCCGCCGACGGGCCGCGTGTCAGACCTGCCAGGTCAAGAACCCGTTGCCGCAGCCGGACCCCGCAGGGCTGCGGCGCGTTGGGACGTACTCGCACCATTTGACGGGGTGCTGGGCGAACACTCCAGCAGCGGCAATCCAGTTTCGGATCTCGCTCGATCCTTCCAATAGGCGCTCCGCTGGAAGACGCTCGAGAATATGCCTGTCGCTGCGTGCGATCGCCTCGAGGACGCTGCGGTCAAGATCTTCCTCGACGATGAAGTGGCTAAGACCGCCAGAGGCCAAAATTCCAACGCGGTCGGAAGTGCCGGCCGTCTTAAGCGCTTGGCAGAGCGCCGCGCCGATCGCGTAGCACCGGGCCGGGGTCGGCTGATTTGGGGCGTAATAGGTATTGATGAGGATCGGAAGGAGGCGAACCGGACCGTCCAAGAGAAGGCGTCGGTGGGGAAACGTGAAAGCATGCCCCAGCCCTCGACCAGTAACGTCGGTGTTGAAAGGCGCGACATCGAAACCTTGCCTCACCAAGCTCTCGATGACCTGAACAGCGAGCTCTCCGGCGGTCGGTAACGGACGGCTTCGGTCCATGCCGAGCCCGGCTACCGCCCGATGCATCCACGGCGCGGCGTCATCGGGTACGGGCATTTGCGCCGCCGTGGCTTGCTCGCCGGTGTGTATAGCCAGCGTGGGTGTAGACGACGGAGGAAATGCCTCCCCTTGGTCATCACCAATCACGACAAGCACATCAAGCCGGGCCGCCTCGATATCGCGCCGAAGCCGATCGAGTGCGCCCTGAATCATCCGTCCGCGCTCTTCGAGTACTGCAGGTTGCAGCTGCGCCGAGAGCGAATCACCGGCCTCTTCAGCGAGGTCTTGGTAGCTGCGACGTCGACCCTGCTTGTACAACGGCAGCTTCGCGTCGTCTTCGGCACGGCCGAGCCAGTCCTGCCACTGGACAACCGCGGTGACACCGTGAGATGTCGCGCCTCCAAAAACCACTTCGGTCAAGGTGTGACCGAGCCTTGTGCGGGCGGCCGAAGCAGCCGACGTGAGAGATAAGTCACGGCATGAGCTCCGCCGGGTACGGGAACTTGACACTTGCGCCGCCGTCGACGAGCAGGGTTTGGCCTGTGATCTGGCGGGCCATCGACGAGGAGAGGAAGAGGATCGCGGCGGCGATGTCTGAAGGCTCCGCGAGCGAACCCAGCGGAATCGAGCGGGCGAACCCGGCGCGAACTTCCTCGGTCAAGGTCGTGAGTACCCGAGGGGTAGCGACGGTGCCCGGAGCGACGGAGTTGACGCGGATCCCCGACCCGCCCAACTCGACGGCCGCTGTTCTCACCAACGAGTTCAGTCCAGCCTTCGCTGCACCGTACGCGACCTGGCGCGGAGCGCTTGTAACACCGGCAATCGATGACACGAAGACCATCGATCCGCCGCCCTCCGCCGCCATGAGCCGGCCGACGAGCTGCGCGAAAAGGAAGGCATGCCGGAGCACCATTCCTGTCGTCCAGTGAAAGTCCTCGTCGGTCATGTCCAACAAGGAGGCGTATCGGGATTGTCCTACTATGTCTACGAATCCAGCGATCCTTCCGAGCGCCTCTCTAGCGGCATCTACGGTCGCTGTCACGTCAGCCCGATCGCGGGCGTCAGCAACCCACGCCGTTCCGCCCACTTCATCGGCGATGCTTTTAGCTAGTCCCTCGTTGATGTCGACGCAGAACAGCTCTGCGCCAGCCGAGCGCAGTGCGTGAGCGGTTGCTCTGCCGATGCCGTTACCGGCGCCGACGACGACGAAACCGCACCCGTCAAGTCGGAGAGACGGAGCACTCTGCGCAGCTGAGACGGGCGCTGTCATCTACGATATGTCCTCGCTGTCGTCGGACTCGCTGTCACCCGTGGGCGCGTCGTGGCCGACGAATTCCTGCCACGGTCTGCTGATGTCCGCCAGCGCTTCGACCGCCCTTATCGACGACATACCGGCCGGGTCGCAGCGTAGCGGTTCCTCCCCCGCCTGGACTCTCAGCGCCGACTCGATGAGCAATCGTCTCGCCTTGAGGACTGCCCGGTCAGCGGGGACGACGACTTCGCGAGAGTGGTCATAGAGGGGTCCCATCGACACCTGCATGGCAGCGTCTTCGGCCAGAGTGGTCCGTAGGCCGCTAAAGCTCGCTCCGCGCATGGTCTCGCGCTGCTGACCATAGTTGTTGGCCCGGTTCATCCTGACATGACCGTCGGGATCAACCAGGTCGGCCGGGAAGCCGATATTGGCTTTGCGCATCCCTTCGGCGTCGACATTGGCCAGAAACAGCCAGGTGTGTTCGTCGTCTATGGGAGCCCACAACAGCGGCCGGCCGGTTTCTCCGGGGATGAGTGCCATGTGCGGGACAACGAACGCCGTGATGCGCAAGTGGCGTTTACCTTCAGGAACGCCGCCCCCGGTGCGGATGCCGGCGTAGTAGAAGCCGAAGTCCGTGGAGAGGAACTCGAGGCGCGGGACTGTCTGCTCGGGATTGAAATTCCGCTCAAGGGTTCCCTCTGACGAGGTGTTCCTAGACCATTGTTTGACGAGATCAGTGTGAAGCACAAAGGCGTGGGAAGTGTCAAGATTACCGTCCATGACTTGGACGTAGTTGCAGTCGATCAGGTAGCGGATCGGCTGCTTGTCGGGAGTAGTCTCGTCCATGAACGCGTATTGCGGAAACGGAGGCTGCGTATCAGGCCTGCCGACGTAAACCCAGATGAGCCCGCCGGCCGAGCGAATCGGGTATGAGGGCTGCTTGACTCGTTCCTTGAACCTTCCGTCGGGCATGTTCGGTGTCTCTTGGATCGTCCCGTCGACACCAAACTTCCAGCCGTGGTACAGACAACGGATGCCGCAATCTTCGACACGTCCCAGTGCCAACGACGAGCCACGATGGCAGCAGTTCTCGTCGAGTAACCCCAAGACGCCGTTAGTGTCGCGAAAGGCCACGAAGTCGCGGCCAAGCAGACGCACGTGGCGCGGGTCGCTGTCGGGTATCGCGAAGTCTGCATCGACGCCGACAGGCCACCAGTAGCGGCTCAGGGCCTCGCCCATAGGCGTCCCGGGACCAACCCGGCAGAGGAAGTCGTTGTCGACCTCAGGTCGTCGCACGGCCCCGTTACGGGTGACTTGAGGGTTCTCAATCTCACTTAGAGTCATTGATTTTGTCCCTCGTCTCCTTCAAGCCAGCCGTCGACGATCGCCAAGAGTTCCGGCGCAGCGCAATAAATCCGCTCTGCCTGTAGGCGCTCACCGTCAAACGCCATCACCGCTGACGCGGGATAGCTTCGACCGCCATTCGCGGTGTTGAAGATCCACGCGAACTCTGTAGCTACCGTCTCTTCACCGAACACGACGGAGCGGTACTCCAACGGAGCGAGTTCGCCGAGATGCTTGATGAATGCCTCGTAGAAGCGTCGAACTGAGTCCCGGCCCTCGAAGCACCGGCCGCCGAACTCCCACACCGGGGCCGTCGACACGGTTTCCATCACTGCCTCGATGTCAGCGGAGCGTTCAGCACGAGAATGTTCCTCCATAATCTCCAGAAGCCGAGTGTCCGCTGGCGACAACGGTCTCGCTCCTGATGTGGCCACCGACCTAAGGGTTTGCGACATTGTTTGCACGCTCTCTTTCTCTTCGCCTGACAGCAACCGGGTCCGACCTTCTCCTTGATCTAGACCGTCGAGTCCCCATACCGGAGTGCCCTCCCACAAGGCAGACCGACTGATCACTCATTCACTGACTGATCGTTCGCTCACTATAGGAGACCGGGGCGCACGTGTCAAGAGTCCGAGACCGCGCCGACGATCCTCCGGTCGAACACTCCTAAACCATCGCCATCGAAGCGGACCCAGACTGAACGCTCAGTCGCTGCTACCATCCACAGGTGTTAAGAGCCGAAGCTCCGATTCGACGAGGAGATCCAGTGGCAGAACGATCCGCTTCCGCCATCATTAAGAGACCTGTAGCCAGGGTCGCCGACGACCGCCTCGTCGAGGTCAGACGAGAGCAGATCGTCGACGCTGCCATTAAGTTGGTAACCACCCAGGGATTTTCCAAGACGACGGTCCGCCAGATAGCCGACGCCGCTGAAATGTCCGTGGGGCTTGTCTATGAGTACATCCGCCGCAAGGAAGACATCCTCTTCCTCATCATGGAACACGGCCACGAGGTCTGGCGCCGAGGGCTTGCCGAGGCACTCGCCGGAGACGCCTCGTCGCTGGAGAGGCTACGTCGCGGAGCGACTTTCCTCGTCGACAGCGCCTCCAAGCACCCCGACGAGATTCTTATCTGGTACCGGGAGTCCGGCTACCTGAGTGCCGCCGGCCTGACTATGGCCAAGGACGCCGAGTGCGACCTCGTCGACCTGTTGAGAGGGGTAATCGTCGAAGCGATCGCAGACGGATATTTAGTCAAAAGCACCGACCCCTTCTACCTCGCGACCATGCTCGTAGCATCGAGTCACACCTGGGTCCTCAAGGGTTACCTGCTATCCGGCCACATGACTCGAAGCGACTTCACCTCCAACCTGATCAACACCCTCATAGTCCCAATCGCGTCAAGGGCACCTAGCAAACCGGGCCCGCCAAACCCGCACGAACGATCGGATCCCCGAAAGCGTGTTCGCCGAGCGCCGTAACTTAGGGAGCACGACTACTAACTCGATCGCGTGGCCGGTGCAATCGCCGACGTACTCAGGGCAGGAGCTTTCGCAGGGTGTCCCGCCGTTCGGTCAGGCGGCGTAGCGCGTCCCGACCCAGATGCTCCCCGAGTACCGGCCACGCTGCAAGCACCCGTTGAACAGCCCGGTCGGCGCGCTCGCGGCCAAGCCCGCCGTCCCATCCCGCCTTCTCGGCGAGTCGGCCGAACGCCGCAAGATCGACGTCGGCGAACGAACGCGAACCATTGAGCTTGAGGCCAAGATCGTCATGGGGAATGTAGAGCACCGTCGGCACGATGTCGTAGGCGGGGCTGAGCTGCGGGCGGCTGCCGTCCGGGTAGATGAACGTCCAGTTCTTGACGTGGGCGTCGCCATTGCCGACGAGAATATTCAAGACAATCCGGTCGATCACCTCCCCGACGCGCTCGGCACCGCTAAGAGCTGCGACCGTTCGAGCGACCGTCTCAAAGTTGGCCCGCTCGTACTTGCGAGCGGGCCGAATGTCGAGGACTTGGGCGAGGTCCTCCGCGTGGACGCGGCTGCTGGCTAGGCGACGATCGAAGCGCCGCACGAGGAGCGCCCAGCCGTTGGTCCTGGCCCATTCCGGCAGACCGCCGATGCCGCTGACATCGACGAGTCGGGTCTCAGGCACGTCGATGCCCGAAGCGGCGGCCAGCTGCATGGCCGCGTACTCGGCTTCGGGGACCCCTTCGTAGCCGACGCGGGCATCGGGAAGCTTGGCGATCCATGTACCCGACTCGCCGGTCGCTGGGATGGTGAGACCACGCCCATGTTCTGTCAACGAGAATTTGAGCTGCACGCCAGCGAGAGAAAATTTGATGGAACCAGATGCGTCGGCGTGTTCGACCGCAGGGATTTCGTCGTCGGGCATCGACATGTCCGCCTCGATGTCGACCGGATGGAGGCGAAGAGCACCAGGGAGATCGTCTCGGCCGATGCGAGCGAGGAGGGCGAATTCGCGCTCCGCCTTGACACCGACTGCCCGAGCGATCGTGTCCCGCAGAGTTCCCTCTGGAAGGAGGTTCGAAAACCAGCTTGGTAACGCAGCACGCGCGGACAGTCGCCACGACGGTCCGCGTTGCTCGAAGACCTGCCCCAGTACCGGCCTCGAAGGCGCTTCCCAATAGCTTTCGAATGACGAGAAGACAGTCGTCTCGCCGTCACGGACGAGGCGACCGCCCGCTATCCACCGACCCTCAGAGTCTTGGAGGTCGACCTGCAAGGCTGACGGGATAGCGTCGCTCACGCTGGGTCGGGCACCCACAGCTCGTCAAGGGGGGGACTACGGG
>JAKBBA010000148.1 GCA_021808665.1 Actinomycetes bacterium
GCCGGGGAACTAACCTTGGTCGTATGGTCGAAATGAAGCTCGACGCGTTGAGGGTCGAAATCCCTAGCAACAATCCGATCCTGCTGCTTCAGGAAAAGGCGGGGTCGAAGCGGACGTTGGTCATCTATATCGGCCCCGCCGAAGCGCAGGCGATCGCCTTCGCCCAGCAGTCGATCTCGACTCCTCGCCCGATGACCCATGACCTGATCGTCGACTTGATGGAGGCTTTGGGGGCGACACTCGACTACGTCGTCGTCACGGCGCTTCGCGAGCGCACGTTCTACGCCGAGTTGCACCTGGTCACAACGTCGGGGCGCCGCCAGGTGTCAGCTCGACCCTCGGACGCAGTTGCGATCGCAGTGCGGGCCAACTGTCCGATCTTCGCGGAGGAGGACCTGATAGATGCGGAGGGCGTAGTTCTCTCCACCGGCGACGAGAGCACCGGCGACGCAGATCTGGTGTCGGAGTTTCGGAGTTTCATCGAGGGTATCCGCCCCGAGGACTTCGGCTGAGCAAGAAGTCGTTGGCGAGCCACAGTTGCGGCGACCGCCGACTTCGGCCACACTTTGCGATAGGGACAACACTGATGTGACTTTCTCGTATCCTATGGAGGTGCGGTCAATGCGGTCGGGAGACGTCGGGGCTGGAGCGGGGGAGACCCGTCTGGGATATAGAGGTCCGCAGGTCTGTTCGATAGTCGGAATCACATACCGCCAGCTCGACTACTGGGCGCGGACCGGCCTCTTGGAGCCGTCGGTGAGCCGGGCGCGGGGGAGCGGATCTCAAAGGCTGTACTCCTACTCCGACCTGCTCCAGCTCAAAGTGATCAAGCGCCTGGTCGACGCAGGAGTGTCGCTGCATTCGACGCGCAAGGCGATCGAGTGCCTTCGAGGAGCTGGAGGTGACGTCGGCAGCGCCAACCTCGTCATCGACGGCGCTACCTCCGTTCTGGCGTGGAGCGGCCAGGAGATCGTCGACCTTTTGAAGGGCGGCCAAACGGTCCTCAACATCGTGCCGCTCGGTGGCGTCGTGAGCGAGCTCGAGGCGGCGGTCACCGGGCTGACCGATCGCGCAGCGCGCGCGACGGGTCCAGGCGCGGCCGGGCCGGGCTTGCCGGGCTTGCCGGGCTTGCCGGGCGATGAAGACATCCGGGGTGCGGCCGCCGTCTGACCCCGAGGAGGTAGCAGTACCCGGCGTCGACGTCTAGGATCGGCGCGGTGAGTTCGCCTATCGAGTCGCTGCGCCGGTCTCCGCTCGACGGGGCGCACCGCGCTTCGCAGGCGAAGATGGTCCCCTTCGGCGGCTGGGAGATGCCGCTCGCGTACCCTGGGGGAACACTTGCAGAGCACATGGCGTGCCGGAGCGACGCGGCCGCATTCGACGTCAGCCACCTCGGTACGGTTCGCGTGGAAGGCCCGGACGCCAAGGCAGCCTTGCAAGCCGCTTTCACGAACGATCTCGACAAGATCTCTCCCGGGCGGGCGCAGTACACCCACCTGCTCGACGACGCCGACGGCAGCGTCTTGGACGACATCATCGTTTGGTGGGTCGATCAGGAGCGATTCGACGTGATGCCCAACGCGTCGAACACCGCCCGGGTGCGCCGGGCGATCGGCGGGACTGACGTCACCTCCGAGCGGGCGGTCATCGCGTTGGCTGGTCCGTCAGCGCGCCGGAAACTAGCGACGGTATCGCCCGAGGCGGCGGGCGTCGGACGATTCCGCGTCGCACCTTTTGTATGGCGCAACGTGCACTGCCTTGCCGCGGGAACCGGCTACACCGGCGAGGACGGGGTCGAATGCTCGATCCCTGCCAGCGCAGCCGCAGACTTCTGGGAGTCCGTTTGCGTCGCCGGATTCCGCCCGGCCGGGCTCGGAGCGCGAGATACGCTGCGCCTGGAGGCTGCGCTGCCACTTCACGGCCACGAGCTCGGGCCGGGAATCACTCCACTACAGGCCGGCCTTGCCTGGGTGATCGCGTGGGACAAGCCGGCAGGGTTCCCCGGCCGCGCCGCTTTGGAGCGCGAGCGTCGGGCTGGCATTTCGCGTGCTCTCGCCGGTGTGATCGCCGAGGGACGCCAGCCGCCCCGCGCGGGGGCCTCCGTGGTCTTCGACGGAAGAGTTGTGGGTGAAGTGACGAGCGGGAACTTCTCGCCCGTCGTCGGACGCGGCATAGGGCTTGCCCTCATGGAGCCCTCCTGCGAAGTCGGGTCAGCGGTGGAGGTAGAGGCACGAGGCCGTCGCGTAGCCGCCACGGTGTGCGCGCTGCCGTTCGTCGCGAAGAAACACTGACACAAGCTCAGACAGGAAGGGTTCACCTCAGTTGGGTCATTTCGTCCCTCACAGCGACGCCGACATCGAGCGGATGCTCGCCGATCTCGGCCTCGCGTCACTAGACGAGCTTTTCGCTGTCGTCCCCGATGCGCTTCGCCTCGCCCGCGGTCTCGCCCTCGAGCCGGGCCGCTCCGAACCCGATGTTGCATTCGAGATGGAGCGTCTCGCCGCCGCGAACCGCTGCGGGCCGGAGCTTGTCTGTTTCGCCGGCGCAGGCGCCTACGACCACGAAGTGCCAGCAGCGACCCGACGTCTCGGCTCGCGCTCCGAGTTCGTCACTGCCTACACCCCTTACCAGCCGGAGGTGTCGCAGGGTGTCCTCCAGGCGCTATTCGAGTACCAGACGTTCGTGTCGCGCCTCGCTGGCCTCGAGATAGCCAACGCCTCCCTCTACGACGGGGCGTCGGCGACCGTGGAAGCACTCAACATGGCGGCCAGCCCGAAGGGTCACTCGACCATGTGGGTGAGCGGCGCGTTGCACCCGAACTGGCGGGCGGTGATCAAGACGTTCGCCGCCGGCTCGGGCCACGAAATTGTCGAGATACCGACACGCGACGGCCGCACCGACTGGGACGCGGCGCCCCCCGGGGAGCCGGCGGCGGTCGTCGTGGCGAACCCGAACTTTTTCGGCGTCTTGGAGGACGTCTCGGCTGCACGTACGGCCGCTGACCTCCACGGCGCAGCGCTTGTCGTCGCGTTCGACCCGGTGTCGGCTGGCCTTCTGCGCACGCCGGGGGAGATGGGGGCGGACATCGCCGTCGGGGAAGGACAGCCTCTCGGAACCCCGATGTCGTTTGGCGGACCGTACCTCGGGCTTTTCGCGTGCCGGCGCGACCTCGTCCGCCGCCTGCCGGGCCGTCTCGTCGGGCGTACACGCGACGTGGCCGGACGCAACGCGTATGTCACGACGCTGCGCGCGCGTGAGCAGGACATACGTCGCGAGAAGGCGTCGTCGAATGTTTGCACCAACCAGACGCTCATAGCTGTCGCTGCGATGATCCAGCTGTCCTGGCTCGGCACGAGCGGACTGGCGGAACTGGCGTTGCGCTGCGCCCGAGGGGCACGCTACACCCGCGAGGCGCTCCTTGGTCTTCCGGGCGTCGAGGAGTTCGTGACAGCAGCGACTTTGCGGGAGTTCGCGTTGAAGTTGCCGGTCGACGCGGCGGCGGTAATCGAGAGGATGGCCGAGGAAGGTTTCCTCGCGGGCGTAGCGGTCGGCGTGGAGAGCGGGCTGGCGACCATAGACGGTGAGGCGCTGCTCGTCAGCGTCACCGAGCGACGAACCAAGGAGCAAATCGACCGCTATGTCGAATGTGTAGGCAAGGTGATCAGATGACCTCGGAGCACAACGCACGGGTGCCAGCGCCCGCCGGGAGGGCGACGAGCGCACCGGTCATGGGTAGGGATAGCGAAGCGACGATATTCGAATACTCCAGCCCGGGGCGCAGGGCGTGGTCGTTCCGTTCGACGGGACTACCGGAGTGGGACGCGTCTGAGCTCGTAGCCCCAGGCCTGCTCAGAGGCGCACCGGTCGAGCTTGTCGAAGTGCCCGAGAGGGACCTCGTGGCTCACGTGACGAGGCTCACCCACCGCCAGTACTCCGTCGACCTCGGCGCCTACCCGCTCGGGTCGTGCACCATGAAGTACAACCCGAAGCTCTGCGACGACGCGGCATCACTCCCGGGGCTCGCGAACGTCCATCCCGCTACGCCGGCGAGCCACTGCCAGGGCTGGCTGGAACTGTTGTGGAGCCTCTCGAATGCCCTCTGCGAGGTGACCGGCATGAAAGCCGCGACGCTCGCGCCTCCGGCAGGCGCCGCAGGGGAGTTGACCGGACTTCTGCTGATGAGAGCCTGGCACGACTCGCAGGGCGAGACAAGGACGAAGGTGATCATCCCCGATTCGGCTCACGGCACGAACCCGGCGTCTGTCACGCTCGGAGGCTACGAGACCGTCACCATACCGAGCGACGATCGTGGACTCGTCGATATGACAGCCCTTCGGAATCGTCTCGACGGTGACGTCGCAGGGATCATGCTCACCAACCCGAACACTTTGGGACTCTTCGAGGAGGACATCGCCGAGATCGCTGCTGCGGCGCACGACGTCGGGGCGCTCCTCTATTACGACGGAGCGAACCTGAACGCCATCCTCGGTGTCACCCGCCCCGGCGACATGGGCTTCGACATCGTGCACATGAACCTCCACAAGACTTTCGCCGTCCCGCACGGCGGGGGAGGGCCCGGCGCCGGTCCTGTCGCGGTCTCGGCGAGATTGGAGGATTTCCTGCCAGGCCCGCTTGCGCAGCGGGGCGACGACGGGACTTTCGCGTGGGTCAACCCGGCGCGTTCGATAGGCCGGGTGCACAGCTGGTACGGGAACGCGCTGGCGTTAGCACGTGCGTGGTCGTACATTCTCGCGAACGGAGGAGACGGGCTTCGCCGAGTCGCGGAAGGCGCCGTCCTCAACTCGAACTGGTTGAAGAGCCGTCTCCGTGGCACCTACGACATTCCTTTCGACCGGCCCGCCATGCACGAGTTCGTGGCGTCGACCTCGACACTCAAGAAGCAGACCGGACTCAGGGCGCTCGACGTGGCGAAGCGGATGCTCGAAGAGGGCTTTCACGCTCCGACCGTCTACTTCCCGCTCATCGTGGAGGAGGCGCTGATGATCGAGCCGACCGAGACGGAGAGCGTCGAGACTTTAGAGGCGCTCGCCGAGGCGCTGATAAGAATCGCCGGGGAGGTGGCAGGGGAGGCGGCGCACGCCCCGAGATCGACCCCGGTCGGCCGGGTCGACGAGGCGCTCGCCGCTCGGCGCCTGCAAGCGACGTGGGATGCGGTCTGTCAGCCTTCGTAGGTATTCGCGATGTTCGAGGCTCCGTAGTTTGGCGGGGCGTTCCATTTCTGGGTGAGGTTGCCAGTGCACGGGGCGACTTGGAGCATCGTGAAGCTCGCGCCGGTAGACCCAGAGGGGTAGACGAGGCCGTACGCGTTGTTAGCCTGCAGGCAGTACCCGCGGTAGTCCTGGTAGGTGTAGTTGTCGATGCTTCCACCCGTAGTTCCGGAGTTGATCCAGATCTGCGTCGACGCGCCTGACAGGGCTGATGCGCCTTGACTCGAAAGGTTGGATATGAGCGTCGAGCAGTTCTGCACCGTGACCGCCGTCGCCCCGGCGGACGGGTAGATGATCGGGTAGCCACCGCCCGGCTTATCGGCCGGGTTGTTCGCCGCGTCGATGGCTGTCGTCAGGCAGTACGGGGTGACACCGCTCTGCGGGGCGAGAGGATTGCTGGGGCAGCCGGCGCTCGTGTACTGGGGGGTATAGAGAAGTACGGCGTTTGCCGGCTCCCCGTAAGAGCCGAGCGGGACGGTGCACCACCTCTGGTTCCAGATCGGGTAGATCGACGTGTTCGGGAACTGCTTGCACGTGTAGTCGATGAGGGCGCCGAAGTTGACGTCCTGGTTGGTGACGTCTATGCAGCGCCCGAACTCGGCGTAGTTGATCAACTGGTCAGTCGGGCCGATCGTCCCGGGAACCGGGTTGGACCCGCCGGCGCCGACCGTCGCCTGCATGGTCCACGTCTGGTCGGTTGCGTAGCCGCCTCCGCCGCAGTTCGTTCCGATGTATGTCCCGGATCCCGCAGGGTTGTAGCCGGCGGGACTCGCCGAGGAGATCCAGTTGTCGAGGCACCAACCGTTCGGGCCGCCGGAGGAGTTGACACCCTCGACTGAGTCGGAGTTGTTGACGCCCCACTGCTGCGAAAGTGGCGCCGGTGAGGTGCACGGGGCTACGTACACGGTCGTGTCGGTAGGGTTGGTGACGGTCGTCGAGCCGTTCTGTCCCTGGTCGACTATGCAATACGCCTGCCCGTTGACGAGCGTCTGGAGGGTGTAATCCTGCTGGTAGGAGAACACCAGAGACGCGCTCGGGTTCGACGCGTTGCAGCTCGACGACATCACCAGCTCGAAGCCGGTCGAGTACACGGGGCCTACCTCGGCGCAGAAGGTCTGGCCTGCGCTGTCGGGGTAGGTGTAGATGAGGCCGCCGGGGATGTTGGCGTTGGTTGGCGACGAGAAGTTGTAGGTCGAGTTCTCTGTTCGGCTGATCACCGACGGGCTCGACAGGTTGTCGCCGCCTACAGAGGTGATCTGCGCCTGGTGGACGCTAAATGCAGCGTTCGGGGAGGAAGGTTGAGGGCCCTGGCCTTGGACGCAGGTCGCCGCGGGGGATACTCCGGAGCTTGTCTGGAGCAGGTACGTCACCTGCGCTTTGTAGGAGATCGTCGTGTTGCTCGACGTGCTCGACGACACCGTACCGTCAATGGCACTGCACGGCAGGTCGGCCACGTCGCCGACGGCACTCGAACCGCTGCCGGTCACCGCCGCGCGGATGTCCGCTACCGCCGCCTGCACTCCCGCCAAAGCGCCCTGCAGCGCGTCGTTTCGCTGGTTGGACTGGGTTGCCTGGCCGAGACTGAAGAACGCCTGGTTCGCGACCGACGCCAGCACTATCGACGCGATCAGAAGCAAACTGAGCGCTATGACGAGGGAACCTCGCTCGTCGGCGCAACGACCGAAATTGCGGGCTTCGGCCCACCGCGCAAGAAACCGGCGTCGACGCGCGTGCTTAAGGACAGCTGGACGTCTTTTTGCCCTCATCGGGTTTCGGTTGTTGCTCATGAAAGGGGGCACGCGCTGGTCGTGGGCGGGTTAGCGGTCGTGGAGTTGACGGCGGTGAACGTCACAGTCGCAACCGATGACACAGCCGGGACTGTCGCAGTGGATCCCGACTCGAGCGAGATGAGCACCTGTTGTCGGATCAACGACCCTGACGTAGCGTTAGGGATGCTGAACACCGGCTGGCTCGGTGCGTTAGACAGCCCGGACCCGATAATCGACCAGGCTGTGGCGGTCGAGACGCTGCTACCGGCATCCCACGTTCGCTGCTCCAACTGCCCTTTGGTGGTGTCGTAGAGGAGTTCGCTGCACTGAGGGTGGCCGAGTGTCGCGACCGTCCAAGCGGAATAGAATGTGAGCGCGTAGTCGCCGCTCGGCACGGACGCAGCGTCCGTCGGGGCCGTCGAGCATGGGTCACCGGCTGGCGCGGTCCACCCGTAGGGGCAGTCGATGCTGGCGGCGTAGCGGATCTCCTTGTCGAGTGCGATGAACGCCAAGCCGACCTGCGAAGAGGTCTTGTCGAGCGAGGCGGCCTGGTTCTGCTGGGTCATCACGTTGATGATCGAGACGAGCACCATCACTGCGACGAGTGACATGATTACCATCGTGACCAGCAACTCGATGAGGGTGAAGCCCTCGTCGCCTTTCGCTTCGAGTTGTCCGCGCTCGCTCACAGCGGCCACGCCTTGCTCGCCCCGTCGGCGGTCACCGTCGACGACCAGGTCG